>CACYXR010000017.1 GCA_902778455.1 uncultured Selenomonadaceae bacterium | reverse complement strand
GCTGGTGTACGGCACAATCATCGGCATTCTCGGTAACCGTGACGAATCATTCAAGCAGGACTTGCTCCTGCAAACAAGGGACTTCGAACGGTTGTCAAAGAAAGGCAATCTATGCGTTTGTGGGGACTTTAACTGCTCTTTCTCCGACAACTATTACTTCACTAATTTTGGCCGGGATACATTGACGGCGTCGTTTGCTCAAAACAGGCTTTCTCTGCTCACAGGAAGTCAGCCGGAGTGCATTGACCATATTGCCATATCAAAGGATTTTGTTATCGACGGGCAGACAATCATTTCGGAATTTAACCACGATAAGTCTCTATCGGATCATAAAGGGATTGTTGTTGAAATATCTTTTCCCGCAAAAAAAGTGCCAGCCAACAAGACGGAGGTGCTGATGTAATGAACAGAATGCTATCTGGTGAACAAAAAGAATCCCCAATGCTGCCCAATATAAAAGTCATAGGCATTGGCGGCGGCGGCATCAATGCCGTCAATCACATGATGGATTGCGGCATGCAAGGCGTAGATTTTATTGCTGTTAGCGGCGATACTTGTACGCTTGGGCTTTCCAAAGCGCATAAACGCATCGATATAAGAGAAAATCGACCGGCAGGACTGGGGATGCTCACTGCTGAAGCCTATCGGCTTTTTGCAGAAGAAGCAAGAAAAGTACTGAAAGAGCATTTACAGGGAGCAGACATGGTTTTCGTGATTGCCGGTATGGGAGGCGGCTCAGGCTCGGGAGCATCCTCGGTAGTGGCGTCTTGCGCCCGTGAGTTGGGGGCGCTTACCGTAGCGGTGGTAACAAAGCCATTCAAATTCGAGGGGAAAAGGCGACGCAAAGTTGCCGAAAAGAGTATAGATGAATTGAGGAAGAACGCCGATACCGTTATCATCATTTCCGATGATAGTGTTCTTCCTCTTATGAGCAAGCAGACACCTTTGATGGAGGCGTTTCGTACAGTGGATGATTCGATTCGTCGATGTGTTCAAAGCATTGTCGATTCTGTTCATGTTCCCGGTATGGTCAATGTTGAATTTTCCGAGATTAAGCTGCTCCTATCCAATGCAGGTTTTGCCAGAATGGGTTATGGCTCTGCTAAAGGCGGTGCCGGAGCAAGAAATGCCGCAAAAGCAGCCGCCGAGAACTCATTGATGGAAAGTGCCGTAGAAGGCGCAACCGGCGTATTTTTAAGCATTACCAGCGGAGAAGAAATAAAATTCCAAGATGAAACAGACGTCATTGATGTTTTATCGGAATTGGCAACACCGGATGCTAAAGTTGTATGGGGAGTGATGGCTGACCATAAACTTGCAAAGGACGAGTTTCAAGTAACCGCCATTGCCCTAAATCCCAAAATTACGATAAAAAATGATAAAGGACTTGATTCGATGGAGTTTAATTTCAAACCTGAAAACTCAAGGACAACAATAGCGACCTTGGGACTGCCGATATGGATGGGAGATGAGAAGTCGGAAGAAGAAAAGCCCACAGAGGATTTGGTGCCTCGTCCAGATGGGAAAGAAGTGTGCGCTTATTTGCGAAACATACGGATAGAGTTGGCACGCGCAAACAATATCCCCTTTGAAAGCGAACCATGTGATTTCGATGAAGATTGCGCCGGAACCTGTGCAAAATGTGACGAGGAAGCCGCCTATCTGCGTGACGAACTGAATAAAATAACGGAACAGGATCGGAAAATTCCTCAACATATCCTTTCGGATTGGGAAGAAGCATTATGCTCGGCGAAATAATGACAATTTCCAGATTGCGGATGGCCTCTGACGGCGCAGGGGTATCCACTTTGGTAATCTTTTTCGGTTGTCCTTTGAGATGTAAGTATTGTGCAAATTGGGGCTGTCACGAAACAGATACGCCGACCGAATCTTATTCTCCCGAAACTCTCGTCAATGCGCTAAAGAAAGACGACATATATTTCAAGATGACAGGGGGAGGCGTTGTTTTTGGAGGCGGCGAACCGCTCTTGCAAGCAGAATTCATCCATGACGTTTGTAAATTGGCAGACCCTTTATGGAAGAAAAGGATAGAAACCTCTTTATACGCTAAGTGGGATCGGATTCGTTTGTTGCTCAATGATATCGATGAGTGGTTCATCGACATCAAGGATTTGCAGCCAGAAATCTTCAAGAAATATACAGGGGAAGACAATGCTATTGTTATTTCAAACTTGAAAAAGCTGATTGCAACAGTTCCGAAAGAAAAGATATTGATTCGCGTGCCGTTTATTGCAAATATCAATTCATCAGATGATGTCAAACATTCCGTGGAAACACTAAGACTGATGGGGTATTCGAGAATTGAGCAATTTGAATATATTGCTGTGAGCATGACATAAGAAAAAATACAGAAAGGTGGTTTTATCATGCAATCATTGATTGACCTTCACATGCACAGTACGGCGTCGGACGGCAAAGATTCGCCTGCTGCCCTGTTGGAAAAGATAAAGAGTTTGGGGATTCGTTGTTTTGCACTGACGGATCACGACACCATCGACGGCGTGATGGAGATGGAGCAAGCGCTTGTTTCGGGCGGCAGCGCTGATATCGTTTTCATTCGCGGGATTGAGTTTTCCTGTATAACCTCTGCCGGGAAATGTCATATCCTTGGATATGGATATGATTGGGACAATGACGCCTTCCAGGCTGTATTGGCAAAGAGCGCTGCCCTTCGACGGAGGAAACTGGAGCAGCGCCTGGATTTCCTGCGTAAGGAGTATCAGATTGAATTCGGCGAGGACGATATTGCGAAAATGCGTGGTATGAAAAGCGTTGGAAAGCCGCATCTGGCGGAGCTTATGATCAAGATGGGGCTGGTGGATTCGGTCGCCGAGGGCATCAATAAGTATATCGATCACTGCCCTACCCTTGACAGCCGTATGCCTGCAGGCGAGGTCATCCATGCAATCCGCTCGGCGAACGGCATCTCTGTCTGGGCGCATCCTCGCGGCGGCGTGGGGGAAAGAGCCCGTTCCGATGAGGAATTCCAAGCGCAGTTGAAACACTTGACGGACTGCGGACTGCAAGGCCTGGAGTGCTTCTATTTACGATATTCAAAAGAAGAAATTGAGAAGCTGGCTGCTTGTGCGATGGAGCATGGTCTGTACATCTCCGGCGGCAGCGACTATCACGGGCGAAAGAAGTATCCCCCGATAGGAACCTTGAATGCGGATGGCGTTTCGGTAGATGCGAAGCAACTGTCCGTCTTGCAAAAGCTTAACCTGAAGGGCAAAGCGTTTAGGAATTCTTAAGTCAACTTGGTCTTTAACTTGGACTTTTTATATTTAGGAACAAGTTGGACGTCAACAATATCTGCGGAGGATGGCGAGAAATCTAACAATAAGGAAAGCTTGCCTACATAGATGGCAGGATAATTTAAGTCGCTGTCGAACATAGTATAAACATAAGCTATATACGTTTAGGGAGGAAGTATCTATGTCGGAGCATTCGACGAGCATTGATAGAAATCAAATTCATAACTTCATCGTCAGCTTCATCTGGGGCATCGCCGACGACTGCCTGCGGGACGTCTATGTGCGCGGCAAGTATCGCGACGTGATATTGCCGATGACCGTCATTCGCCGCCTTGACGCCGTGCTGGAGGACACGAAAGACGCCGTCCTCGCCATGAAAAAGAAGCTGGACGCCGCGAAAATCGACAACCAATGGCCCGCGCTTTGCAACGCGGCGGGGCAGGCGTTCTGCAATTCTTCGCCGTTCCGTCTGCGCGACCTCACCAGCCGCGCCAAGGCGCAGACCTTGAAAGCGGACTTCGAGGCGTATCTTGACGGCTTTTCGCCCAACGTGCAGGAAATTCTCGACAAGTTCAAGTTCCGCAATCAGATCGACACGCTGATTGACGCGGACATCCTCGGCGCGGTCATCGAGAAATTCATCTCCCCGAATATCAACCTCAGCCCGAAGCCCATATACAAGGACGAAGAAAAGACGATACTCCTGCACCCCGCCCTCGACAATCACGGCATGGGCACGATTTTCGAGGAGCTGATCCGCAAGTTCAACGAGGAAAACAACGAGGAAGCCGGAGAGCACTGGACGCCGCGCGACGTGGTGGAACTGATGGCCGACCTTGTTTTCGTTCCCGTCGCGGACAAGATCAAGGACGCGACGTATTCCTGCTATGACGGAGCCTGCGGCACGGGCGGCATGCTGACGGTGGCGCAGGAGCGCCTTTTGAAACTGGCGGAAGAGCACGGGAAAACGGTTTCCCTGCATCTTTTCGGACAGGAGGTCAACCCGGAGACCTACGCCATCGCGAAGGCCGATTTGCTCCTGAAGGGCGACGGCACGCAGGCGGAGCACATCAGCTTCGGCTCGACGCTTTCCCTCGACGCAAATTCTTCGCGGTCCTTCGACTTCATGCTGTCCAATCCGCCCTACGGCAAAAGCTGGAAAACCGACGCGGAGAAAATGGGCGGCAAGAAGGACATCCTCGACACGCGTTTCAATACCTATCTTCCCGGCGGCGAGACGATGGCGATGATCCCGAGGACCAGCGACGGGCAGCTTCTGTTCCTGCTGAACAACGTGGCGAAAATGAAAAAGGACACGGAGCTTGGCAGCCGCATCGCCGAGGTGCATAACGGCTCTTCCATTTTCACCGGCGACGCGGGCAGCGGCGAGAGCAACGCCCGCCGCTATATGATTGAGAACGACATGGTGGAGGCCGTCATCGCCGTGCCGGAGAATATGTTTTACAACACGGGCATCGGCACGTTTATATGGATTTTGTCCAACCGCAAGGAAGAGCGCCGCAAGGGGAAAATCCAGCTTATCGACGCCACCGCCATGAAATCCGCGCTCCGCAAGAACATGGGCAAGAAGAACTGCGAGTTCACGCCGGAGATTCGCAGCGAGATTCTGCGGATATTCCTCGATATGGAGGAAAGCGAGGTCAGCAAGGTTTTCGACAACGACGAGTTCGCCTATTGGTCGGTGACGGTGGAGCGCCCCCTGCGTCTCCGCGTATATCCCGACCGGGAGATTCCCGCCTCGGCCTTCAAAAAGGCGGCGGACTTGGAAGACGTGAAAAAGGCCATTGCGGACGTGCCGAAGGATACGCCGCTGGACGACTGGACGGCCTTCGCGAAAGCGACGAAGCTCAAGGCTGCCGCGCTGAAAAAAATACGCCCGTTCATCACGGAACGGGACGAAACCACGAAGCCCATCGACGGCGAGCCGGATACGGAGCTTCGCGACTATGAGAATATTCCCTTCAAGTACGAGGGCGGTATTGACGCGTTCATCAAAAACGAAGTGCTGCCCTACGCGCCGGACGCCTGGGTGGACGAGGACAAGACAGAGATCGGCTACGAGATCAGCTTCACGAAGTATTTCTACAAGCCCGTGGAGCTTCGCGAAATGGACGAGATTCTCGGCGACCTCAAAGAGCTGGAGAAAAAGGCCGACGGCATGATGGCGGAGATCATGGAGGGGATAGAGTGAATCTTGCCCTCCCCTATGGGGAGGGGGGACCGCCGCAGGCGGTGGGTGAGGTCCTTTCGCTGTTCGCTTGCAGTTGCCGCTACGGTGTAAAACCTCATCCGTCGCCCTGCGGGCGCCACCTTCCCCATAGGGGAAGGCTTTAATACGATGAGCTGGGGAGCAATAGAATGAACACTTATCTAAGATATAAGCAAACTGACCAATTATGGCTATCTTCCATTCCCAGTCACTGGGATAGCAAAAAAATCAAACATCTTTTTTCGGAGCGCGTCGAAAAAGGCTATCCCGACGAGCCATTGCTCGTTTCGTCCCAAAACATGGGCGTTGTTCCCAAAAACGTATATGGAAACAGGACTGTCGAAGCGCAAAAAGACCTTCATCTCTTGAAATTGGTGCGAAAAGGTGACTTCGTGATAAGCCTTCGTGCGTTTCAAGGCGGTATTGAGTATGCATATTATCAGGGGATTATCAGTCCTGCCTATACAATCATGATTAACAACGGGGGAATGGATTCGTCGTATTTCAAATATCTTGCAAAGTCGGCGCGTTTCATTGATCTTTTGCGGCTTTGCGTCACGGGCATACGGGAAGGGCAAAATATAGACTATCAGCGGTTAAAAAATTTCAAGATACCAGTTCCGCCACGCGACGAGCAAGAGCAGATTGTGCGCTTCCTTGACTGGAAGGTGTCGGCGATAAATCGGCTGATTGCGAATTATCAAGGAAGAATTAAAACTTTGGAGATGCTAACTCAGAGGATTATCAATGATTATCTAATATTTGGCTGTAATAAAAATCAAACTTGGCAAAAAATATCTGATGTAACCACTTCACGATGGATGCCGAAGATTCCATCGCACTGGGAATTATCACAAATTGGAAAGCATTTCATTATTAAAAAGCGGATTGCAGGACGGGAAGGCTTTCCGGTTCTTTCGATTACACAGCAGGGCTTGAAGGAAAAAAATATAGCATCCAATGAGGGGCAAATGGCTAATGATTATTCCGGTTATCAGTTCGTTTACCCTGGTGACTATGCCATGAATCACATGGATTTGTTGACCGGATATATTGGTATTTCCTCACAACTTGGTGTTACAAGTCCAGATTATAGAGTTTTTTCTCTTGAAGATACTATTCATTGTTATGCCGATTATTATTTACTTCTCTTTCAACTATGTTATAAACGCAGGATATTTTATGCGCATGGGCGTGGTGCGGCAGCGAAAGGTCGATGGCGATTACCCGCAGAGAACTTCAGACGCTTTACCATACCATTGCCACCAATCGAGGAACAAAAAGAAATTGTAAATAAAATAAAACCTATACAGCTTAAATTAGAAAAACTAATTCAAGGTATTGAGCAGAAAATTTCTGTTCTTTGCGAACTTCGCGCCCGCCTTATCTCCGACGTCGTCACTGGCAAGATCGACGTGCGCGGCGTCGAGGTGCCGGAGTTTGCGCCGGTGGAGGAAGAAGTGGGCACTGATATGAATGAGGAAGAAGTCGGCGAGGAGATTGATTAAAATTTAAGATTCTGAACGCACTGCGTTCCGTTTTCAAAGTTCATTTATTTTTACGATAAATCAAAAAGTCCACGCACTGCGTGGATCATTCGAATTCATCACGCAGTGCGTGACGAATTTGCCACACACTGTGTAGCGAATCGAGATTATAGCTCGGGAAAGGAGCTGCTGAAAATGTCCTTCACCAACACAAAAGAAAGCGGCCTCGAAACCCTGATCGTCAAATGGCTTGTTGAGCGGAACGGCTACGAGGAAGGGACGAACGCCGACTACAATCAGGAATACGCCATCGACGAGACGCGGCTTTTCCGCTTTTTGCAGGACACGCAGCCCGACAAGGTGGAAAAGCTGGGCGCGGCGAAGTCTGACCAGAAACGGCGGCAGTTCCTGAACCGCCTCGCGGGAGAGCTTGCGAAGCGCGGCATCGTGGACGTGCTCCGCAAGGGCGTCAAGGTGTACCCGGTGGACCTTATCATGTTTTATATGACGCCCACGGAAAACAACGCCAAGGCGAAGGCGCTCTTTGACAAGAATATTTTCAGCGTGACGCGTCAGCTTCGCTATTCTTCGGAGGCCGGAAAGCTCGCCCTCGACCTTTGCGTGTTCATCAACGGCTTGCCCGTCGCCACCTTTGAATTGAAGAACCAACTGACGAAGCAGAATACCGACGACGCCGTGGAGCAGTACAAGAACGACCGCGACCCTCGGGAATCGCTTTTCGCTTTCAAGCGGTGCATGGTGCATTTCGCGCTGGACGACGCCCGCGTGAAATTCTGCACGCGCCTGATGGGAAAAGACAGCTGGTTCCTGCCCTTTGACAAGGGCTATAACGACGGCGCGGGCAATCCGCCGAATCCCGACGGCATCATGACCGATTATCTCTGGAAGGATATTTTCACGAAGCGGAAGCTCGCCCGCATTATCGAGAATTACGCGCAGGTGGTGGAGGAGACCGACCCCGAGACGAAAAAGAAATCCGTCAAGCAGCTGTTCCCTCGCTATCATCAGCTGGACGTGGTGGAAACGCTGTTGGCGGACGTTTTGCAGCACGGCGTCGGAAAGCGGTATCTGATCCAGCACAGCGCGGGCAGCGGCAAGTCGAACTCGATCGCGTGGCTCGCCCATCAGCTGATCGGATTGGAAAAGGACGGAAAGCCGCTGCTGGATTCCGTCATCGTGGTGACGGACCGCCGCATTCTCGACAAACAGATTCGGGACACCATCAAGCAGTTCATGCAGGTGGGCAGCACGGTGGCATGGGCGGAGAGCTCCGGGGAACTGGCGGAGGCCATCGAAGGCGGGAAGCGCATCATCATCACGACCATCGAGAAATTCCCGTTCGCGTTGCCGAAGATCGGAAAGAAGCATTTGAACAACCGCTTTGCCATCATCATCGACGAGGCCCACTCCGGACAGAGCGGGCGGAACTCGGCGCAGATGAATCTCACCTTGTCCGGCACGGCGTCCGACGACGAGATGGACAACGAGGACAAGATCAACGCCATGATGGAAGGGCGCAAGCTCTTAAAGAACGCCAGCTATTTCGCCTTCACCGCGACGCCGAAGAACAAGACGCTGGAGCTTTTCGGCGTACCCTATGAGATTGACGGCGAGGTCAAGCACCGCCCGTTCCACGTCTATACGATGAAGCAGGCCATCCAGGAAGGCTTTATCCTCGACGTGCTGCAAAACTACACGACCATCGACAGCTTTTACCGGCTGATGAAAACGGTGGACGACGACCCGATGTTCGACAAGAAGCGCGCCCAGAAGAAGCTCCGTAATTTTGTGGAGAGCAACAGCTACACCATCGCAAAGAAAGCGGCGATGATGGTCGATCATTTCCATGAGCAGGTCATCGCAAAGCGGAAAATCGACGGACAGGCGCGGGCCATGGTGGTGACAGCCAGCATCCCGCGCTGTGTCGAATATTACTATGCCATCAGTAAATGCCTTGCGGACAGGCACAGTCCCTACAAGGCGCTGATCGCCTTTTCCGGCGAGCACAAATATAAAGGTGCGGAGCCGCCGCTGACCTCGGCGGGGTTGAACGGGTTTCCCGACGCGAAGATTCCGAAGAATTTCAAGAAAGACCCGTACCGCATCTTGATCGTGGCGGACATGTTCCAGACGGGGTTTGACGAGCCGCTGCTCCATACGATGTATGTGGACAAGATGCTCTATGACATCAAGGCCGTGCAGACGCTGTCAAGGCTCAACCGCAGCCACCCGAAAAAGCACGACACTTTCGTCCTCGACTTCGCGAACAAGCCGGAGGTCATCGAGCAGGCGTTTTCGCGCTACTACCGCACGACGATCCTTTCCGGCGAGACCGATCCGAACAAGCTCTACGATCTTGTGGCGACGATGGAAAGCTATCAGGTCTATGCCGCCGAGGACGTGGAGAAATTGGTCGATTTGTATATTTCCGGCGCGGAGCGAGACAGGCTCGACCCGCGATTGGACGCCTGCGCCGCCGTTTACAAGGAACTGGACACGGAGGGGCAGATCAAGTTCAAGAGCGCGGCCAAGGCGTTTGTGCGGACATACGGATTCCTTGGCGCGATTCTTCCATACGGCAACGCCGATTGGGAGCGGCTTTCCATCTTTTTGAATCTGCTGATTCCGAAGCTGCCCTCCCCGCGCGATGACGATCTTTCGCAGGGCATTTTGCAGACCATTGACCTCGAAAGCTATCGGAACGAAGCGCGGGAATCAATGGCGATCAAGCTGGAGGACGCCGACGCGGAGGTCGCGCCGGTGCCGACGGGCGGCACCGGTTTCATCGTCGAGCCGGAAATGGATTTGCTGTCGAAGATTCTTTCCGCGTTCAACGATATGTTCGGCAATATCGCATGGAAAGACGTGGACAACGTGCAGCGGCAGATTGTCGAGATTCCGTCGATGGTGTCGAAGAACGAGAAGTACCGGAACGCCATGAAGAACTCCGACGAGCAGAGCGCCCGCCTCGAATGCGCGCAGGCTCTGCAGGAAGTGATTTTCGCCATCATGGCGGACAACATGGAGATTTTCAAGCAGTATCAGGACAACCCGTCCTTCAAGAAGTGGCTGTTCGATCTGGTGTTCAGCCTGACTTACAATAAGGAGGGCAAGCCCTACGAAGGAGCAGCCTTTGAGGGGAAAACACGTTATCCCGAAGGGATGGAGCGAGCCGATTCGCTGGCGGCGGAAGGAAGAAACGGGTATGGCGGAAAAAAGTAAAATAGAGCTTGGGTTAGTGTTCGGGGAGTGGCCCGGCTCGTGTAGTGGGCTACACGGGGCGGGATTATCATGCGAATTGCAGTAATACAGGCAACCTCACAGATAAGCAAAAACGAATTGCTCTTTGATGCAGTGAAGAAATATGCGTTATCATCGGCTATCTATAATTTCGGATGTACGAAGGATGATGCTCATTCATATTCCTATATCGAGATCTCGGTTTTAGTGGGGTTATTATTGACAAGCAAAGCTGTTGATTTTGTCGTTACCGGGTGTTCCTCCGGTCAAGGAATGATGCTTGCCTGCAATAATATGCCCGGCGTATTATGCGGATATGCGCCGGCCCCGAAAGACGCCTATCTTTTTGCGCAGATCAACAATGGGAATGCGGTATCGCTTCCGTTGGGGGAGGGCTACACTTGGAGCGGGAAAGAGAATCTTGAACAGACCGTCGCCAAGCTTTTCTCCGAGCCGTTTGGACAAGGATATCCAAAAGGGGAGAAGGAAAGAAAGATCAGGGACGCGAACCTTTTGAAGCGTATCAGGGGACAATCGCAAATTGGTTTTGTTGATTTGCTGCATACGCTGGATAATGAGTTGATTCAAAAGATCATGACCAAGAAAGACGTCGTCGATTTTGTTTTTGCGGAATGCGCCGATCCCGAGTTGAGGCAATGGCTCCGCGAGCAAAAGAAAAAAACAAAGTAAAAATTTTTTACTTTGTTTTTTTCTTTGCAGAATTGGATGCCGGGAATTCTCTTGCAAGACACGGCGTTTGAGAGCGAACCGGAAAAAACTTGATGACGAAAAGGGCCGGCACAAGAAGAACAATCTTCTCGTGTCGGCCCTTTCTGTATGGGGGACTGATGCCGCCTCGGTCACTGCGCGACGATGCTTTCCTGCAATTCTTTGTTCCTGCTCCATTGGCTGATCTTTCGGAAGGCCGTTACGATCAGGATGAAGAAGACCACGATCGTAGCGACGGCCACGTATCCCAGCGGTTCGAGGTATTCCGCATTCCTCTTTGATTACATATTTGCTGATTCCTTCCTCAAAATAATGGATTGTTGCTACATACATCGAATTTCTCACAGAAGTTGTTAAGGCGGGATGTGTGCTATTGCAGGAGGCCGTACCGAAATGGTAGAATATAGGAAGGGACAATAGGACAATGGGGGCGCGGCATGAAACAGAAAATGGAATTGACTTGGGCGGGGAAGGACGTACCGCTGAAGGTGGCGCCGCGTATTTATATCAAGCATCTCGGCTTGCGGAAGGGCGTATATCTGCGCGTGGCGGGAACGACGCGTCCGGCGGAAAACTATCAAGTGCAGGAGATGATTTTGAGAGGTGCTAATCGAAGTTTTGACCAGCAGCCGACTTCAACGCCAATCGACGCAAGCGAGGCGGACGCTTTTTGCGAGCGCCTTTACGCCTATGCTAAAAAATTGCGGGAAATGAACGAGCATCTTCAAGCGGCTCCGCTTCCGAAGCTGACGCGGAACCAACTCCTTTCGTGGAAGCTTCTCCATGAGCAGGGGGGACAGCTTTTCCCGTCGAATGGGTATCTGCTTTTGGACGGAAAGCATAGCGATGCTTTCGACGATCCCTATATTCAGTGCGGTGTGTTTAAGGGAACGACGCGCAGCGTATTCCTTACGATGCGGGATTTTCACGGTCCGCTGTACGAGCAGATTGAAAACGCATATACTTTTGTGTTGCAATACATTACGCTAATCCCGGAAATACACGGCATCGTCCGCCAAGACGTTTATGAATTGCCGACACGGAGTATTCGCGAAATGATTGTCAACGCGGTTTGCCATCGAAGTTACCTGAACCCCGGACAAATACAGGTTGCGCTTTACGACGATCGTTTGGAAGTTTCTTCGCCGGGAGAGTTGGCAAGCGATATGACGATTGAGAAAATGCGGCGCGGCATTTCCGTTACGCGAAACAAGGCGGTTGCTGAAGCGTTCAAATATATGGGGATTATTGAAAAATGGGGCAGCGGTATCCCGCGAATGATTGAGGACGTGGAGGCATACGGATTGCGCCCGTTGAAGCTGGAAGACCTGGACGGGTTTTTCCGTATCGAAATGTATCGACGACAAAATGTGAAACCGGGAATTGCTATTAAAACTATCCAAAAAACTAACCAAAAACCGGAAATTGACCAAAAAACTGACCAAAAAACAGAAACTAACCAAAAAACTATCCAAAAAACTGACCAAATTTTGCGTGTCCTGCGAGAAAAACCTGAAACTACACAACGCGAGTGTGCAGAACTGCTGAAATGGAGTATTAGCATCACAAAGTATTATTTTAACATTCTACAAAAGAAGGGCATTTTGCGCCGCGTTGGAACGAATCGCTCCGGCTATTGGGAAATCCTGACGAAGGCAGCGAAAGTTGATGCAAGCGAGTTCGCAGATAATCAAAACCGAATAGGTCTTTGATAAAGTGAAGAAATATGCGTCGTTGTCGATAGTACGACGAACAAATGAAATGAACGCTCGGAATTCTCTTGCAAGACAAGGATTTTGAGAGCTAACTGGAAAATTCTTGATGACGTAATAGGCCGGCGCAAGAAGAGCAATCTTCTCGTGCCGGCCCTTTCTGTATGGGGGACTGATACCGCCGCGGTCACTGCGCGACGATGCTTTCCTGCAGTTCTTTGTTCCTGCTCCATTGGCTGATCTTTCGGAAGGCCGTTACGATCAGGATGAAGAAGACCACGATCGTAGCGACGGCCACGTATCCAAGCGGTTCGAGGTATTCCCCGTAGGGCAGCGCCAGGAGCTCTTCCTCGGTGAGCGTGTCGGCGGCGGCGCCGGCTGCGTCCAGGATGCGTTTTATCGCAACGATCCACATATCGTAAAACGTATGGCCGAGTATCGGGATCGCCAGTGAAAGAATGTGGTATTTCATGCTGCCCGTAGCTTTCGCTTTTCCGTAATAATATCCCATGATCGTGCCGAAGAAGGCGTGCAGGGGGAGGACGGCGCGGATCAGCGTGTAAAAATTGCCGAATATGGAATACTCCACGTCCTCGATCAGCGCGAAGCCCATGGCGATCAGGGCGCCTACGAGGACGGCGTCCAGACGGCAGCGCGCTTCCGCGTTGTTCCGCATGGCCAGCCGAAACGCGCCGTATTTCAGGCCTTCTTCCAGCAGGGCGGCCGTAGTTAGGGCGTCGATGAATCCGACAAGAATGGGATTGGACATGCCGGAAGGGGAACCGTCCGGCGCGAAAAGGCTGGCGATCATGATAATGAATGCGGTTGCGGCGCCGAAGAGCAGGATCTTGAGGATGGCCTTTCGGGAGAAAGGTTCACCGGTTTTCTTACTGATCAGCCATCGGATAATCATAATAGATACGATGGCTTCAATGACGGCTACAATGATCATTTTGATATTCACCTCGTTGGATGGGATTGTTCCGCGGCGGTTTCCCGCGGAACATTTCTTGCCGGTATTTTACCACAGATTGCTGCGCCTTGTCATACGCGTATGGTTTCGCTGCAGGGGCGATGGTTATATTTGCTTTTTCACGGATAGAGGTGTATAATCCCGTCTTGTGTTTTGAAAAAGGCAAAGGGGGGATATCATGATTACGCTGAAACATGCGACGAGCGGTATTATGAAGGAGTGTCCGACGGGCTTTTCGTTCACGACGTTTTTCTTTGGCTTCTTCGTTCCGCTGTTCCGCAAGGATTTCAAATGGGCTGCGATCATGCTCGTAGCGAGCATTGCCTACGGCGTGCTGCTGGAAGAGCTCAATATCTCGGCAGGATCGGGGATTGCCATTCCGATGGTCTTTGGCTTCTATTACAACGAGCAATATATCAAGGACGCGCTGGAAAAGGGCTATGTTCCCGCCGACGAGGCAAGCCGCGACTGGCTGGTCAGCAAGAAAATCCTCACGCCGGAATCTCCGATGGGCGTGTGATTCAAGAGCCCCGCGTTGTGCATGGAGCACGCCGCGGGGTTTTTTGACGACGATAAATAATCCATTGCAATCGGCGGTACAAACTGATATAATAGCAAAATACTAGGGATTTGTGTTTCCCTATTTTTATTATGAGGTGTGAAGCAGTATGAAGAAAATGTCCATGAGTGCGAAGGTCTTTCTCGGCTTCGGTATCGGCGCGGTGCTGGGACTGGTCTTCCAGGAAAGAATCCTGTTTGTGCAGCCGGTCGGCGATCTTTTTTTGAAGCTGATCCAGATGATCGTGATTCCGCTGATTTTCTGTTCGATCATCAGCGGCATCGCCAGTATCGGGGATGTGGCGAAGCTGAAGCGTATCGGCACGAAGGTCATGGGATTTTATGTGGTGACGACGATACTCTCGACGATCCTCGGTCTCGCGGTTTCGCATCTGATGCAGCCGGGGCGCGGCTTCGGCGTTGCGAGTATTGTCGAGTCCGGCGAGCCGATCAAGGCGGCGGAGCCGATGACCGTCGGCGCGGCGATTCTCGGCATGGTGCCGTCGAATCCCATCGCGGCTCTCGCGAAGGGCGACCTGATGCAGACTATCGTTTTTGCGGTGTTTGTCGGCGTGGCGCTGACGATCCTCGGGGAAAAGGCCGCCCGCGTCAAGAAAGTCATCGACGAGGCGACGCAGGTCATGTTCACGATCACCGACCTTGTGATGCGGGCGACGCCCTACGGCGTTTGCGCGCTGGCCGCGTGCAGCACCGGCGCTTACGGGCTTTCCGTGTTCGGCATCATGGGGAAATTCATCCTGACGCATTATATGGCGGCGGCGTCTATCGTCATCTTCATTTATCTCTTTATCATCAAGGGCATCGCAAAGATCCCGCTGTCCGATTTCTTCCGCAAGATTTCCGAGGTCTGGTGGGTGGCGTTCAGCACCACGTCCAGTTCCGGCACGCTGCCGGTGACGCTTCGGGTCACGGAGCAGGAGTTCCACGTCAGGCACGAGCTGGCGTCGTTCACGCTGCCGCTGGGCGCGACGGTGAATATGAACGGCATCGCCGCTTATTATGCGGTCACGGTGCTTTTTGTCTCGCAGATTTACGGCGTCGACCTGACGCTCTATCAGCAGGCGATGTTCGTCTTCATGACGACGCTGATTTCCATCGGCACGCCGGGCATCCCGAACAGCGGTATCGTGCTGACGGTCATGCTGCTCGGCACGATGGGCCTTCCCGCGACGATCATGGGCATGGTGGTCGGCATCTTCCGGCCCATCGACATGATCCACACCGCGCTGAACGTGACCGGCGACGTGGTCTCGACGCTGGCGGTGGCGCGGCTGGAGAATATGTACGAGGATGAAGGAATGCTGCCGGAAGGTGAATTGGCACATTCTTGAAACAAGCAAAAGAAAAGCTGTCCGAGAGGGATTATTTCCTTTGGGGCAGTTTTTTTGTGCGTGAAAAAAGGAAAATCACTGCTTATGTAGAAATATTAGATATCAATAGAATCATGGATTTTTCCGCAAGGGGTGGAAGTATGTTTGAAAGATGGCGTTCCTTTACGCTGGAAAAGGAGAATTTCAAGGAGACTGTCGGGGCGGTCGGCGATACGCTGAAAGCGCTCGGAGTTTCGGAAAAGGAGGCGGAAACCGGCAAGGAGCTGGTGGAGCATATATACTCGCTTCAGCTGTCGGTACGCCGCGAGGTATCTGTCAAGGTGACGGTGCGCAAGCGATTCGGCGACATTTCCCTGCGCATGGAGACCAGGGGCGACGAATACAACCCGCTCTCGATCCTGACGGAGTGGAACGAGGACGATCCGGATTATCAGCGGACGATCGTGCTCAAATCGAAGAAGGAGCAGCTTTCCTACGCGCACAAAAACGGAATCAACATCGTCACTATCAAGGTGCATGAGGCGGGAAACAAGCAGATCCGCTACACCCTGTTCGCGATGGTCATGGGCATATTGGCGGGCGCGATCCTGAAGGAAATGATTTCTCCCGATATCATCACGATGCTGAACAAGACTGTTATCGGCAGCATCCGCACGATGTTCCTCAATTCCCTGAACATGATGATCGCCCCGGTGGTGTTCTTTTCCATCATTTCGGGTCTGACCAGCATCTCGAACGCTTCCGATATCGGGCGCATCGGCGGAAAGCTGGTGGGCGTCTATATGTGTACGACGGTGATTGCCACGTTTTTCAGCATTGTGATTGGTCTCATTATGTTCCACGGCGGCGTGCCGCAAATGGGGACGGTCACTGAAGGCGGCGGCGGCGTCAGCGTGTCCCTGCTGGACATGGTCGTGAACGTGGTGCCTGAAAATCTGGTCCAGCCGATTGTCAATCGGGACATGCTGCAAATCATTTTCGTCTCCATACTGTTCGGCGTTACGCTGAATATGCTGGGGGAGAAAGCGCAGATGCTGAAGGACTTCACGGAAACCGCCAACACCTTCTGCCTGCGGGTCATCACGCTGTTGGCGCAATTCATCCCGCTGATCGCGTTCCTCTCGATGATGGCGCTGATGTTTACGGTGGGCGCGGACTCGCTGCTGCTGCTCGGCCGGATATTGGTCGGACAGTTCATCGGCTCCTGTGCAATGGTCGGCGTCTATTCGGTGGTCATGATTATCTTGGGAAAGATTTCCCCCGTGCCGTTCCTGAAAAAAATCGGCGAATTTGTGCCGGTGGCGATTTCCATGGGCAGCAGCAGTGCCGCGATGCCCTTCACCATGAATTTCTGCACCGAAAAGATGGGCGTCTCGCCTCGCCTGTCTTCGTTCTCCATTCCGCTGGGCGCGACGGTCAACATGGACGGCGGCTGCTTTTATTTCTCGATTCAGGCGATCCTGCTGGCGAAGATGTACGGCGTGGAAATGACGCCGGCCTTTCTCTGGGCGCTTTTCATCACGGTAGTCGCCCTGTCCATCGGCGCGCCGGGCGTGCCGGGCGGCTCTTTCGTCTGCCTGACCTCGATCATCGTCTCTTTCGGCGTTCCCGTGGAGGCGGCGGCCATCGTGCTGGGCATCGACCCGCTGACTTCGATGTTCCGCACGACCATCAACACGATGGGGGATATCGCGGTGACGACGGCGCTGTCGAAGAACGAAGATATGATGGACGAAGCGGTGTATATGAAAACCGATGGTTAAACTTATTCCTGTTGATGAGGGATAAAATCTTCTTTATATTATTCACATCAATAAAAGCTGCCCGGAACAAACGAGGGCTTCGGAAACATCGTATGTGTTTCCGGAGCCTCTTTTTTGGGGAGTCAAGGTTTCTTGAATTTTCATGACGGCGTAATATCTGCCGATTCCTCACAGGAGGGGAATTGATGATGCACATATAGGAACCACTGAATAAGTCCCTCCGCGCCTCTGCCGGGTCTTTTTCCGTCCCTCTCGACGTAGCGATGCTACGCCTTCGAGGGCTTTTCCTAGACAGTCGAAAAAATCCCTCGACAGATGCACGAATTGACTTAATCAGTGTTTCCTATAACAAAAGCAGTATTTCAGCGAATTTTTGATTCTTTTTGCAGGAAAAATGATAAATGTGTAGAATGGTAACAAAGGACTAATTGTCTTGATTTCCGGGACGATGTGGTAAATCCTTCGGAGGCGGGCTATGGAGAACCTGATTAAAGGATTGAAACGGACGATAAGGATTGTTTTTTTGATGGCTGCTGTCATGGGCATGGCGGCTTCGGCTGCAGCGGCGGCGCAGGACGCTGATTCCAAGGTTGTGCGCGTCGGATGGTATGAATCGACCTTCTGCTACCGGGATCAGTTCGGGCGGCGGCGCGGCATCGACTATGAATATCAGCACAAGATTTCCGCGTATACAGGCTGGACTTTCGAGTATGTGGAGGACAGCTGGGCGAACCTCCTGCAAAAGCTGATGAGGGGCGAAATCGACCTGCTGAGCGACGTTTCCTATACGGATGAACGCTCCGCTTCCATGCTTTTCCCGGAGCTGCCCATGGGGGCCGAGACTTACTATCTCTACATTGATTCCAGGAACAAGGAAATCTCTTTGGAACATCTGACGTCCTTCAACGGGAAAAGGATCGGCGTCAACCAGGGAAGCGTGCAGGAAGGGTTCCTGAGAGGCTGGGCGCAAAGAAATAATCTTTCCATTGAAGTCGTCCCGTTGTCGGCGGAAGAGGCGGGCTCGATGGAGATGCTGGCGAAGGGCGAGATCGACGGCTATGTCACGACAAACACGTTCGGCGCCAAGGGGAAAGTCGTTCCGATCTGCCGGATCGGCTCTTCGGAGTTTTATTATGCCGTCAACAAGAATCGGCCGGATTTGCTGAAGGATTTGAATATGGCGCTGGCCGCCATCCAGGACGACGACCCATTTTTCAACCAGAGATTGTATGAGGAAAATCTTTCCCTGACCAAGACGAACGGTTTTCTGACGTCGGAGCAGGAGGAGTGGATCGAAAAGCATGGGGCGATCCGGATCGGCTACAGGGACAATTATCTGCCGTTCTGCGCGAAAGATCCGAAAACAGGCGAACTGACAGGCGCGCTGAGGGATTATATTGCCCGCGCCGCGAACAATCTGAAGTCTGCGGAAATCCACTTTGAAACGGTGGCCTATCCGACGACGGAGGCGGCGCTGGAAGCGATGAAAAACGGCGAGGTTGACTGCGTATTCCCGGTCAATCTCGATTCCTACGCGTCCGATAAGCTGGGCATACTGCTGACGAATCCGGCGATGAAGACGGAAATGCAGGTGATTTTGCGCGCTTCGGACCATCATCGGCACATCTTTCGGAACGGCGATATCACCTTTGCCATCAACCAGGGAAACAAAAATATCGAGACCTTCATCAAGGATTACTATCCCGACAGCAAGCTGCTCCGTTTTAACGATCCTGACGCGCGATTCCGGGCGCTGGCCTCCGGCGAGGCGGACTGCGTTCTCGTCAGCAATTACCGGATCCATGAGATTGAGCCCATCATAGCGCAGTACAAATTCTTTTTCGTGCCGACGGGGGAATCCATGCCGCTTTCCTTCGCGGTGAACAAGGCGGACCGCGAGCTCTTTTTCATACTGAACAAAACAGCCGCGTTGACAAAGAGCGGGGATATGGATGCCGCGCTGGCCTCCTATGCCTATACCAGCCAGAAAATGACTTCCGCGCAATTCCTGAAGGAGCACTGGCTCGGCGTCATAGCCGGCCTCTCGGCGGTGTTTTTGGTCATCATAATCCTGCTGCTGCAAAAGCTGAAAGCGGAACGGAAGGCGAACGAGCAGCAGCGGCTGCTGGAGGAGGCGGCAAAGGTCGCCGAACTGAAGCAGTCCTTGACGTCCCTGCTGGACAATATTCCGGGGCTGAATTTTTCCAAGGATGCGAAGACAGGCGTTTATCTGGCCTGCAACCAAGCCTTCGCGGACTACGCGCACAAGCCGAACCCGGAGGGCGTGATCGGCCTGACCGACGAGGAAATATTCGATGCGGAGACGGCGGCGCATTTTATTCGGGACGATCGTATAGCGCTGTCGATGGTGGAGCCGCATATCTTTTTTGAGGACGTGCTGGACGCCGCCGGAAACGCGAAGCAGTTCCAGACGACAAAGCTGAAATATATCGACGCTTCCGGTCGGCTCTGTCTGCTCGGAATATGTCAGGATTTGACTGACAATGTGCGGATCCAGCGGGAAAACGCCGCCACGAAGGAAGCCTACGAAAGGGTGAAGAGCACCAGCGTCATTTTTACCCATATCGCCAAGACCCTTGCTCGTGGCTATATCGATTTTTACTATGTCAATCTCGACACCGGGGTGTTCATAGAATACCGCACCGACGGGGAAACAGGCGAGCTGACGGAGACGCGGCGGGGCGAGGATTTCTTTGCGGCGTGCAAGGCGGACATCGGCCGGCTGATTCATCCCGACGACAGGGACGGTGTTTTGAAGGCCCTGAGCCGCAATAATCTCATGGACGCCCTGGATCGGGACGGCGTCTTTATGATGCCCTACCGCCTGCTTTCGGAAAACGGTCCGGTCTATGTCAATCTGCGGGTATCGCGCATGGATGATGATGACCGCTTCATCATCATCGGCGTGACGGATATCGACGAGCAGGTGAAGAGACGCCATGCGGAAGAGAAGATGAAGGAGGAGCGCATCGCATACTCCCGTATCTACGCGCTGACCGGGGACTATATCTGCATTTATGTCATCGATCCCGAGACTGAGCGGTACCGTGAATTCAGTGCGGTCTCCGAATTGGATAGTTTCGCGATCCCGAAGGAAGGCGTGGACTTTTTCGGAACTTCAAGGAAAAATGCGGAAGGCATTATCTATCCTGACGATTTGGAGCGTTTCCTTTCCCTGTTCACAAAGGAAGGCATCCTGGCCGAGATCGAGCGCAGCGGCATCTTTGCGATCAGCTACCGTATGATGTTCAACGGCAAGTATTGCTATGTGCGTCTCAAGGCCGCCGTGGTCGAGGACGCGGAAGGGCGCCAGCTGATTGTCGGCGTCAACAATATCGACGCCCAGGTCCGGCAGGAGGAAGAATATTCGAAACAGCTTGCCCAGGCGCAGCGCGAGGTCAACCTTGACCCGCTGACGGGCGTGAAAAACAGGCACGCGTATCTGGAGGCGGAGGAACAACTGGATCGCCAGATTGCCGAGCACCGCGCCTCGGATTTCGCCATCGTGATTCTCGACGTGAACGACCTGAAAGAAATCAACGATACTCTCGGCCATCACGCGGGCGACCAGCATATCCGGGACGCCTGCAAAATCATCTGCGATATCTTCAAGCACAGCCCGGTTTTCCGCCTCGGCGGCGACGAATTCGCCGTGATCGTGCAGGACGCCGATTATCAGTGCATCGAGGAATTGATCGGGAAAATGAGCGACCACAACAGGAAAGCAGGGCACGACGGAGGAATCGTCATCGCCTGCGGCATGTCGAAGTTCGCGAACGACGCCTGCGTAGCCCCGGTGTTTGAACGGGCCGACCAGAACATGTATGTGAACAAGAGCAACTTGAAGGCAGCAAAAAATAATAGGATGGACATCTGATTCTTCGGTTTTTCGGAGAAACAAAATGAATCCAAAAAAGGCGGCGCTTTTCGGCGTCGCTTTTTTGCGCCTTTTCCGAAGAAATGTTTCACGTGAAACAAACGAACATAACCTGAAAATTTTTGCACAATTTATTAAAACCGTGAAATCACAAGCATTTCACGGTTTTATGTTTGGGAAAATTTCGGAAGAGAGAAAAAATATTTTCGAAAAAATGTTTCACGTGAAACAAACGAACATAACATGAAAATAGCATGAAAAAAGGCGCGGATTTTTGAAGAGCGCCCATTTTTTTGCCTATATTTTTTGTGGGGCATAATTCCTAGATAAATAATTAGGATAAAAATTCATATTGATATTCTCTTTTATGTACGGTATAATTCTTACAATTGGATATTGTGCGCTGGTATAGGCATAATGTCATATCATTTCAAAGGGGGATATGGTATTATGGGCATCAAGCAAAAGTTTTTCGTTCTTTCCGGCGTGGTGGGGCTGCTCCTGGCAATCGTTTCCATCATCGGCTACTACACGGCAAGCACGAACCTCAACGCGAGCATCGAGGGGGAAATCAACTACACGGTGCGCGCGGAGGCCGAGGAACTGGAAGGCTGGCTGCGCGAGAAGAAGGCGTCGGCGACTTACGCGGCGAGCCTGATGACGGGCTTCAAGGGCGACATGGCGCGGCTCAAGTCCATCGAGTCGCTGTCGTCGGTGGCGGACGACAAGGAAATTCTGGATCTCAATATCGGCATGGAGGACGGCTATTTCGCGTCGCTGCATACCGGCGACGGCACGGGCCGCATGGATCCGCGCACGCGTCCTTGGTACAAGGACACGAAGGCGGCGGGCAAGGCGATTTTCACCGAGGCGTATGTGGACAAGAACACGAACAAGCTGGTCGTTTCGGCGGCGGCGCCCTTCAAAGTGAACGGTGCTTTCGGCGGCGCGCTCTGCACGGACGTCGGCCTCGACGTGGTGACGGAGCAGGCGAAGAAAATCAAGTACCAGAAACAGGGCATCGGCATCATCATCGAGCCTACGGGCAAGATACTGGCCTCCGGCGGCGACCATCAGCAGATGTCGGATTTCAAGTCGATCCCGGACATCGGCGCGCGCTTCGACCAGATGGTGCAGAACAAGAAGGGCTTTTTCACTTATGAGTCGAAGGACGGCACGAACGTCTTCGCGTACCGCACGATCCCGTCCACGGGCTGGATCATCGGCCTCGCGGTGCCGTATGATTTCGTCTACGCGTCCCTGATCCGTATGCGTTACACTTATACGATCGCGGTGGTCGCGGGGCTGGTTCTCGTCACGTTTCTCTGCCTGCAATTCGCGAGCCGCATCACCGGCCCGATCATCGAGCTGGAAAAGGACGCGAAAGAAATGGCGGCGGGCAACCTGCGCATGCCGCCGATCCCGGTGGAGTCCTCCGATGAGATCGGCTCGCTGACCGGCGCGTTCAATGAGATGCAGAAGAATCTGAAATCGCTGATTGGCCAGATGAGCAGCACGTCGGAGCAGGTGGCTTCCTCCTCCGAGGAACTGACGGCGGGCGCCCATCAAGCGGCACAGGCGGCAACGAATGTCGCGGAGACTGTCGTCGAGGTCGCGAGCGGCATGGACAAGCAGCTCACGAATATCGATCAGGCGAAGCAGAACGTGGATGCCGCGTTTATCGACATCCAGAACATGACCGAGCAGGCGAAGGAAGCCGCGGAAGATTCGGAGCGCACGAAGGAAGCCGCTGAGCACGGCTCGACGCTGATGCAGGACGCGATGCACCGCATGGAGCAGATCGAGTCCAGCGTCATGAGTTCCGCCGATGTGGTCAAAAAGCTGGGCGAGAATTCCAAGCAGATCGGGCAGATTGTCGAAAGCATTTCGGCGATTGCCGACCAGACGAACCTTCTCGCGCTGAACGCGGCCATCGAGGCGGCGCGCGCTGGCGAGGCGGGCCGCGGGTTCTCCGTTGTCGCCGAGGAGGTTCGCAAGCTGGCCGAGCAGTCCCAGCAGTCGGCGGAGGAAATCAAGCAGCGTATTTCCGTGATCCAGGGCGACACGGCGGACGCCGTCGTTTCCATGGAAAGCGGCACGAACGAGGTCCAGCAGGGCGCGCAGGCCATCCGTGAGGTGGGCGAGCAGTTCTCCGAGATCATGAGCATGGTCACGAACATCGAGGCGAAAATGCAGGGCATCAGCGGCTCCGTGGACAAGGTTTCCAAGAACACGCAGAATATCGTCTTGGCGGTGGACGACATCGACAGCGTCAGCCGCAAGACAGCTGAGCATACGCAGACGATCTCGGCGGCGGCGGAAGAACAGTCGGCGTCCAGCCAGGAAATCGCGTCGGCGTCCCAGTCGCTGGCAACGCTGGCCACCGATCTGCAGACGGCCATCGGGAAATTCAGAATCTGAGGCGTGAAATGATCATCAGCCGCCGGGGGGAGCGTTCCCTTTCGGCGGCTGATTTTTTTTCGCCCGCTGCTTTTGTCAATTCGCCTGAACGCAGAAATGGAAGAGGATAAGTATGAAAATAGTCTGAAAATAATTGTTTACGTTCGGGAGCAATAATGATATTATTATCCTATAAAATTTTCTCTGCTGACGAAGCGGCGTCGAGAACGATGGGCGGCGTGTCCCGGGTTTCATAGGCGTTGGCGGAAGACAGGGAGGAAATATGTATGAACAATTTATCCATCAAGGCGAGACTGTTTCTGGGATTCGGTCTCGTCGTCGTTTTGTTTTTGGGGTATGTGGGCTTTTCGATGTACACGCTGAACAATGTGTACGACGAAGTGGACAACATGGCCAATGAACGGCTGCCGATGATGCGCCAGATGAATAAATGGGCGATGGACGCCGCGGATTCCCGGCGTTACGCGGCGATGGCACTGATCCGGCCGGAGACCGTCGACGAGCGCATGAAGCAGGTCGACGAGAAACAGGCCGAGATTGACAAGCTGTTCGAGGAGTACACCAAAGAGCTGCAGGCACGGCAGTACCTGCGCGAGGAAGCCAGGCAGCGGGACGAGAAAGATCTCGCGGAGCTGAAAGCACTTTGGGCCGATTACCACACGAAGCAGGACAAGATGCTGAAACAGGTCAAGAGCGGCCAAGTGGAGCAAGCGAAGCAGAGCTACATGGGGCCGGACCGCCAGTCGTTCCTCAAGGTCAACGAGCAGGCGCAAAAGATGCTGAAGATCAACGATGAGACGGTGGAAAAGGCCACCACGCGCATCGAGGATCATATCGGTCAGTCGGAGAAGATGGCCATGGGTGTGGCCATCGCGGCGCTGATCATTACACTTGTTTCTGCGTATCTCCTGATCAACTCCATTGAGTTGGCATTGGAAGAGCTGACCCGCGTATCCGAGATGATGGCGAAAGGCGATCTGACGCACAAAGTGGAGCTGGAGGGCGACAACGAGCTGACCGAGCTCGGTCATTGCAACAACCGTATGGTGGACGCCGTCAGGACATTAATCGAGAAGATTTCCCACGGCGCGGAGCAGGTGGCGGCCAGTTCCGAGGAGCTGACGGCTTCGAGCCAGCAGGCGGCGGAAGCGGCGACCCATGTGGCTCAGACTATCGTCGAGGTTGCGGGCGGCATGGACAAGCAGCTGACCAGCGTCGACAGTGCGAAACAGCATGTGGATAAAGCGTTTATCGACATGGAAGCCATGACGAAGAAAGCCGGGCAGGTTTCGGAGAATACCGAGCAGATGGCGCGGGCTGCCGACCACGGCGCGCAGCTGATGCACAATGCGATGGACAAGATGAACGGCATCGAGCAGAGCGTGGCCAACTCCGCGCAGGTTGTCAGGAAGTTGGGCGAGAACTCGAAGCAGATCGGGCAGATTGTCGAGAGTATCTCGGCCATCGCCGATCAGACGAACCTCTTGGCGCTGAACGCGGCCATTGAGGCAGCGCGCGCGGGCGAAGCGGGACGCGGTTTCTCTGTCGTTGCGGAAGAAGTCCGCAAGCTCGCCGAGCAGTCTCAACTGTCGGCGGAGGAAATCAAGAGCCGTATTTCCGTGATCCAGGGCGACACTGAGGAAGCGGTTGTCGCGATGGAAGCGGGCACCAATGAGGTGGCTCTCGGCACGCAGGCCATTCGTGAAGTCGGCGAGCAGTTCAAGGACATCACGGCACGAGTCGCGTCCATCGAGACAGATATGAAGGAAATCAACGGCGCGGTGCAGACCGTCTCGAAAGGGATGCAGGGCATTATCGAGGCGATGGACGTCATCGATGAGGTCAGCCGCGATACAAGCGAGGAAACCCAGACGATTTCCGCCGCGGCGGAGGAGCAGTCGGCGTCCAGCGAGGAAATCGCTTCGGCGTCCCATTCGCTGGCGGATCTTGCGATGGAGCTGCAAACCTCGACAAGCGCGTTCAAAGTCCGGTAAACCGTATTTAAGGCAAGCAAAAAGGCGGCGTTTTCGGACAATGTCATTAAGTTAAGCAAAATTCTAACAGTCGTGGAATTTCCACGGCTGTTTTATTTCGTACGGCAATTTCAGTTTTGCTTTGCGAAGGCGAGTATGATATTTTTTAAAAAAATTTTTCCGGCAGCGTCAATTTTGATGAACCTGTTTTGTATATATAGTTAAAGGCATTTAAATATTAACAGTTAAGGGAGGATTCTACTATGTCGATTAACAAAAACGAAATCACGAAAGAAATGCTTGCAAAAGCCATGCAATGTCGTACTGCTGAAGAACTGATGGCTTTAGCCAAATCGGAAGGTTTGGAAGTGACAAAAGAGGAGGCTGAAGCCTATTTGGCCGAGATAGACGATTTTGAGTTGGAAGAAGAAGCGCTGGAAAAGGTTGCAGGCGGCTATAATATATGCGAAAATTATGGGAAAGCTTGTCCTAGTTATATAAATGTAGGGTAAATTGTCCTAATTATATGTAAGTATGTCAAATTTCAATTTATATGGGTAAATGTCGAAATTGAAAGTCCTCCGCTTACCATAATAAATAAGGGGAGGACTTTTTTGTCCTATACTTCTTAACTTAATGACATTGCGTTTTCGGACGCCGTTTTTTGTTGCTTTGCACAAACTACAGTATGGGTAAATGGTCATATAAAAATAATAATGTTCTTGACAAATGACCAATCGGATGAGATAATAAATTTTGGATAAGGTTTTCCCCATAAAGGAAAGGAGCGGGGTATTATGAATGTGAAGCAAAAGTTTTTCGCGCTGTCGGGCGTGGCCGGTCTGATTATGGCGATTGTTTCGGTTGTCGGTTATTTCACAGCGTCGTCCGCCGTGTCGGAGACGCTGGAAAAGGAAATCGTTTCGACGATCAAGGCGGAATCCAATGAGGCGGAGGCGTGGCTGCTTTCCAAGGGGCAGCTCGCGCAGGGCGTCGCTTCGATTGTCGCTCATCTGCCGGCGTCGGAGGAAGCGTACGCGCGGAGCCAGAACCTGACGCAGGCTGTCGCCGACGACAAGGAAATGACGAATCTGCTGCACGTCATGGAAAACGGCTATACGATGGCGCTCCATGGCGGCGATCAGACGGGCAAGGCTGAGTGGACGAAACGGGCATGGTATCTGAAAGCGCAACAGGCGGGCAAGCTTGCGTTCAGCGATCCGTATGTCTCGAAGACCACGGGCGATACGGTCTGCGCGGCGGGCGTTCCGTACAAACGGCAGGGCGCATCGGGCGGCGTGATCGGCGTCATGTTCAAGATCGACACCATTTCCCAGAAAGCGAAGAACATCAAGTTCGACGGCCAGGGCAAGGGCATGATCCTGAACCCGGAAACTGGTCTTATCATTGCCTCTGCTGATGAGAACGAAAATCTGAAGTCGATTGATGATAATCCGGTGTTGAAGCAGCACATCGCTGAAATGGCTCAAAAAAAGGCCGGTTATTTTGTAGCGAATGGAACGGTTATTGCCTATGAGACGATGCCGGCGACCGGTTGGATGACGGTGGTCGGCGTTCCCGAGGATTTCGTGTTCGCCGGGGTTTCCAAGCTTCGCATGATTTACAGCGTGCTGACGATTGTCGGCGTCGTGCTGATCGTCGTTTCGCTGCTGTTCTTCGCCAATGCGATCGTGAACCAGATCAAGGGCCTCGTGGATCACATGGGCGAGATGTCCCAGGGAAATCTGCGGCTTGATCCGCTGCCGGTCACTTCCAGCGACGAGTTCGGGCAGATGTCCGGACAGTTCAACACGATGATGAAGAATATCCGCGGTCTGATCCAGCAGATGGCGCACACGGCGGAGCAGGTGGCGGCGTCCAGCGAAGAGCTGACGGCTTCGAGCCAGCAGGCGGCGGAGGCGGCCACCCACGTCGCGCAGACGATCATCGAAGTTTCCGGCGGCATGGAGAAGCAGCTCAACAGCGTGGACGGCGCGAAGCAGCATATTGACGCGGCCTTCATCGACATCAACGCGATGACGGATAAGGCGAATACGGTCACCGAGAACACCGAGCAGATGGCGGGCGCCGCAGATCACGGCGCGGAGCTGATGCAGAACGCGATGGAAAAAATGGGCGGCATCGAGCAGAGCGTTTCCAATTCGGCGCAGGTTGTCAAGAAGCTTGGCGAAAACTCGAAGCAGATCGGGCAGATTGTTGAAAGCATTTCGGCGATTGCCGATCAGACGAATCTTTTGGCGCTGAACGCGGCCATCGAGGCGGCGCGCGCGGGCGAAGCGGGACGCGGCTTCTCGGTCGTCGCCGAGGAAGTCAGAAAACTCGCCGAGCAGTCGCAGCAGTCGGCGGAGGAAATCAAGAACCGCATCGCGGTCATCCAGGGCGACACAGAGGAAGCGGTCGTTGCGATGGAAGCGGGTACCAATGAGGTGGCTCTCGGCACCCAGGCCATCCGCGAAGTCGGCGAGCAGTTCCAGGATATCACGACGCGGGTTTCTTCCATCAAGACGGAAATGGAAGAAATCAACCATGCGGTGCAGACGGTGTCGAAAGGCATGCAGGGCATCGTGGGCGCTATGGACACCATCGACGAGGTCAGCCGTTCGACCAGCGAGGAAACGCAGACCATTTCGGCGGCAGCCGAGGAGCAGTCGGCGTCGAGCCAGGAGATCGCGTCGGCGTCCCATTCGCTGGCGGATCTCGCTACGGAGCTGCAAGCGGCTACCGGCAAGTTCAAGGTGTAATAGAAATAATAGGATCAGAAACAGAACGGTGCATAAGCCTTCGGGCTTACGCACCGCTTCTTTTTTCCTATCTTGGAGGAAAACGGCAGAAATTTTCCTGTGCCCCTTGCCATGACGCGCCGCAAATGGTACACTAGATGATAATGCAAAATAATGTTCCTGTGGAGAAGCTTGTGGACAAGTGGACAAGCTTGTGGATAAACAGTGAACATAAACCGTGAATATGATTTTTGCGATTCTGTCGGGAAGCAGGAATAATTCGCTGCTTTCCTTGGAGGGAAATACATTTAATGGAGAAACTGGTCATCAACGGCGGAAACCGTCTTTCGGGCCGTGTGAAAATCAGCGGCGCGAAGAACGCGGTGCTGCCGATTATCGCGGCGACGCTCCTGGGGCAGGAGCAGCCGAGCTGCCTTGACGAAGTTCCGGCGCTGGACGATGTGCAGACGATCGCGGAGGTGCTGCGGGAACTGGGTGTCTCGGCATCCTATGACGAAACGGAGCATCGTTTCACCGTGGACAGCAGCAAAATCGTATGCTGGGAGGCCCCCTACGATCTGGTGAGGAAAATGCGCGCTTCGTTTTTGATTATGGGGCCGCTGCTCGCGCGCTGCGGACGGGCGAAGATTTCGCTGCCGGGCGGCTGTGCCATCGGTACGCGTCCGATCGATCTGCATTTGAAGGGCTTTGAGGCTTTGGGCGCGGATATCGAGATTGGCCACGGCTTTATTGACGCCAACGCTCCGCATGGGCTGAAGGGCGCACGGATTTATCTCGATTTCCCCAGTGTCGGCGCTACGGAAAATATCCTGATGGCGGCGTCGATGGCGGAGGGACAGACGGTCCTGGAAAATCCGGCGCAGGAGCCGGAAATCATCGATCTAGCGAATTTCCTGAATGTGATGGGCGCGAAGATTCGCGGCGCCGGCACGAATGTCATCAAGATCGAGGGCGTGCCGAAGCTCAAAGGGGCGTCGTATGCCGTGATTCCCGATCGCATCGAGGCGGGTACCTATATGGTGGCGGCGGCGATGACCAAAGGCGACGTCTATATTGAGAACGCCATCAGCGAGCATTTGAAGCCGGTCATCGCGAAGCTGAAAGAGGCCGGCGTCGGCATCGAGGAAGACGTGGACGGCGTGCGCGTATTCTGTGACCACCCGATCAAGGCGGTGGACGTGAAGACGATGCCCTATCCGGGCTTTCCCACCGATATGCAGGCCCAGTTCATGGCGATGATTGCCACGTCGGAGGGCACGGGTATGGTGACGGAGACGGTGTTTGAGAACCGTTTCATGCATGTGGACGAGCTGAAGCGCATGGGCGCGAATATCAAGATTGACGGGCGAACTTCCGTTGTCGAGGGCGTGCCGAAGCTGACGGGCTGCCAGGTCAAGGCTACCGACCTGCGGGCGGGCGCGGCGATGGTGCTGGCGGGGCTGGTGGCCGAGGGCGAGACGCAGATCGGCTATATCCATCATATCGACCGCGGCTACGATCATCTGGTGGAAAAGCTGGTGGGGCTCGGCGCGGATATCCGCCGCATCGACGGTTGAGGGAGGACGCATGGAGCAAGACAAACGAAACCTGATTTTTTTGACGCTGCTTGGCGCGGCGCTGTTCCTGTTCATGAACGGGCAGCTCGCGATTACCGATCCCGTCGAGTCGAACTATACGCAGACGGCGAAGGAAATGCTGCTTTCCGGCGATTATGTCTCGCCGCGCATTTTCGGCAACTTTTGGTATGACAAGCCGGCGTTTTTTTATTGGGAGCTGATTGCGGCATTCAAGGCCTTCGGCTTTACGGACTTCGCCGCGCGGTTTTTCCCGGCGGTCTTCGGTGTGGTCGGCCTTTGGCTGACATATTTTTTTGCCCGCCGCCTGTATGACGCGACGACGGCACTTTGGGCGGGCGTCATGCTCGCCACGTCGGTCGGGTATTGGGTGATCTCGAAGTCGGTGATTACCGACGCAACCTTGTTCGTTTTCTTCAACGCGGTGCTGGTGTTTTTTTATCTGGCGTATAAAGGAAACAACAAGAACCTATATTACCTCTGTTATCTTTTCGCCGGTCTTGCGGTGCTGACGAAAGGGCCGATCGGCATCCTGCTTCCCGGCCTGATCGTGACGATCTTCATTGTGCTTCGCAGGGACTTCGCTGAAATTCCGCGCATGAAGCCGCTGGGCTTCGTGATATTCTTCGCGGTGGTCGCGCTTTGGTATGTGCCGATGTACCTGCTGCACGGCGCGGATTTCATCAATACCTTCCTCGGCGTGCACAACTATCTCCGCGCCACCGTTTCCGAGCATCCGATGTGGGATGTCTGGTGGTATTACTCGGTCCTGTTTTTCCTGATTTTCTTCCCGTGGGGCTTTGTGACGCTGCCGCCCAAGCTTTGCGGGATTATCCGCGAGCGCCGCTTGCCGCGTTTGGACATGGACGAGCAGTTCCTTTTGGTTTGGGCGCTGACCATCAATATTTTCTATCAGATGATGGCGACGAAATACACGACCTATACGATGCCGTCGTTGCTCCCAATTTCGATTCTCGCGGCGAAATATCTGAAGACCAGGATGACGCTGGTGCGCAGGATGTTCTTCGGCGAGATTGCGTTCCTCGTCATCGCCACCTTGCTTGTGCTGGTCCCCGGCATTACGGCGAAGAACTATTCCGGCAAGGAAGTCGCGGCGACGTTGAACGGGAATGTGCAGGACGGCGACCTTGTGCTGAGCTACGGCGATTACAAGGTTTCTCATCCGTATTACAGCAATCTCGACATTTACAAAGTGGACTTCAAAAAGAATATCGCGGCGAACCGTCCCGACGGGAAGTCGTGGAACAGCAAAAACGTCTGGCCCTATTGGGCGATCGAGGACATCCCGCAAGACCGGACTGTCTATATGATTGTCAGCAAAAAACGGGACGCCCAGTTCAAGAATGATTTCCATCCGGCGGAATGGGCGCTTGTCCAAGAGTTCGACCAATGCCGCGTGCTCAGGCGTGAGGGACGTAAATCCTAGAAATACAAAAAAGGGGGCTTGCCCCTCTTTTTTTATTTATAATAGTTGGAAAAAGAAATGAAAATGAAAGCCGTTTATGATATAATTTATTGCAAAGGATTGGTTCGTTTTGGCAGGGATTCTTTGGAGGACGAAATATGAAGCATAAAAAGAAAAAACTGTCTCCGCTGCTGGAGAAGATTCTGTTTTATTTTGATGTTTTGCAGGAATCGAGCGAGGCGTATTATTTCGTTATCGATTTCTCGGCGGGAATCACGCTGCTGTCCCAAAGGATGGCGGAGGATTTCGGCATCGGGGACACAGTCATCGGGAGCCTTGCCGACGCATGGCTGCCCCTTGTCCATCCGAAGGATTTGCCGAGGGTGAAGGAAATCGACGACGAAATCCGGTTCGGTTCGAAGGATCGTTTCAATGTCGAATACCGTTCCAAGGACAAATACGGCGAATATGTGTGGATGCGCGTCACCGGCAAGCTTTTGCGGGATTCGGATGGCCAGCCGCATTTTTTCGGGGGCATCCTGAATCCTTTGGATCGGCTGAACCAAGCGGACGGGGTTACGGGCCTCCTGAACAAGTGGCAGTTCGAGATGGCGGTGAACCGCGTATTGAAGGCACAGGCGCACAACGGCGTCGGCGGGCGCATCATGCTGCTCGGCCTTGACAATTTCCGCGCCATCAACGAGGCCAACAACCGCTCCTTCGGCGACGCGGTGCTTCGCATGACGGCGCGGCAGCTCCTGAACATATTGCCTGACGGCGCCATGCTCTACAAATTGGACAGCGACGAGTTCGGAATGATCCTGCCCGGCGCGCGGGCGGTGCAGGTCACGCAAGTATTCAATGCGATCCAGGCGTGCATGTCGCGCCAGCAGTTCATCGACGGCAAGCCGTATTTCTGCACGATGTCGGCGGGCACCGTCGCCTATCCCGAGGACGGCAAGGAATACTACAAGCTGTTCAAGCATGCGGAAGCGGCTCTCGTTCTGGCGAAGCGCGGAGGCAAAAACCAGAACGTGATCCTGACCCATGAGCAGTACAACCGGTATGTCCGTTCCATGGCCATGCGCGATCTTTTGAAGGTCAGCGTGGAGAATGGCTGCGAAGGTTTCCAGCTCTTTTATCAGCCGCAAATCGAGGCGCGGACGAAACGCCTGATCGGCGCGGAGGCCTTGCTCCGTTGGAAGAAGCCGGACGGAAAAATGGTTTCGCCGATGGAGTTCATACCGATTCTCGAAGAAACGAAAATGATTTTGCCGGTGGGACGGTGGATTGTCGAGGAAGCGCTGAAAACCTGCAAGAAATGGAGCGAGATTGTGCCGGATTTCAAGATGAGCATCAATGTTTCCTCGGTGCAGATCAAGGATATGGAGTTTTTCCCGTTCGTCCGGGAGGCCATCCATCGGATCGGCGTTCCGCCCAAATCCGTCACGCTGGAGCTGACGGAAAGCACCATCGTCTCCGATTGGAACTTTATCAATCGCCAATTCAACGAGTTCCGGGATCAAGGCGTGCAGATCGCGATGGACGATTTCGGTACCGGCTATTCGTCGCTGGCGTACCTGAAAAACCTGTCCTGCGATATCGTGAAGGTGGATCGGGAGTTCGTCAAGAATATTCTCGACAATGATTTTGACACACGGCTGGTCGAATACACTGTCACCCTCTGCCGCAGCATCGGGATTCGCACCTGCATCGAGGGCGTCGAGGAAAACGAGGTGTACGAGATTGTCACGAACCGCTGCGGCGCCGACTACATCCAGGGCTACCTGTTCGGGCGTCCCGTATCGGAAGACGATTTCCACGAGACGTATTTGAAGGAGGGAGTGCATGACGCGGGCTAAGGAAGCGGAGGGGCTTTCGCTTCTCGGCGAGAAGGGCGTCGGCTATCCGTCCGGATACGCGCCGGAGGTTTTGGAAACTTTTGAGAATCGGCATCGGGAAAACGATTACTGGGTCAAGTTCAATTGCCCGGAGTTTACGAGCCTTTGCCCGATCACCGGGCAGCCGGATTTCGCGACGCTGTATATTTCCTATGTACCGGACGTCCGCATGGTGGAGTCGAAGTCGCTGAAGCTGTATCTGTTCAGCTTCCGCAACCACGGGGACTTTCACGAGGACGTGGTCAATACCGTCATGAAGGATCTGATCAAGCTGATGGATCCTCGTTATATCGAGGTGTGGGGGAAATTCCTGCCAAGGGGCGGCATTTCCATCGACCCGTACGCGAACTATGGCAGGCCCGGCACGAAGTATGAACGGCTGGCGGAGGAACGCTTCCGTCTGCACGACATGGCGGGTATGGATCGGGTGGACAACAGGTAAGGAGTGTAAGGCATGAACAATATCCTGCGGAATGTGCTGATGCGCAGAAGTACGACGCAGTTCGACTCGCGCCCGATACGCGACGAATCGATCATGGAAATCCTGGAGGAAGGAAAAAATCTTTCCAACGCGCCGAGCAATCAGGAATGGCATTTCACGGTCCTGCAAAACCGGGGACTGCTCCGCCGTTTCCACGAGCTGTACGAGCGGCTCGTCGAGGAAAAAAGCGGCGACGCCTCCCGCGCCTCGGCGCAGATGGTCGCCGACCTTCCCATCGTGCTGATCATTTCGGCGAGCAAAAGCGAGAAATTTGTTGAGGACGCGGCGCACATGGTCTTCGGAAGCATGATGCTGGTCGCGGAAAAAGCGGGTCTCGGCGCCTGCTGGCTCTCCACGGCGGCGGAGACGTTCAAATCGGAGGAAGGGAAAAAGCTCCTTTCTCATCTTAGTATCCCGCAGGGCTATCAGCCGCTCTGTATCGGCGCTTTCGGCTACAAGCGCGCTGCCGCGGCTCCCCCGAGGGTCCTGTCATCGGAAGACAACATTGTGAATATCATTAAATGATACTATGACGTATAAAGGAGCGGCTTCAAGTCGAGGCCGCTCCTAACGGTCAGATTCCCCTAGACTTTGCGCTTTCCGTAAAGACAGGACCGATGTGAAGGAGAAGCGGCATACGATGGAGATTCGGGTGCTTCGGTATTTTCTCGCGGTGGTGCGGGAGCAGAATATTTCGCGGGCGGCGGAATCGCTGCATTTGACGCAGCCGACGCTTTCACGGCAGCTCGCTGAGCTGGAGGCGGAGCTTGGGCAGCCGCTTTTCGAGCGCGGGCGCAGGCTGGCCCTGACCGAGGCGGGTGTGATGCTTCGCCATCGGGCGGAGGAAGCCGTGGCGCTCGTTGACCGCATCGAGGCAGATTTCCACCACGCCGAGGACGTGGGCGGGACGCTGGCTATCGGCAGCGGCGTCTATGCGGCGGGCTCGGAGGTCATCCGCACGCTGGAGGAGTTTTCCCTGCGCTATCCGAAGGTGAAGTATGAGATTTATACGAACAGCGCGGATACGCTTCGCGAACGTCTGGACGCGGGTCTTTTGGATTTCGCGCTCTTGCAGGAGCCCATCGACGTCGCCCATTATGATTATTTCCGCCTGCCGACGAAGGAGCGCTGGGGCGTGTTCACACGGGCGGGCAGCACGCTGGCGAAAAAGAAGAAAATCCGGCGGCAGGATCTCGCGGGGCGGCGGCTCATCAATACGGGGCGTCTTTCCGTCCGCAAGGAGGTCGAGCATTGGCTGGGAGATATGACAGAACTACAGATCATCGCATGCCACAACCTTGTGGACAATTCACTGCCGCTGGTGGAAGGCGGCTTCGCCGACGCCATCACCATCGAGGGTGCGGTGTGTCATTACGATCCGGCGCGGTTCGCCTTCCGTCCCCTCGACCCGCCGCTGACCTCCACCGTGGTTCTTGCCTGGAAACGTTTCCAGCCGACTTTCGGTGCGGCGGGCAGGTTTTTGGATTTCCTGCGGGAAAAATTCGTGGAATAATGTTCGATAGAGAAGCACCTTGATAAAAAACGTCCCGGTTCATTGCTCATCGCAGAACCGGGACGTTTTCTATTCGCTCTTCTTATTGCCCGTCGTAAACCCATTTGCCGCTGATGCCTTTGACGGCTTCCTTGGCAGTGATCTCGGCGTCGCCGTTGTCGAGGTCGATCAGGTGATACCGATCGTTGCCCATGCCCATCTCCTTCATGTAGGAAAGCTGGCGCAGACCGTGGCGGGTTTCGATGCGTTCCACGAGGTCGTGACGGCTTTCCTCCGGCAGCGCGTAGACCATGTCGACGCAGGCCTGGTCCGCCGCGAGGATGTCAAAGGACGCGACGATGCCGACGTCCGGCGTCACTACCGGGGCGGCGTTTACGCCTTCGCAGTCGCAGGAAACGCTCATATTGCGCATGACGTTGATGAAAGCGATCTTATGGGCGAAGTAAGAAATCGTCGCCTGGGTGGATTCAGTCATGCGCTCCATGAATTCTTCCTTGCTGATGCTCCACTGATCTTTGCCTTCATAGGTGTGGATCCATTTCTTGCCGATGCGGCCGTCTGCACAGCCGATGCCGATATTCTTGTCCGAGCCGCCGAAGCCGCCCATGGTGTGCCCTTTGAAATGAGTCAGCGCAAGGAATGAATCGTAGTTCAAGAGATTCTTGCCGACGGACATTTCCTTGAACCATTTGCCGTGGGGCACGGGAAGCAGCGCGGTGCCTTCGGCGTCTATGATGTCCACGGGCGCGAAGGTCCAGCCGTTCGTCTCGAGAGTTTTCCGGTGGTCTTCCGTCGTGTAGCGCCCGTAATTATAGTAGGTGTTTGTCTCGACGATGGCGGCGTTCGGCAGGCGCTCGGCGAGAAGCTCCCTGACCCACGGGCGGGGAATGATGTTCGGCCCCTCCGGCTCGCCGGTATGGAGCTTCACGGCAATCTTCCCGGCGAGAGCGCCCTTCACGCGGTCAAAGACTTTCAGGAGCCCCGCCGCCGAAAGGTCTCGGGTGAAATAGACGAAAGCCTCCGGGCCGGTCCGCTTGTCGTAAGGAAGATACTTGTCGCCGCCCGTGCCCGGCTTTTTCGCCGAGCCCCGGCCGCCCTCGTCCTTTTCCGCCGCTCCGGCATAGCCCGGCAGCGCGGTCATGGCCGCCGCCGCGCCAGCCAGTTTGATGAAGTCCCGTCGTGTCAATTCGCTCATAAAGATGCCCTCCTGTTCTTGGTTGAGAAGTAATCCTATTGTTTGATTATAGCACATAATTCCGGCATGGTGTAGGCGTCACTTTTCGCCACATTACAGGTTTTTAATGAATCGGCAGGCGCCTGACACGCACAGGATCATTTCAGTTTCGCATGGCAGCTCCCGATGCTCCATGCGTTGCCATGTCTTGACTATTGATTATCTTTAAGTTATCATATAGGCAGAAAGGAGGCCCGTCAGTGTACGCTATCGAATTTTACACCGACAAGAAAGGCGAAAAACCAGTTCGTGAGTTTATCAGAGAACTTGCAAGTAAGCGTGACAAGAACAGTCGCATAAGAGCGAATAAAATCAAGGACTATATCAAGGCATTAAAAGTGTACGGTACAACAATCGGGGAGCCATATATGAAGAAACTTGGCGGAGACATATGGGAACTGCGTCCTTTGAGCGACAGAGTCCTTTTTGCGGCGTGGACGGGAAAAAGTTTTCTTCTGATCAGCCATTTCGTTAAGAAAACGAGAAAAACGCCGCTCGCCGAAATCGAGAAAGCAAAACGCCTTTTGAAGGAGTTCAAGGAAAGGAATGAAGACAATGGATAAAGAGTATGAGAAAGCTATTGCGCATGCGCAGGCTTGCTTGGAGGATGCGAAAAAACGCGGCATCATTACGGGAAAAGATGAATGGGACGAATTTGAAAAGGAGATTTTCACGCCGGAGGAAATCGCCGCCAGCAATCTGCGCGTGGCGCTGATCGGCGAATTTATCAAAGCGCGGAACGAAAAGGGAATTACACAAAGGAAACTGGAAGAATTAAGCGGCGTGAAACAGCCGGTAATCGCGCGAATAGAAAGAGGGCACATCAGCCCCCAAATCGACACGCTTGTAAAAATGCTTGCACCGCTTGGAAAAACCTTGGGCATTGTGCCGCTGCCGACAGCGCAATGAAAGCGCCAGCCCCGGACGACTGTTTCTTCTATGTGCTTCCTGATGTCCATGCTTTCAAAGCATAGATGCGCATAAAAAATAGGTATTAGACAAACTTGCATCGAAGACGCTATACTGTGGGCGAAGCCGATAAGAACGGCTTCGTCCATATTTTTCGTTTGGGCGACACAAAGGAGCGTGATGTGGTTGAAAAAAACGGAGGCGAACGCGGGGCTTTTTTCGCTGCTGGAAAGCGCGGGATTCGATCCGTCGGACGTTCGCCGCTATATGGAGCTTTCGACGCGCTCCGGCACGGAGGCGGCGCGGGCGCGAATCCTCCGGGGACAGCGGGGGCGACTCATGGACGAGCTGCACCAACGACAGCAGGTTTTGGACAAGGTCGATTATTTGATATGGCAGGCCGAGAACGGCAAACAACAGAAGGGACGATGAAGAAAATGAAGAATTGGACGAAGAAAATGAAACTGGTGGCGCTGGCAGGCGTTCTCGCGGCGGGGCTGACGACCTTCGGCGGCGTCGCCGACGCGGCGGAAGCGGTGGAAGGCTATCCCGCCGTGGAGGAAGTCAAGGCGGAGCTTGGCAAAGAAGCCGGAACGATTTTTGCCATCGGCTCGCCGAACGTCAACTACGATAAATATTTTACGGGCAAGACCTTCCTCGCGCCGCTGGCCAGCGACAAGATCGGCGTGGCGAACGTGACCTTCACGAAAGGCACCATCAACCACTGGCATATCCATCATGGCACATGCCAGATTCTCGTCGGCGAATCGGGGCGCGGCTACTATCAGATCTGGGGCGAGGAGCCGAAGGAGATCCTGCCCGGCACGGTGGTGACGATTCCTGAGGGTACGAAGCACTGGCACGGCGCGGGGCCGAACAATATGATGCAGCATCTTTCCATCATGCTGTCGGGCGAAGGCGTCTCGACGGAATGGCTGGAGCCGGTGAACGAGGCGGAATACGCGAAGCTGAAATAAGGTGAGAGCATGAATCGGCGGGAATTCCTGAAGGTGAGCGGCATAGGCTTGCTGACGCTCTTCCTGAGCGGCTGCGGTCTCGCCGCCGCGCCTGCGGAAAAGAAAATCACGCCGCCCGCGAAGGGCAGCGTATCGGGGGGAAAACAAATGAAGATCGTGGTTGTGACATCAAGCCCGCATCCGAAGAACGAGTCCACATCTATCTATCTCGCGGAGCGGTTCATCGAGGGCGCGAAAAGCGCGGGGCATGAGATTTTCGTGTTCGACGCGGCGAACGAGGAAACACATCCTTGCCGCGGCTGCGACAAGTGCGGCATGGACGGCCCCTGCATTTTCCAGGACGCCATCGAGACGAAGCTGATGCCGAAGATGCTGGAAGCGGATATGCTGGTGCTGACGACGCCGCTCTATTACTACGGCATGTCGGCGCAGCTGAAGATCGTGGTGGACCGTTTCTATTCCCGCACCGGGAAACTGAACGGCAAGAAGGCGATGCTGATTTCCACGGCGTACAACAGCGCGGACTGGACCTTCCAGGCGCTGGCCGCCCATTACGACACCTTAGTGCGCTATATGAACTGGACGGACGTCGGGCAGGTACTCGGTACCGGCTGCGGCTCGCGCTCGCTGGCGGAGCGCTCGGAGTTCGGCGAGATGGCGCGGAAAATCGGCGCGAATCTGTAAAGGAAACAAGATATGAAACGACGTGATTTTTTGAAGCTGTCCGGAGCCGCGGCGGCGTCGGCGCTCCTGGGACGCTTCCCGTCCATGGCGTCGGCGGCGAAAATGACGGGGCGGCGCGTGGATTTTCACGCCCACGCGATGCTGCCGTCTTATGTCGACGGGCTGAAACGCCTCGGCATCGACGTCGTGGCGGAGGAAGGCTTTCCCATTCCGCAGTGGTCGGAAGAGGCGCATCTGCAATTCATGGAGGACGCGGGTCTCGACTACGCCGTGCTGTCCATGCCGACGCCGCACACCTATCATGGCGACGCGGGACTTGCCCGCGAGGTCACGCGGGCGGTCAATGAGGAATACGCCGCGTTCAGCCGAAAGCATCCGGAAAAATTCGGCTTCGTCGCGGCGCTGCCCCTGCCCGACGTTGAGGGCGCGCTGGAGGAAATCCGTTACGCAACGGAGCGTCTCGGCGCGTTGGGCGTGAAGGTCGCCTCGAACAGCGACGGCGTCTATCTCGGCGATCCGAGCTTTGACCCCGTTTTTGCAGAATTGGACAAGCGCGGCGCGCTGGTAATCCTGCATCCGAGCCCTGCCCGGAGCCTGCCGAGGGAGGGCGTGGTCACGGGCGGCGTCATGGCGCTCTACGAATATCCTGCGGACACCACCCGGGCGGTGGTGAATCTTCTGGCGAACCGGACGCTGGAAAAATTCCCGCGCATCCGTCTCGTAGTGCCTCATTGCGGCTCGTTCCTGCCCTATATGAAGAGCCGCGCGGGCGGCATGTTCCGCCTGCTTTCGGCCATGGGCAGGATGGAACCCGTCGATATGGAAGCGGGCATGAAGCATCTTTGGTTCGACCTCGCGGGGGACCCGACGCCCGACCAGATGGATATGCTGCTTCGGATCACGGACGAGGAGCATATCGTCTATGGCAGCGATTACCCGTATGTGTTGGCGCCCATCGTGCTGCAGCGCAAGAAAGCGCTGGACGAAGTGCTGGCCCAGCGCGGGCAGTCGGGCCGCTTCTATACGGAAAACGCGAAAAAATTGCTTGCATGACAGGAGGAAAATACAATGCCGTTCATTGAAATGAAGACCGCGAAAACGACGACGGAGCAGAAGGAGAAACTGGTGGAGGGCTTCACCCGCGTCGCCAGCGAAACGCTGGGAATGCCCGCGTCGGCGTTTTATGTGCTGATCGAGGAAAACGAGCCGGAAAACTGGGGCGTCGGCGGAAAGCTGCTGCCGAAGTTCATGGCGGAAAAGAAATGACGGAGGGGCGTATGAGACAGTTGCAAAAGAAACTTGCTTTGCTTGTATTGGGAGGAATCATGATGGCAAGTACGGTTGTGTCGGCGCATCCGATCCGCACGCCGGAGGGGAATATGCCGATGGTTCATTGGGCGGTGGTGGAATCCACGCCCGGCGATATGGCGAAGATGGGCGAAGTCGCGGCGCGCACTGTCGGCCCGACGGCGGCAGGCGAAGCCGGAACCTACGCGCTCTATGGCGGCATCGACGCGGAAAATCCCGACGTGCTGCGGCTGATCGAGATTTACGAGAGCTATGAGGCGTACCGCATCCACGCCAGCAGCGAAGGATTCCAGGCTTACCGCGCCGAGCGGCTGCCCATCCTCAAGAGCCTGAAAATCCTTGAGGCCAACGGCATCGCATTGGAGCAGAAAGCGGAGGGCGTCGGCACGGTAGTCCTGATGCACCGCTATGAGGTGCGCCCGGAGCGGCTCGCCGAGTACCAGAAGCTGGCGACGGCGGAAGCGGTCCGCGCCGTGCGGGACGACGCGGGCGTCATGGGCATGTTCGTGACGGCGGAGCACGACGCGCCGAATATCATCCACACGATGGAGATTTATCGGGACGAGGCGGCCTATCAAAGCTATGTGGAGTCCGAAGCCTACGGCGAATATCTGCGGGGGCTTTCGTCGATGTTCACGGCGGCGAGGGAAATCACGAACCGTCCGGCCCATATCGTTTTGAGCACGAAAGGCCTGCAGAAATAAAGAACGGAGGAATCAACATGAACACAAAGAAATGGACAGCGGCCGTATTGGCGGCGGGAATGTTTTTCACGACGAATTTCATGACGATGGGAGTGGCGGAAATGGCTGAACAGCGGGAAGCGGTAAAGGTAGTGCAGACGGCGGGGCGCGACAGGCTCGGCGATTTCGCGCCGGACTTCGCGCGATATAACGACGATATCCTCTTCGGCGAGGTCTGGTCGAAGAACGACGTGCTTTCCCTGCACGACCGCAGCATCGTGACGGTCTCGGCGCTGGTGGCCAGCGGCATCATCGACAGCTCGCTGAAATACCATATCGAATCGGCGAAGAAGAACGGCGTCACGAAGGCCGAGATGGCGGAGATCATCACCCAGCTTGGCTTCTACGCAGGCTGGCCGAAAGCGTGGGCGGCCTTCAATATGGCGAAGGAAGTTTACGCGGACGAGACGGCGAAATAAGGATTGCAGGATAAGGAGGCTTTATATCATGAAAACAATGTTTTTGTTTTGTGCCGCGATATTCGCGGCGGCGTTCTGCGGATTTGGGTTCTCCCATCGGGCGGAGGCCAGCGGGAAGATCCTCGTAGCCTATTTTTCCTATCAGGGACATACTGCGAACGTAGCGAAAGAGATTGCCGCGCAGACGGGCGGCGACCTGTTCGAGATTGTGCCTGTGACGCCGTATCCGGCCTATGACGAGTGCCTTGACGTGGCGAAAGCGGAGAAAAACAACAACGCCCGCCCGGGGATCGACGGGCGGGTGGAGAACATGGCGGACTACGACGTGGTGTTTGTCGGCTACCCGATCTGGTGGTACGACGCGCCGATGATCGTGCTCTCTTTCCTGGAAAGCTACGATTTCTCCGGAAAGACGGTGATTCCCTTCGCCACCAGCGGCGGCAGCCCGCTCTCAGACAGCCTCGACAGCATCCGTGCCTCAGCGGCGGGAGCGACCATCGGCGACGGAATCCTGGCCAACGACGCCGGCGACGTCGCGCCGTGGATTTCCGGCCTCGGCTACGCGAAATAAAAGACGACGGCACGGCGATATGAAACGGGTATTATTGGATGGGCTGCTGTTTGCGCTTCTCCTGTTGGTGATGGGCTTTCAGGTCTTGCCGAAGCCGCTGCATGAGGCGCTGGGCGTTGTCATGGGAGTTTTCGTGCTGCTTCACCTCGCGTGGAACGGGAAATGGTTTTCCTCTCTCGGTCGGGGCGCGTGGAACGTCCGGCGGGCGGCTTCGCTCATAGTCAATGTGGGACTGGCGGTTTCCTTCGCTGTCGCGTTCATCAGCGGTCTTGCCATCGCGAACCGCCTCTTTCCGGGCGTGTTCGGTCTTGCCTGGCAGCGGAGCATTGTCGCCCATCAGGCGCATGTCGCGGCTTCCTATTGGATGCTGATTTTTTCGGGACTTCACTTAGGGCTGCACTGGACGGCGCTCTGGACGAGGTTCGTGCGCTGGCGAGGTTTGGATGTTTCCTCACGGCGTTATCTCGTTGGCACGCGGTTCGCGCTGGCCGCCGTTTTCCTCCTCGGCGTCGTCGGCTCGTTTTTGCACCGGATCGGCGACCGTCTGATGATGAAGCACATTTTCGGCACGGCAGCGGCAAAGCTTCCCTCCGCCATGTTTTTGCTCATTCTCGCGGGTATTATCGGTATGTACGCAGTGATTGGATATTGGTGGAATAAGAGAATAACATAAAAGTCAGGACAGGGAAAAGCACAGGGGATGCACAGATATGAAAAATTCATTGTGCATTACAGCCATGGCACCCCTTGACCACAGGGGAAAGGCGAGTTGAGCCGGATTCACTCGTAAATATGGCGAGAAAGCGGGCACGGGCGGCGCCGCTCCGGTGGTGATGCCGGACGTGCGCATTGGTTTTTTCAATTTGACACCAACACGCCGGCGCGTGGACTGCCACCCGCTGTGTTCCTGATTTTGGAGTTTTTAGGAATCACTGAATAAGTTAAGTTGTGCTCCTGCCGAAGAAGAATTTTCGGCTGAACAGGAAAAGATATCGAAGGCGCAGCATCGCTGCGTTGAGAAGTCTTGGACAACGACAGCCGGAAAAGAACCGGCAGGAGTGCGGCGGAACTTGTTCAGTGATTCTTTAATTTTCCCGTAGACGGAACGGGCGCTGTAGGCTATAATAATATAGTATGTTTTTTGACGAGGTGAACGGATGGAAAAGGTTATTGTGAAGGTGCGCGGCGAGCAGACGGGGGCGGACGGCGAGACGAACGCCATCGAGGTGGTGGCGGAGGGCCGCCATTACGAAAAAAACGGGATGCACTATGTGCTTTATGACGATCAGATGGCGGACGAGACGATCTCGACCATCCTGCGGATTGAGCCGGATCGCCTGCGCTTGACGCGGAACGGCGCGATTGCTCAGGATCAATATTTCATGAACGGAATGGAGAGCACCAGCGAGTACCAGACGCCGTTCGGCAGCATGAAGATGTCGGTGCGGACGCGGAGTATGGAGATCGCTTACGGGAACGTCTCGGGCGAGATCTATGTGGATTACGCGATGGCGCTCAACGGCGCGTGGCAGAGCGACAATGCGCTGCATATCTCGATCAGCCCGGACGCAAGCGAGATCGGGAGATTGAACTGATACTTATCTATCCTTGCCCTCCCCTTGAGGGGAGGGGGGACCGCCGTAGGCGGTGGGTGAGGTGGCTGTAACGTTGCGTATGTGTTAAGCGTTGAATTCTGTAACACCTCATCCGTCGCGCTTCGCGCGCCACCTTCCCCTCAAGGGGAAGGCAAGTGAAGTCAATCAAGCAATGTGATATTAAGAGAGGGAAACGGATGGACATGAAGGAAAAGCTGGCCGCGGTGATACGAGCGGCGGCGGAGCAGGGAATCGCGGACGGCGTTTTCCCCGAGGCAGAGCTTCCGGCGGTGGAATTGGAGGTGCCTCCGAAAAAAGAAATGGGCGATTTCGCGACGAATTTCGCGATGAAGTCGGCAAAGGCTTTTCATAAAAGCCCGCGGCAGATTGCCGAGGCGCTTTCGGAGCGGTTTGCGAAGGACGGAATCGAGCGCGTGGAAATCGCGGGGCCGGGTTTCATCAATTTTTACCTGACGAAGGACGTGATTTATGACGGCCTTCGCGCGGCTGTCGCGGCGGGGGAGGACTACGGCAATCTCCCGAAGAAGGACGCGCCGAGGACGCAGGTCGAGTACGTCAGCGCGAACCCGACCGGCCCGCTTCATGTCGGCCACGGGCGCGGCGCAGCGGTGGGCAGCGCGTTGGTAAATCTCCTGCGCGCGGCCGGTTATGACGTTGAAGCCGAGTATTACATCAACGACGCCGGCAACCAGATCGACCATTTGGCGGAATCGGTGAACGCGCGATACCTGCAGCTTTGCGGGAAAAACGTCGAGGTGCCGGAGGACGGCTACCGCGGGCAGGATATCATCGAGACGGCGCGCCGCATCAAGGAGAAGGACGGCGAAAAATATCTCGGGATGCCTGAAGCGGAACGGATGGCGATTTTCAAGGAACGCGCTCTCACGGAAAAACTCGCGGCCTTGAAAGAGGATTTGGCGGCGTTCAACGTCAAATATGACGTTTGGTTCAGCGAGCGAACGCTGCACCCGGACAAGGTCAACGCGGCGGTGGAGAAACTCCGAGCCAACGGGAACATTTACGAAAAGGACGGCGCGCTTTGGCTCCGCTCGACGGACTACGGCGACGACAAGGATCGCGTGGTAATCCGCGCGGGCGGTGAGCCGACCTATTTGGCGGCTGATATCGCCTATCACAAGGACAAGTTCGAGCGCGGCTTCGGACGCGTGATCAATCTTTGGGGCGCCGATCATCACGGCTATATCTGCCGAGTCAAGGCCGCCATCAAGGCTCTGGGCGGCAACCCGGACAACCTGACGGTCATGCTGCTCCAGATGGTGAGCCTGCTGCGGGGCGGCGAGGCCGTCAAGATGTCGAAGCGCACCGGCGAGAGTGTGACGCTGGCGGAGCTGATCGAGGAGGTCGGCACGGATGCGGCGCGGTATTTCTTTGTGATGCGCTCGCCGGACAGCCAGCTGGATTTCGATATCGACCTGGCGAAGTCCCAGTCCAGCGAGAATCCCGTTTATTACGTCCAGTACGCCCACGCGCGCATCAGGAGCATATTCCGGCAGGCGGAGGAAACAGGACTCAAAGAGAGCGACGCCTTCGAGCTTTTGACAGACGAGTCGGAGCTGGATTTGATCAAGAAAATCGAGGAATATCCGCGCGAGGTGGAGAAGGCGGCTGCCGATTTGGCGCCCCAGCGGATTGCGCGGGTCGCCCACGAAATGGCCAGTGCGTTCCACAGTTTTTACAGCCGCTGCCGAATCATGGGCGTCGAGCCGAAGCTGGCGGGGGCGCGTCTCGCGTTGGCGGGGAAGACGGCGCAGGTGATTCGCCATGCGCTTTCCATATTGGGTGTCAGTGCGCCCGAAAAAATGTAACAACAAGATTTAAGGAGGATTTTGCGGTATCATGAATTATGCAAAGAGCTCGGAGACGGACATCGCGTACTATATTCTTTCCAAGAAGGGGGAGCCAATCTATTACAAGGATCTCGTCACGGAGGTCATCAAGAAAAAGGCGAAGCCGGTGCAGTCCCTTTCCCATGCGATTTCGGAGGTTTACACGCAGATCAACATGGACAGCCGTTTTCATCATATGGGCAGCAGCATGTGGGGGCTGACGGAGTGGAACCCGCCGGAAACAAAGAAGTCAAGCTCGTCCGCGGGTGCATCTTCGTCGTCGACGACCGCTGCGAAATCGACCCGCCGCCGCGAGAAGCTTTTGGAGAGCATACAGGAAGGTTGAACGGTATTTCTTCGGTTCTTATTTAGGAGGTCAATATGGCAAAGTATATTTTCGTTACGGGCGGCGTCGTTTCCTCGCTGGGCAAGGGCATCACGGCGGCGTCGCTGGGACGGCTGCTGAAGAATCGCGGCGTCAAGGTAACAATCCAGAAGTTTGACCCGTATATCAACATCGACCCCGGCACCATGAGCCCTTACCAGCACGGTGAGGTCTTCGTGACGGACGACGGCGCGGAGACCGACCTCGACCTTGGCCATTATGAGCGGTTCATCGACATCAGCCTGACGAAAATGTCGAATATCACGGCCGGCAAGGTTTACTGGTCAGTGCTGAACAAGGAGCGCAAGGGCGACTATCTCGGCTCGACGGTGCAGGTCATCCCGCATATCACGAACGAGATTAAGCAGCGAGTCTACGATGTGGCGAAAGCTGACGAGGCCGACGTGGTCATCACCGAGATCGGCGGTACCGTTGGCGATATCGAGAGTCTGCCGTTTATCGAGGCTATCCGCCAGGTGAAGAAGGAAGTCGGCAAGAACGACGTACTTTATATCCACGTGACGCTGGTGCCGTATATTTCCGCCGCCGGCGAGCTGAAGACGAAGCCGACTCAGCACAGTGTCAAGGAACTCCGCGGCATCGGCATCCAGCCGGACATCCTCGTCTGCCGCACGGAAAAGCCGCTGTCGAAAGAAATGAAGGAGAAGCTGGCGCTGTTCTGCGACGTGGACGCCAACGCGGTCATCGAGAACCGCACGGCCTCGACGATTTACGAGGTTCCGCTGATGATGCAGAAAGAGGGCCTCGATCGTATCGTCCTCGAAAAGCTGAATATGGACGTTTCCCCGGCGAACATGGAAGAATGGGAAAAGATGGTCTACAAGATCCAGCATCCGGCGAAAAAGGTCAAGGTCGCCGTGGTCGGAAAGTATGTCGCACTGCCCGACGCCTATATGTCCGTCACAGAGGCGCTGCATCACGCAGGCATCGCCAATGACGCGGAAGTCCGCATTCAGTGGGTCAATTCCGAGGAACTGGAAAAAGAGGACGCGGCGCTGGACGAGATTTTTGACGGATGTAAGGGAATCCTCGTTCCTGGAGGTTTCGGCGATCGGGGCGTCGAAGGCAAAATCAGCGCCATCCGATACGCACGGGAAAACAGGATCCCGTTCCTCGGCCTTTGCCTCGGAATGCAGTGCGCGGTCATCGAGTTCGCGCGGAACGTCTGCGGCTTGTCTGACGCCCACAGCACCGAGTTCAACGCCGAGACGAAGCACCCGGTCATCGCGCTGATGGATTCCCAGCAGGGAATCGTCGATAAGGGCGGCACCATGCGCCTCGGCGCATACCCCTGCAAGCTCCGTGAGGGCACGCACACAATGGCGGCCTACGGCGAGGAGGAAGTGCAGGAGCGCCACCGTCACCGCTTCGAGTTCAACAACGAATACAGAGACGAGCTGACCAAAGCGGGCATGGTCATCGCGGGCACGCTTCCCGATGACAGCCTCGTGGAGGTCGTTGAGGTCAAGGATCATCCGTGGTTCGTCGGCTCCCAGTTCCACCCGGAGCTGAAATCAAGACCCAACAAACCGCACCCGCTGTTCCGCGATTTCATCACGGCGGCGCTGGATGTGCAGTAAGCATAAGAAAACCGCAAGCCTCGGAAAATTGTGCCGGGCTTGCGGTTTTTTCATGAAAAAAGGTGAATTGTTGGGATTTCGCGGCGGAAAATACGTCTTTCGCGCCAACCCATTAAGTTTAGCGTGAAAATGACGATATATAGGCAGAGGACGAGGATAAAAACGAAGGTATGGAAGCTGGAAGGAGGATATTGTTTATGCAGATGGATTCCATGCATGCGTTGGCGCTCCGGGAAACGGCGGCAGCGAAAAGCTGCGGTTCAGTGCAAACGCGTCCGTTGGGCGGAGTGTCTTTTGCGGATGTTTTGCAAACGGTATCACAGACGGAAGAAAGTTTCGCAAATTTGTGGAGAGACGCGTACGGAAAATATTTTCCGCAGGGCGCGGGACAGTGGTTTTATCATGTAATGGATGTGTCCGGAATTTCCGACGCGGATTGGGAGCACAACGATTTTCCTTTTGACAGGCTGATGCGGGAGGAGCCGGATGCAAGCGTTGTTTCATGGCGCCCGTCGCGGGCAAATCCGTCGCAGCTCGATGGGATGGTGCAGGCGAAAACGCAGGCGACGCTTGGAAAGCACGCGATCTTCGTGCCGCCGGAACTGGACGAGAAGATGAAAAACGATCCGGCGCTTGCGCGTAAAGTGGCGAATGCTGTCGAACGCGTCTATTCGTTTCACCGTTCGAAGCCCTTCCTTCCAATGCCTGGGACAAAATTCTACGGTACGAAAACGTATGGCTCGGTGATTGTCTTGAACGCTGAAGGTGAAGTCGAGCACGCCTGCGTAACGAGCGGCGGAGGGATAATCGGACCGGACGAACACACGCTGCGTCAAATCGAACGGGAACAGGCGAAAAAACGGGCAAGGCGCGAGGCGGCGCACAGGTTGGCAGTCGAGGCGTCGGAAAAGCATTGGCGGATGGTTGAAGATTTACGGTTTTGTGTCGCGCGCGGAATAAGTATTCGTTGACGAAATCGAGAAAACGGGATATAATAAACACAAAGAAAGGTGCTCGCCGACAAACGGTCAGCCCCGATACATCAACGGACTAGAGATTAGCCGCCTCAGCGTGGGAACTGGAGGGCGGCTTTTCTCATGCTTTTAGAGCGATTACGCATAACGCGAAGATAAAAATCAGCGCGAAAAAATCGTATTTCGTCATCGGCTTCGCCCCCTTTCAGGGGCGTGATTTGACCGCCTGCCGTGTGGCTTGCACCTTTCACTTTGATTATAGCATGTATGTTTTGCGGTTACAAGAGCGATAGGCAAAACGAGAAAGTTGTGGTACACTAAGAAAGAAAAAATCCAACTTTCACGATGAGGTGAGGAAATGGCGATCCATGTTATCCGTGAGGCCCGGCGCTGCCTGCAATGCGCGACCCCGACCTGCCGTGAGAACGGCTGCCCTGTGAAGACGAATATCCCCGAGATGATCAAACTCTTTCTTGAGGGGAATCTGAACGAGGCTGGGGCGCTGCTTTTTGAAAATAACCCGATGAGTGTCTTCTGCTCGCTCGTCTGCGACCATGAAGGGCAGTGCGAGGGCAACTGCATACAGGGCAGGGAGTCGGACAGCCCGGTACAGATCTCAAGCATCGAACATTACATTTCCGACGCGTATCTCGATCGCCTCGTGGCGACGCGGGAGCCGGACAAGGGGCAGAAGGTCGCCGTGATCGGCAGCGGACCAGCGGGGCTGACCGTGGCGGTGAATCTCGCGCGGCAGGGCTACAACGTCACCGTCTTCGAGCGAAAGGACAAGATCGGCGGCATGCTTCGCTACGGCATCCCCGAATTCCGTTTGCCGAAGAAAAGTCTGGATCGCTATGAAAAAATACTTCGGGCGCTGGGCGTCCATATCCGCCCGAATACTACCATCGGCGGCGCGCTCCGCATCGACGACCTTTTCGACGACGGCTTCGACGCGGTGTTCATCGGCGTCGGCACATGGCGCGCGCGCAGGCTCGGCGTCAAGGGCGAGAGCCTCGGCAACGTCCATTATGCCGTCGATTATCTGCAAAATCCTGACGCTTATGAGCTTGGCGACACGGTGGCAATCATCGGCGCGGGTAATTCCGCGATGGACGTGGCGCGCACGGTAATCCGCCACGGCAGCCGCTATGTCACCATCTATTCCCGGGACAACAAAGTTACCGCCAGCAAGCGGGAAGTGGAGTATACATTGGCGGACGGCGTGGAAATCGCCTACGGCGTGGAGACGCTGGCCATCACCGACGAAGGGCCGCTTTTCGTGCGTCGGAAATACAACGAAGCGGGGGAGATCGTTTCCCGCAGCGAGCCGGCCATTTCGGCGGCGGACAGTACGATCATCGCCGTCAGCCAGCGGGCGAAGGACAAACTTTCCAGCACCACCATCGGCCTCGACAGCAACGAAAGAGGACTTTTGGAGGTGGACGAGGACGGCAGAACGACGCGGCTGGGCGTTTTCGCGGGCGGCGACGTAACCCTCGGTCCGTGGAACGTGGTGCAGGCGGTCAAAAGCGCCAAGCACGTCGCGGAGGCCATGAGCAACTATCTGAAGGAAAAGGCGAGAGAGGAATAACAGGGATAATTAGACGAGCGGAAGCCGATTTGACAGCTTCCGCTCTTTTTGTCGTATTATTTTCTTACGAAGTACAGGGATTCGCCGTTGGCTTGCAGTGTCTGGATACGGAGTTTGAGGCGTTCGACGTTCTTTTTATGCTCGTCGATGGCGAACCCGGCGCGGATTTCTTCTTCCTCGGTCAGTTCCGTATTTTTGCAGACGTCCTCGATATGCGCCAGCCGCGCTTCGACGTCATGAAGCTCGTCGGTCAGCAGCTTTTGTTCGCCGAGCACGATTCCGTAAACGGTCCGCATGTTTTCCAGCACTGCCTTTGCATAGCCCTCTTCGCTGGATTTTTTTTCGAGATAGTTCGCAACATGGTAAATGATGTCAAACGGATTTTCGGCGCTGTGGATCATGCCGAGAATATCCATTTTGATCACGTGGTCGTCGGTGTCCGGTTTTTCGATTTTCGGTTTCTTGTCGCTCATGTTATTTTTCCTTTCCGGGGAGAGTCTTTACACTCCGAATAGTATATCAGAAAGCAAATGGAATAGGAATATCGCGGCGGATGAAAAATAGATTAGAAGATGTTTATAATCTGATGAAATCGCGCGCGCGCCATTGTTTTTTCAGACAAGGCAACATATAATAGGGGCGTAAAAAGGGGTAAAAGGATTTGCGGGATTAGGGAAAGGATGATGAACAATGTTTGAATTCGCTTTTTGGATTCTCTGCTGCGCGGCTGTCGGATATTACGCGGATAAGAAGGGGCGCAGCCAGTGGAAATGGGGCATCGCGGCGGCGTTTTTCAGCCCGATCATTGTCGGCATCGTGCTCGCGCTGGTGTCAGACAAGTCCATCGAGCGCGACGTGGCGGAACTCCGTATGGGGCAAGAGCAGCTTCGGGATCGCGTGGCGGCGGACGAGAAAATCACGGAAGCCCGCTTTGGGCAGATGGAAGGCCGTATCGGCGGCGCGGTGCAGACAACGACGGGCGCGTTGGAAGAGGTGCGCCATTGTCCGTCCTGCGGCGAGAGCCTGCGCTCGGACGACAGGTTTTGCTCCCGCTGCGGCGAAGAAGTTTCGTGGGTGTAAAGCGAGGCGATTACTATGACGTTGACGGAAACTGTCAAAGAAGGCGGACGGATGATTCGTCAGCAGCTTGCGGCTGCGCTCCGCGATGACAGCGTTACGTTGCGGGGCGAGCTTCTGGTTACGCGCTCCGGCATGACGGATGTGACAGAGGAGGAAGTGCGTGCAACCGGCGTAATGGCTGCGCTGGCGCCTCTGAAGTCGATCCTGCCGGAGACGAAAATCACGATGGAACGGACGCTTTTGAGCGTCGACGTGCGGTTCTTTTGCTACGACACGGTTCCTGATTCCCGGGATTTCCAGATGGAACTCTGCCGGATTTTGGAAGACGCCGTCGCAATGCTGGAGTCCGCAAATATGGAAGTGCGGCTGAACGCGCGGGGAGAATGGAAACGGCTGGATCGCGTGGAGGCGTTCTGCTGCATGAACAAAGGCAGAAATGTTTCCTGCAAGGCGGTCAGCGAGGAAGAGCGGAGTTTTCTTTTCAAGACCGCAAGGGAGTCCGCGTCAAACGCCATCGAAGGATTGTGACAAAGGTTCTATAATGACAGAAGCGGCAGGTTTCCTTTCGGAAAGTCTGCCGCTTTTTTGTGTGCTGCCATTTAGTGCAAGGCCTCATAGATGCGTGATTCCATTATCACCGTTTTTTCACAAATCCGGATAGTCGTTGGCTATTGCCGCCGCTTGTATTGTGATTCTCAACGCCTCCAGCATGGGGGCGACGACGGGTTCGTTTCCCATTACCCTGGCTTCGGCGATTTTCCGTTCAAGATGTTTTTTTAGGCAAAGCAGGGCTATCCGGGCGTTTTTGTCCACGACCAAATAATCGCCGATGCATTTTCCCAAATCGTCCTCGTCAAGATGGCGCGAGGGGAATACTGAAACAATGTCATATCCGTTCGAGACTTGATTGACTTGAAGAGCACGGGCGTAGATGGTCTTGTCCACATACAGTATGGCAGTTAAGAGCATAAGCACCCCTCCGGAAACAGGTCTTTCTCTTCAATCATTATAACAAAAGATATTGTTTTAAGAAAGGGGCGGCGCGGCTGACGTCTCATAAATCGCAGCAAGGATTTTAAAAACTTAACTGCGATTTATGGTATACCAAAAGAGACAGACTTTGTTTGCTTGCAATTCTGAGGTCTTTTCACTATAATAATCGTGAGGTTTTCAGCAAGTTGCGGTTTTGAGGTTTTGATCGGATGAAAAGGGGCTTGAACTATGTTGATGCAAATCGTGCATGCAGGCAGGCAAAGCATGATTCGGCCCTTTGCTATCATAGGGTTAGTTTTGACGCGGTGATTTGCCGCGTCTTTTTGCGTTTGAAGGAGCTTTCTTATGGATTGGGTCGTTGTTGTTGATGATGATGTAATGAATCTGAAGCTGTCAGAACTGATTCTGAGTAAACATAACATGCGTGTGACGACGCTGAAATCCGGCATCGCGCTCATCGAACATGTCGAGTCCTGCCGACCGGATTTGATACTGCTGGACATTGAAATGCCGGGGATGGACGGGTTTGAAACGATGGAGCGGCTGAATTCCCGGACTGTCGGCGGGGACAGCATTCCCGTCATCTTTCTGACCGCCGATGACAGCCAGGAAGCCGAGATGCGGGGGCTTCAGCTGGGCGCCATGGATTTTATCAAGAAGCCCTTCATACCCGAGGTGCTCGTGCTTCGCGTGCGGCATACCATTGAATTGGTCCGGCTGCAGCGGAATCTGGCCGCGGAGGTTGAAAGGAAGACGCAGGAGAACAACTCTCTTTCCCTTCATGTCGTCCAGACGCTTGCGGAGGCCATTGACGCGAAAGATACATATACGAAAGGCCATTCCGGGCGTGTGGCGGTGTATTCCCGGGAGATCGCGAAGCGCTGCGGCTATTCACAGGAGCGCCAAAATGAGATCTTTATGATGGGGCTGCTGCATGACGTCGGCAAAATCGGCATTCCCAACGCAGTGATCAATAAACCGTCAAAGCTGACCGACGAAGAATATGCACTGATCAAAAAACACCCGGAGATGGGGGACCGCATCCTGAAAAAGATCAAGGAAATGCCAAAGCTCTCCGTCGGGGCGCGCTGGCATCATGAACGGTACGACGGCACCGGATATCCGGACGGGTTGTCCGGGCAGGACATCTTGGAAGAAGCGCGGATCATCGCCGTGGCGGATGCTTATGACGCCATGACCAGTCGCCGCAGCTATCGGGACATTCTGCCGCAGAAAACAGTCAGGGACGAAATCGAAAAAGGAAAGGGTACGCAGTTCGATCCGGTGTTCGCGGACGTCATGCTCAAAATCATAGACGAGGATAAGGAATATCAGTTGAAGGAAAACTAGGGTGGGAAACGATAAACATGAATCCGACTGAAAAACGCGGACGCTCAATCCGTTGGCGCCGATCGTTGCCATTTTGAAGCATCGCCCGGAGGATCATTGACCGGATTTGTTAAGAAAGTAAGGACGTGATCGCATGCGTAAACTCGTGCCGTTTTTTGCCGCCGTGTTCCTGCTGCTGTTGTCGGCGGTGCAGCCGTCATACGCCGAAATGACTGCCTCTCCGGTTCGGGTCGGCTATTTTGAGAACGGAACCTTTCAGGCAGGAGCGGAGCCGGGGGCTATACGGCAGGGATACGCCTATGAATACTACCGCAAGATTTCCGAATATACAGGCTGGCAGTATGAGTACGTCTACGGCGGATTATCTGCCTTACAGTGATACGGACGCCAATGGAGACGCCACGGGCCTTGTCAAGAGCCTCGTCCCGATGATTCTGGAAGAACTGGGGATATCGCGCCTTGAGGTTTCCTATGTCGGCTATAACAATTATGACGATATGGTCAATGATATGAACCACGGGACTATCGATGTGGCTTTTCCCGTGGGCGGCGGGCTGTTTTTCTCGGAGGAGAGCGGCATCTGTCAGTCCAATCCCGTGTCGTCTTTCAGTTCGGAGCTTGTCTTCACCGCCGAGTCCAGCCGACATATGTCCCGCGCTGCGCAGACCTTCGCGGTGAATAGGAACAACCGCATACAGTATTACTATACCAAGATGCATTTTCCCGAAGCCATGATTTTCTATTGTCAATCCGTCGAGGAGTGCCTTGAGGCAGTGGCTGAGGGCAAGGCGTCCTATACTACGGTCAACGGCCTGAAAACGACCGAAATCCTCAAAAACCGCAAGTTTCGAGGGCTTTCCATGAAGCCGATGAATCGGCCCGACAATCATTGTTTCGGGGTGAGTATCGGCAACGAAGGGCTCCTGAAGATATTGAACCGCGGCGTGAACGTCATCGGCAAGGATCGGTTGGAGGCACTTACCGGTCGGTATATCAGCGGGCTTTATTCCCGTTCCCTGTACGATATGTTGATGGACCATCTCTGGATTCTTGCATTCTTGATAGCGGCGGCGGCTCTCCTGGCGGTGGCGTTCTTTGTGCGGGAATCCTCCCACGCTAAGCGCCGCATGATGGAAAGGGAGGAGGCCAGCCTGGCTCTGGAGAGAAAAACAAAAGAATTGGCAAAGCACAAGCAGGCGCTCCTCGAATCCAATGCGAAACTCGCCGAGTCCGCGCAGCGGGAACAGGCGGCGAATGTGGCGAAATCCCAATTCCTTTCGAATATGTCCCATGAAATCCGCACTCCGATCAATGCGATCATGGGCATGGACGAAATGATCCGCAGGGAAGCGACGGCGCCTCAAATCCGCGAGTACGCGGAGAATATCCGCACCGCCAGCGCAAGCCTCCTGAGCCTTGTCAATGATATCCTCGATTTCTCGAAAATCGAGGCGGGCAAAATGGAGATCATTCCCGTCGAATACGAAATCAGCTCCGTACTGAACGATCTTGTGAACATGATCAAGACGCGGGCGGAAAAGAAGGGGCTCGCGCTTCATGTGGAAGCGTCGCCGGAGCTGCCGACGCTGCTTTACGGCGATGAAATCCGCATAAAGCAGGTGGCGACGAATATTTTGACCAACGCCGTGAAGTATACGGAAAAAGGCGGCGTGACGCTTCAGGTTTCCTTCGACAAGACGGGGGACGAGACCATCCGGCTGCGATTTTCGGTCAAGGATACGGGCATTGGAATCAAGTCCGAGGACCTCGAAAAGCTGTTCAACGCTTTCGAGCGCATCGAGGAGGAACGCAACCGCACCATTGAGGGCACGGGTCTTGGCATGAACATTACGAAACGGCTTCTGGAAATGTTGGACAGCCATCTCGAGGTTGAGAGTGTTTATGGTGAGGGTTAGACGTTTTCTTTTGCCGTAGAGCAGCGCGTTGTCGATTGGACGCCGATTGGGGACTTCGAGACGGCGTTCCGCCGTTCGGCAGCCCGGCAGGAGGTTTACCATGAGCGGTTTACCGCGCCAGAGGCCAAGGTGCTGGTGGTGGACGATACGAAAATGAACATCACCGTGATCAGGGGACTGCTCAAGGCGACGAAGGTGCAGCTGGACGACGCGGGCAGCGGTATGGAGGCTTTGGAGCTGACGGCGAAAAAGAAGTACGATGTGATTTTCCTCGACCACCGCATGCCGAACATGGACGGAGTGGAAACGCTTGCGGCCATGCGTGCGCAGACGGGAGGGAAAAACCTTGAAACGCCAGTGATCAGCCTGACGGCTAACGCCATTTCCGGCGCGCGGGAATGGTATCTCGAACAGGGCTTCAACGATTACCTGACGAAGCCTGTCCAGGGCGAACAGCTTGAAGCGATGCTTGTCAAATATCTTCCGCCGGGGCTGGTGACGCTGGCCGGGGCGGACGTGTCCCAAGACGACGGGGCCGAGGCAGAAAGCGGGAAAGGTTTTCCCGCGTGGCTGCTTTCATCGGAGGAAGCAGGGAAACTGTTTGACGTGAATGTTGGAGTGCAAAACTGCGGCTCGGAGGAGGACTATTGCGGAGTGCTCCGAATGTTCAGGGAATCGGCGGCCGGAAATGCCGACGAGATTCGCGGCTATTTCGAGGCGAAGGACTGGAAAAATTATACGACGAAGGTTCACGCGCTGAAAAGCTCGGCACGACTCGTCGGCGTACTGGAGCTTTCCGAGTGGGCGAAACAGCTGGAAGCCGCGGGAGACAGCCTCGACATAGAAAAAATTGAAAAGGAAACGCCGGGACTGCTGGACCTCTATCAATCCTGCAGCGAGGCTCTCTCACCGCTGGCGGAGCCGGAGGCGGATGATGAAGGCCTCCCGGAAATCGACGACGCGACGCTCCGGGAAGCTTATGAAGCCATCCGTGAAATGGCGGCGTCCTTCGACTACGACAGCATCCAGTTCGTACTCACGGAGCTTGCCAACGGCCGCGTGCCGAAGGACAAAGCCGAGCGCCACGCCCGTATCACAGAGGCGGCCAAAAAGCCCGACTGGGACACGCTGAAGGCGATTTTGGAAGAATGACATTACGGGCAATAAAAAACGACAAGGCATTTTCTGCCCTGTCGTTTTTTATTGCCAAACTCATTTCTTTGCTTCATGCAGCTGCGCGTATTTCCTTTTTTCGAAAAACTCTTCCAGAGACTTTAATAGCGCCGCCTTTTCTGTTGATTTCAAGAAGTAGCCGTCCGGCTTCAGTTCCAAAACCTTCAGTACGCTTTCCCGGTCGCCCTTGCCCGTCAGGAAAATGACCGGAATCGAGTCCGTCTGCGTTTCGCTGCGGATCATTTCCAGTACCTGCGGGCCGCTGATGACGGGCATCTCATAGTCCAGCAGAATCAGGTCCGGCTTGTTGTCCGCGATGTACATCATGGCCTGCGCGCCCGACGTGACAATCGTGACGCGGTACTTGGTCGAAAGCCAGCCCTTGATTGTTTTCAAGAATGTGCTGTCGTCGTCAACGAGCAAAATATTTTTTCTGTGCGCATTTTCTTCGTTGACCTGCACGAGAGCATCCATCTCGTCCACCAGGCTCTTGATGTCGAACGGGCGCTTGAAGCAGGCCGAGATCAGTGTGGGAGGAAGCGCCTTTTCCGCCGATTCAAGCTCTTCCGGCGTGCCCAGCAAAACCAACAGCTTTTCCTCCTCGGCGCAAAGGTCTCTTAAATAGATGAGAAAATTGGAGGCGCCTAAAACGGAGGCATCCAAATAAAAAGGAAAATGTCGGCTTCGGTACGCTTTTCGTTCACGGCGGCGACGGTTGCGTCCACAGACAAAATCTCGTAACCGGCCTTCTCCAAATTCGTCTGGATGGCTCCTACCATAAACGACGCGGTTTTTCGTATCAGTATCGCTTTCTTTTTCATATCTGGCCCCTTCCTGAAAAGGCAAACAGGCTTTTTCCTATCTTGGGAGTTTGTTTTATTTTACCATATAAAGAGAAAAAAGCAACCGCACGCTGCTTTGGAGAATGCGGCATTTAGATTGGCTGAATGAAAAGCTGTCTTTCAATCGTGTAGACGGAGAAACATTATTGTATTATACTAGGACCTGTTATAATTATCTGATTTTTACAGAATCAGAACATCGATGTGCAAAACTGAAACCGTTTATTTCTAATAGAAAAAGGAAGGAATTATTATGAGACACTTTCTTCTGAAGCGTGTTATCGGAGTTTCCGCAGAACCATGATAGTGAGCGCCAGTCGCCGGACGGATATTCCGGCATTCTTCTTCGATTGGTTCTGTCGGAGGATACGGGACGGTTTTGCGGATGTGATCAATCCATTCAACCGCAATCAAGTAAGCCGAATATCCCTTCGGCCTGACGTTGTGGACTGCATCGTGTTCTGGACAAAAGATCCCGCGCCTATGCTCGGACGGCTGTCAGAGCTTGATGATTACCGCTACTGTGTGCAAATCTCCATCACTCCCTATGGCAAGGATGTTGAGACGAATCTTCGTCCCAAGGAAGACATTATCAAGACCGTACAGGAATTGTCCTCCCGGCTGGGCAGGGAGCGAGTGGTTTGGCGGTATGATCCCATTCTCCTGAATGATTGCTACACGATTAAGAGTCATTTGGCATGGTTTGGGCAGTCCCTCGCGGCGCTCGCTCCATACACAGAACGGTGCGTCATCAGCTTCATCGACCTTTATGCCAAGACCAGGAAGAACACACAAGGGTTGAATCTTTATGAACTATCAGAGGATGAGATGCATGAGCTGGCCGCTGGGATGTCCCGAATCGCCAAGGGAAGCGGCGTAACACTACAGACTTGCTCCGAGGTTATCGGTCTTGAAGAATATGGCATCGAACACGGAGCCTGCATTGACGGGAAACTCATAGAGCGCATTACAGGCAAGCCGGTCAAGGCGGGGAAAGCAAAAAGCCAGCGTCCCTTATGCAACTGCGTGGAGAGTTTCGATATCGGCCAGTATGACACCTGTATCCACGGCTGCCGTTTTTGCTATGCCAATGCCGGCATGGAAAAGGCACGGCAAGGATTCGATGGACACAACCCGTTCGAAACGGTTATAACCGGAAGATTGACAGGCGATGAAAAAATAACTGTCCATGAGGAAAGTCTGTAGAGAAAAATTCCGAACCGGAATAGGCCGGTATGTCAGTTTGAAATCATAGAGTAAGCGTTTATTATTTTTTTCAAGAGGGGGAAATGCTTGATAATGTGCCGCTGCTAAACTATAATATTAAAGAGTATGAAGCTGATCGGGAAGGGAAGATATTGTCATGGCTGTCGAGAAGAACGGGATACTGCTGGAGTCCGGAACAAATGAGTTTGAGATCGTAGAGTTCTCGGTGGGCGGGGTTCGCTACGGAATCAACGTGGCAAAGGTGCGTGAAGTCATCCAAAGCTCCCTGTTTCCAATTACAAAAGTGGCGAGGGCTCATCCGTATCTGGATGGCGTGATTACGCTCCGGGGAAGCACCATTCCGTTGGTAAATCTGCCGCGATGCATGGGACATGGCCAGGGCGTACAATGCAAGAGTATTATCGTCACGGAAATCAACGCCTATGCTATCGGTTTCCTTGTGGATGAGGTGTCGCGCATTCATCGGATATCGTGGAGCGACATGGAATCGCCTCCGCAGGTGGGGGGAGGCTCCAGAGTGGTGGGACTGGTGCGCTTTGGGGACAGGATCGTGCTGCTCATGGACTTCGAGTCGATCATTGCGGAGGTGAATCCGCAGATTAACAAGAAGCTTACAGAAGTGGAAAGCCGTAACGACAATCTGCAGTCCTTGCGTCAAAGCGCTCCCATCGTGGTTGCAGAGGATTCTACGATGCTGCGGAATATGGTGGTGAGTACGCTCAATGATGCAGGCTATGGAAATATCTCGGCCTTTGTTAACGGACTTGAAGCATGGAATTACCTTCATCCGGAAGACGGGCCAGCCCCTGACATGGGGCGCGGGGCTGTTATCACGGACATCGAGATGCCGAAGATGGATGGGCATAGGTTGCTCAAGCTGATCCGTGACGATGCGGAGCTGCGCGGGCTTCCCGTCATTCTGTTCTCTTCTCTCATCAATGAGGAGATGCGCAGCAAGGGCGAGATGCTTGGAGCGACTGGGCAGATTACCAAACCGGAAATGAATGAGCTCGTTAACTTTTTGGATTCGATATTGTTTTCTATTTGAACATACAGGGGAACGGTCAGTTGGAAAAAATGAGCAGTTGTCGCAGCCGGTCTTACGGCGCGATAACTGCTCATTGTATTTGTTTTGCAGCGATTTGTGGGGGATAGCGAATTCATGACATCTCTCCCCAAGATAATATAATACAAAGGCGGCATATTATGGCATGTTATAAAGAACCAAGCCGCCTTTTCGCTCGAAGCCCGTATCCCAAAGTACCGAGAAATCCAGCCAATGCCAAGCGCCGAATGTGACAGCTTTGACGAGAAACGTTTCGTCCTGTTCATCGTAGCCGGTCAGCAGATACCAGTGCCATACGTATTCCTGCATGGACGGGTGGGCGTGCAGAAGCGTCAGGCTGGGAATGAGCCATCCGTCATTGATCTGCTTTTTGACGATTTCTTTCGTTTCCATTAAACCCTTTTCTCCCGGCCATGGAGACATGGATATGCTCGTTTCTCCCCGGTCTCGCAGAAATTGGCCGAAACCGTCCATGTATATGTCCAGTCGGTCGATGCCTCCTTGCCGCGGATAAAGATAAGGCTTCATGATATCCGTGAAATTGACATAATCTTTGCGTGAAATGTCACTTATGGCGTAGGGATAAAGCTCCCTCCTGTCTTTGCGAAGCATGAAGAAGATACTGCTGTCGCAGGCGGCAACAGCGGCGCATCCTCCGATATACATCCAGAGTTCTGTGCACCATTCCTGCGATCCGCCATAAGCCGAGCCGACCGCGAAGTGGGGCAGTTCCTTTTTCATGACGTTTCCCCATTTTTTGTGAAATCGTGGAACGGGTCCATCGCTTGATGTCCTTGTGCCGGTGAGTCGATGTTCTTTTACGGCGGCCAATCGCTGTCTCCTGATCGATCTTATCGAAACAGAAAAATGAGGCCGATCAGGCATAGGGTTACCCCGACGATCTTGTTCTGTGTAAGCGGCTCATGATAGAGGAAATAGCCAAGCAGCAAAAGAACTCCGGCGAGTGCCGCGCTTTGTACGATAAATCCGGTGCTTATAGGCCAGCCGGCTTTGTAAGCATAAATCCATCCAGCCTCAAGTCCGATAATGACAAGTCCGAGGACGATAGAGGCCCAGTTTGTCTTTGCATATTCTTTCCATAGGTTTCCATCTGCAGCCGTGGAAAAGAAAAGTGCCCCGGAAGCGGCTGCCGCGATGAGATAAGTGAGGGTCAAGGCGGCAAAGGGATTCATTTCTCTGGGGACGGATTTGGCGCAGATTTGGTAAATGACATTCGAAAAAATGACCAATGCAATCGGCCAAATATAAGAGAACATACTGATTCCTCCCGGAATGTATTTGGCCTGTTTTGACGGTAGGTTCCCAGCCGTTGTGTGTAATTTTTCGAATCGCGTCTTTTGGGGCGAGGAATCCTATATAACCAGGTTAAGATGTCTCCCCGCTCTATAGGGGGGATATTGGAGGTATGAGCGAGTTTGAATTACAGCATTTTTATTTTATCATGATGGAAGAACGGTATCCATTTATTTTTTCGATTGCTGCCATTGGCTGTTGCAAGGGGACAGCATCTCAGCAGGATCGGGAATTTTCGTCCCGTTCTTCTTCGGCTTCTATTATAGCGAGCAACATATCAAAGAAGCGCTGGAAAAGGCTGTGTTCCTGCCGATGAGTCCGGCCACGCTTGGCTGGCCGCAAAAAAATCATGTTCCCGCCGCCCATGGGCGCATAATCCATGAATAAAGGAACCACTGAATAAGTCCCTCCGCAAAACAGTCCACTGGACTATTTCGCTACCGGGTCTTTTTTCGCCTGTCGTCGTCTACGCCTTCGAGGCGTGATATGCCACTGGCATGTCACGTCCTCGACAGTCGAAAAAATCCCTCGACAGATGCACGAATTGACTTAATCAGTGTTTCCTAAACAGATCCCACGTGTTGTGCTTTGCGCGTGATGCGGGGGATTTTTTGCCGGAAATACAAGTCGCTTTTTTTGTGAGTTGTAATAGCGACATAATAAAAATTAGAAGGAATTTGAATCATAGCGTCGAATAATAATAATGAATAATGTTGTGCCATTGTTTGAAAGATGGATGTGCAGGAGAGCAGTGCCGCGATGAAACAGTTTTCTTTTTGCCTGAAGGGTTTATCAGAGTTCGAAGCCTGGGCGCAAACGTTTCACAGGATTTGCCCGTGGGAAGCGCGGACGGTGCTCGTTTCCGTGTTTTCCGGTTGGCCCGATCGGGAAGGCTTGCCCGAGCTGGTTCGGCGGATTGAGAAGATGCTGCCGGAGGCCGTTGTCGTCGGGTGTACTGCGGACGGCGAGATTATGTCCGGCCGCTTGTCAGAGAAGACGGCGATTTTGAATTTCATGTTTTTCGAGAAAACCGATGTACGTCTTTTCGCGCTTGATTTTTCCGAAACATCACCGGAAGATGCCGCCGCGTCATTGGCAGACGGGCTGCGAGAGACGGAAGTCGCGGGCGTCGGGCTGTTCCTGGCGGAAAACAATGAAACGACGCACCGGTTCCTTTTCCGGCTTCATTCGCTTCCGGCCCGCGCAAAGGTTTTCGGGGGCGTCGCGGGCAGAACCGGGGAATCCGGCCAATATGTGATTGCGGGCGGACGAGCGCTTTATCATGGGGCGGTCGCGGTCGCTTTTATCGGCGAAGAGCTTCGCATTCAGGTGGATACCAGCGTGGGCTGGCGGCCTCTCGGCCCGTCGTTTTGCATCACGAAAATGGACGGGGAAAATGTGATCCGGGAATTGGACGGCAATCCCGCGCAGAGCATTTACCAGAAATATTTGGGGCTTTCCCACGAAGACATCGATGCGGGGAGTTTGCTGTTCCCGCTTTGCATGGAAAGGGACGGAAAGCTGATCATGCGCCTGCCCGCCGATTGCAGAGAGGACGGGGCGCTGGTCATCAGCGGCGACTGCCGTGAGGGCGAAAGCGTAAGGCTGGCCTACGGCGATCCCGGAAGAATCCTGGACGCGGCCCACAACTCCCGGATTGATATCCTGTCTTTTGAGCCGGAAGCGATCCTGTTGTTCAACTGTGTATCGCGGCGGGTTTTCCTGCGCGAGGATACGAGCCAGGAGCTTGGCCCGTTCCAAAAGGTTGCGCCGAACGCAGGCTTCTATGTTTATGGGGAGGTCAACCGAAGCGACAACGGCAATGTTTCGCTTCTGAATATGGCGCTGGTGTCCGTCAGTTTCCGCGAGGGGGCGCAGGGCGAGTCGCCGCCTGCGGTCGTATTGTTGTCGCCGAGGGCTAACAAGCTCACCGACATGATGAAGATGGTTCGATGTCTCGCGAATTTCGTGGCGATCACTTCGGCGGAATCGGAGATTGCCAACGAACAGCTTGCACAGCTCGCCAGCATGGACCGACTCACCGGGCTTTACAATCGCGGCGAGATCGAATCCATTTTGCGGAAGGCACTGATGCAGAAACGGAATACCGATAACGTCCTCTCCGCCATCATGATCGATCTCGACGATTTCAAGGACGTAAACGATACCTTCGGCCACGCGGTCGGGGACGATGTCCTTCGAAAGCGCGCAAAGATTATTCATGATGAGATACGCAGGAGCGACGCGGCGGGACGTTGGGGCGGCGAGGAGTTCCTCGTCATTTTGCCCTGCACGTCCCTTGAAAACGCAAAGAGTGTCGCGGAACGGATCCTGGCGGCATTTGCATCCGATCCTGTGCTGCCGGACGGCAGGGCTGTCACGGGGAGCTTCGGCATCGCGAGATTCCCCGATGACGGCGATTACATGAAGTTCTATCAGCAGCTTGACCGGGCGCTTTACCGAGCGAAGCAGGGAGGCAAAAATCGGGTCTGCGTAGCGGAGGAGGAATAGGTGGGCACAACAAAAAGGCACAGGATAGGAGGAAAAAGAAAGATTATTTGACATCGGGCAGATAACGAAGTATATTGGTAATATAACAATAAGAAGGTTAGCAGCGGTGGGAGGCACCGAGGCAGAAAGGTGGTTGGATTAAAACATGACGTCTAACGGAATCACTATCTTAGTCATTGACGATGATGACTTCTGTCGCCAGATGGCAAAAGGGATTTTGACAAAAAAACTATCATACGAAGTTTTGACGGCGCCTTCGGGCATGGACGGAGTCGATATCCTGAAGAAAAACACGGTACATTTGGTACTGCTTGATGTGTCTATGCCTGGATGGGACGGTTTCAAGACGCTTTCCGTCATACGAGAAAACGTGCTGCTGAAGGAGATTCCGGTCATTATGCTGACTGCTTCCGCGGATCGCAGCTCCGTGATCAGGGCTGTCCAATACGGGGCGGCGGATTATATTCGTAAACCTTTCGATCCCGATGAACTTGTCAACCGCGTCTCAAAGGTCATTTGGGAACATTGGCAGGATGAGAGCCTTGACGCGCTGACTCTGGGCATTGACGACTTGTTCAGGAATCTCGGCGGCGGTTCGGATTTTTGACACGTTTCGAATATTTATGAGGAAGTTTGCCGATAACTTCTTTCGGAGAATTATCACGCTTTTGGGGAAAAAGTCAACATGATTTTGAAAACATAAAGGGGAGAGGAATGAATTGCATGAGGAAAATTCGTTCGTTTTTGGCGGTAATGGCGCTGTTTGTTTGCTTTTCCCTGCTTTTCGGAAGTTCGAATTCCGCATTCGCGTATCACCGGCCTAACAATGCAAATACTTATAGGTATTACGATGACTATGATGACGACTATGATGACTATGACGATTTCGACGATTATTATGATCGTTATGATGATGACGATGATGATGACGATGACGATTACTATGATGACGACGACGATTGAGCCGAAAATGTAAGCCGAGAAAAAACCACCTTCCAACAAGTGCCGGAAGGTGGTTTCATTTTGCGGAAAATTACGCGATGGCTTTTCCTGCTTTTTTCTTTTGCAGGAAAAGGACGACGAGCAGCACTGCGAGACCGATGGCGTCGGTTTCCATGCCCGGCTTTATGAGGAGCAGGGAGCCTGCCGCCGCGATGATTCGGAGCCATGCCGCCATCGGTGTGAACAGGTAGCCTTCGACGGCGACGGCGATCAGGAACACACCGACGCAAGCGCTGGCTGCCACCCACGCGCCTTCGGCTACGGTAGTGTTGATCAGCATCAGCTGTGGCGCGTAGACGAACATGAAGGGCACGATAAAGCCGGCAATCGCCAACTTGACCGATGCGACGCCCGTCTTCATCGGGTTGCCGCCCGAGAGGCCCGCTGCCGCGAAGGAGGCCAACGCCACCGGCGGCGTCAGGTTCGCGAACATCGCGTAATAGAACGAGAACATATGCGCCGCGCCCGCTGGGATGCCCAGCTTCGCAAGCGCCGGGGCGGCGATGGTCGCCGTGATGATGTAGGCTGGAATCGACGGAAGCCCCATGCCTAGAATCATGCAGGTAATCATCGTGAAGAACAGCGTAAAGAGCAGGCTCGTGGAGCCGAGGGCGATAATCGTGTTCGCCATCGTCAGGCCGAAGCCGGTTTTCGAGCAGACGCCGATGATGATGCCGACGCAGGCGCAGGCCACGGCCACGGAGACGGTCTGTTTCGCGCCGTCCGCCAGCGCGTCGAGGAAGCTGGAGAACGTCATGCGCGTTTCCTCGCGGAACATCGAGACGACAATCGTGACGAGGATCGTCATGACCGCCGAGAAAATGACAGTCGTGCCGGAGAAGAACAGCATGTAAAGCAGGAAGATGACCGGCAGCAGCAGATGGCTGCGCCGCTTCATGACGTCGCTTGTCCTCGGCAGCTGGTCCTTCGGCAGGCCGACGAGACCGTCCTTCGAGGCGCGGAGATGCACTTGCAGTACGATACTCAGATAATAGAGCAATGCGGGAATCGCTGCCCAGGTGATGATGGTCGAGTATTGGACGCTGATCATTTCCGCCATGATGAACGCCGCCGCGCCCATGATCGGGGGCAGGAGCTGGCCGCCTACAGAGGCCGCCGCTTCCACCGCACCGGCGAATTCCTTCGAGTAGCCGGTCTTTTTCATCAGCGGGATCGTGAACGCGCCGGTGGTAACGACGTTCGCCACTGCGGAGCCGTTGATCGAGCCGAGGAAGCCCGACGCGATGACCGATACCTTCGCGGGGCCGCCCTTCGTATGTCCGGCGAGCGCCAGAGCGATATCATTGAAGAATTGCCCCATGCCGCACTTCGACATGACGGCGCCGAACAGGATGAACAGGAAAATATAGCTGGCTGCGACGCTGACCGACGTACCATAGATGCCTTCGGTGTTCGCGAAGAAATGGTTCGACAGTGAGGCCCAGTCATAGCCGCGGTGCATGAACATGCCCGGGAATTCCCGTCCGTACAATCCGTAAATGATGAAGACGATGGAAAGAATCGCCAATGCGTTGCCCGTGACACGGCGTGAACACTCCAGTACGAGCACAACGAGCAGCGTTGCCATATAGAGATCCGTCTGGTTCGGATTGCCGGCTCGCTCTACCACGCCCAAGTAGTCTGTATAAATGTAAATCGGCGCGGCAAAAGACAATGCCGCGAGAATCCAGTCGAGGATGGAAGGCTTCGTCATGTCCGAGTTTTTTCCCGCCGGGTACATCAAAAAGCCCAGCGCGAGAATCATCGCGACATGCAGGGAGCGATGCACCAGAGTCACGGGTGGGCCGAAGGCCGCCGTGTATAGATGATAGCAGGAGACAAGAAGGCACGCGGTGAAGAAGATTTTCTTCATCAACGGATTCGTAAATTTGCGTGTCGCCGATTCTTTGTCCAGTTTCCGGACAATTTCCTCGGACTTTTCCTCGAGCCGCTTTGATTCTTCGCTTTCCAGTAGCGTATTATCGGTTTCCTTTGCCATCAAAAAATCTCCTTTTTACTACCTTGAGATTGACCCGCGTATGCTCGGGGAGTGTTTCGCCCTTCGCTATCAGGACATCGTTCAGCTTGATGTCCCGCGTTGCGAAATGCGAGTTGATCCATGTAAATTCGTGGAATACCTGATTGATATTGTTCATGTAAATCATGCCGTCGTCGTCCACCCAAACCTCGGTGCCCTTATTTTCGGGAATGCCTGCGCCAAAAGCGGGGAAGGCGATCATGTCGAGGATCAGGTCGTGGTTCGCGTCAATGTGGTAATATTCGTGCCACGGGATTTTCTCCCAAGAATGAATCCAGCCAAAGAAAAGCTGATCGCCTTCTTTGGCCGGAACTTCAACATAGATTTCTTTCGTTTCGTAATCGTAAATCCGAAGCACGGTCTGTGCCGAAAACTCGTTCAGCGCCCACAATCCAGCGAGCAGGACGACGGCCGCGCAAAGCGCGGCAGCCGCCTTTTTTTTCATTTGCGGGTTACTTCAGGATACCCTTGTCCTTGTAGAACTTTTCCGCACCCGGATGCAGCTTGACGCTGGTGCCTTTGATGCCGCGAAGAGCAGTGTCAAGCTTGATCTCGCGCTTCGCCGTCGCGTGGGATGCGCCGATCGTCTCAAGTCCTTTGTCGGAATAGATGCCGCCAAGGAGGTCATAGACCACGTCGTCGGACAGGTTCTTCGAGACGAGCATGATGTTCATGACTGCCGCTGTCACCGTGTCGTTGTCTGTGCCGTAAGTTTCCTTCGGAATCTTCCACTCGACATAGAACGGATACTTTGCGGTCAGCTTCTTCAGCGCTTCGCCGTCCACCGGGATGAACACGATCTTCTTCGAGGTGCCGAGTTCCTTGATGGTTGCGTTGCCGAGACCGGAGGTGACGAACGCCACGTCGCACTGACCGTTCTTCATCTGGTCGATGGCCTCGCCGTAAGAAAGATAGTCAACTTTTGCGTCGTCATAGGTCATGCCGTTGGCCTCGAAAATCATGCGGGCATTCAGCTCAACGCCGGAATTCGGGGCGCCGACGCCGACGCGCTTGCCTTTGATATCGGCAAAGGTCTTGATGCCGGAATCTTCCGTCGTGACAATCTGAACTACGTTCGGCCAGAGGCCCATCATCGCGCGAAGGTCGGTGGCCTTCGGCTTGCCCTCATACGCTCCGAAGCCTTCCACGGCCTGGATCACGGAGTCGGACATCGCAATGGCGAGCTCACCCTTGCCGGTCAGGATTGCGTTGATGTTCTCACCTGTCGCGCCCGTCGCCGTCGCCGAGGTCTTGTAGCCCATCTCGCCGATGACCTTCGAGAACGCGCCGCCGATCGGGAAATAAATGCCGCTGGTCGGGCCGGTCAATACCGTGACAAATTCTTTGCTGCGATCCACTTTCGTTTCTTTCTTCGGCGCGCCGGAGCCGCCGCTGCCGGAGTTTCCGCCGCCTCCTCCGCAGGCTGCGGTCATCACGGCAAGAGCCGCAATCAGGATTGCGCTCATCAGTTTTTTCCACATATGGTATCCTCTCCTTTTTTGAAATGGTATATGACTTTTCGCTTATGGCTATTATATCATTTCAGCATAGTTCGGTAAATGTTTTTTTGGCGGTTTTCTGAAAAAATATGCAAAACGGTAAAAAAGGAAAACTTTTATCGTAGTGGATCAAAGCAAAGCTGCAAATTATCGGTATTGCTCTCAGATCCTATGATTGTCTGCCGTTCCCAGAACCGCACCGCCCGATCGATCCAGCCTTCTGCGGCGGTTCCCGTTCCTAATCCAAAGCCGTGAGACAGCCCGTCGAATACTTCGAATACCGCATCGTTTCCGTTCCTGCGGATGGCCTCTGTCCGTTCCCGCATTGTCCGGCGAAGGCCGGCGCCGTCATTGCTTCCGGCACAGCTGTATGTGGGCGGTTCGTTTCCGTAAATGTCGGCAAAGCCTGTGTATTGCATTATGACAGCGGCCGGCCTGGGATAGTTTTTTTCGCCGAATCGTGCCGTTCCAAGCGAGCCGAGGATTGCCGCCGTTCGTGCGCCGGCCGAGCCGCCCCAAAGGGAATATCCGGTGATATCTATTTGCAATGCGATTGCATTTTCGTGAATAAAAGCAATTGCCCGGGCCAGGTCCTCACAGCTTGATTCGCCGCCGGGGCGGTAAATCAGAGCGAAGGCATGAATACCCTTTTGGGAAAGCGCCAACGCGTGCGGGAAACTGTCGTGCATCGCTCCGACGTAGCGAAAGCCGCCGCCTGCGTTGAGGATGGCGACTTTTCCGCCGGGGGCTCCGCGGAAGAGAAACAAACCCGTGTCACGTTTTGCCGGGTCGGCCATTTTTTCTTTTTCGGTGTAAATGTCGCAGAAGATGGTTTCTCCTGCGGAAGCTTGCGCCCAAAGATAATTGATTACAGCCACGGTGTCATTAGGGCAAATATTCGTGTACCATGAAAGTTTCATTGTTCCCAGCGATGCGCCCTGCATATAATTTCGCTGTACAGGGAAGAGAAGTCTTCCGAAGCCGTCAAAAGCAGGATCGTTTACGACGTCACAGATTTTTGATTTTGCTGTGTATTTCATGATTCGTCTGCTCCGTGCAGCAGTCCCCCGGGAGCGATGTCCTTGTCCCCCCGTACCGCCGCAGTCCTTTCGTCTGTATGATGAATCGTCTCTTTCCTTTTCTGCTGCCATCCGTATTATAACACGGGAAAGGAACGGAGGCACGATTTCCTGGATGCGGAAGATTTTGTGCGGATAGCAGTCACACTGCTATTACGCTTTTTTTATGTTATAATAGGTCAAGTATGATATAAAAAGAAACGACCGCGCGACGGCGAACACCGGAGCGCGGCTTTATGCGGAAGGAGACAGCAGATGCGAACGGAGGATATAGGCGCAGCCATCGCGTGGGAATTGAAGCTCAGACCGAAGCAGGTCGAGGCGACGATGGAACTTTTGGACGGGGGGAACACGGTGCCATTCATTTCCCGCTATCGCAAAGAGGCAACGGGAGAGTTGGACGAGGAGCAGGTGCGCACGGTAGAGGAGCGCATGATGTATCTTCGCAACCTCGTAAAACGGCAAGAGGAAATCGTCGCGAAAATCGAGGAACAGGGGAAGATGACCGACGAGCTGCGGGATTCCATCGAAAAGGCGCAGAAGCTCCAGGAGCTCGAGGATCTTTACCTCCCTTTCAAACAGAAGAAACGCACCCGCGCGCAGATTGCCCGGGAGCGTGGACTTGAGCCGCTGGCGGAGGCGATGCTCGCGCAGCAGGAGACGACACGGAATGCGCTTTCGGCGGCGGCAGATTTTGTCGACGAGGAAAAGGGAGTGCCCACGGCGGAGGACGCGCTGACGGGCGCCGAGGACATCGTGGCCGAGATGGTCATGGAAGAAGCGGCGCTGCGCCAAAAGATGAGAAAGGAACTTTGGCAAACGGGCGTCATCGCCACCGAGCTTGACAAAGAGGCGGAGGAAAGCCAGACCTTCCTGATGTATGACGCCTATGAAGAGCCGGTACGGACGCTGCCGTCTCATCGCGTGCTGGCCATTAACCGCGGCGAAAAGAAGGGATGCCTCAAGGTGCGCCTCAAGACAGACCACGAGGCGAACTGCGAGACCATCTATAACGGCGTTTACAAACAGCCGTCGAACTTTGCCGAACCGCTGCGCTCCGCAATAGAGGACGGCTACAAACGGCTGCTCTTCCCCGCGCTGGAGCGTGAGATTCGCACGACGCTGACGGAGAACGCCGAAGCGCAGGCGATTCACGTCTTCGGTGCGAACCTCAAACAGCTTCTTTTGCAGCCGCCGCTGGCCGGGCATGTGGTGTTGGGGCTCGACCCCGGCTACCGCACGGGCTGCAAGCTGGCCGTAGTGGATGCCACAGGCCAGGTCCTCGACCACGGCGTCATTCAAGTGACGCAGAGCGATTCGGCGAAACAGGCGGCGGAACAGAAGGTGCTGGGGCTCATCCAAAAGCACCATGTAACGTTGATTTCTATCGGCAACGGCACCGCTTCCCTCGAAACGGAGGAATTCACCGCGCAGCTCATAAAGGAACACAATCTTACGGATGTCCATTACCTGATTACGAACGAGGCGGGGGCCTCTGTTTACTCTGCCTCGAAGCTGGCGAAAGAGGAACTGCCGGAGTACGATGTAACGATTCGGGGCGCTGTCTCCATTGCGCGCCGTGTGCAGGATCCCCTTGCCGAACTTGTCAAAATTGATCCGAAAGCTATCGGCGTCGGGCAGTACCAGCATGACGTCAATCAATCGGAGCTGTCCCATACGCTCGACGCCACCATCGAGTCCGCAGTAAACCATGTGGGCGTCGACCTCAATACGGCTTCGGGCGAATTGCTGCGCCACATTTCAGGTATCAACGCCGGCGTCGCAAAAAATATCGTCGCCTATCGGAACGAAAACGGTTCCTTCAAGAAACGGCAAGAGCTTTTGAAGGTTCCGCGCCTTGGTCCGGCGGCCTTTACTCAGTGCGCGGGTTTCCTGCGTATTCGGGGCGGCGAATCGCCTCTCGACAACACTCCCGTACATCCCGAGTCTTACGCCCTCGCTGAAAGGATTCTCGACCGTCTCGGTTTTGAGATGCAAGACCTTGGCGACCGCAAATCGCTCGATTTTCTCGCTGCTAAGGCCAAGCTCGTGAACGAGGAAAAGCTGGCGAAAGACCTCGACGCGGGATTGCCTACCGTCCGCGACATCCTCGCGGCGCTGGTGAAGCCGGGCCGCGATCCGCGCGAGGATTTGCCCGCGCCGCTTACGCGGCAGGCTATCGTCAAACTCTCTGACATCAAACCGGGAACCATCATGCGCGGTACGGTGCGGAACATCACCGATTTCGGCGTTTTCGTGGACATCGGCATCAAGACGGCGGGGCTCATTCACATCTCCGAACTCAGCAAAAAGCGCGTGCGACATCCGCTGGATGTGGTTGCCGTAGGCGACGTCCTGAATGTCATGGTCATCAAGGTGGACGAAGAACGAGGGCGCATCGGTCTCTCGCTGCGGCAGGTCCCGACGGAGCAGAAAGCGGGCTGACGGTTCGTATTGGAGAATTTCGTACCCTGATGTTGACAGCATAAACGGCGTCTCCTGAAGGTTTGGGAGACGCCGTTTGTTTTGGTACCAACCTTTGGAAATGTGCGGAAAGGGGCATTGGAGAAAAGGCGAATATCATAGGAAATGTTCACCTTTCATTCCGATTCAGGGGATAGTCACGGTTACCACCGTTCCGCCTCCGTCCCGGGGGTGTATCGTCATTTTTCCGCCGCACATCATTTCCAGCCGCTGACGGATGTTCGCCAGGGCGGTATGCGGTTTGTCGCTGGGGGCAAAGCCGGGGCCGTTGTCCTCCACGACGATCTCGCTGCCGGTCTCCGTCTCCTGGGTTCGGATGGAGATATGCAGGGGCGTGGTTTCCGGGTCCATACCGTGCTTGACGGCATTCTCCACAATGGGCTGCAAGGTCAGCGGAGGTATGCGGAAATTGGTATGGGGCGTGTCGTAGTCAACCAAGAGGCCATCCTCGAACTGCACCTGCTCCACAGCGAGATAAGCGCGGGTGTGTTCCAGTTCGTCGGAAAAGGGCACGGTGTTCTCGCTGGCGATAGCGGTGAAGTTCCTGCGCAGGTAAGCGGTGAAATCCAGCGTGACCTGCTGGGCCTTTTTTGGATCCTGCGCGCAAAGGTAATAGATGCTCATCATGGCGTTGTAGATGAAATGGGGCCGCATCTGCAGCACCATGATGCGGGCACGCTGATGGGCGATTTCCTGCTGCTGGCGCATATAGCGGTCAATCTGGTCGTACAGGATGACGCCGAACATGGCAAGGGTGGAGAACGCCATGCCGATGAAAGGGAGTATCGGGACGAAAAAAAAGGTGTGGACGAGAATGGTGACCGCCAACGGGAGCAGGTGGACGAGAAAGGCCGCGTAGGTTTTTTGGGAGAGGCGCGCGCGCCGCCGGATCACGCCGATCAGATTGAGAAGCATGAGCAGGAGCAGGGGCGCCACAAGCAGTGAATGCCAAGAACCGCGGAAAAAATCATTGTCGGGCGTAATGTAGTACAGGAAGGTCGTGCATTGGGCGACGCCCAGCAGGAGGAAGTATACGCCCCAGAGGACGATGACAGCGCGGAAAAGCGGGCTCTTTCGCCAATCTTCCCCGCACGTGTTGAGCAGGAAAGCCGTGAACATCGGCATTGGCAGCGAGATGAAGAGATACTCGAAATAGGAGGCGATTCTTTCCGCTGTTGCCATGCTTGGATGATTCCATACCAGGGCATCAACGAGACCGGCAACTATGAGCAGTATGACTGTCGCAAAGAGGCTCATGAAGAAGCGCCGGTTCCATCGCTCAATGCCGGGCATGATCGCGCTCACGGCAATCCCCAGCGCCGTCAGGGTCAGCATTGCGCCGGCCAAAAGGAAAGAAAGTATATCCAACCAATTCGTCATTCGCGTTTGCCTCCCTCGTGCGCAAAAGGATACCGAAGATTCCTGAGCTGCGCCCGGAGGGCCTCCGGAGTGATCGGCTTGAGCAGGAAACCGCTGGCTCCGGTGCTCCACGCGTCAAAGGAATACTCGACGTGCGCGGTCAGATACACCACATTGGTGCGGGGATTGATTGCCAGCAGCGCACGGCAAAGCTCGAGCCCGTTCGTTTTCCCAATCTCGATATCCAAAAAGGCCAGCGCAATCCGGTTTGCCTGTGCGTATTCGACGGCTTCCGAAGGACGGGTAAAGCCGGTGATGATTGCGTCCGGCATCGCCTCTTCCAGAATCGGCAAAGCGCCCGAGAGAAATAATTTCCGGTCGTCCACCATGATGACATTCGGGGCGTCGTCGCTTTCCGCCGCCGAAAGCAGAATATTGACATCTGTGCCGAGGCAGTGGGAGAGTCGGGAAATCATTACGGCGTCCGGCAGACGGCTGCCGCTTTCCCACCGGGCTACCGTGGAACGGTTCACATACATCCGCTCGGCCAAATCCCGCTGTGAAAGCCCTTTGCCTGTTCTCAGTTTTTTCAGGGTTTCTGCAAACAGTATATTCATAACTCTATCAACGCTTTCTGTTTTCTTTGCTTCCTTTAGTTTACCCATCAAAAGCGGCAAAAGCAAGAAATCCTTCGCAAAGCGGGGGTGACATTCTGGAACTTCCCATTGATTCAGGCGCGGCAGGGAATATAATATAAATGGGAAAATACACTTATACGAAGCGAAAAGCGGAATTCATATGGCACAGATTGCAGACAAGGTTTACAGGAACGCGAAGGTTTATTCCGTTGCATTGGACGGAACGGAAACGCACGCGGAGGCGGTTGCCATCCGGGACGGTAAATTCATTTACGTCGGAGACGAGGCAGGGGTCAAGGCGTGGATCGGCGACGCCACGGAGGTCGTGGATTGCGGCGGCAAGAGCGTAATTCCTGGTCTTGGGGACGCGCATATGCATCTCGCCCACTCCGCGGAATTATTCGGGACGTGCAGCTTCAGCGAAATTGTGCCAAATCCGAAGACGGATACGCCGGAAGGTGTGCTGAAGCAGATGCAGGAAAAACTGAAAACTTATGCCGAAGCGCACAAAGACCGCGCGGTCATCCGGGGGATTGGCTGGGACAGGACATGGTTTTCCGGCGGTCTGCAAGGCATCGTGAGACCGTTCACACGGCATGACATCGACGCGGTCGTACCCGACAGGCCGGTAGTTCTTTTGTCGTTTTGCGGGCACAAGATCCTGCTGAACACGAAAGCGCTCGAAGCCGCCGGCGTCACGAAGGATACGGATGACCTGAACGGCCTGATTGTCAAGGAAGCGGACGGAACTCCCAGCGGCTATATCAAGGAGCCGGTTGCTTATTTCCCCATTGTCGACAGGATTCCAAACTATGACTTCACGCCGAAAGAGCATCATGATTCCATGAAAAAGGCATTTGCGGTATTCAACGAAAAAGGTTACACCCTGTTATGCGACTGTTATCTGATCGAGTCGCCGGATGAAGTTCTCACGGAAATGGCAAAAAATGGCGAATTCACTGCCAGAGTGACCGGCGTTCACAATGTCAACGACTCGACCAGAGAGGAAGACATGGAAAAGGCGGTCGCCAACCGAACGAAGTACGATGTCGAAGGACTCTTTACCGTGGACACGTTGAAGTACTTTGCCGACGGCCTCCTCTCCATGATCGAGCCGTTTGCGGAAACGGCCGGCGAAATGGCGGGCGGCAGGGAGCCGCTCCTCTGGGACGAGGAGCACATGAAGGAATCTATGGCGCGCGCCAACAAGGAAGGATTCAACGTCCATACGCACGCCATGGGAAGCTATGCCGTACGCCGGGTCATCGACTGCTATGAGAACGCGCAGAAGACGTACCCAAATCCAAACATCAGGAACATCATCGCGCATTGCACATTCGTCGCCCCGGAGGACAGGGTGCGTATGGGCAAGAGCCATATCATCGCCAGCGACCAGCCCGGATGGTTCAGCGCCAGCCCGACGGACGAGAAGGTCATGGTGAATTACTGGGGCGAGGATGTTGTCCGGGAGACTTACCCGAGCAAGTCGTTGATCGACAACGGCGTGGTGTGCGCTTACGGATCGGATTTTGTTGTCAATCCCGCCTGCGGCATTGCGGGGTTTCAGGTGGCTATGACCCGCAGGCATATCAAGATGGATTTGACCTATGAACTGTACAAGGACGTGCCCGCCTCCAAGCCGGAGGAATGTGTCAGCCTGAGGGAAGCGCTCCAGGCGCACACGATCAATGCGGCATATCAGGCGCATCTGGAAAAGGTCACTGGTTCCATCGAAGTCGGGAAATCCGCGGAGCTGCTCGTTCTGGACAGTGATATCGAAACGACTCCGGCAGAACAGATCCAGGATATCAAAGTGCTCGAAACCGTGTTCAAGGGGAAAACCGTATTCAAGAACATGTAATACTAACCACGGATTCTGAGATCATACGGATAGTTGAATGAAATAATGAACGGAGTTTTTCAGCATGGGGAGGAATGAAAAGATAGACGGGGAATTGGTCTATAAAGCAGAAACGACCGCAAAGAAAGGAGAAGGAAGATGAAAAAGAAAATTATGGCGTTGGTACTGGTTGTTGCTTTGGTCTTTAGTCTGACGGCCTGCGTCGGCGCGTCGGCGGCAACCGGCAGCACGGGAACGGCGCCCGATTACTCCAGGAAGGACTGCTGGTATCAGATTCCGGAAATCACTAAGGAAGTCGACACGTTTTTCATCTACCCGACGGAGTACATGGGCTTTAACGAGGGTGACCCCGATTACGCGACGCTCGATAACGCCCAGATGAGAAACGGCGTGGCAGCCTCGTACGTCATGAATGCAGGAGCGTACGAGGAGGCTACCAACGTATTCTTGCCGTACTACCGTCAGGCCAGCTTGCGGTATGCAGGGGAAATCCGTAAGAAAACCGGGGACGTCGACGCAGCACTTTCCGGTATGCCCTACGATGACATAACCGCCGCCCTCGATTACTACTTCGAGAACTGCAACAACGGCCGTCCGTTTATCATCGCCGGGCATAGTCAGGGGTCGAGCATGATTTTATTGTTGCTGAAGAACTACTTTAAGGAGCATCCTGAGTACTATGAGCGCATGGTTGCGGCCTATGTCATTGGATATTCCGTCACGAAGGACTACCTTGCGGCCAATCCGCACCTGAAGTTCGCCGCCGGCGAGAGCGACACGGGCGTTATAGTTGCATGGAACACTGAGGGGCCAAAAAACGTGGAGACCAACGCCAAAAATGCCGTGGTACTGCCGAACACAATGAGCATCAACCCACTCAACTGGAAGCTGGATGAAACATACGCACCGGCGAGTTTGAACTTGGGGTCGATGGTGCTGAACGAGAGAACCGGCAAGCCTGAGATCAGGGATGTCGGCGGGGACGCGCAGATCAACCTGGCCCGCGGCGTGGTCGTGACGCATGCTCAAGGCAATCCGTTGCCCGAGGAGGAGGCTAAGATTGCCGCCGAGTTCTTTGGGCCGGACGGTCGTCATGGCGATGACTACGCGCTTTATTTCAACAACATCAAGGACAATGTGGCAAAGAGAGTCGCTGCTTACCAGGAAAATCAGTAACAGCAGATAGAGTGAACGGCGAAGAAGCAAGAAAGAATTCCTTCAAAAGCAAATGGGAAATCGACTGGCAGTTTCGGCTGCCAGTCTTTTTTCGCCGCGCGCGACGTCATAGAACTTTCCCCAATTACCCCCCAAAGGCAAAAAAGAACAGGGCATCGAAAATCTCGATGCCCTGAAACCTTGTCATTATGGCGGAGTGGAGAGGATTTGAACCTCCGCTGGGTTGCCCCACTAACGATTTAGCAAACCGTCCTCTTCAGCCACTTGAGTACCACTCCGAATGGTTTTCTAATCGGCAGGCTGCGCCGCTTAGAACGAAAAATATAATAACATATATTTTTCGCTGCGTCAAGGTTTTGCTGTTTGTGAATTATTGTTGGCCGGGTTCGTCCTTTTGTTTCTTGCATATCGCAGGATTGTCAGCAATGCCTGGATTGACGTCAGGAACAGCACCAGAGAAAAGGCGGTGTTTTTGGATGCGCCGTCGGGGCCGACGGAAATCAGGATGAACGCCGCAAGCAGATAGGGAAGCCCGACTCGCAAGGCTTGGAGCGGTTTTCTCCAGGTGCGGTGAATAGCCGCACGTTCCTCCTCGTCTGTCTCATCCTCGTCGGGATATGTGGCAGTCAGTGCGAAGAACCAGAAGGGGATTGTCCAAAGCGGCTCGAAGAACAAAGCGATGGGAAGTTCGTAAACCTCAATCGCCAATGAAAGCTGCTCCACGAAGCAGCAGAGGAAAAAACTCAGGCCGAGCAGCAGGGTTCGTTTCGTGTAGAACTGGCTTTGTTCCGTGCCCCAGATGATGGTCAGGATGCCCGTGAAAAGCGCGAGGTCGATTACGCTCATATTCGCGTGGAAAAACATTTGGAACAACCCGACCGATGGATTGTTAATCAACGGAGAAATGATGAAATGGAACAGGAGACTGCCGATGGCGAGGACGGATATCAGGATATCCAAGAATGTGGTTCCCAGCCGCAATTCCTTGGTCTGGCGGATGTAGCAGATAAACGCGCAGCAGCAGGTATAGGAATTCAGCAGATAAAAAACGTCGCAAATCGACGGCGACTCCATAGGGATGTTGAGCCAATCTTCATAGCAGGCCCAGGAGAAATCGCCAAGGAAATAAAATGCGCCTGTGGCCGTGAACCACACCCACGGCCATTGTTTTTCCCCTGTGTGGATTTTCAGCCCGATCCAATAGAGGGGGAAGGTCAATAAATGCCCAATCAGCCCGAATGTACTTGCGTACGAGAAAAAAGGCTCTATGTTGCCCTGTATGATTATATAAAATACAGCGACATAAACAAGATACGCCGTGATAGCGTTTTTTCTTTGCCGAGGGATGTCCATTGCTTTTCACCTCATAATACTATTTTAGCATGAAGCGGCGCAAAGCTCAATCGAAACCGTTTGACTTTCTGCAATCCTGCCTATACAATGGGAAGGAAATTGCGGGATTTAAATTTCGGGGGTGCGGAATGCGGCGGGAATATCGGTTTCGCGACGGGAAAAAACTCGTTTTCGGCGAACAGACGCTCATCATGGGAATCCTGAACGTGACGCCGGATTCGTTTTCCGATGGCGGCATTTGGAATACGCCTGAAAAAGCTCTTGCCCATGCGAGGCAAATGGTGGCGGATGGCGCGGATATCATCGACGTCGGCGCGGAATCGTCGCGACCGGGCTTCGTCCCGATTTCGGCGGCGGAAGAAATGGAGCGGCTGCGCCCGTTCCTTGAAACTCTGCTGCCGGAGATTCCCGTGCCAGTCTCTGTGGACACCTTCAAGGCGGAGACGGCGGCGATGGCGGCGGAGCTTGGCGTCCATATCCTCAACGATATTTGGGGCCTGCAATACGGAAAAGAACCGGGGCAAATGGCAAAGGTCGCGGCGCAATATAATCTGCCCGTGGTCGTCATGCACAATCAAGCGGGAACGACATACGAAAAAGATATCATGGAAACGATGAAGGAATTTTTCCGCGAGAGCCGGCGCGTTGCAAAAGCTGCGGGCCTGGCGGAGGAAAATCTGGTTCTCGATCCGGGTATCGGCTTCGGCAAAACGGCGGAGGATAATCTCGTCGTTTTGCGGCGGCTGGCGGAGCTTTCGGATTGGGACGGCGCACGTTGGCCGATTCTCTTGGGCGTCAGCAGGAAAAGCTTTATAGGGGCTTCGCTGGGCCTTCCCGTGGAGGAACGCATGGAAGCCACGGGCGCGGCCTGCGTGCTCGGCGTTGCGTCAGGCGCGGACATTGTGCGGGTGCACGACGTAAAGCCCGTTGCGCGGATGTGCCGCATGGCGGACGTGATTTTGCGGGCGAATCAAAGATAATATAAAAATCAGGTATTGGAGGGGCGGCAGCATGATGGACAAAGTGGAATTGCTTGGCATGGAATTTTTCGGGTATCACGGTTGCATGAAGGAGGAGCGCGCCATCGGGCAGCGGTTCTATGTCGATGTCGTGATGTATCTCGACCTTGCAGCGGCAGGAAAGACGGACGACCTGAAAAAGACGGTCAATTACGCGGACGTATTTGCCGAGGCGCGGGCCATCGTCGAGGGGGAGCCGTTCACGCTTTTGGAGGCGGTGGCGGAGCGCATCGCCGAAGTGCTTTTTGAAAAGCATTCGTTGATCGAGCGCCTGCGTATCACCGTGCATAAGCCTTACGCACCGATCCCCGGGAAATTTGCCGACGCGGCGGTGACGATCCGCAGGGCACGACCGAAAAATGGCTGAAACTTTAAACGCTTATCTGAGCCTTGGCGCGAACCTGGGAAATCGCGAGGAAACGCTTCGCGAGGCGGTGCGGCGGCTGGCGAAACATGAAGATATGAAAATCCTCGCCGTTTCGTCGCTTTACGAGACGGAACCGTGGGGCAAGACAGATCAGCCGCGCTTCTTGAATCTCACCGTTTCCCTGCAAACGAGGCTTTCGCCGGAGTCACTTCTGGCGGTGGTGCAGGCTTTGGAAACGGAATTGGGGCGCGTGCGCCATGAGCACTGGGGACCACGGATTATCGACATTGATATTTTGCATATCGAGGGCGTGGAGAGGAACACATCGGAGCTGACGCTGCCGCATCCGTACATGACGGAACGAGCCTTCGTGCTCATACCGCTGGAGGAAATCGCGTCGAAGCTCGTCGTTAAAGGGCGCACGGTTGCGGAGTGGAGAGATGCGGCGGGCGACGAAGGAATAAAACGTGTCGCGGGATGGAAATATTGACGGCGGCGCGCGCTTTTGCTATCCTATATAACTGTAAATTCAAAAAAGCACTGAACAAATCAGGCAATAAAGGGAGGACATTCAATGTTTGGCGGAATGGGCGGCAATATGGCCGGTATGATGAAAAAAGTCCAGAAGGTACAGGCGCAGATGCAGAAAATGCAGGAAGAACTGAAAAAGCGCACTGTGGAGGTCTCCGTGGGTGGAGGCGTCGTCAAGGTCGTGATGAACGGCGAGAAAATCGTGGAATCGCTTTCCATTGACAAGGCTGCGGTGGATCCCGATGACGTTGAAATGCTCCAGGATTTGATTGTTTCTGCCGTCAACGAGTGCGGCAAGAAGGTCGATGAAATGATGCAGAGCGAGATGGCGAAGCTGACCAGCGGCCTCGGGCTGCCGCCGGGGATGATTTAAGTGCAGTATATAGAGCCGCTGGCAAAACTGATCGAGCATTTTCGCGCGCTTCCGGGCATCGGCACGAAAACCGCCGTGCGCCTCGCGTACCATGTGTTGGACATGGACACGGCCAAGGCGAAGGCGCTGGCCGGGGCGATTCTTGAAGCGAAGGAAAAAATCGGTTTTTGCGGCGTCTGCTGCAACCTCAGCGACCGCGATCCCTGCGCAATCTGCGCTTCGGCGAAACGCGATCATGCGACCATCTGTGTGGTCGAGCAGCCGCAGGACGTGGCGGCGGTGGAGCGGATGCACGACTTCCACGGCGTCTACCATGTGCTGCACGGCGCGCTTTCACCGCTGGAGGGCGTCGGGCCGGAAAATCTCCGCGTAAAAGAGCTTTTGGCGCGGCTTTCTGATGGGACGGTCACGGAAGTCATCATGGCGACGAACCCGAATGTCGAGGGCGAAGCGACGGCCATGTATATCGCGCGCCTATTGAAACCGATGGGACTCAAGGTCACGCGTATTGCCCACGGATTGCCTGTCGGCGGCGATCTCGAATACGCGGACGAGGTGACATTGGCGAAAGCGATGGAGAATCGCGTAGAATTATGACAAGGATAAGATGTCACCGCCTCTATAGGCGGGGGATATCGGAGGTCGGAGAGTGTTTTTATTTCCCTCCGACCGTATGCCTTGATGAAATGCCTGTTTGAGTGATTTTCTCCTTCGGAGCAAAATTGGATTTACGGTATTTTAAAGCGGAATACGAAAAGGAAGTGAGTTTTTTGGCGGAATCGAGTATCGTTATTTCGTTTGCTGTCGGTCTTTTGGCAATCTGCCTTTTGGTCAAGCTGCTGAAATGGCCGATTGCGCTTTTGCTGAAATTCGTGTCGAACAGCGTATGCGGTGCAATCCTGCTTTTCATTATTGACCTGTTTGGCGCGGGAATAGAGATCACGGTTTTGAAAGCTTTGATCGCGGGCGTTTTCGGCATACCGGGCGTCATCGGTATTTTTGTCTGGGAAAAATTTCTCGTGGGATAAACAAAGGAAGAAAAATCCCTTCGCATTCGCAAATGTGCGGTGCGAAGGGATTTTTTACGCGGTATTTTTTCACGGAAAAGAGAAAAAATGTTTCACGTGAAACAAACGAACATAACCTGAAAATAAAATGAAAAACTATTCCGGGAAAATTGACGGGCTGTCGGTGATTGTGGACAGGATTACGATGGTCTGCGTTTTTACGACGCCGGGAACGTCTTTGATACGCGTCAGGAGTTTTTCCAGCGTGCTGGTGTTTTCGGTGATTATTTTCAATGAGTAGTCGAAATCCCCGGTGATGTAGTAGCATTCTTTGATTTCCGGCTCCTTGCGGACGAAGGCCTCGAAGCGGTCGCCGTGCTTCGGGCTGTCGAAGCGCAGGAATATCAGCGCCATCAAGTGCTTGTTCAGCATGGCGGGGTCGAGGATGGCCGTGTACTGGCGGATGACACCGGAGGCTTCCAGTTTTTTCAGCCGTTCGCTGACGGCGGGAATCGACAGCGCGGCCTCGCCGCTGAGATCGGAGAGCGTAGCGCGCGCGTTTTCCTGCAGCTTATGAAGTATTTTTCGATCAATGGCGTCCATGATTTTACGCCGCCTTTCAATAATGGTATAATATGAGCGCTTAGCAAACGCGAACGGAAAGCGGAGCGAGAGCTTAGCGGGAATAGATGCCTTTGTGGTATAATATGATCATCTGCCGGAAAAGGGAAATCATTTTACGTTTATTATAATCGGTTTTCGCATGATAGGGAAGGACTATGAAAAGATTCAATCTGGATACGAAGGAACGGGCGGCTATGGGCCGGCGCGAGCAAAAAGTTATCTCGGGCAATATCGGCTGTGCGCTGATGTTTGTATGGTTTATATTTTTTGTATTAGTCGCTCGATACGCCTGGATTCAGCTTGTTCGGGGCGAAGAACTGGCGGCGCAGGTACGGTATGAGACTGGCGAGGAGCGCCTTATGCAGTCGCCGCGGGGGGCAATCCTGGACCGCAACGGGCGCGAACTGGCGGTCAGCCTGATGATGAAGCGGGTTTTTATCGACCCCAGCAATATCGATAAAGGGAAAGAGGATGAAGTGGCGGCGAAGCTCGCGCCGTTGATTGGGGTCACGCAGGAAAAGGTGCGGCACGATATCGAGCAGGGCGGCGGCTACGTCGTGGTGAAGCGGTTTTTGACGACGGACGAAGTGGCGGCGGTGCGGAAGCTGATCCAGGACGAAGGCTATAATTGTATCGGCTTTGAGGATGAGCCGAAACGGCAGTACCCGAACGAGGAACTGGCGGCAAATATCTTGGGCTTCGTTGGGACGGACGACGTCGGCCTCGACGGCATCGAGCAGGCTTATGACGATTTGATTAAAGGCGTTGTGGCGGAGACCTTCGTGCAGACGGACAATGTCAGTAACATGCCAATTCTCGGGTCGGTTTCGCGGCGCGTGCCGAAGCAGAACCAATGCAAGACCGTCCAGCTCACTATTGATTCGACTGTGCAGTTTATGGTCGAGGAGGTACTGGAGGAGGCGTTGGCGGAGACGCAGCCGCTTTCGGTGACGGCATTGGTCATGAAGCCGAAGACCGGAGAAATCCTAGCCATGGCGTCGCGGCCTTCATATAACCCGAACCATTTTGAGGATTATCCGATGGAACTCTGGAAAAACCGTGCAGTGTCAAGCATTTACGAGCCCGGTTCCACGTTCAAATCCATCGTCGCAGCAGCGGCGCTGGAAGAAGGACTGGTCGCGCCCAACGATTGGTTTCAGGATCCCGGCTATTTGATTGTCAGCGAGAAGCGCATCGAGAACTGGAGCGGCGGCAGTTTCGGCACGGTGACGTTCACAGACGTTATGCGGCAGTCCATCAATACTTGCTTCGCCATCATCGGCCTCGACCTCGGCGCGGATCGGCTGACCAAATACGCGAGGCGTTTCGGCTTCGGCGAGCCGACGGGCATTGAGCTTCCGGGCGAGGAAGTGGGTCTGTTGTTCGATCCCGCCGAGCAGGAGGTATACGATTCAGACATTGCGACAATGTCCATCGGACAGAGTATAGCGGTAACGCCGCTGCAGCTCATTACGGCGATGTCGGCGATTGCTAATAACGGCGTGCTGATGAAGCCGTACATTGTGAAAGCGGTCTACAACGAGGACGGCTCCGTTTACGAGGAAACGAAGCCTCATGAAGTGCGGCGCGTCATCAGCCAGGAGACGGATAAGACGCTGATCGGGCTTTTGGAACAGGTCGTTGCTACGGGCGGCGGCGGGAAGGCGAAAGTCAAAGGGTATCGTATCGGCGGCAAAACCGGAACGGCGCAGAAAATCAATACAGAAGGCGTCGGATACAAGGAAGGCTGTTATATTGCGTCCTTCTGCGGATTTGCGCCTGTCGACGATCCGGAGGTCACGCTGCTGGTCATTATCGATGAGCCTTCGGGCGGTAATTATTACGGCGGACAAATCGCCGCGCCGGTGGCGTCGAAAATTTTTCAGCAACTTTTCCGCTATCTGAATGTCGAGCCGTCCAGCGATCCCTTTGAAGGGAAAACGGCTGCGGCGCCGACGGCTGCGCCCCAGCCCGTGGCGCACGCCACGGTGCCGGAGGTGGTCGGACTGAATGCGGCGGATGCGCAGGCGCGAATCCAGGGCGCGGGCCTCAGAATGCGCGCCGAAGGAAAGGGCGTGGCGGTCAGTCAGGACGTCGCGCCGAATACCGTCGTGGAGCAGGGGGCGGAAATCGTGGTCCGTTTCGCGCCGGAAAAAGACGGAACATAAAAAATAGAAAGAATAGAGGTTTTTTCATGCTGGAATGGCATTTGTCGGATAAGGCGCTTTCCATGTTGTTTCATGGGGCGCAGACGATGGGGAGCGATACATCGCCGGCGAATCTTTTTTTGCTGGGCGACACATATCATATCGAGGTGGCGGTGCAGGACGGGATTCTTTTCCGGTATTATCAAGGCGGCATAGACCGTTGCAGGGGATACGGTGCGCCGCTTTCCGCCTGCGGATTCGACGGCGCGAAAGTGTTGGACGTCTTGCGGCGCGACGCGGAGCGCCGGGGTGTACCGCTGTCCTTTTGCACTTTCGACGAGCGGCAGTGCAAAATTTTTGACGGGCTTTGCGACGTCCGCTGGCGCTCCTTTGACGGCGACAGCGATTACATTTACAAGCGGGAAAGTCTTGCGCAGCTTTCCGGCAAGAAACTCCACGCGAAAAAGAATCTGGTCAATCGTTTTTGGCGGCTTTATCCCGACGCGGAGTACCGGGCCATTGGAAAGGAGAATATCGGCGATGCACTTTCCGTGGCGGAGCAGTGGTTTGAGGAAAGAGCGGAGGACGGCGGCGACGCGGATATTACCGAGTTGTCGCGGATCCGGAAGGCTGTCGAGTATTGGGACGCGTTGGGCCTTTTCGGCGGCGTGCTCTATGTCGAGGGCGTGCCCGCTGCGATGACGATGGCTTCTGCCGTATCGTCGCAATGCATCGACGTGCATTATGAAAAATCGGTCAACATTTTCGCGGCGGAGGGAGCCTACGCTGCCGTCAATCAGGCCTTCGCGTCGTCCGAGGCGGCAGCGCCGTATGTTTATATAAACCGTGAAGAGGACATGGGGGTGCCGGGCCTGCGGCAAGTGAAGGAAGCCTACCGCCCCGCCTTCAAACTGGACAAATATTACGGGACGCCGGAGTGACCATCGTAAAAAACGCCCGCAGGAACAAAATCCTGCGGGCATTTGTATAGGACAGAAAACGAGGGAGTCAGTCTTTAAGTAGCAGTTAGAGACTTATTGAGGCTCCATGATCTTTCTAATCAACAATATTATTTTGCATCTGCAGAGAGGATGTGCCAATCCGCCCGACAACTTGTATGCTTTGATTACATTGAGATACAAGGAGAAAATGCATATGAACACAGTTCAGTCAAATCCCTCTCGACGTAGCGATGCTACGCCTTCGAGGTCTTTTCCTAGACAGTCGAAAAAATCTCTCGCCAGATGCACGAATTGACTTAATCAGTGTTTCCTTTACTTTTCTATCGTTTTTAATTCCAGCGTGTCGTATATTTGACGGGGAGGTGTAAAAAATGTCGCAAAAAGGCGAGAATATCTATCTGCGAAAGGACGGGCGCTGGGAAGGAAGATTTTCGAAAGGACGTGAGAATGGGAAATTACGCTTCGGTTACGTCTTCGGCCATTCTTATCGGGAAACGAAGGAAAAACTTCTGGCAGCCAAGATTTCATGGCAATCATGTTGTGAAAAAATGCAACGAAGGAATGAGACGCTTGAAGCTGTCAGCGCTATGTGGCTCTCGGAATCGACACGTTTCCTTAAAGAATCCACCGTTGCCAAGTACCAGGAGTATCTGGATTATTATATCCTGCCGGAGCTTGGCGCCCTGCCCGTGGACAGCATTACCACTGAAAAAACAGAAGCGCTCTTTCATCGGCTCAAAACCAGCGGAGGCAAAAACAGCCGGGGACTGGCGGCGCAGACTTTAGCGTCAATCCTGCGGATATTAAAAAAGATCAAAGAGTACGCTCTGCGTTTGGGATTTACGGTCAAGTTTTCTTTGGAGAATCTTTCAATCAAGCGACGACAGAAGGCTTTGAGGATTTTCAGCGAAGACGAATGGGGGCGATTGGAGTCTTTTCTTAAATCCCGTCAAACGTCTTGTCATGGGGGGATACTGCTTGCCATGTGGACTGGTATCCGTATCGGCGAGCTCTGCGCTCTCCGTTGGGACGACATATCGCTGACATTGCGCCAGATTCATATTCATCAGACATTGCAGCGCATCCGGGATATCTCGGGGAATGGGTCTAAGACGAGGATCATTATTACTCCGCCCAAAAGTGAAAGCGCCAACCGAGTCATTCCGCTGCCGGATGCGCTTTGTGAATATCTCAAGCCGCTTTGCAAAGCCGGCGCTTGCTTTTTGACAAACGAAGCGGGGAAGTACATTGAACCAAAAACGATGGAGCGGCGCTTCAAGGCAATATTGAAGACGTGTGAGATTGAGACCGCGACTTTCCATGTGCTTCGCCATACCTTTGCTACTCGATGCGTCGAAGCGGGCTTCGACCCGAAGTGTCTAAGCGCGATTCTCGGACATGCGGATGTGAGCGTCACTTTTAACCGTTACGTTCATCCGACTATGGAAATGAAACGTCGGAATATGATGAAATTCATGAAACTCGCAATTTAAGGAGGCAGAAATTAATAGCAGAATCCCATAGATATACTCTTTGAGATTCTACCATGAAGATGTGCCTGGCGGCAGAGGGAGATAAAAGCCGGACTGTCCACACGTCCTTTTATTTTTACGACAGGCAGGAAATTTCCTTTTCGTGCCGAAATATTCATTAGTATTAGGCAACGAACGATTTTGCATGATTCCAGACAGGGAGGGGACGCAATGGAGAGAAAGAGGGACGTCGTCGTGATTGGCGGCGGCATTACGGGGACTGCGATACTCGCGGCGCTGGCGCGGCTCGAATTGTCCTGCGTGCTGGTCGAGAAGGAGCCGGACATAGCAGCGGGCACAACGAAGGCAAACAGCGCGATTCTGCACGCGGGCTTTGATGCGCCCACGGGCAGTATGAAGGCGAAGATGAATGTCGAAGGCAATCGGCTATACCATGAATTGCAAAAGGATTTGGATTTAGATATCCGATGGACGGGTTCTTTTGTCTGCGCGGCGACGGAGGAAGAAGAAAAACAGATTGAGCAACTCCTGGAGCGCGGCAAGGCAAACGGCGTGCCGGGGATGGAGATTTGGGACGGCGACAAGGTGCGTGAGAAGGAGCCGAATCTTTCGTCTTCGATTCGTGCTGCGCTTTGGGCGCCGACGGCGGGCATTTGCTGGCCTTTCGGCATGGCAGTGGCTTTCGCCGAGAACGCCGTGGAAAACGGCGCGGAGATTTTGCGTGAATGTGAGGTCACAGGCGTTCGCGTCGAGAGTGGCAAGGGGTTCGTGGTGGAGACGACGCAGGGCGAAATCCATGCTCGGTACGTCGTGAACGCGGCAGGCGTCTTTGCGGACAAGGTCGCGGCGATGGCGGGGGATACGAGCTTCTCGATTCACCCGCGCAAGGGCGAGTACATCCTTTTCGACAAGACGGCGCAGGACAAGCTGGTTAAGGGCATCGTTTTCCCGGCGCCGACGAAGACGACGAAGGGAATTCTCGTCTGCGCGACGACCCATGGCAATACGTTCATCGGGCCGAACGCGCAGGATCAGGACAGCCGTGAAGATACGGCAGTGACGACGCCGGGCATGGACGAGATTATCGCGGGCGCGAAAAAGCTGGTGCCGGAGCTGCCGATGGGCGCTGCGATTACCCAGTTTGCGGGAATTCGCGCGGTGTCCGACACGAACGACTTTATTGTCGGCGAATCGAAATCGGTCAAGGGATTATATCATGCGGCGGGCATCCAGTCGCCGGGATTGACTTCCGCGCCGGCCATTGCGCGGCTTTTGGCGGAGGAAATCGCGAAGGCGGCGGGCGTGAAAGAGAAAGCGGACGTCAGGAAAGGGCGGCCGGAGCAGCCGGTTTTCCGCGAGCTTTCCGCCGACGAGCAGGCGGCGCTGATCAACAAAGACGCTCGGTACGGGCGTGTAATCTGCCGCTGCGAGACAATCACCGAGGGGGAGATTGTCGATGCAATCAAACGTCCCTGCGGCGCGCGGACGGTGGACGGCGTGAAGCGCCGCACCCGTGCGGGCATGGGACGCTGTCAGGGAGGCTTCTGCGGGCCGCGGGTCATCGAGATTTTGGCGAGGGAGCTTAATATTCCCGTGCCGAAGGTTCGCAAGGACGGCGCGGATTCCTATATGTACGAGGAAAAGCTGGGAGGTGGGCGGAAATGAGCGAGATGTACGACGTCATTATTGTCGGCGGCGGCCCGGCGGGGCTGACCGCGGCACTGGCCGCGCAGCAAAACGGCGCGAAGAAGATTCTCGTGCTGGAGCGCGACCGGGAACCGGGCGGCATTTTGCAGCAGTGCGTCCACAACGGCTTCGGCCTGCACCATTTCAAGGAGGAACTGACCGGCCCCGGCTATGCCCAGCGATGCTATGACCTCGTCAAGGATTTGCCGGAAGTGGAAATTTTTGTCGATACGATGGTTTTGGAGGTTCGGAAGGACAAGACGGTCTGTGCCATCAATCCGAAACGCGGCGTGATGGAACTGCAAGGAAAATCAATCATCCTGACGATGGGCTGCCGCGAGCGTACCCGCGGCGCGATACGGATTCCGGGCACACGGCCCGCGGGCGTCTACACGGCGGGTGCGGCGCAGCGTATGGTCAATATGGAGGGCTATATTCCCGGCAAGAAAATCGTGATCCTCGGATCCGGCGACATTGGGCTGATTATGGCGCGCCGCATGTCGCTGGAGGGCTGCAAGGTGCAGGCAGTGCTGGAAATCTGCCCGTTCTCCAACGGCCTGACGCGAAATATCGTTCAGTGCCTGAACGATTACGATATTCCGTTGCATCTTTCTCATACTATCGTTGCGATTCACGGCAAGGATCGGGTTACGGGCATTACGGCGGCGAAGGTGGACGACAAGATGCGCCCGATTCCCGGCACGGAGTTCGAGATCGACTGCGACACGGTCCTGCTGTCCGTCGGTCTGATTCCCGAAAACGAGCTTTCCAACGGACTTGGCCTTGCAATGCATCCTCTGACGAGCGGACCGATTGTCGACCAGCGGCGTGAGACCAGCGAGCCGGGAATTTTTGCGGCGGGCAACGTCGTCCATGTCCACGATCTTGTCGATTTTGTTTCCGACGAGGCGGAGATTGCCGGCAAATTCGCCGCGAAGGCGGCGCTCGGCGAGGGCGGCAAAGCGGATCGCGACTTTGCGGTAACGACGGGAGATAATATCCGGACTTGCGTGCCGCAGCATTTGCGTCTTGGTGCGGAAGCGGAAAAGGTGCGGCTGTTTATGCGTGTAACGCAGCCGATGCGCGGCAAACTGAAGCTGAAAGTCATGAGCGGCGGCGAAGAAGTATTTACGAAACCGCTGATGATTGCGAAGCCCAGCGAGATGATTGCGGTGGATTTGCCGGAGGCAAAGATAGGAGCACTGTCGGCGGAGCTTGTCGTATCTCTGGAGGAGGGGAAATAGATGGCGACGGAAACGAAAGTATTGAACTGCATCAACTGTCCGCTGAGCTGTGAATTGACGGCGACGGTGGAGGACGGCGCCGTCACGAACGTGACCGGGAATTTCTGCCCGCGGGGTGCACAGTACGCGAAAGAGGAACTGACCGCGCCGACGCGGATGCTGACGTCTACAGTCCGAATCGACGGCGGGCGCTTGCCGCTTTTGCCCGTCGTCTCGGCGAAAAAACTGCCGAAGGGGCGCGTCGTCGAATGCGCCGAGGCGCTTCGCGCGGTCAGCGTCAAAGCGCCAATTCACGTGGGCGACGTGGTGGCGGCAAATATCCTCGGTCTCGGCGTGGACATCGTGGCGAGTCGAGACATGGAGACGGCATGATGGGTGAAAAGAAAAAAATCCGCATGATTGTGACAGATCTTGACGGCACATTGGTGAACGCCGCTTACGAGATTACGGAAGAAAACAAGAAAGCAGTGCAGGCGGCGGCAGAGCACGGCGTTCCGACGGTCATCGCCACGGGCAGGATGCATCGCTCGGCGGTGAATTACGCCGAAGCGCTGGGCGTCGACGCGCCAATCATCAGCTACAACGGGGCCGTCGTTAAGACAGCGGGCGGCGAGCTTTTGGCTTCGTCGTACTTGGAGCCGCAGGTTGTCGAGCGCGTGCTGGGTTATGTTTTCGCTTGCGGATGGTATGTGCAGAGCTATGTCGGTGACGCGCTCTATTATGTCGAGAAGACCGAGGACGCGCGGATTTACGAGTCGGCCTCGAAGGTCTACGGCGAGGCAATAGGGCGCGGCGGTATGCTCTCGCGGACAAAGGAAGTCCCGAAGCTGCTCGTCGCCGTTCCGGCGGAAAAAATCGACGACGTAATCCGCAATCTTCGGAACCGCTTCCGCAACGAAGCGGACGTTATGCAGTCCAGCCCGACATATATTGAGATTGTGCGTCCCGGCGTTTCGAAAGCGCGGGCTATGATGGTTCTCGCCGAAAAGCGCGGAATCGGCGCGGATGAAATCATGGCTCTCGGCGACTCCGGCAACGACGTCGAAATGATCCGCGCGGCGGGGCTTGGCGTGGCGATGGGCAACGCGATTCCCGCAGTAAAAGAAGCGGCGGACGAGATCACGCTCCCCTGCGAGGAAAACGGCTTTGCAAAAGCTGTGCGGAAGTTTGTGCTGGAATGAAATATTTGATTTCGTATGAAGCAATGAAAAAAGCGCTCGGTCATCGGGCGCTTTTTTCATAAAGAAAACTTGACAGGTATAGTATTATATAAAATAGAAAGGAAATATTCATTTTTGGAACGGAGGTGAATCAATGAAGCAATATACAGTCACGGGGATGAGCTGCGCGGCTTGCGTCGCCCGCGTGGAGAAGGCCGTGAAGAAGGTCGAGGGCGTGGAAGAGTGTGCCGTCAGCCTTTTGACGAACTCCATGGGCGTTGAGGGCAATGCCGATCCCGCGGCGGTCATTGCTGCCGTCGAAGGTGCGGGATATAACGCGTCGGTCAAGAACGAGGCGAAAAAAGCCGCTGATGTCTCGGCGGACGCGGCGCCTTTGGAGGATCATGAGACGCCGGCGCTGCGTCGTCGGCTTATCGCGTCGCTGGGATTTCTAGCGGCGCTGATGTATCTCTCGATGGGGCACATGATGCTCGGCTGGCCGATTCCGGCGTTTCTCGACGGCAATATGGTCGCGCAGGGCATTTTGCAGATGCTCCTTGCGGGCGTCGTGATGGTAATCAATCAGGCGTTTTTTATCAGCGGCACGAAAAGTCTTCTCGGCGGCGCGCCGAATATGGACACGCTGGTCGCTCTCGGCTCCTTTGCGTCGTTCGCTTACAGCGTCGTCGCGCTTCTTTTGATGACGGGCGTTGCGGGCGATATGGACGCGATGATGGCATATCATGAGGATTTTTATTTTGAATCGGCAGCGATGATTCTTGCGCTGATTACTGTAGGAAAAATGCTCGAAGCCCGCTCGAAGGGCAAAACCACGGACGCGCTGAAGGGGCTGATGCAGCTTGCGCCGCGAACGGCGACGGTCATCAGGGAGGGCGCGGAGATGACGATTCCCGCTTCGGAAATCGTGCTCGGCGAGATTTTCGTCGTGCGGCCCGGCGAGCAGATTCCCGTGGACGGCGTCGTAATCGAAGGCGCGGGCGCGGTGAATGAGTCGGCGCTGACCGGGGAGAGCCTGCCCGTGGACAAGGCAGAGGGCGACCGCGTTTCATCGGCGACGATGAATCAATCTGGTTTCCTCAAATGCCGCGCGACCCGCGTAGGCGAGGACACGACGCTGGCGCAGATTATCCGGCTGGTCGAGGACGCGGCGGCAACGAAAGCGCCGATCGCGAAACTGGCCGATCGCGTGTCGGGGATATTCGTTCCGGTCGTGATCGCTATAGCCATCGTGACGGCGCTCGTATGGCTGGCGATGGGTGCGGAAATTGGATTCGCCGTGGCACGGGGCGTTTCGGTGCTCGTCATCAGTTGTCCCTGCGCGCTTGGGCTTGCGACGCCAGTCGCGATCATGGCGGGCAGCGGCGTCGGCGCGAAAAACGGCATCCTGTTCAAGACAGCGGCGGCTCTCGAAATGCTGGGGCGGGCGGAAATCGTTGCGCTCGACAAGACGGGAACGATCACGCGGGGCGAGCCCGAGGTCACGGGGATTTTTCCGGCGGAAGGTGTTGATGAAGGCGAGCTTTTGGGCGTCGCGTTGGCGCTGGAGGCCAAGAGTGAGCATCCGCTTTCGCGGGCAGTTTTGCGTTATACGGAAAAGGCCGGGCTTTCGCCGCAGGCAACGGATAATTTCGAGGCGATTGCAGGGCGCGGCCTTGCAGCGACGCTGGACGGGCGAAACGTTTGCGGCGGCAGTCGTGATTTCATTCAAGAGCAGGCAACGATTTCCGAAGCCCTTTCCGAAAAAGCGGACGCGTTGGCGGGAGAGGGGAAAACACCGCTTTTCTTTGCGCAAGGTGAAAAAACGCTGGGCTTTATCGCCGTCGCCGACGTCATCAAGGAAGACAGCCGCCACGCGGTCGAAGACCTTCGCGGCATGGGCGTCAGGACCGTGATGCTGACCGGCGACAACCAGCGCACGGCGGAGGCAGTCGGACGCGAGGCGGGCGTCGACGAGATCGTCGCGGGCGTGCTGCCCGACGGCAAGGAAAACGTCGTTCGCGAGCTTCAGGCAAAGGGAAAGACGGCGATGGTCGGCGACGGGATCAACGATGCGCCGGCGCTGACGCGGGCGGATGTGGGAGTTGCCATCGGCGCGGGGGCGGACGTCGCCGTGGACGCGGCGGACGTGGTGCTGATGAAAAGCCGTTTGACGGACGCCGTGGCGGCTGTCCGCCTTTCGCGGGCGACGCTGAAAAATATCAAGGAAAACCTATTCTGGGCGTTTATTTACAATCTCGTCGGCATCCCGCTGGCGGCGGGCGTGTTCATTCCGGTTTTCGGATGGAAGCTGACGCCGATGTTCGGTGCGGCGGCCATGAGCCTGTCGAGCTTCTGCGTGGTTACCAACGCCCTGCGGCTGAATTTTTTCAAGTTGTACGGTGAGAAAGAAAATATTATAATGGACGAAATAAAAAAGAAAGAGGTGCGAAACATGGAAAAGAAAATGAAAATCGAGGGCATGACCTGCGGACACTGCGAGGCGCGGGTCAAAAAAGTACTGGAAGCGCTGCCGGGAGTCGCGGAGGCGAAGGTCAGCCATACAACCGGTACGGCGGTCGTCACGCTGAATGCTGAAGTCGCCGATGACGCGCTGAAGCAGGTCGTCGAGGCGGAAGACTATAAGGTGGTTTCGGTTGACTGAGTAGAATAGCAAGTCTGTAATAAGCGGGGGGGGATACTCCCGCTTATTATTTTTTGAAAAATTTTTGCGAAAATTATGTATACCATTTCAATTATAGGAAAAGAGTGCTATAATATATAAGCAGATTGGAGGAGGGATTTTCTTATGGCGGAACGATTTCATGAATTGAAGATTGCGGGCTGCACGAGGCAGCTTCCGATTATGAATCTTTCGGACACGGAGGCCATTGCGGCTTTTGTCATTCTCGGCGACGTGGAATTGGCGGAAAACTGTGCGAAGGCTCTTGTGGCGAAGGTGCCTCTGGAGACGGAGATCATCGTGACCGCCGAGACGAAAGGTATTCCTCTGGCGGAGGAGCTTTCGCGTCTGTTGGGGCTCAAACGGTATGTGACGGCCCGGAAGTCCGTGAAGGCGTATATGGAAAATCCTCTGTGCGTAGAGGATTTGTCTATTACGACGAAGGGGAAACAGAAACTCTATATCACGCAGGAGGATGTGGAGCTGATCAGGGGAAAGCGCGTGCTCTTGCTCGACGACGTTATCAGCAAGGGCGGCTCGATGAAGGCGCTGCGGAATCTGACGGAGACAGCCGGCGGGATCGTCGTCGGCGAGGCTGCCGCCGTGGCGGAGGGCGATGCAGCCAAGCGGAAGGATATTATATTTTTGGCCTCCATTCCGCTGTTTGAAGCGCAATAAATATCATATGGTCCTTATATACGCGGAAGCATTTTTGATATGTGCTTCCGCAATAATTTTTATGGGAGGTGTTATATGATAATAAAACGGGGAGTTATGCTGGCGTTTGGTGCGCTGGCTTTCGGGATGTCGTCGACGGCGTGCGCGTTGCCGGTACTTGACGCAAAAGACGCCGCGGTTCGGATCAAGACGGCGGGCAAGGTGATGGATATCAAAAGCACGGCGCCGAACAATGTCATCAAGTGGGTGGACTTTTCCATCAAGGGCGGCAAGAATCGGGAGACGGTAACCTTCGACAATAATAACTATCTGAACTACGTCACGGGCCATGCGGCTTCCGAGATTTTCGGCACGCTGACGGGCGGCGGCAATATCTATATCATCAACCCGAACGGGATTCTGATCGGCGACGGCGCAGAGGTGAATGTGGGAAATCTTTATCTGTCCACGCAGAAATTGGATAACGTGCAGCTTGATGCTTTTGCAGCGAATGGTACAGCCCCGATCCTGAACACGGCCAATGCCAATGGCGATGTGGTAAATCTGGGACATTTGAAGGCGACGGAGGTTGTCGTGGAGGGCAATATCGTCAAATTCAAGAATGTCGCGGATATAGAATCATCGACGGAAAATGGTTTGCCGACGATAAATGTTTTCGCGAAAACGGAAACGCGTGTCGGCTACGATGCGGCGTCTGTCGATCCGAAGGATTACGAAAGCCTTGTAACAGCTGACTGGTATGCGTTGGTCAAAAACGAAAAAGATTTGCAGAATATGGGATTGGATACAAATTATATGCTCACGAGGAATATGACGGTAACCGAACCGTTCCGGCCGATTGGGGGAAGCAACGGCAGATATACAGGACATTTTGACGGGATGGGGTATGAAGTTGAGCTTCAGCAAATCCTGGCCGACGGGAACAGGATTGGACTGTTCAGCGCAATCGGCGCGAAAGGCGTCGTGGAAAACGTCGGCGTCATAACGTCGAAAATGGATTTTTCGAAAACGGGTTTTTCCGAGATTCGTGTCGGCGGCGTCGTGGGAGACAATAAAGGAAGACTCCAAAATGTCTGGCATAAAGGCTGTATTCATATAACAGCTTCCTGCCTGCTCCAATATGTGGGCGGCATTGCCGGCTCCAACAGTTCGGGAACGATTACGAACGCGTATAATAACGGCAAAATTTTTGTGTCGGGCGCGACAAAGTGGGCGCGTGTCGGCGGAATTGCGGGGGAACTGATAATTGAAGGAACGGCAGGTGTGCCTCTGATAGAAAATGCGTTTAATATTGGGACGATAAAAGCTTTGGGGCGTGCTGTGGTTGGCGGTATTGCGGGAGTAAACACGGATGGAAAAATCCAAAATGTATATAATCTCGGTTCGGTGTCTTCAGAAATGGCAGCGGGCGGCATTGTGGGCAGGAACGACAAGAAGCGCGTGAATGACAGTACATGCGGAGACGTCTCCTTTGCGTATCATGCTCGTGGAAGTATCGACGGAACCAGCAAAGGAGCCATAGTTGGGGTTGCGAAAGACGAAACCACAGGGACGTTTGGGAAGGTGTTTTTCGCGGAGAAGGATGCAAAAGGGAATGTTCTCAGTGATGCAAAAGGAACATCAAAAAGTGAAGCGGAGTTGAAAACGGCGCAGACGTTTTTCGATGGCGGGTGGAAAAATATATCCGCAGAGGGCGGCGCAGGGAAAACCTGGCGCATTTACGACGGCTGTTCCATGCCGCTGCTCACGGCCTTTTTGACGCCGAAGGACAATATCCGCATTGTGGAATATGACGGTATGAGACCCGTTGGCACGTACGGACTGGATGTTCCGAAATCCACGAAGGTTCCTGAGCGGGGAAGAGGCTATGACTATGTGTCCGATGTAACGTGTGTTGTTCCGAAAGAAGAAACGGGAGGATCAAAACCAGCTGAACAGCCGAAGCCTGTTGAACCACAGAAGCCTGTTGAACCATCGGAACCTGTTGAACCGCCGAAGCCTGTTGAACCATCGGAACCTGCGGAACCGCCAAAGCCTGTTGGACCGCCGGAATCGGTTGATACCAGAAAAGACGCTGACATGCAGAGGCTTTATGGCGGGGAGACGATTGCTGAGAAAAATTTTTTAGGCAGAGAATATGAGGATACGATTACTGCGTTGCAACAATTGGATAGTAAGGAACAACAATCTGCACCGGCTGCAGAGGCGAATGAGCCGAAAAGGCTGATGGTCGCGGGAACCGGAGTGCGTCTGCCCGACGCGATGAGTGCGGAGGCGTTGGAAACGATGCTGTCCGGGACCGGGGAGCAGGAAAGCGCATAAAAAACGCTTGCCAACGAAAGAATTTTGTGATAATCTGATTCGCATACAGGTAAATGCTTTGAAGAGGAGCAGTAGCGTTTGCGGAACGTGCAGAGAGCCGCCGGACGGTGAAAGGCGGACGGGAAGCAATGCGAACTCGCCTCGGAGCAGCTTCGCCGAATATGTTCTGCATTGTAAGCGAAGACGGCAGCCGCCCGTTACGCAGGTATAACGAGTGCGCGCCTTTGGCGCGAATGAGAGTGGTAACACGCAGGCAGAGCCTTCGTCTCTTGATGGGACGAAGGCTTTTTTATCTCATAGGAGGGGATTGTAAATGCATAATTACACGAAGTACAGAAAAGGCTATTATCTTCCGCCTGTTCTCGACCTGAGCTGGGCGAAGAAAGAATATCCAGACCATGCGCCGGTCTGGTGCAGCGTCGACCTTCGCGACGGAAACCAGTCGCTGATCATCCCGATGAGCCTTGATGAAAAAATTGAGTTTTATAAAATGCTCGTCAAGATCGGCTTCAAGGAAATCGAAGTCGGTTTCCCCGCGGCTTCTGATACTGAGTATGAGTTCTTGCGCCGCCTTGTCGACGACAACCTGATTCCCGACGATGTGACGGTGCAGGTTCTGACGCAGGCGCGCCCGCATATCATCCGCAAGACCTTCGAGGCGCTCCGCGGCGTCAAGAACGCGATCGTCCATGTTTACAACTCCACCTCCGTCGCGCAGCGGGAGCAGGTTTTCCGTATGACAAAGGAGGAAATCAAGGAGATTGCCGTCGAAGGCGCGAAGCTGCTGAAAGAGCTGACCGAGGAAGCGGGGGAGAATTACCGCTTCGAATATTCTCCGGAGAGCTTCACAGGCACCGAGCCGGAGTACGCATTGGAGGTCTGCAACGCCGTCCTTGACGTTTGGCAGCCGAAGGCGGACAGGAAGCCGATCATCAATATCCCGGTGACAGTGGAAATGTCGATGCCTCATATTTACGCAATGCAGGTCGCCTATATTTCGCAGAACCTCAAATATCGCGAGAACGTCGTGCTTTCGCTGCACCCGCACAATGACCGCGGCTGCGGCGTGGCGGATTCGGAGATGGGACTCCTCGCGGGGGCGGACCGAATCGAGGGGACGCTGTTCGGCAACGGCGAACGTACCGGCAACGCCGACATCGTAACCATCGGCATGAATATGTTCGCGCTGGGTATCGACCCGAAGCTGGATTTCTCGAATATGCCGGAGCTTACGGAAATGTACGAGCGCGTGACGCGGATGCACGTCCATGACCGTCAGCCTTATGCGGGTGCATTGGTCTTCGCGGCATTCTCCGGATCTCATCAGGACGCTATCGCGAAGGGCATGAAGTGGCGCGAGGAAACCGATCCGGCGCGCTGGACAGTGCCGTATCTGCCCATCGATCCGCAGGATGTAGGGCGCGAGTATGACGCCGACGTTATCCGCATCAACAGCCAGTCCGGCAAGGGCGGCGTCGGCTTCATCATGGAGCATCAGTACGGCGTGGCTATGCCAAAGAAGATGCGCGAGGATTTCGGTTATTTCGTCAAGAGCGTTTCCGACCACAAGCACAAGGAACTCTTGCCCGACGAAATCTATCAGCTTTTCCAGAACGAGTATGTCAATGTGGAAATGCCGTACAAGCTGATCGATTTCACGCTGAAAAAAGAGCCGGACGGCTCTCGTTCCGGCGAAGTCATCATGCTGGTGAACGGCAAGGAGCAGACATACAAGGCGCGCGGCAACGGACGTCTTGACGCGGTTTCCAGCGCGCTCCAGCAGAACCTTGGCGTCAGCTACAAGGACCTCACATACAGCGAACACGCTTTGGAAATCGGTCAGGCGTCGCGGGCGATGGCCTATATCGGCATCACTGGGCCCGACGGGCGCACTTTCTGGGGCGCGGGTATGGACACTGACATCATCACAGCGTCGATTCTCGCACTTGTCAGCGCGATTAATCGAATGAAGCACGCAGGATAAAACAAAATAGAATGTTGCACGTAAATTTTGCAGTAAGAAAGAAAATCTTGCTGCAAAATTTATTGCAGGGGACGAATCGAGCAAAATCCATTGAATAAAGGGATTGTCACGGGAAGGATATCCTTCTCGCGGCAGCCCTTTTTTGCTTTGATTTTCGTCTGCACGCATGCCGCTTTTTGAAAATCTTGCCTTCTATGCGAAAAAAGGGGTTGCGGCGGCGGATTTGTCTGATATAATAAACTTATTGAAGTATGCTCGTAAACGTAGTTTAATGAGGGGGAAGTTTCCATGGGGTTCATGAAGAAAGTTTGCGGCAAATTGGGGCTGACGGATTCGTCGGAAAACGACGAGCTTTTGGAAGACGAATATTTGGAGGAAGAAGAGGAACAGTCGAAGCCTGCTTCTGCTGAACCGAAAGCGGCATATACCGCGCCGCGCTCTGCTATGCCTTCCAACGTGGTGGATATTCAGGCGGCGGCCAATGGCGCGCTTCGCTCGAAAATGAAGGTGGTTGTCATCGAGCCGAAGACCTTTGACGATGTGCAGCAGGTGGCAAACTGCCTGAAGGAAAAGCGTCCCGTCGTCATCAATTTTGAGCATACGGACGCGGACGAAGCGCATCGCATCATTGATTTTATCAGCGGCACGACCTATGCGATCGCGGGCGATATCAAGAAGCTGGGACATAATGTGTTCCTTTGCGCGCCGAGCAATGTCAGCGTATCGTATACGCAGGACCGAGGGTCGATTCCGACGGATATGTCGTGGCTGAAGAAGTAAGGGAAGAGAAGATGAAAGGAAAAATCGGTTTTATCGGCGGCGGAATGATGGCCTCGGCGATTGTAGCGGGACTGACGGAGCGTATGGGGTGCGATCCTGATTTGATTTTCGTTTCCGATTTGAGCGAGGATCGTTGCGCGTTCTTTCGCGATACGTATCATGTCCATGCCTCGGTGGGGGCGGACGGTTTTATTTCGAATATTGATACGCTGATTTTGGCGGTAAAGCCGCAGGCGGTACAAGCCGCAATGCGGGAGGTCGCGCCGAAGACGCCGGAAACGACTGTGGTGGCGTCTATCGTGGCGGGGCTGACCTTGGCGTCGCTGGAGGCGCATTTCACGAAACAGCCGATTGTTCGCATCATGCCGAATACGCCGCTTTCGGTGGGCGCCGGTATGTCGGCTTACGCCTTGAATGAAAAGGCGGAGCGCGCGGACGTGCAAATTGTCGAGGAAATTTTATCCGCCTGCGGGCGCGCGGTGAAGGTGCAGGAGTCGATGATGAACGCGGTGACGGGGCTTTCGGGCAGCGGACCGGCGTACGGATTCCTGATGATCGATGCGTTGTCGGACGGCGGCGTGATGGCGGGACTGCCGCGGGAAACGGCTACTCTTTTGGCGGCGCAAACGATGCTCGGCGCGGCGCAGATGGTGCTGGCAACAGGCAAGCATCCCGATGTGCTGCGTGACCAAGTGACTTCACCTGCCGGGACGACCATCGCAGGCGTGCGCGTGATGGAAAACAAGGGCGTGCGCGGCGCGCTGATTGACGCGGTGCTTGCCGCGACGGAACGTTCGGAGGAGCTGGGCAAGACGAAATGACGACGGCACGGGAAAAAATCACGAGGTTTTACCGCGGGACGGAAGGGGAAGCGCTGGCTGCCCGTCTTGTCGATCTGGCGGAGCAAACGGTTAAGTCAAGAAAATTTCGGGAGTCGGACTTTCTTGACCCCTATGGGATGGAAATTGCGGAGACGGTGGCGGCGAATTATGACGGCGTCTCCGTTTTGTTTGACGGCGGGTATCCCGGCGCGGAGCGGCAGAAGGCGGTTTTTGCGCACGCGGATTTCGGGGGCGCGCCGTCTTTTGATATTGCGGTGGTCCGCGCAGAGTGGAACGCAGAGTTCGCGCGGCTTTCGCATCGCGATGTGTTGGGCGCGCTGACGGGGCTTGGTGTTGAGCGGGACAAAATCGGGGATATCTTGGTGACGGCGGGCGCGGTGCGCGTGCTGACAAACCGAAAAATGGCGGAATTCCTGCTGGCCGAATGGACGATGATCGGCGCGGCTCATGTGAGCGTGGCGGAGGACAGCACGGAATCCATCACGCCCCGTGAGGAGCGGACGAAAGAAATCAGCGCGACGGTGGCCTCGCTCCGCGCGGATTCCGTGGCGGCAGCCGGATTCGGTATCTCGCGGAGTCGAGCCGCTTCCGATATCGAGACGGAAAAGCTCAGGCTGAACTGGCAGCCGGTGAAGAGCGCGTCGCAGGCGGTGAAGGAAGGGGACGTTTTTTCGATGCGCGGCCGAGGCCGGGTGGAAGTGGTCGAAGTGCGCGGCAAGACAAAAAAGGGACGCATCGGGATTTCGCTTCGGCGGTATTTATGATAGGAAAGGCAGGGAATATACAGATGTTGACGCCCGCAGATATACATAACAAGGAATTCAGCCGCGGTTTTCGCGGATACAATGAGGAGGAGGTCGACGATTTTCTCGACGAGATCATTGAAAGCGTCGAGGAAATGATGAAGAAAATCTCCAAGCTGGAGGACGACCTTTCGCTGGAGCAAAAGAAGGTCGCCCAGTATCAGGAAATGGAGAAGAATCTCCAGGATACGCTGGCGGTGGCCCAAAAGACGGCGGAGGATGTCGTGGAAAGCGCGAAGGAGCGCGTGGCGGAGATGGAGCAGGCGGCGAAAGAGGATTGCGACAGACTTCGCCATCAGACGGAAATGGCAATCCAGCGCCGCATGGATGATGCGATGGTAAAAGTGCGTGACCAACAGGCCGTTTATGAGGCTGGCGTCGCGCGGGAAAAGCAGTTTATCGTGCGCCTGCGTTCGCTGCTCCGCTCGGAGTTGGCCATACTGAACGCCGACGGTCTGACGGAAATCATCGGTGCGGAGGAAAGTCTGCAAGCCGCGGCGCCTTCCACGGAGTCGGAGGCTGCCGCGCCGGAAGCGGCCAAGCCGGAGCCGCCGGTTTTCAATTCATGGCGCGGACAGCAGATGGGGACTCCGGTGGAAACGGACGCCCGCGTGCTTGCGCAGCAAAGAGAAGCAGAGATGCGAAAAGGAAATGATTGAGGTTTTGAATTTGTCTGTATTGGCCGTCAGTTTTTTCCTCATTCTGGCGGATCAAATGGTAAAGCTGGGAATTGCGAGGACGATGCAGCTGGGGGAATCCATTCCCGTGCTGTCAGGGATTTTCCATATCACCTATATCGAAAACCCCGGCGCGGCGTTTGGGATGTTCGCGAACCAACGATGGATTTTTATTGTCGCGGGGATTCTGGTGGTTCTCGGGGCGGGCGCGATGTACCGGCGTCTCTATGAGTCCGGGCGCATGGTGCGCTTTGGTGCGGCGTTGCTTTTGGGCGGCGCGGTGGGAAATTTGATTGACCGCATACGACTGGGGCGCGTGATTGATTTTCTCGATTTTCGGGTGTGGCCGGTGTTCAATATCGCGGACATCGGGATTTGCGTAGGCGTTGCCTGCCTTATCTACGCGCTTATGCGCGACGGGGAGAAGGAGCGGGAATGACGGAGTTTTCGGCGGATCGCGAGGGGGAACGGCTGGACGTTTTCCTGGCTCGGATGGACGGGACACTCTCACGCTCGCGCATCCAGAAGCTCATTATAGACGGAAATGTTTCGGTGGACGGAAAAAAGGCCAAGGCGAGTCTGCGGCTTGCGGTGGACGCGACGGTGGCGGTGGAGATGCCGGAGCCGGAAGCGACGGATATTGTGCCGGAAAAAATACCTCTCGATATTCTGTACGAGGACGAGGATGTCATCGTGGTGAACAAGGCGAGAGGGATGGTCGTTCATCCGGCGGCGGGCGTTTCCTGCGGGACGCTGGTGAACGCGCTGCTGGCGCACTGCAAGGACCTTTCCGGCATCAATGGGGCGCTTCGCCCCGGCATCGTTCATCGGCTGGACAAGGATACCTCGGGCGTGATGATTGCGGCGAAAAATGACGCGGCGCATCGTTCACTGGCGGAACAGATACAGCAGAAAACGGCAAAGCGCGTTTACTGGGCGATCCTGACAGGCAATATTGCCGAAGCGGAAGGCGTGATCCACGGCGCCATCGGGCGGAATCCGAAGGACCGGCAAAAGATGGCGGTGGTGCGCGAAAACGGGAAAGACGCGACCACGAAATTTCGGGTGCTGGAGCGGTTTGGCGCGTATACATTGGTGGAATGCCGTCTGATGACGGGACGCACACATCAGATTCGCGTTCACATGGCTTATATAGGGCATCCGGTGTTGGGCGATCCGAAATATGGCGCGAAGAAATGTCCCTTTTCCATCGAGGGGCAGGCGCTCCATTCCAAGACGCTGATGTTCACGCATCCGCGCACAGGCGAAAGGATGGAATTCGAGGCGCCGCTGCCGGAAGATATGCAAATGATTCTGGATGAATTACGCGGAAAGAAATGATAGGGGGATGACGGATGAAAAAACGTATCGAGAAAACGGTGTTGATGGACGCGGACGGCGTTCGTCGCGCCTTGACGCGCATAGCGCATGAAATTGTCGAAAAGAACAAGGGCGTGGAAAATCTGGTGCTCGTCGGGATACGGACGCGCGGCGTCCCTCTTTCGGAGCGTGTGGCGGAGGAGATAGAAAAAATCGAGGGCGTCCGTCCGCCGCTGGGGGTGCTCGATATCACGCTCTACCGCGACGATCTGTCGATGCTGGACTATCAGCCGTTGGTGCGCCCAACGGAAATGCCGGTGGACATCAACGGAAAGACGATCGTGCTGGTGGACGACGTCCTTTTCACGGGGCGGACGATTCGCTCTGCGCTGGACGCACTGATCGACATGGGCCGGCCGAAGAGCATCCAGCTTGCCGTGCTGATTGACAGGGGCCATAGAGAGCTGCCGATTCGCGCCGATTACGTCGGCAAGAATGTTCCCACAGCCGCGCGGGAGACAGTCAGCGTGCAGCTGTCGGAAACGGACGAGGAAGAGAAAGTTGTTCTCGGAGAGATCGTGGAAGAATAAAGGAAAAAGAAACACCCCTTATGAAGGCAAATGAGCTGCTTTTCATAAAGGGTGTTTTTCATTCTGAGTATCAGTCTTTGGTGTCGTTCATAAATTATGCAAAAGTGTGGAATGAATTCCGCACTTTTGTTGCAAATAAGAAAAATGCGGAGTATAATCCTAATACAGGAGGGATGAAAATGAAATGGATTGCCAGAGACAACTATATGGATTTTTTGTACCGTAATCGCGAACGCCACATTATTAAAGTTGTTTCGGGGGTAAGGCGTTGTGGGAAATCTACGCTGTTTTCCTTATTCAGGGAGCGGCTTTTGACGGACGGAGTGGAAGCGGCGCAAATACAGGCAATTAATTTTGAGGATATTGCGTTTGAGGATTTGCAGGAATATCATGCGCTGTATCATTATATTGAAGAGCGATTGGCTCCGAAAAAATGGAACTATGTCTTTTTGGATGAAATACAGCATGTCCCGCAATTCGAGAAAGCGGTGGACAGCCTTTTCATCAAGGGAAATGTGGATATCTATATCACCGGCTCCAACGCGTATTTCATGTCGGGGGATTTGGTGACGTTCCTTTCCGGTCGTTATGTGGAACTTAGGATGCTTCCTCTTTCATTCGCAGAATTTTGCTCCGCGGACGGGATGCGGGAGCAATATACGCTGCGGGAGCTTTATGAAAAATACACGACGGAAAGCTCTTTTCCCTATGCCCTGCAGCTTGGCGGGCGCGAACAGGATATACAGGAATATTTGCTCGGTATATATAATACCGTCCTGCTGAAAGATATCGTGGCTCGCATAGGCGTCAACGATGTGAAAATGCTCGAGAGCGTCACTAAATATGTTTTCGCCAATATAGGCAGCCTGCTTTCCTCGCGCAAGATTGCAAACGCGATGGCGAGCGCCGGACGAAAAATCGACGGCAAAACTGTGGAGCGATACCTTTCCGGTTTGCAGGATGGCTTCCTCATTTACCAGGCGGATCGTTTTGATTTGCGCGGGAAGGAGATATTGAAGCTGAATCCGAAATATTATGTCGCGGACGCCGCGCTTCGTTTCCTGCTTGTAGGGCGGAAGGGGCAGGATACAGGACATGTTTTGGAAAACATGGTTTATTTGGAGTTGCTGCGGCGAGGTTATCAAGTCTATGTCGGAGCAGCGGCCAACGGGGAAGTGGATTTTGTCGCCCGAAACGGGGACGGGCTCGAATACTATCAGGTTTCGGAATCCACTCAGCAGCCGGATGTGTTGGAACGTGAATTGAAACCGCTGCTGAATATCAAGGATCAATATCCGAAGATTTTGCTGACGTTGGACGACATAAACGCGGAAGCTGATTTTGAAGGAATCAGAAAATATAATGTTTTGCATTGGATGATAAATTCATAAAGAATGGGTTGCCGCAGGAAGAAAACTGCTTCTTTGCGACAACCCATTTTCTTTACCGTCTTTTTCTCATCCTTTGAACAGCGTTCCGAAAATGCCGCGGGCGAGGCTGGCGCCGAGGTTTCCTCCTAGGGTTTTGCCGAAGGAGCCGCCTGCGGTGGCGCCGAGGCTCTTTCCGACGGCGCGGCCAACGGTGCCGAGGACGCTGTTGCCGACGGACTTGATGGCCTGGTTCTTCGCGCGTTCCGCAGCGGCGGCCTGTTTTTCCGCTTCCTTTGCGAGCCGCGCTTCCTCCTTCGCCTGCTCGCGGGCGATGCGCGCTTCCTCTTTCGCCTGCTCTTTCGCGAGACGGGCGTTTTCTTTTGCCTGCTCCTTTGCGAGCCGCGCGTCTTCCTTCGCCTGCTCCGCCTCTTCGGCGGCGCGCTGGCGGGCGGCCGCTTCCTCCTGCCCGTGACGCATCAGGAATTCATAAGCTGAATCGGAATCGTAGCTTTCCGCATATTTGCCGTATAGCATGCTGCCTTTGATTGCCTGGTCGCGCTGGTTTTCGGTGATGCCTCCCATGCTGCACTGGGGCGGCAGGATCGATACCTTCTGCGCCATGCCGGGTACGCCGTCCTCGCCGAGGAACGAGACGAGCGCCTTGCCCGTGCCGAGAGCCTGGATGACTTCCACGGCGTCGAAGGCGGGATTCTCGCGGAAGGAGGCCGCCGCCGCCTTGACGGATTTCTGCTCGGCGGGAGTGTATGCGCGAAGGCCATGCTGAATCTTGTTGCCGAGCTGGGCCAACACGCCGTCAGGAATATCGCGCGGATTCTGCGTACAGAAATAGACGCCGACGCCTTTCGAACGGATCAATTTGACAACCTGCTCAATCTTGTCGAGGAGCGCTTTCGACGCGCCGTCGAACAGCAGATGCGCTTCGTCGAAGAAGAAGACCATCTTCGGCTTCGGCATGTCGCCGACCTCGGGCAGCGTTTCGAACAGCTCGGACAGCATCCAGAGCAGGAAGGTCGAGTAGAGCTTGCCGTTGCTGATCAGGCTTTCGCTGTCGAGGATGTTGATCATGCCCTTGCCCATGTCCTGCGTCATCCAGTCGTGGATGTTCAGCGCGGGCTCGCCGAAGAACACGTCGCCGCCGGCAAGCTCCAAAGCGACAATCGCGCGCTGGATCGCCGAAAGCGATGCGGCGCTCATCTTGCCGTAGTCCGGCTCGAAGTCGCCCCGATGGTCCTGGATATAATTGATGCACGCCTTGATGTCCTTCGTGTCGATCAGGAGCAGATTGTTGTCGTCGGCAATCTTGAAGATGATGTTCAAAAGAGCGCTTTGCAGGTCGTTCAGCTCCAGGATGCGCGCGAGGAGCAGCGGCCCGATTTCCGAAACGGTGGTGCGAAGCGGGATGCCGTTCTTGCCGAAAATATCCCAAAGCGTCACGGGGCAGCCCTTATAGCTGAAACCGGCTTCCGCGAGGCCGAATTTCGCGATGCGTTTCTGCATATCCTCGCTGTCCGTGCCGGGACAAAGCATTCCGGCGATGTCGCCCTTGACGTCGGCCATGAATACGGGGACGCCCATTTCGCTGAACGATTCCGCCATCACCTTCAGTGTGACGGTCTTGCCGGTACCGGTGGCTCCGGCCACGAGCCCGTGACGGTTCGCCATCTTCGGCAAAATGAAAATGTTTTCCCTCTGGTCGTTTTGCGCAATCCAAACCTTTCCGTCCTTAAACATAAGAGCCTCCTTCAATTCATGGCGCCTTCCGCCGTTTTTCAAACAAGAATATTATATCAGATTGAAAGAAAATAAGGAACTGTCCGACAATAAGTTTCTGTGAATCGTCCTGAAAGCTTGGAATAGCACTTGTTTTTAGCGACGTGCGAAAAAATTTTTTTCAAGCGTTTTCTAAATGGCAAAGGTGTGGTACAATACTATAGCTTGAAAATGGCAAGGTATAGGAACATTGTTTCTAAATGGTATATTGTGGTGTATTGAGGAAGGAGCTTATCTGAGAAATGTGGAGCATTTTTGGCGGTTTTTCGCGTGACATGGGAATCGATCTCGGGACGGCGAATACGTTGGTGCATGTGAAGGGCAGGGGTATTGTCCTTCGCGAGCCGTCCGTGGTGGCGATAAAGAGCGACAACGGCGAGGTGCTGGCGGTCGGCGAGGAAGCGAAGCGCATGATCGGGCGCACGCCGGGCAACATCGTGGCGATCCGTCCGATGAAGGACGGCGTTATCGCCGATTTTGACGTGACACAGGCGATGCTCAAGTATTTCATCCGCAAAGCGATGAACACGAAGACGTTCGTTCGCCCGCGCGTGGTGGTCGGTGTCCCGTCCGGCGTGACGGAGGTAGAGAAGCGCGCAGTCATCGACGCGGCGCAGCAGGCAGGCGCGCGGGAAGCGTACCTGATTGAGGAACCGATGGCGGCGGCCATCGGTGCGGGACTTCCTGTCGAGGAAGCGACGGGCAGCATGGTTGTCGATATCGGCGGCGGTACGACGGAGATTGCCGTCATTTCGCTTGGCGGCATCGTGACGAGCCGTTCCATCCGCATCGGCGGCGATGAGATGGATTCTTCCATCGTGCAGTATGTCAAGCGTGTCTACAATCTGATGATCGGCGAGCGCACGGCGGAAGAGGTTAAGATGTCAATCGGTTCCGCCATCGTGGATCCCGCGACGGAAAAGGCGATGGACATCCGCGGGCGCGATCTTGTCAGCGGTCTGCCGAAGACGCTTAACATCAAGGCCAGCGAGGTTCGCGAGGCTTTGAATGAGCCGATTTACAAGATTATCGACGCGGTGAAGGCGACATTGGAAAAGACGCCGCCGGAATTGGCGGCAGACGTTATGGATCACGGCATTATGATGACGGGCGGCGGCGCGCTGCTGACGAATCTCGACAAGCTTCTGTCACGCGAGACGGGTATGCCCGTGCTGGTATCGGAGGATGCGCTTTCCTGCGTCGGCGAAGGAACGGGGCGCTCGCTGGAGAACATCGAGCTTTTGAAGCGCGTGGTAATGACGACGAAGAAGTTGAAATAAATGAGCAAAGTTAAGCGCGAGGGCGAGTCCGGGCGCATGACATGGCTGCTTGTTTTTGTTACGGTCAGCGTCTTTTGCGTCGTCTTTTTCGCTGCGCGCGGTCGTTTTTCGACGCCCTTTTCCAGCCCTGCGGTTATTACGCTTCTTGCGCCGTTCCAGCGCGCCGCTTCATGGGCGGGGGATCAGGTGCGGGGGATGACGACGAACGTATGGGATATCCTGACGGTGCATCAGCAGAACCAAATGCTCCGCAGCGAAGTGGAGCAGCTTCGGATGCAGAACGTGAAGGCGGACGAGTTCGCGGCGGAAAATATCCGCCTGCGGGAGCTTTTGGGCTATAAGCAGTCGGCGACGCAGTTTGATCTTGTGGCGGCGCATGTCATCGGCCGGGAGACGGCGACGTGGACGCGTATGATTGTCATTGACCGGGGCACGCAGCACGGCGTACAGAAAAATATGGCCGTAGTCACGGCTCGCGGTCTTGTGGGCACCGTGACTGACGCGGGACCGATTTCCTCGAAGGTGCAGCTGATTCTCGATCCCCGCGCGGCGGCGGGCGCTTTGGTGCAGCGTTCACGCGTGGCGGGTGTCGTCAAGGGAACGCCGGACGACGCGATGCACCCGCGTCTGATCAATGTGCCGCGGGGGCAGGATATGGCGGAAGGCGATATTATCGTCACGTCCGGCTTCGGGGGCATTTATCCGAAAGGAATCATGATCGGCAAGGTGTCTGCCGTCAAGAATGACAGCGGCGGACTTCTTCATTATGCAATTATTGAACCGGCGACGGATTTTCAGCGGCTGGAGGATGTGGCGGTGATCGTGGCGTCCCGGGAGGCTCCGCCGGAGCCTTGGCAGCCGCCGATACAGACGCCCGGGACGGAGACAGACCCGAAGGCCGCGCTTGCGGCGCAGGAAGCGGCGCAAAGAGCGGCACAGCAGCCGCCCGTACAGCCGCAGCCGACTCCGGCAAATCAGCCGCCGACGGCACCACAGCCTGTTCAAACGCAAACGCCGCCGGTACAGCCTGAACCTGCCGCACCGGTGCAGCCGACGCCGGAGCCAGTCTCGGAGCCGGTACAAGAAACGGTTCCGGAAGTTCCCGCTGCTCCTGTTCCGGAGCAGCCGCAGCCGGTACCGCAGGCCCCGGTTCGGCCCGCGCCTCCGGGAGCAGGTGTGAAGCGATGAAAAAGTTCGGCGCGCAGGCGCTGTATGTCATTGTGCTCTATGTAATCCAGTCGTCGCTTCTGCCTTTGATTGCGTGGCATGAAATCAGCGCGGATTTGCTTTTGGCCGCCGTGGTGTCCGTGTCCTTTTTGCGGGGCAGCCGGGAAGGCGTTGCCTTTGGGTTTTGCGTCGGGCTTTTGCAGGATTTGGCTACAGGGACTTTTTTCGGCGTGAATATTTTCAGCAAGATGGTCATCGGCTATGGGTGCGGCGCGTTCACCAGGCATTTCTTCAAGGAGCAGTATTTCCTTCCGGTGTTTTCTGTGGTTGCCGCCAGCATAGCGAATTATTTTATCATCTTGATGTTCATGATTTTGCTTGGCTACCGCTTTGACTGGAAAGATCAGCTTTCCGAGCTTTTGCTTCCGATGGTGGTTTTTAACGCGGTGTTTGCGTTTCCGGTGCATTACTGGACGCGAAGGCTGTCAGAGCGTTTTGCCGCGAAAAACTGAAAACGGTTGGTTTCCCAATGGGATTGACAGTATATGTTGCATGAATTTGAATTACGCTTGAAATTTTTGAGCGCATTGATTGTATTGGTTATCGCGCTCCTGATTGCTCGTGCGGGCTATCTGCAGGTCTATCAGGGCGACGAGTATGCCCGCCGTTCCGACGGCAATCGGACGCGGCTCGTTCCGACGGTGGCGTCCAGAGGGACTTTTTTCGACTGCAACGGGCAAAGCATCGTGGAGAACCGTCCGAGTTTCGTCGTTTCTCTTCTTCCGCTGACAGCACCAATCAAGCCGGAAGTCATCACGAGACTTTCCGAGCTGCTGCATGTGCCGCGGGAGGAGATTGATGCGAAGGTAAAGGCGCATACCGGGTATGAGCCGATCCGCATCAAGGGCGACGTCGGGCAGGATATCCTGACGGTCATCGAGGAACAGAGCGAGCTTTATCCGGGCGTCATCATCGAGGTGCAGGCAGTCCGCGATTATCTTTATAAAGCGCAGGGCGCGCATATTCTCGGCTACGTCAGCGAGATCAGCGAGGCGGAGCTGGATGCGCGCAGAGAGGAAGGGTACAGGACCGGCGATATTATCGGGCAGTTCGGCCTGGAGCGGATTTATGACAAGGAGCTCCGCGGGACGAACGGCGGCGAGCTGGTCGAGGTCGACGTCACGGGCAAGCCGGTGCAGATATTAGGTCAGAAAGCCCCGGTTTCCGGACACGACCTTCATCTTACGATTGACTGGCGGCTTCAGGCCGCGACGGAGAGAGCCGTCGACGATCAGCTTTCACTGATTGGGGCGCAGGCTGCCGCCGCTGTCGTGATGAATCCGCAGACGGGCGAGGTGCTGGCGATTGTCAGCCGTCCCGCATTCGACCCCAATCTTTTCGTGCACGGTATTTCGGAAGCGAATTGGAAGATGATCAATGAGAATCCGAATGATCCTTTGGACAACAAGGCCATCACGGGCGAGTATCCGCCCGGTTCGACGTTCAAGATTGTCACGGGCACGGCGGCGCTTTCGGAGGAGGTCGTGACGCCGAACGAGATGATTCTCGATACGGGCGTTTACTGGCTTGGCGAAAAAGGCAACGCCGGCGGCGAGGTTCTCGGCTGGCTGGACTTTACCAGCGCCCTTGCGCATTCCGACAACTATTATTTTTATGAAATGGGCTACCGGCTGGGCGTCGACCGGCTGGAAAGATATGCGCGGATGTTCGGGCTCGGCGAGAAGACGGGCATCAATCTTCCGTATGAATCGGAGGGCCTTGTGCCAAGCCGCGAATACAAGGAAAAATACCTCGATGACGAATGGTATGATTCCGAGACGTTGGATGCGGCTATCGGGCAGGGATTCAATCTTGTAACGCCGCTGCAGGCGGCGATGGTCATGGGAGAGATTGCCGCGAACGGCCAGCGCTTCCAGCCCTATCTGGTGCACAAGATTGTTGACGCCGATGGAAAAGTGCTCAAGGAATATAAGCCAACGCTCCTGTCTACGCTGGATGTGCCGGACGACGTAATCCGGCTCGTGCAGCAGGGGCTTCGCGACGTTACGAAGGAAGGAACGGCGGCGGGCGTATTCGGTGCCGGTTTTCCGGTGGACATTGCCGGAAAGACGGGTACGGCGGAAAATTCCCAGGGCGCGGATCACGGGTGGTTTGTGGCTTACGGGCCTTTCGCCAATCCCAATATCGTCGTGGCGGTCATCGTCGAGAATGGCGGCTTTGGTTCGCAGTCCGCGGTGCCGATAGGAAAGAGGATTCTTGAGGCGGCCTTCGGGCTGGACGGCTCGATTCCATACGCGGAAGCACCGGGAAACAAACGAAGATAAATTTTAGAAGGATTTTCTTTATGCAAGGCGAATAATATATTATTAAAGTTTTTTCAATTTTGACAGATTGAAGTGGGGTAGCCATGGGCAGGGAGATCGTACAACTGAAAGGGAATCGAGGCGGCTTGCAGCTCGTATTTGCGCCGAACGTCGATTTTGAGTCCATCCGGGACGATATCCAGCGCAAGCTGGAGGAAGGCTCGCGCTTTTTCCGTCGGGGAACGGAAATACAGATTGCTCCGGGGGTGCTTTCCGAAGCAAACGAGGCCGTCTTGCGGAAGCTGTTCCATCAGCATGGCGTCCTGTTCCGGGTGGAGGAGCCTGTCGAGGCGCCGCCAAGACCAAAAGTGGAGCGGAAGCCCGCCGCGGCTCCGGCGCCGCAGCCGACGCTCATTGTGGAAGCGCCAAAAGCAATTCCCAAGATGGAGGAGCCGCAAATGCTCGTCGTGAACCGTACGGTACGCAGCGGGCAGGAAATAAAATCGCCGGGCTCTGTGATGATTTGCGGCAACGTCAATGCGGGCGCGCAGATTATCGCAGGCGGCAGTATTGATATCCGGGGCGCGTGCAAGGGCGTGGTCCATGCGGGGGCGTATGGAGACATGACTGCGTTCGTGGTGGCGGATCAACTGATGCCGACGCAGATCCGGATTGCGGATCGGATTGCGCAGCCGCCGGAAAACATGAAGAAGCCGACGGTGGCAGAACGGGCTTCGATTAAAGACGGGAAAATCGTGATTGAACCAATAGAAAGGCAGGAAATCAAGGCATGAGCGAAGTTATTGTCATCACATCGGGCAAGGGCGGCGTCGGGAAGACGACGACTACGGCAAATTTGGGCGTAGGGCTGGCCATCCGCGGGAAGAAGGTCGTCCTGATCGACACGGATACCGGTCTTCGGAATCTCGACCTTTTGCTGGGGCTGGAGCGCCGTATAGTCTATACATTAGTTGACGTTGCGCAGAAGCGCGTGAATTACGGGCAGGCACTGGTGCGCCACAAAAAGTATACGAATCTTTTTCTGCTCCCCACCTCACAGGTTGCCGACAAGGACGCGGTTGAGCCGGAGCAGATGCTTGAGATTGTCCAGGCGATGAAAACCGAGTTCGATTATATCCTGATTGACTGCCCGGCTGGTATTGAGCAAGGCTATGAGACGGCTGTCATCGGCGCGGATTGGGCTATCGTTGTCACGAACCCGGAAATCTCCGCCGTGCGCGATGCGGACAGGATTATCGGAAAGCTGCAGGCGGAGAACAAGAAGATCAAACTGATCGTGAACCGTATCCGCCCGCAGATGGTCAAGGACGGTACGATGCTGGATATGACCTCCATTGACGATATACTTTCGCTGGAATGTATCGGGCAGGTTCCCGACGACGACAAGGTCGTAGATTCAGCGAACCGCGGTATGCCGGTCGTCGAGTGGAAGGATTCCGCGGCAGGCGCCGCGTACAGGGATATCGTCGGGCGCATTTGCGGCGAGGAAATACCGTTCAAGCCCTTTGAGACGGAATCTTTTTGGCAGCGGCTGAAGCATGTTTTCGGGCATTAAGGAGGAGATGGAAGTATGTTTAATTTTCTGAAGCTCTTCGGCGGAAAGTCCGAAAGCTCCTCCGAGCAGGCGCATAAACGGCTGAAATTTGTCTTGATCCATGACCGGGCGAATGTGTCCCCGGAGGTCATGGAGCATATCAAGAACGATATTATCAAGGTCATTTCCAATTATATGGAAATCGACCAGAAGGGGATGGATATCTCCCTGGAGAATGATGAGGACGCCGTTGCGCTGGTTGCGAATATTCCCGTGAACCGTATGCGGCCGGTGATAGGGCGCAAGCATTAACTCAAGAAAATGCCGACGCGGGTTGCGTCGGCGTTTTTTGGCGGTACAGTTACTCTTGTTGGAGGAAGGTTTGGATGAACAAGCGATGGCTTCGGCGTATGGATTTTACGCTGATTTTTGCGGCGGTCGCAATTATTTTGATGAGTCTTGTCACGATCGGCAGCGCGACGCATATCAACGCTGCCTCCGCGGGGGGCTACGGCTTTGTGCAGCGTCAGGGAATTTTTGCTGTACTGAATATCGCGCTGGTGGTCTTCCTGATGAATTTTGACTACAAGATGCTGCAGCGGTACGGCATGAAGCTTTACGTCGTCAATATCGTGCTGCTCCTTGCGGTCATGCTGTTCGGGCACAGCGCTCTTGGCGCTCAGCGGTGGATCCAGATTGGGCCGATTACCTTGCAGCCGTCGGAGTTTTCCAAGATCATCATGATTATTTCGTTGGCGGCGCTTTTGGAGGACAAGGTCGGGAAGCTCAACACCCTGCGCGATCTCCTGCCGATTGCAGCGTTTGTCGGCGTGCCGTTCCTGCTCGTGCTGAAGCAGCCGGATCTTGGCACGTCACTGGTATTTATCGCGATTTTTCTTGGCATGATATTCGCCGCCGGCGTCAATCTGAAGCTGCTGGGCGCAATCTTCGGCGCGGGGGTGCTGGCGAGTCCCGTGCTCTGGCATTTTTTGAAGGATTATCAGAAAATGCGTATACTTGTTTTTCTCGATCCGAATGTTGATCCTCTCGGCTCCGGCTATCATATCATTCAGTCGGAAATCGCCATCGGCTCCGGGCAGCTTTTCGGGAAGGGACTTTTCGAGGGAACGCAGAGCCAGCTCGATTTTCTGCCGGAGAACCACACGGACTTCATCTTTGCCGTAGTGGGCGAGGAGATGGGGTTCATCGGCGCGGCGTTTCTGCTGCTCTTGTATCTGATTCTTTTGTGGCGGGGCATACGGATCGCGCAGGACGCCAGCGATACATTCGGGATGTTGCTGGCGGTGGGGATCACGTCGATGCTGGTGTTCCATGTGCTGGTCAATATCGGCATGACCATGGGCATCATGCCCGTGACGGGCATTCCTCTGCCGCTGATGAGCTACGGCGTCAGCTCACTGACGACGAACATTATGGCAATCGCTTTGCTGTTGAATATTTATATGAAAAAGCAACGGCTGATTTTCTGATAAAGGATGAATGATATGGTATCATTGACGCCCGATCTTTTGCAGGCGGTGACGAAGCCTGCGAGATATACGGGGAATGAATGGAACAGCAGCGGCAAGCGTCATGAGGACGTCTCATGCACGTTTGCGTTTTCGATGCCGGACGTTTACGAGGTCGGCATGTCGAATCTCGGGCTGAAAATCCTGTATGAGATTTTAAATCGCAGGGTGGATACGGCGGCGGAGCGGGTCTACGCGCCTTGGGTCGATATGGAGGCGGAGATGCGGGCACGCAGTCTGCCGCTGTTTTCGCTCGAAACGAGGACGCCGGTCAGGGAATTTGATTTTCTCGGCTTTTCGCTGCAGTACGAGATGATTTATACGAATGTCCTCAATATGCTCGATCTCGCGGGGATTTCTCTTTGGGCGTCGGAGCGCGGCGAGGATGAGACCTTTGTGGTCGGCGGCGGCCCATGCGTCTACAATGTGGAGCCCGTCGCCGATTTTTTTGACCTTTTCGTGATCGGCGAGGGCGAGGAAGTCTTGGGCGAGCTTGTTTCGCTTTTCGTTGCGTGGAAGAAGGAAGGACGCCCCGGCGGGCGCAAAGAATTTTTGCGCCGCGCCGCCGGGATTTCCGGCATTTACGTTCCGTCGCTTTATGTGCCATGTTATGATGTCGAAGGGAACTTTTGCGGTATGGAGCGGCTGGACGAGGCGGCGCCCGCCGTCGTTTACAAGCGCGTCATACGGGACATGGACGAGGCGGAGACGATGGAACAGCCCGTCGTTCCATATATCGACATCGTCCATGACCGGATCATGCTGGAGCTGTTCCGCGGCTGCTCGCGGGGCTGCCGTTTCTGCCAGGCGGGCATGGCGTACCGGCCCGTGCGGGAACGAAGCAAAGAAAGATTGCGTTCGCTGGCGCGGAAAATGGCGGATGCCACCGGCTATGACGAAATGTCGCTGACTTCTTTGAGCTCGGCGGATTATTCGTGTCTTGACGGGCTGGTGGACGATCTGATGGAAGACTTTGCGGGGGAGCAGGTCAGCTTTTCCCTGCCGTCGCTCCGTATCGACAGCTTTTCCATCGGGCTCGCCGACAGGATGCAGCAGGTCAGGAAAAGCGGGCTGACCTTCGCGCCGGAGGCGGGGACACAGCGGATGCGCGACGTCATCAACAAGGGCGTCACGGAGGAAAATCTGATGCGGGCGGTCTCGGCGGCTTTCGAGAAGGGCTGGAAGTCCGTCAAGCTGTATTTTATGCTCGGCCTTCCGACGGAAACCGACGAGGACATTATCGGTATCGCGAAGCTGGCGAAGAAGGTCGTGGATCGGTATCAGGAAATCAAGGGGAAGCGCGGCGCGAAGGTCACGATCAGCGTTTCCTGTTTCGTGCCGAAGGCGTTCACGCCGTTCCAATGGGCGCCGCAGGATTCGCTGGCGGAATTTGAGCGAAAGCAGAGGCTTTTGAAGGACAATATCCGAGACCGTTCCATCCAGTTCAATTATCACGACGCGCGGGTCAGCCGTCTGGAGGGCGTGCTGGCGCGGGGGGATCGCCGCCTTTCCAAGGTGGTTTTCGAGGCGTGGAAGCGCGGGGCGAAATTCGACGGATGGAGCGATCAGTTCCATGAGGAATATTGGCTGGACGCATTCGAGGCGCTTGGAGTTGTGCCGGAATATTACAACGGGCGCGAACGGGGACAGGAAGAAAGATTTCCCTGGGAGCATACCTCTCCGGGCGTTTCCCGCGCGTTCCTCTGGACGGAGCGCGAGCGCAGCCGGCGGGGCGAGCTGACGCCGGACTGCCGGCGGGGGCGCTGCACAGGCTGCGCCGTCTGTCCGACGCTGGACGTCCGCGTCATCGACAGGGAGGCGGGGAAATGAGCGAGGGGAACAAAAACGCGGCCCAGCGCTCGATTGTTTATTGCCGCGCACGAATCACGAAAGACGAGCCGCTTCGTTATATCTCCCATCTCGATTATGCTTCCCTGATGCAGCGGGCGATACGCCGCGCGAAGATTCCCGCCGCGTATTCCGAGGGATTCAATCCGCATATGAAGATGAGTTTCGCGTCGGCGCTTTCCGTCGGCGTTACCAGTGACGCCGAATATATGGACTTGGAATTGTCGGAAATGATGGCGGAGGACGAGATTGCCGAATGTCTGCGTCCCGCGTTGCCGAACGGCGTCCGTTTGCTTGGCCTGCGGATAATGAAGGGGAAGCCAAAAGCATTGATGGCCCTGACAGACGAGGCCGGGTATGAAATCTTGGTTCCGCTGCGCGGCGCTTTTCCAGAGGCACAGGCGGCGATTGGCGCTTTCAACGCTGCGAAGGAATGTATGTATCTTCGCAAGACGCCGAAAAAAACGCGGGAGATTGAAGTCCGTCAATACATTTGCGGAGAGATTCAGGCGGAAGCGGCGGAAAACGATCTGCTTTGCATAAGAATGGCAATCCGCATTACGCCGGGCGGAAGCGTCAAGCCGCAGGAGATACTGACGCTGCTTTGCGAGAAATTTGGGCTTCCCGTTCGCGCGGAAACGGCGCTCATCCATCGGTGCGGGCTGTTTTGCGGCGGGAAGGAGCTTCTTTCGGCGGGAGAGGTGAAGCCGTGAAAAACATTCTTCTCAACGCGACGCCGGAAGAGACGCGCTTGGTCCTGACGGAGGACGAGCGGCTGATCGAGATGGGAATCGAGCGTCCTTCCCATTCCCACCTCGTCGGCAACATATACAAGGGGCGCGTGCAAAACGTGCTGCCCGGCATGCAGGCGGCCTTTGTCGATATCGGACAGAAGAAAAACGCGTTCCTTTATCTCGGGGACGGCGCCGGACCGGAAAAACATATTGAAGGGCAGGAAAAAGTCCATATCGGGCAAGCCGTTATCGTGCAGGTGGTCAAGGATGCCGTCGGAACGAAGGGACCGCGCGTTACGACGCGCCTTTCCCTGCCGGGAAGGAACGTCGTGCTGATGCCCACCGCGAATTATATCGGCATGTCCCGGCGGATTGAGGAAGAGGAGGAACGAAGCCGTCTCCACACGTTGGCGCAGGAAATATGTCCCGAGGGGATGGGGCTGATTGTTCGGACGCTGGCGGCGGGGCAGGACAGGGAAACGCTGGAAAGCGACGTGAAATACCTTTCGCAGCTTTGGGCGTCCCTGCAGGCGCGAAGCCGCGTCCTTTCCGCGCCCGCACTTCTTTATCGGGACGCGGATATGGCGATTCGCGTGGTGCGCGATTTGTTGACGGACGATGTTTCACGCTTGGTCGTGGACGATGTCGAGACGTACCGGCGGGTTCGGGATTTGGTGGAGTACGTTTCGCCGGCTCTTTCGGAGCGCGTTGAGCATTACGAGGGTGCGGTGCCGATTTTTCGCGCGTTTGGTGTAGAGACTGAACTGGAAACCTTGTCGGACCGTGAGGTCGAGCTGCCCTCCGGCGGTTTCCTCGTCATCGACCGCACGGAGGCGCTGACGGTCATTGACGTCAATACGGGAAAATTCGTTGGGCAGTCGAATCTGTCGGACACGATTTTCCGGGCGAACATGGAGGCGGCGGAGGAAATCCTGCGGCAGCTCCGGCTCCGGGACATCGGCGGCATTATCGTGGTCGATTTCATCGATATGGACGAGGCGGAGCAAAAGGAAAGCCTGCTGGCGTTCATGCGTGAGAGAGCGAAGCTTGACCGCACGAAGACGAACATCGTCGGCATTACACAATTGGGGCTTGTCGAGATTACGCGGAAAAAATCGAGGCAGAATTTCGAGGGAATCTTGTACGATCAGTGCCCGTGCTGCCATGGCAGCGGGCGCGTGGAATCGCCGGAGACGGTGGCAATCCGCATTTGCCGGGACATTCGTCGGATCGAGGAGCGTTCCCACGCCGATTTCGGCTACGAGGTCGAGGTGCATGAGACAGTGGCTTATGCGCTGATGGATTCGCCGCTTGTCGACAGCCTGTCGTCTGATCTCGGCGTCAAGGTCGGTTTCGTCATCAAGCCGGGCATGCACCCGGAAAGCTATGCGATTACCCAGCGGGGGAACGGGCGGTGATTTGGCATTTTTCTTTTTCAAAATCGTATCTTGCAATCTTCTTTTGCATATGGTATAGTATCGAAATGTACGGGCGGTCCTCTGGACAGATTTTCTGCCACGAACGTCACGAATAGGAGGAACAGAAATGAACATCATTGAAGCGTTGGAAAAGGAGCAGCTTCGCTCGGACATTCCGGAATTTCGCCCCGGCGATACGGTCCGTGTCCATGCGAAGATTGTCGAGGGTACGCGCGAGCGTATTCAGGTGTTTGAGGGCGTCGTCATCGGACGGCAGGGTTCGGGCGTCCGCGAAATGTTCAGGGTTCGCCGCATTTCCTACGGCATCGGCGTAGAGCGCACGTTCCTGGTACATTCGCCGCGAATCGAGAAGATCGAGGTTGTGCGCCGCGGTGTTGTCCGTCGCGCCAAGCTTTATTATCTGCGCGGCCTCACGGGCAAGGCGGCTCGCATCAAGGAAAGACGCTGACAAAGCAGGGGCTGGCGAAGGTCAGTCCCTTTTTTGTTTGTAATTTGGAGGGACGCTATGAGTTCTTTGGGGGAAGAAGCAAAGGATTGGATTGTATCCATCGCGACGGCTGTCGTGCTTGCGCTGATCATTCGCACGTTCATCGTGGAGCTTTATCTGGTGGACGGTCCGTCGATGCGGCCGACGCTGCAAAGCGCGGAGCGGCTTGTCGTCAACAAGTTCATCTACCGTTTCCGGGAGCCGCAGCGCGGCGAGATTCTCGTGTTCCAGTACCCGCGGGACCCGAGGCGCGACTTTATCAAGCGCGTCATCGCGGTGCCGGGGGATACCATCGAGATCAGGGACGGCCAGGTGTATGTCAACAGCCAGTTGATAAACGAGCCGTATATTTTGAGCAAGACGCGCGGCGACTATCCATTGGCCGAGGTGCCCGCGGGCCATATCTTCGTGATGGGCGACAACCGGAACAATTCCGAGGACAGCCGGTTCGCCGATGTGGGATTCGTACCCTATGATCTTGTAAAGGGCAAGGCGATTCTCGTGTTCTGGCCTTTCGAGCAGTTCAAGACCTTGCCGTGAGGTTCGGTTTATGGTAGTATTAGAAATAATTTCATAAGGAAATCTTTGGGGCAGGGTGACGGAGTTCCGATAATTTATTCTTATCGGAACCGGATTCCCGACCGGCGGTAAGGAACAAGGTTCTGTAGCCCGCGAGCCGAAAGGCATGATCTGGTGTGATTCCAGAGCCGACAGTGAGGAAACTATATGTTTCCGTAGTCTGGATGAGAAAAGATTGGTTTTTATTTGCGTTTTTGCACGCCCGGAGGATTTTTCTTCCGGGGATTTTTATTTGCGATTTGCGGGGTGAGACTGTTGGACGAGGAGATGTATATGCGTGAGGCGCTTATGCTGGCGGCGCATGGGCGCGGGCGGACGTCGCCGAATCCGATGGTCGGCGCGGTCCTCGTCCGGGACGGGCGGATTGTCGGCGCGGGCTGGCACCGGAAAGCCGGGACGGAGCATGCCGAAATTCACGCGCTTCGCATGGCGGGAGAATTGGCGCGGGGAGCGACGCTCTTTGTGACGTTGGAGCCTTGCTCGCATACAGGGCGGACCGGTCCCTGTGCGCGGGCGGTAATCGAGGCGGGCGTGAAGCGCGTCGTTGCGGCGATGGAGGACCCGAATCCGATTGTCAGCGGGAGGGGCTTCCAAATGCTTCGCGAGGCCGGCGTCAAGGTCTCCTGCGGATTGATGGAACAGGAAGCGCGGCGGCTGAACGAGGCGTTCCTGACCTGGGTAACGGAGAAGCGTCCGTTTGTCACGCTGAAAATGGCGATGACGCTGGACGGAAAGACGGCGACGGCGGGCGGAGAGTCCCAATGGATTACAGGAGAGGAAGCCCGGCTTCGCGGCCACGTCCTGCGAGATGAAAACGACGCGATCCTTGTGGGCATTCGTACGGTGCTTGCCGACCGTCCGTCATTGACGACGCGGCTTCCCGACGGGAACGGGAAAAATCCCCTGCGGATCATCCTCGACAGCCACGCGCGGACGCCGATTGATTTGCCGATGCTCCGTGACGGGGCGGCTCCTGTGTTGATTGCGGCGACGGAGGAGGCGTCGAAAGAAAATCTGGAACGGCTTCGGAAGACGGGCGCGGAGGTGCTTATTTCGGGTACCGGTTCGGCCGTGGATTTGTCGCTGCTTTTGCAAATGCTGGGCAAAAGGAAGATTTGCTCGCTGCTCGTCGAGGGCGGCTCGACGGTTCATTTTTCCTTTTTGCGGTCGGGGCTCGTCGATAAGGTTTGCGCTTTCATCGCGCCGATGTTGGTCGGCGGAAAAAACGCGGCGCCCGCGGTGGGCGGCGAAGGATTTTCGCGGCTCGCCGAAGCGGCACGGCTGACGGATATGAAAACGGAAACGGTAGGCAAAGATTTTTGCATCAGCGGATATATAGTAAAGGAGTAAACGAATGTTTACGGGAATCGTCGAAGAGGTCGGGCGCGTTCGTTCGGTCGGGAACGGGCGCATGGAGATTGCCGCCGAGAAGGTGACGGAGGGAACGGCGATCGGCGACAGCATCGCGGTGAATGGCGTCTGCCTGACAGTCACGGCGTTTACACGAGGGGGCTTCACGGCGGATGTGATGCCCGTCACATTGGCGCATTCGTCCCTCGGCAGCCTGCGGGCGGGCGACGGGGTGAATCTGGAACGGGCACTGACGCTTTCCTCGCGGTTCGGCGGTCATATCGTCAGCGGCCATATCGACGGCGTGGGGCGCGTGAAAAGCGTTGAGGCGAAAGAGAACGCGCGGATTCTGCGAATCGAGGCTGTGCCGCCGCTTTTGCGGTATATCGTGCCGCGCGGTTCGGTGGCTCTCGACGGTGTGAGCCTGACGGTGGCGGAGGTCGACGACAAAGGTTTTTCCGTTTCGCTGATCCCGCACACGCGGCAGGCCACGGCGCTGGATGGTAAAACGGCAGGGGCGTTCGTCAATATCGAGAACGACGTCATCGGAAAATATGTGGACAAATTGCTGCACGCTCCGGCGCAGGCGGAAGAAAGACCGTCCGGGGGGCTGACGGCGGCGTTTTTGCAGCAATGCGGATTTTGATGAATTGGGGGCGAATATATGGGTTTTGCAAATGTTGAGGACGCCATCGAGGATATCCGGCAGGGAAAGATGTTGGTGGTCGTCGACGACGAGGACAGGGAAAACGAGGGCGATCTGATTATCGCGGCGGACAAGGTGACGCCGGAAGCGGTTAACTTCATGGCGACCTATGCGAAGGGGCTGATCTGCACGCCGATGGAGGGCGACAGGCTCGACGCCCTCGATATCGCGCCGATGGTCGCGAACAATACAGATAATCACGAGACGGCATTTACCATTTCCGTGGACGCTGTGACGACGGACACGGGGATTTCCGCTTTTGAGCGGTGCCAGACGGTACAGCTTTTGATCGATCCGTCGGCTAAGTCTTCGAGCTTCCGGCGTCCCGGTCATGTGTTCCCGCTTCGGGCGGTGCCGGGCGGCGTGCTTCGGAGAGCCGGGCACACGGAGACAACTGTCGATCTCGCGAAGCTGGCGGGGCTTTATCCGGCGGGGCTTTGCTGCGAGATCATGGCCGACGACGGCCACATGATGCGGACGCCGCAGCTTCTGGAGTTCGCGGAGACGCACGGGCTGAAAATTATCACTGTGCAGGCATTGATTGCTTACCGGAAACGGACGGAGACCTTTATCCGCCAAGTCGCGGATGTGGATTTTCCGAGCAAGTACGGTCATTTCCGAATCAAGGCCTACGAAAGCACGCTGGACGGGAAATGTCATCTCGCCGTCGTCAAGGGCGATGTGCGGGACAAAAAGGACGTGATGGTGCGCGTCCATTCCGAGTGCCTGACCGGTGACGCGCTTGGTTCTTTGCGCTGCGACTGCGGCGATCAGCTGGCGACGGCTCTGCGGCGAATCGAGGCCGAGGGCGAGGGCGTCGTGCTTTATATGCGGCAGGAGGGGCGCGGCATCGGGCTTGCGAACAAGATGCGCGCTTATGCGTTACAGGATCAGGGGAAGGATACGGTGGAGGCGAACGTGCTGCTTGGATTCGCGCCCGATCTTCGTGATTACGGCATCGGCGCGCAGATTCTCGCCGATCTCGGGCTGACGAGTATCCGCCTGTTGACGAACAATCCCGCCAAGCGCGCGGGACTGGAGGGCTACGGCCTTTCCATTGTCGAGCGGCTGCCTTTGGAAATACATTCCAATCAATACAATCATCATTATCTTGAAGTGAAGAAGAACAAAATGGGGCACTTGTTAGAGGAGGAATAAGAGCATGGCAAACATCATTGAAGGCAACATTACGGCAGAAGGCTTGCGGTTCGCGATTGTCGCGTCGCGCTTCAACGAATTTATCACATCGAAACTTTTGGAAGGGGCGCTCGATATGCTGCGTCGCCACGGCGCGGCGGAGGATGCGGTTGACGTGGCCTGGGTGCCGGGGGCGTTCGAGATTCCGCTGGCTGCGAAAAAGTTTGCCGCTTCCGGCAAATACGACGCGGTCATTTGCGTCGGCGCGGTAATCCGGGGCGCCACCTCCCATTATGATTACGTCTGCAATGAAGTCTCAAAGGGCGTCGCCCAGGCGGGACTTTCCACAGGCGTGCCGGTGATTTTCGGCGTCGTCACAACGGAGAATATCGAGCAGGCCGTTGAGCGAGCAGGGACGAAGGCCGGCAACAAGGGCGCGGACGGCGCGATGGCGGCGATGGAAATGGCGAATCTGCTAAAAAAGATAGGATAAAGAGGCGAGAATCTTGAGAATCGGGGTTATCAGCGATACGCACGGCTCGGCGGGCTGTTGGGCTATGGTTTACAACAATTATTTTCACACTACCAATTTGATCTTGCATGCGGGCGACGTATTGTACCATGGACCGCGCAACCGCATGACCGACGATTACCGTCCGGCGAAGCTGGCTGAGGCGATCCAGCAGTGCCCGGTGCCGATTATCGCGTCGCGGGGCAACTGCGATTCCGAGGTCGATCTGTCGGTGCTTGGCCTGCCGATGGCCTCTCCCTACGCTTTCGCCTTTGTGAACGGAAAACGGATCGTAATCACGCACGGCCATTTGGTGGAGACGCAGGAAGAAAAATCGGAAATGGCGGCGAAGCTGAGAGCGGATATTTTCATCAGCGGTCATACCCATGTGTCGGTTCTTGAACGCATCGGCAGGACGATTTTTCTGAATCCCGGCTCGCCTTCGGTCTCGAAGCGGGAGGACGGGCGTTCGACTTTCGCGCTGATGGACGAGCGCCATATTTCCATTCGCGACCTGTATACCGGGGATATTCTGGAAAGCATGCCGGTGGAGGAAATGTGATGGATTGTCTTTGCAAAGCGACGGCGGAGGACGTGCGCGTCTATGCGGCAGTTACCACGGGACTGGTCGGCGAAGCGGCGCGGCGTCATCGGTGCGGCGCGTTGGCGACGGCAGCGCTCGGACGTGTCCTGACGGGAGCGTTGCTGCTCGCGGCGAACTTAAAAAACCGGGAATGTCTGACTGTAAAATTTCAAGGCGACGGTCCTTTGGGGCAGATCGTGGCGGACGCTTCCGCCGACGGGGCAGCGCGTGGATACGTCGTCCATCCTGATGCCGAGCTTCCGCTGACGAACGGCAAGCTGTCCGTCGGGCAGGGCGTCGGACGCGGGCTGCTTTATGTCACACGTTTTACGGGACTGAAGGAACCGGTCACGGGAACCTGCGAGATATTTTCCGGTGAGATTGCTGAAGATTTGACGCGATATTTGTTCCAATCGGAGCAAACACCGTCCGGCGTCGGCCTCGGCGTTCTCGTTGGCAGGAACGGCGAGACGGAGGCGGCGGGCGGCTTTATCGTGCAGCCGTTGCCGGGCGCGTCGGAGGAAACTTTGTCGCGTCTGGAGAAAACCCTTGCGGAGCTTCGGCCCGTTTCCGCGATGGTCAAAGACGGCCTTTCTGCAGAGGGCATCGCTTCTGAAATTTTGCGAGGCTTTTCGGACGTCCATGTCCTTTCGGAAACGGAGTTGGCCTTCCGCTGTCAATGCTCGCGGGCCCGCACCGAGGAAATCCTTTCGACGCTCCGGGACGAGGATCTTGATCAACTCACGGAGGACGGGCAGGCGGAGGTCTGCTGCGACTTTTGCGGGGAAAAGTATCATTTTTCGAAGGAAGAATTGCAGGAGATACGAGGGCGTCGCGGCGCAAATTGATTTTAGCGGAAGAGTGAAAACTTTTTGCACGCGGATAGCAAAAGATGATATAATACCCTTGATTGTGAAGCGAAAAACCTCAATCAGCGGGCAGGAGGAGAAGCTATGGCAAAGAAAGAGAAATCAGGGGCCGAGGTAAACGCGAAGGCCGTAAAATTCCAGGAATTCCTGATGGAGAACAACATCAACGTATTCAGTACGGAATCGTTGGACGACGCTTATAATACCGTCGTGTTCCGTTCGCGCATCGAGACGACGGGACAGATCCTTCCGATGGCGATTTTCATTGATACCAGCGTGTTCACTATTATCCGCACGCAGGTTGTGACCGGGGTCGCGAAGGACAAGCGCGAGAAAATCCAGACCTACCTGAACCATCTAAATACGCAGTTCAAGATTTTCAAATATTATCTTCGCGAGGATGGCGTGGTCTATCTCGATATCTGCCTGCCCTTTGTCGACGAGACCTTCGACAGTAAGATGATCCAGTTGATGCTCAGCGTGCTCGTGCAGCATCTCGACGCGATTTACGCGGAGTTCATGGCCGAGGTCTGGGCGAAGAAGGATTGAGATATAAATGAAGCTGCCCCCTGTTTCCGTGTCATGCGGGTTCGGGGGCAGCTTTTTTCGCGGGGAGCTCCGGCGACGGGGCGGATCGACTGCTTCCGGGGACGCCATCTTGTACTCATCGACAAGAGCGCGACGAAAGAGGAATCTTGGCCGGAGCCTGTGATCCTCGACGCCAGGTGCTTTCGGAGGCTGTGGAATGGGGGACTGTCAATGATTGAACAGGAACTTCACAGAGCCGAGGATATGAACGAGGCTCAACTTGCCGTGTACGTCATCGATCTCCTGCATCGGATGATGGTGCATCATACGCTTTGGTTCCGCGAGGTCGAGCATCAGCTTGGCTTTGCGCGGGCGTTGGCGGTGATGGATGAGGCTTGGGAAAAAACGCGAAAAGTAACTATGGCGCGGCTGGGGGAGGAGCTTGGCTTCACGGAAACGGACGGCATCCCGGATGCGCTTCGGGGCATGCCAAAAGGAAAAATGCTCCGATTGATCGACGCCATCGCAAAAAACTGGCTCGCGCAAGACGGTCTGTGGTTTCAATCGGTGGAAAAGGCGCATGGCATGAACGACGCAAAGCGGTGCAACGATTCTACCTGGGGGCGCTTTTCCCCGTTCGAGGCGCATGCCATCAAAGCGCTGCTCGGCCTCGGCGAGCATCCGGGGCTGGATGGGTTGGAGCGCGCGCTGGGATTTCGGATGTATAGCCGACTGAACCGACAATCCTGCCGAAGGGAGAACGGCGCGCTGGTTTTTGCGATGAACGATTGCCGCGTGCAGTCTGCCCGCGTCCGCAAGGGCCTTGCGGACTATCCGTGCAAGAGCGCGGGCCTTGTCGAATATGCGCGGTTCGCTGAGGCCATTGACAATCGTATCCGTACCGAGTGTCTCGGTTGTCCGCCGGATACGCATCCGTCCGAATGGTTTTGTGCGTGGAGATTTACGCTGGAAGACGATGCGCAATAAGATAAAAGAGGCTTATCGTTTTTTAGTAACATGCAAGAGTGACCGATTCATTCAAGAACGGTGTTAAGCTGCGGATAAGTATTACCGGTAGGAGATCAAGAGATGCAGTTTCTTATAAGCACGATTTTATGTATTATATTCATAAACGTTATCAACCGTTTTGCCGATAAGGAAAAGCGACTTGCGGGAAAGCCGCTGGCGCATTGCTTTCTTTTGGGGGCTTTAGCCGCAATCATTATCGTGGCTTTTACCGTCGCGGACAGCAACTGGGATAAAGATATCCTTACGGGAGTTTTGGGGTTAAACGAGAAAGATATTAGTTTCGCATTGCTTAACGCCTTCATATTAATCGCACTGGTCGAAGAGGTGTTGAAGTATATTGGCCTCAGGACTTATCTGAAGACGCATGATTGCGTCCAATGCCCGTATCAGATAGTCGTGGCTGCGATAGCGGTGGGAGCAGGATTCACAGCCGCGGAAAACATAGTGTATATGTTTGGTGACGCCGGATTGCTGGTGAGAGTCGTATTCGGCATTTTCGGTCATTTTGTCTATGCGGTTTATATGGGAACCAATATAGCCAAAGCCATGCAGGCAAGCGACACTTCCGAGAAGGGCAGGTTCTATCGGCGCGCTCTGATTATCCCCTGGTTGATGCACGGCGTCTACGATTTTTCTATCGCCCTGCTGCAGATAGATATCGAGAATCCTTTCCTGTATCTGTTCATCGTACTGGCGCTTTTCGTCATATTCATCGTCTTCTACGTTGTCGGGGCGTTCAAGAGGGTCAGAGCAGCGTCGTGTGAGGAAATATATCAACAGGATGTAAGATACGGACGAGGATAAGAGAAACGTTTTCTCCGGCGTCACTCCATAGAAGAAAACTGATTGCGCGCAGCTCTTCTCTTTGATATAATTAAAAAGTTAAATATTCCTATCATATAAGGAGTTATTGTACTGCATCTAACGCGAAAGTGTTTTAACAAAGGGAAAATGGAGGAGAAGCTATGAAAATTGTAGTCACGGTCGTCGGAAAAGATCGCGTCGGTATTATCGCGACGGTCAGCAATCTTTTGGCGGAGAACAAGGTGAATATCCTGAGCATCAACCAAAATATCATGGACGGCTTTTTCAATATGGTCATGCTGGCGGAGACCACGGACGACGCGTTGAAGCTCGGCGAGCTCGCGGCGCAGCTCAAGAAAAAGGGTGAGGAAATCGGCGTCGAGATCAAGGCGCAGCATCAGGACATTTTCAACGTCATGCACGTTGTGTAATAAAGGAGGCGTGCGTACTTGATTACCGTAGACGATATTATGGAAACAAACCGGATGATCACCGAGAACAAGCTCGACGTCCGGACCATCACGATGGGCATTTCGCTTCGCGGCTGCGCTCATCCGAATATCAAACAGTTTTGCGACAATGTTTACGACCGCATAACAACGGCGGCGGAATTCCTCGTCAAGACGGGCGAGGACATCGAGGCGGAGTACGGCATCCCGATTATCCATAAACGGGTGTCTGTGACGCCGATTGCCATCGCGGCGGAAGCGTGCAAGACGGACAGCTATGTGCCGGTGGCTGAGACGCTGGACAAGGCGGCCAAGGAAGTCGGGGTGAATTTCATCGGCGGCTTTTCGGCGCTGGTCGAAAAAGGCTTCACCAACGGCGACCGCATACTGATTCAATCGATTCCGCAGGCGCTGGCTTCGACGGATCTCGTCTGCTCGTCGATCAATCTCGCCTCGACGAAGGCAGGCATCAATATGGACTGCGTGCGGGAGATGGGCGAGATCATCAAGCGCACGGCGGAGCTGACCCGCGACCGGCAGGCCATCGGCTGCGCGAAGCTTGTGGTCTTCGCCAACGCTCCGGGCGACAATCCGTTCATGGCGGGCGCCTTCCATGGCGTCAGCGAGGCGGAAACGGTGGTCTCCGTCGGCGTCAGCGGTCCCGGCGTGGTCAAGCACGCGCTGGAGGACAAGAAGGGCGCGGATTTCACGGAAATAGCGGAGACGGTCAAACGCACAGCGTTCAAGATTACCCGCGTCGGCCAGCTCGTGGCGCGGGAAGCGTCGCGGCGGCTCGGCGTACCCTTCGGCATCATCGATCTGTCTCTGGCTCCGACGCCCGCCGTCGGCGACAGCGTGGCGAACGTATTGGAAGAGATGGGGCTTGAAAGCTGCGGCGCGCCGGGAACGACGGCGGCGCTTGCGCTCCTGAACGACGCGGTGAAAAAGGGCGGCCTGATGGCTTCGTCCCATGTCGGCGGCCTTTCCGGCGCGTTCATCCCGGTCAGCGAGGACGCGGGCATGATCGACGCGGTGAACTGCGGCAGCCTTTCGCTGGAAAAACTCGAAGCGATGACCTGCGTCTGCTCGGTGGGCCTCGACATGATCGCGATTGCGGGCGACACCCCGGCGTCGACGATTTCGGGCATTATCGCGGACGAAGCGGCCATCGGCATGATCAACAACAAGACGACGGCGGTGCGCGTGATTCCCGTGCCGGGCGCGAAGGTAGGCGACTCGGTGGAATACGGCGGCCTGCTCGGCTCCTGCCCAATCATGCCCGTAAAGAGCCAATTCAGCTCGGAGGCGTTCATCGCGCGGGGAGGAAGGATTCCGGCTCCGCTTCGGAGTTTGACAAACTGATATGATGATTTGAAGGGCAAAAAAAGACTCCCTGTATACCGAATGCGGCGTACAGGGAGTTTTTCTTTAAGGAAACACTGATTAAGTCAATTCGTGCATCTGTCGAGGGATTTTTTGACTGTCTAGGAAAAGCCCGCGAAGGCGTAGCATCGCTACGTCGAGAGGGATTTGACGACGACAGGCGGAACAAGACCCGGTAGCGAAATAGTCCAGTGGACTGTTTCGCGGAGGGACTTATTCAGTGGTTCCTTAAGGTTACCGATAAGTTACGGTTTCGGACAGCGGCTTGCGGCTGTCGTGATTGGGCAGAGGTTTGGCCGCCGCGTCGGGATAGCCGACGTCGATCAGGATTGTCAGTTCCTCGTTTTGCGGAAGTGCAAGCAGTTCCTTGGCTTTGTCCGGGTCAAAGAAGTTGAGCCAGCAGGTGTCGAGGCCGGCCGCTTTGGCCGCCAGCACGATATGGGTTGCGACAATCGCCGCATCCTCCGCGCCGGAGTTGTATTTACCGCCGGGATACTCGAACACGTTGTCCGCGTCATGGGCGACCGCGAGCACGACAGGCGCGCCGTAGCGGCATGGCGTGATTTTGTCCGTCAGCGCCAGCGACTCCTTCGATGTAAGAACGTAGATATGCTGCGGCTGATTGTTCTTTGCGGTGGGAGCCAGCCGTCCCGCTTCTAAAATTTGTTCCAGCTTTTCCTTTTCCACAGGCTTGTCCGAAAATTTCTTGCACGAATACCGTGCCTTGGCGAGTTCAAGGAAATCCATTGCTTTGTCCTCCTTCTTGATTAGCTTTCTAAAACGACTTGCAAGATATTACATCCATTTATTATTGCATGCTGTACCGCTGTCAATCGTGCAGCTGGTTTGCGTTTTGTCTTATATGTTCTTTCCGTCAAGGAGCAGCTTCGTGAACGCCGAGCGGCTGATGACGCCGACGAGTTTGCCGTTCCTTGTGACGAATACGCGCTTGATCTTTTTGCTGAACATGAGATTTCCGACGTTTTCGAGATCGTCCGTCTCTTCGACCGTGATTGCGGGAGAAGTCATGATATCCCCTGCCGTGTTTGCCATGCACTTCCTTAAAGCGTCTTCGTGCTCTTCCAGCATGTCATTGCCGCTAATGCCCCAGATGCAGATTTGCCAGAGATTCGGCTCGTTCGGCTGAATTTCCTTCCGCATCAGGTCAAATTCGCTGACCACGCCGAGCACGGTACCGACGTCGTTGACCACGGGAATGCCCGAAATGTTGTGCTTAAGCATAAGCGCGGCGAGTTCTTTGATGGGAGTGTCTATCGGGACTGAAATCACTTGCCTTTGCATTACTTCTTTTGCCAGCATGTTCATTACCTCCAGTTTGGATCTATATTAATACTATACTATGACTTATAATGTTTCACAATGCATTTTACGATATTTTCGCAATACCATGCTTCCAAAGGGAAATAAGTTCTCAAATCTTGAAGGATGTCGTCGCGTTTTTGAGTTCGACCGCGAGAGTGGAAAGCGAATTGCTTGCCGACGCGATTTTCTCCGACGAAGCCGACTGCTCCTTTGCCGCTGTCGAAATGACCTGCGTGTTTTTGGATGCCTCACGGCTTACCGCGTCAATCGTGTCAATTGCCATAACAATGTTTTTCATGCCGCTGTCAATCGTTTGCGCCGACTGCTTGATTCCTGCTATCTCGTTATTGACCGACGTTACGCGTCGGTTGATTTCGTCGAACTGTTCCGCAACGGCGCGAATGGAGGCGAGGCCGTTGGATACCTCTCCAGTGCCGCCCTCCATCGAAGCGACCGCCGCATCCGTATCCTTTTGTACTTCCCCGATCAGCAGGGAAATGTTTTCCGCCGCTCCCGCGGACTGCTCGGCCAGCTTCCGCACTTCGTCCGCGACAACCGAGAATCCGCGTCCGGCCTCTCCGGCACGTGCAGCCTCAATCGCTGCGTTCAAAGCGAGAAGGTTTGTCTGCTGCGAAATCTGGGAAATCGTTTCCACAATTTGTCCGATCTGCTGCGAATTGGCGCCGAGCTTCCTCACGACGTCCGCCGAAGTCGAGACGCTGCTCTCAATGCCGCTCATTTTCGTAATTGCTTCGTGCATCAGGCTCGAACCGGATTCCGCGGCGTCGGACATCTGCCTCGCGCTTTCGGCGACGTCGTCCGTTTTCTTTGCCATGGCCTCGATGTCGGTGAATGCCGCGTCGATGTTTTGCTTTGTGACGTTGACGCTCTCAAGCTGCTTCTCCATGCCGTCGGCGACCACGTCGACCGTCTGCGTCACATGCGCCGCGTTCTCCGCTGCCTGGCGGGAGCTTGACGCAAGCTCCTCGCTGGACGCAGAAACCTGCTCCGAGCTGTTTTTCATCTTGACAATCAACTTATAGACATTCTCCCTCATACGATTGAACTCGGTCGCCATTTCGCCGAATTCGTCGGTGGAATTGGCTGACAGCGGTTCGATTCGGAGATTGCCTTCCGCGATTTCATGCAATCCTCGGTTCAAAAGAGCGAGGCGGCTGACAACACCGTTGGCGAAAAAGAAGAGGGAACCGGAGAGAAGAAGAATGCCGACGACCGTAAGCCCGATATAGATATACCGAAGCTTGGCCAAGTTGCCGAAGGACTGGAGCATCGGCAGCTCAATGGCGGTAATCCAGCCTGTAAGCGCCATGGTATGATAAGCGACAAGACGCTCCGTGCCGTTGACATTCCCCGTAAAAATCCCGGTTTTCTTCTGCACCATCTCGGTGATGTGATCGCGGAAGAGCGGGCTTTCGGAGATTTTTTTGAGATTCTGCTCCGCGTCGGCGGACACATTGATCATATCCGTCTTGGGGTTCAGGATATATCCGATGCCCTCGCCTTCAAACTTGATCAGGCCGACATGATCCTGAATCGCGTCCATGCGGATGTCGAGGCACAGCCCGCCGCCGACGCCGTTCTTGCGGGAATACGGCATCGTCGCGGAAACGACGAGCTTGCCTGTCATGGCGTCCACATACGGATCGGTATACTCGAATTTGCCGGTCTTTTTTATTTCAATGTACCACGGCCGTTCACGCCATTCCCGCTTGCCGTTCAAATCACCTGCGACCAGCGCCCACGCCCAGCCGTCCTCGCGGACGTGATAAGCGTCCTGGAATTCCTTATCGGCCAAAATGCCGGTCAACAGCTCGGGGCGCTTCACGGTTGCGTCGTCGGTAATCTGGGAGAAGGTCGCTGCCATGGATATCGCGTACTGTGCCTTTGATGAAAGCCATGACTCGGCCTCGTCGGATTTTGATACGATATTCGCCAGAAGCTCCTTCTGTGCCGCTTCCTCCACGGAATTCGCAGCCGTATTGTAGCCGATAACGGAGACAATAATCATCACTGCGCCGATAATACCAGCCAGCAGGAAAAATTTTTGCTTGATCTTCATATCACCAACTCCTCAAAAAATTATGGAAGAGATTATATAGGAATTATACTACAGGAAATACCTTTTGGCGAATGATGAAACGACAGGAACTTTATTCAATCATATTCTTCCGATGCAATACTTTATGTTTGGCCTGCGTGTCATTGGAATCCGAAAAATTTTTTAAGTCCCTTTTTCTTTTTCAGTTCCTCCGGTGTGAAGCCGTAATGCGCGGCGGCGGCAAGCCTTACGACGTTTTCGAGGAATTCGTCGTAAGGCAGTGCAAACCATTCCTCCGGGATTTCGGTATGGATGGTTCCGCCGTCGTTGTGGCCGCCGCCCCACCACCACGCTTCGTCGAGCTCGGCCTCGTAAATGCCGTCGTCCATCTTGTTGAAGCAATACCATGAAGCCCATTCCTTCATTCCCTCCGGCGTTTTCGGTCCCTCGTAGTGCGGCGCGGAGTGGTCTTTTTCGGAATAGCCTTCCTCGCCTTTCTCGGCGCTCCTCTTGTAAATCAGGAATTTTTCGCCCGTTTCTTGCGGCACTCGCTTCACGGTGAAGTCTCCGCTTTTGTAGACAGGGCGTTTCATATCAGGCACGCGGTTCTGATTCGATATGAGTTTTGCCATGAACGGGATCGGCCCTTTTTTCTCGACACTGGATTTGAACTTTTTTGGAATGTCCTCGTTCTCAAGGCCGATGAACGAAAAATCCGATGTGGAATAGCTGGTCGAGCCGTTATCGAAAATATAGTAGGCCGCGATGCAGGAATCTTTGAAATAGACATTATAATGATCTTGTATCCTCATGTCAGAAACCACCTCGCTTATATTTGCCTTTATTATTCGCGAAAAAATCCGAGTTTCCTGCCGTGTTTCTCAAATTGACAAACCCGCGGTTTCGTTTTATCATTTTATTATGTGTCTAACATTTATGACCGCTTTTTTGGCGGGAATCTTGAACAAAAAGGGGCTTTGTAAGTTATGAGCAAGGGACGTATTTTCAGCGCGATGCAGCCGTCGGGGAAGTTTCACCTCGGCAATTATATGGGCGCTTTGGAGAACTGGGTAAAACTGCAGGACGAGTATGACTGCATTTTCGCGATTGCCGATCTGCACGCGCTGACCAGCGCGTATGCGGACACGAGCAAACTGCCGGGGTTCATCCACGACATGATGCTCGATTGGCTGTCTGCGGGGCTTGACCCGGAGAAGAATATCATTTTCGTGCAGTCGCAGGTCAAGCAGCACGCGGAGCTTCACCTGCTGCTTTCGATGATGACGCCGCTGTCGTGGCTGGAGCGCGTTCCGACCTACAAGGACAAATTACAGAATCTCGGCGACCAGGGCAAGGATATAAATACTTACGGTTTCCTCGGCTATCCGGAGCTGATGACGGCGGATATCGTGCTTTACAAAGCGGGCTGGGTGCCGGTAGGCGAGGACCAGAATCCGCATCTGGAGCTGGCGCGGGAAATTGTCCGCAGGTTCAACCTGATGTATGGCAAGGAAGTCTTTGTCGAGCCGCAGGGACTGATGAGTCGGGCTGCGGTCTTGCCGGGCATCGACGGGCGCAAGATGTCGAAGTCCTACGGCAACACGATCCCGTTCGCGGCAAGTCCAGACGAGCTTCGGGAGCGCGTGCGCATGATCGTGACCGACCCGGCGCGGATCAAGAAGACGGACAAAGGCCATCCCGAGGTCTGCGTGGCGTTCAAGTTCCAGAAGCTGTTCAACGCCGACGAGGTAGAGCAGATCGAGAAGGACTGCCGCGAGGGCTGCATCGGCTGCGTGGCCTGCAAGAAGCGGCTGGCGGAGAAGATGGTGGACGCGATGGCCGATATGCATGTCCGCCGTCAGGAATATCAGGACAAGCCGGAAAAGATTCGCGAGATTCTCGACGAGGGCGCGAAAAAAGCCCGCGTGATCGCGGAAAAGACGATGGAAGAGGTGCGCGAGGTCATGCACCTTGCCTGAATCGACGGAGGGCAAGTATCGGGTGCGGCTTGCGGCCTTCGAAGGGCCGATGGAGCTTTTGCTCCATTTGATACAGGTCAACAAGATCGACATCTACGATATCCCGATTGCGGCGCTGACCGAGCAGTATATGGAGTATCTGGCGGAAATGCGGCGCTTCGATATCGAGGTGGCCAGCGAATTCCTCGTGATGGCGGCGACGCTGCTTTTGATCAAGTCGCGCATGATGCTGCCGAAAGCGCCGAAGGAAACGGATGAGGAAGAGGAAATCGATCCCCGCGACGAACTGGTAAGGCGTATTGTCGAGTACCAACGGTACAAAAAGGTCAGTCTGGAGATGGCGGAGCGCGCCGAGGAAGAAAGCCGCTTTGTCGGGCGCGCGCCGGCGGAACTGCCGGTGCGCCTCGCGCCGCCGCAGGGGCTTTCGGTCAATGATCTTTGGGAAGCGTTCCGCACGGTGCTGGCGGTCAAGCGCGAATTGACGATTCCCGAGGCCATCGTAGCCCATGAGGAATATCGGGTCGAGGATCAGATGCAGATGATTGTCGAACGGCTTTTGGCGTCGGAGAACGGCGCGGCAGCCTTCGAGAATTTATTCCTGACGGGGATGCGGGACGAATTGGTGGCGACATTCCTGGCGCTGCTCGAATTGATCCGACGCAGGATAATCGTTGTGCGGCAGCCGACGCTTTTCGGCCCGATTTGGGTGGAACTGCGCGAAAAGGAAGCGGCAACAAAATTGTTTAGCGCTTCCGAAAAAGAGGGTTGAGGTATTGGCGGATTTGAAGGGAGCCTTGGAGGCGGTGCTGTTTGCGGGCGGAGATCCGCTGACGGAAGCGCAGCTTCTGGAAATATTGGAGACGGACGCGGAGACGCTTCGGGGGCTGCTTGCGTCGCTGGAAGAAGAACTTTCGGCGCGGGGCAGCGGACTGATGCTGAAGGAAACTGCCGGAGGCTGGCAGCTTGTCACAAGGCCTGAATTGTTTCCGTATGTGGAACGTCTCTCGCAGGAGATCAACCGAAAACTTTCGCGGGCGGCGATGGAGACGCTGTCGATTATCGCGTTCAAGCAGCCGGTGACGAAGCTGGAAATCGAGCAGATTCGCGGAGTACAACACGCGGAACGCGTATTGGCGCAGCTGGTGGCAAGAGAGCTGGTGACGGAGGTCGGGCGCAAGAAAGTGATCGGGCGTCCGATCCAGTACGGGACGACGGAGACATTCCTGCGCGCTTTCGGGCTGAAAGATCTGAAGGATTTGCCAAACCTGCCGGAGCCGGACATGGAGCAGCTTTCGCTGCCGATAGGCGAGCCGACGGATGGGGAGCAGGAGGAAGAATAAGGATTATCGAAGCCTTCCATGCATTCGCGGAAGGCTTTTTATACAAGAGAGGGAAACGCAGAATGAGTTTTTTAGGCAGCATGGAGCTGGATCCGCAGTATATGGCGCTGTATGTGGTGGCGGCGGTGCTTTCGACCATCGGGCTTTTTATCCTGTTCCGCGAGAGTCGGGCGCGCAAGAAAGCGCTGGAGGAGGAAAAGGCGGCTTTCGAGGCGGAGAAGGAACGCGAGAAGCAGGAGAGAGAAAAGCGGCAAAAGCGGGCGGCGAAGAAGAAAAAGCATTGAAGAGAGGACTAAGGTTGCTCTTTTGAATTGAATGGAATTTTCCAGCATTTTCAAAAGTCCCCCAAGTTGGGGAGAAATTTATGTTTACTTTTGGAATAATACTTTCTGCTGGCGTTTCGGGATATGAAAACGTTAAGTTTTGCCGGAAAATTTCAAGCAAATGTTTCACGTGAAACAAACGAACATAACCTGAAAATATTTGCACAATTTATTCAAACCTTGAAACATAAGCGTTTCAAGGTTTTTTGTTTGGGAAAAATTCGCGATGAGAGAAAAATGATTTCCGAAAAAATGTTTCACGTGAAACAAACGAACATAACCTGAAAACAAGATGAAAAGTTGTGAGGGCGGGGATTCCGTTTTCTCGATTGTGTCGTGCACGGCAAGATCGCGACATGTTTTTTCCAACTGATGATGACTTCCGAATGCATGGTTGAAGCAAATAAAGGATTTTTCCTTCTTTCGTCGAATAAAATCCAGTAAAGTCAGATTGATGATTATTGTTTTCAAATCATTGTACACGAGGAGCACAACAAGCATGGTGACGGGCGAACTGAAAAACAAAATCGACAGTTTGTGGGAAACCTTTTGGACGGGCGGCATTACGAACCCGCTTTCCGTCGTCGAGCAGATGACCTATCTGATGTTCATTCACGATCTGGACGAGGTGGACAACCGGCGCGCCAAAGAAGCGGCCATGCTGGACCTCCCCTATACAAGCCTCTTTGATGCGGCCGTGGAAATCAGCGGGCAGACGATGGCGGGCACCCAGCTCAAATGGAGCGTATTCCATGATTTCCCCGCCGAAAAAATGTATAAGATCGTGCAGGAGGGCGTCTTTCCCTTCATCAAGAAACTGGACGGCGACAAAGACAGCGCCTATTCCAAGTACATGAACGACGCCATCTTCATGGTGCCTACCGCCCTGATGCTGGACAAAATCGTCACGGCCATGGACGCCATCTATGAACAGATGGCGCAGCTTCAAAAAACAGACGTGCGCGGCGACGTCTATGAATATCTGCTTTCCAAGATTGCCACGGCGGGCGTCAACGGACAGTTCCGCACGCCCCGTCACATCATTCGCATGATGGTGGAAATGATGGAGCCGAAAGCGGACGACGTGGTATGCGACAAAACAATAGCGTCTTTGATACAAGCAAGCGGAAAAGACAAATCCTCGAAATCCCTTGATATAAGGGGCTTCGAGGATTTATCTTTTGCAGTGAAAGCCGCATAAAATACAAATGCGCTTCAGTTTCGCATAATTTGTTTGCTGATTTGGGCGAGGGGGGTGCATTAGTAAAATGCTATCGCTTGCAGGGTGTGCAAATTCATAAGTGTCAATATTCGTGGATGCAGATCCTTTCCCGTACAAATTGCGAGGCGCCCACCGATTGGTGAGCGCTTCTTTCTTATTTCTTCTTTTTCTTTCCGTTGATTAGTTCCTTGAACGCTGCGCTGGCCTTGAAGACCGGGAGCTTCGCGGCGGGAATCTGGATTGCCTTGCCCGTCTGCGGATTGCGGCCCATGCGAGCAATAGCCTATCTTTTTTCAACTGGCATGTAATTCAGATATTGCACCGTCTCTTCAGGAGAAATAACACCATCATTGATGGGAGCATCTTGTCTCGACTGCGTCTCCGCCGCGTGTATGCCTCGCGCCGCGGATGAGGCCGTAGATGCTTCTGCCGCTGGCGAAAATGCTGCCGAATGGTCTTCCAGCGTTGAAATTACTTTTGGAGATAATTCGACGTCGGACTTCAAAGAAAGCGTCCCGTCAAATCCATTCGCAGCGTCAGCAGCGTCCGAAGTGTTGAGCGCATCCACTGCGTCGGTGACATCACGGGTATCAGCAGCATCCGATGCGTCAAGAACATTAACGCCATCGGCAAGCGAGCCGTGGAAAATCTCATGCCCATCAATATCAATCTTGATAAACGGCAAGATAAACGCCATCATTATAAGCGGCGTCAACCCCATGATGTAGAAGGCTCTGTCCGTACTATATCCGTGAGCGTACAACCACCGGAGCAGTAAATGAAAGATGACAGTCAAGACAAGTGGGAACACATACGAGGCGATATGAGCAGCATTTGTTCCATAGAGCACCATGATATGCGTGGTCTCAACGCCATTTTCCCCGACCAGGAAAATCGCCGCCTCTGATCCTGCTTGGAAAAAACCAATGATTTTTCCCGCAATCCTTATTACCGCATGATTATAGAAAAAGTTATTGAACAGCACGACCAGTAAATAGGCGCCGTAAGCGTACATTCCAACCAACAAGGCTCTCCAGTTGTTCCATAGGAACCTTATCTTCAACAAGAAAATTATCAACGATGCCCCGGCTATTAACGCTGCAAGCGGTGGGAAAATAGCTGTCAAGACAAAAACAGCGACCATGAAAATGATGAGTTTCCCAAAGAGCTTATATGTTGTGATAAGGAAGAACGCAGGCGCCAGCAGCAGTCCGAGCATTACGGTGTTCTTATCCAGAGCATACCCCATGCTCAACCACCATATCAGAAGATAAATATAGTGCTTCCAAGTAAATTGCTTCGCGTTGTCCATGAAATGATTTCTCCCGTATACCCCCAAAACAATACGCCATCTACCTGTATTATAGCACGACAAGTTGTTGTCATTTCCTTGGGGAGCCATTGCGTCAGTTTTTACGCCGCTTCCTCCTCCGTGCCTCTCGCGTCGAGTATCGCCGCCACTTTGTCCTTCAGGTAAAGCGCCAGCTTTTCCGCGCCCTTTGCCGTCGGGTGCGTATTATCGGTAAAGTCCTCCCCCGAGAGAGCTTCGTTGCCTTTTCCCATGGGGATGAAATGCAGCCTGTCGTCTCCCGACTCGATCCGACGTGCCACCAGATTTTCAATCCGGCCACGGGTCATAGCGCCGCATGACGCCGGGAGCGGCTCTAAGCAAATAATCTCGGCCTCGGGGTTCATCTCCCGCACTACGTTCAAAAGCCGCTCGTACCCCGCCTCAAATTCCTCTCCAGGTTTTCTTTGGTTGTCGGAGAAATCATTGGTCCCGACGAGTATCATCACCGCGTCTACAGGGAACCGCTCGGCATCCCATTTGGCGTTGTCGGGGCTTTTCTCCTTGTGATAAAAGGTCCATTGGTAGCTGTCCGCGGTATGGACCCCGTCATCGGGCCAGCCACCTGCGTAGTTATGGCACACGCCCTCACCGGACTTGGCCACCACGCTGTAGTCCGCGCCCAGCATCCGGGCCAGCTGAGGACCATAGGCCATATCGCCGTTTTCCACCTCGTAAAAATTCTTTCCTGTGTATCGTCCCATGTTGGCGCTTCCCGCACTTATGGAATCCCCGACGAATTCAAGCCGCCGACTCTTTGCCCCTTCGCCGGGAAGCAGGCTCTCCCCGTCATCCAGATAAAAGCCGCGAAAGGTGCTGATGCCTGCCTGTCCTTCCGTTTCACGCACCAGAAGCACCTGATGCTTGCCGGAAGGCACGTTTTCCGCCAGCACCGTTTCCCGCCCCGTCGTGTAGAATCGTCGGGGCGTTCCGCCGTCGATGCTCACATGCCACCGGATTGCCCCGCCTTCGAGGGCCGCCCTCAGGGTTCCGCCGGTAAAGCCCGCCCTGATATACGTCGCGCCCCGGCCGCACCGGCGCACGCCTTCGTCCTCCTCCCATCTGCCGAAATACAAGATCTCCGGCGCGTCTGCGTCATATCGGGCCGCATCTGCGCAGGAGGAAATCATGGTCAGGACGCAAAACAGCGTTCCGAGAATCACCTTCGCATAGATTCGTTTCATCATCGTTTACGCGCCTTCTTTCAGCTCGAATTGACAATCGCACTCAAACAGCCGGTTCCAGGGATACGACACCCGGAGATGCCGCAGGGAGAGATGCTCCGGCAGCCGGATGTTCTGTTTCACGAATTCCTCCATCCACGCCGTACCCTGCTTCACGGCCGCGTCGTATTTCCCGTTGAGCTTCATCACGGTGCCCTCCCCGGGGAAACCTGCCAGCGCGCCGTGGAGAAGACCACGGACGTTGGCCTGATACGCCCACTCGTCAAGGTACCGCGCCATCATGAGCTCCGTCGCGTCATGGGGCGTCATCCACTTGTTCAGGAGCCCCGTACCAATCAGGAAGCCCATGGTGTTGGTCGCCGTGTTCCAGCCGCCGTAAGCGCGAAGCCTGAACAGCAGGTTTTCCTTTCGGAGCTGTTCCATCATCGCGTTGTCCGCGCCGTTGGAAAAAGCGATATCGCCAACCCCTACCGGATATCCTTTTTCCACAAAATCCTTGACCATCGAAACGAAGTGCTTCGTGCCGCTTCTCGGGCGGATCGTATTGGAGGCGTCACTCGCCTCCCTCGTCTTGCCGTCCGGGTTCGTGTTGACGGCAAGCACCAGCTCCGCGCGCTCCGGACCCGAGATCTTGACGCCGCCGGCGGCCACGATGGTCGCGTCGACGTCGATCCCGATTTCTTCAAACGAGTAATGGGGAATCGTTTTGCTCCCCACGCCTTCGTTGTACGCGACATAGACGAAGGGCATATCTCCCATATCGTCGTTGACGGCGCGGCAAAGCATGACCATGGCCAGCTCATCCGATCCGGCAATCACCTGGAATCGCGTCTTTCCCAAATCACTGCCGTATTCTCTCAATCGGCGAATCTCGTAGTGTGTCTGGGACAGGGGTGCGCTGTCATCGCCGCCGATGAACAGGAAGGAAAACACTCCCTCCCGCGCGAGGTCCACCAGCGCTTCATTGGCGTCGTAATTGAGCTTGTGCCGCGCTTCCCAAGACTCCATGACCGCAGGGGAAATCTCCTTTTGCAGGCGGTCCATCGCCTTTTTGTCCCGTTTCTTTCCCTGCCCCATATCCACCTTGTCCCGCAGAGCGGAATACTCGTAGATTTTCACGGCGTTCTTCTGGTAATCCTCCGGTTCCATACGGGGCCCAGAATGGGTGTTGCTCAAAAGGGTGCGCAGCACTGTACTGAAACCGTAAACGGAAAGGTTTGGAAAGGATTCGCTCAGTTCCCGAAAACGCTGCACCCGCGCCAAGATCGTCGCCTGATCCAGCTCATGGGTGCGGGAGCCCACAAGACTCCCGTAAAGCATGGCGTCCGTGGAGACAACAGCCGCCTTGGCACCCGGCGCATTCGCTCGAAGCCATGCCCAGAGCCCCTCCGGATCGCCATGACGGTCCACGTTGCCCAGGAGCTCCTCCGGCGGGACCGTCATTTCATATCCCAGTTTCTGAGCCACTTCCCAAGTTTCCTTGTCCGTGATGGGGCGATTATCAAGGGGGACAAACAGAATTCGTTTCCCCTGTCCCACATCGGCCGCGTGCCCTATCCCCATAAATCCAAGGGAGAATAGGATTGCGGCAACCAAGGCGATAAACCCGCTCTTTTTTTTCAAAACAATCCTCTCCTTTTCCAAATGCTGCGCGCGCCGTCCGCTTCGAATGCGCGCCTTCCCTCATCATTGTAGGGCAAAATCGGGAAAACTTCAATTCATGACGATACTTGATTAGTGGCCTACGTTTCTCGCCACGGAAGTGATGGACATCTTATTCCGAGCCATAATTAAAGGGTGTCCAGGAAAGCTGCTGTTTTCTCAAAAACGGCCTCCCGCCCTTCCACCAAAGGAAGCAGATGCCCTGCTCCTTCAAGCAGGACAATTTCCTTTCGGCGGCTGCCGATATGGTCGACAATATACTGGGCGCTCTCAACTGCCGCCGTGGTATCGTCTCTCCCATGAATGACCAAGGCCGGAACAGAAATATGCGGCAGACATTTTTTGGAACGCTCTATGATGTCAAGGAGTTCGTAAACGGAAAGAAGAGGGGTTCTGTCATATACCGAATTGGCGGCGGGGGGAACATTCGCAAGGTCGCGTTTGGTTTTTGGCGTAAAATCCGAAGGTGTCAGCATTTCCTTTGGTGGAAGGGCTGATATTCCCCGCTCCGGCGCAATGACAATAGGCGCCGCCAATGTGACTACCCCCTTGACCTGTTTTTCCGCCGCCAGAAGAAGGGCGAGGCTTCCTCCCATAGAAGTGCCGATAACCGTAACATCCCGAGACAAGCCGCGCAGAAGGGCATAGCCGTCCCGCACAGCATCCAGCCAATCGTCTGCGTTTGTGCGGAGAAGGTTTTCTACATTTGTCCCATGTCCCGGAAGCCTCGGCGCAAGCACGGTATATCCTTTGTCTCTCAAATATTCCCCCAAGGGCAGAAGTTCGGCGGTGTTCCCGGTAAAGCCATGCACCAAAAGAGCACTGCCCTTTTTGCCGTCTCCTTGGAAAAAGAACGACTCTGCACCTTCAATGATCATGTTGTTGCCTCCCTCAATCCTCAAACAAGCGGAACAAGTCTCCCCCTATCAGCCGCACATCCCCGATAGGAATTTTCGTACCGTCTGCCATGATTATAACATGCTCTACTCCATCCAGTTTCTTCACATTGCCGGAGACCGTCGTATAGCGGCCTCCGGTTTTCTTTTCGTCCGGCTGGAAATAGGTGACGGAAATTTCCGGCTGCTCTTTGATGTGTTGTTCAATGATCGCCAGCTTTGCGTCAAGCATATCTTTCATATCCTCGCTTAGTTCTTGTTTTATGTCCACAAGCCGCGCTTCTTCCCGTGTCGCTTCGTCATAGCCCGTCAAGGCGGCGAAGGGCGAGAATTGGGCGGCGCGGTTCTCCATTGCCATGCGTGGGCGAATGGTCGGTTCGGGGTGGGGGAGGTTGATTATATCGTCGTAGCGGTTTGTATTATTCATGATGGCCTCCGACTTGCTGGTTGCGCTCGATGGTCATTGCGCCCTGTTCGAGGTTCGTCCCTTTGAGGATCGCGTTCTTGCCGAATTTCTCCTTGATTGCGATCATGGCATGCTGGAGGGCTTTCTCCTTCTTTTCTTCTTTCTCGGCCTGCTCCCGTTCCTGTTCCACAGACTCATAGTCTGTGAACAGGTCAAGCTGCTCCGCTTTGTCCTCCGGCTTCGGGAGGCTTTTCTCGGCAACGACGTGGTTTGCCGTGACGGTGACACGACGGATGGAGAGA
>CACYXR010000016.1 GCA_902778455.1 uncultured Selenomonadaceae bacterium | reverse complement strand
GCTTGAGCAAAGCGAAAGCCAGCGCCTTGAGACGCTGGCCTAGTAGTGCGGGCTTATAGCCCGCGTCCCGAGCCACCCGTTTTACGGGTGGGGGCGACTATCACAGCCCTCCCCTTTGGGGAGGGGGGACCGTCGAAGACGGTGGGTGAGGTTTTTTATATTTGGGAGGGAAAGCGCATGGCGTATATGGCGCTTTATCGGAAATGGCGTCCCCAGGGTTTTTCGGAGCTGGTGGGGCAGGAGCATGTGAGCCGGACGCTGGCCCAGGCTGTCGTCGGCGGGCGCGTCGGGCATGCTTACCTTTTTTCCGGGCCGCGCGGCACCGGAAAGACGAGCACGGCGAAAATTCTCGCGAAGGCGCTGAACTGCGAGCAGGGACCGACGGCGGAACCTTGCGGCGCGTGTGAAAGCTGCCGTCGGATTGCCGAGGGCACGTCGATGGACGTCATGGAAATCGATGCGGCGTCGAACCGCGGCATTGACGAGATCCGCGATCTCAGGGAAACGGTGAAGTTCGCTCCTGCCATGGGGCGGTATAAGGTCTATATCATCGACGAAGTGCACATGCTGACCAGCGAGGCGTTCAACGCACTCCTGAAGACGCTGGAGGAGCCGCCGCCGAATGTGGTGTTCATTCTCGCGACGACGGAGCTCCAGAAGGTGCCCGCGACAATCCAGTCCCGCTGCCAACGGTACGATTTCAAGCGCATCGCGACGAAAGACATCGAGGCGCGTCTGCGCGAAGTCGTGGAGGCGTCCGGCATTGCGGCGGACGACGCGGCGCTGGCGTTGGTGGCGCGGGAGGCCGACGGCGGCCTTCGGGACGCATTGTCTACGCTCGATCAATGCGTTTCGTTGGCGGAGGAACGTGTCACGGAAACGCTGGTGCGGGATATCTTGGGACTGATCGGGCGGGACAGCGTGGTCAGGATTTTGCGGGCGCTGGCCGCGAAGGATGCGAAGGAAGCGCTTTCGGCGGCTGCCGACGTGTTCGCCGAGGGCAAGGACGCAAAGCAGCTTGTGAACGAGATGATTGCGCAGCTTCGGGCGGCGATGGTCTATCAGGCGGCGGGCGTGCCGGACGGCGTGGAGCTTTACGAGACGGACGAGGCAGTGTTGAAGGAAATGGCGGCGCTGTTTCCGCAGGATACGTTTTTGCCGATGCTGCGCCGACTGCATGACGCATTGACAGAGCTTCGCTGGACGACGGAGCCGCGAATCGCGGTGGAAACGGCGATGCTGGCTATTTGCCAGGACGGCGGCGCCGCGCCGTCGGCGCAAAGCGGCATCGCATCAGAGGAATTGCCGCAGGCATCCGCGCAGGTCCGTGTTCTTTCCGCCCGGCTGGAAGCCTTGGAGAAAAAAATAGCTTCGGGAGGATTTGCGGCCGCAGCCGTGAAACCGGCGTCGGCTTTAACACCCAAAGCGGCGCGGAGCGGGAAAAACGATGAAATTGGTACAGCAGCTGCAGGGGGGCGAAATAATCCCGCGCCGCAGCCGGTCGTCGGCGGGGACAGCGTTTTCGTGCCGACGAAGGAAGGGGAGGCGGTCTGGAAGAGAGTGCTTGACGTACTGCAGGCGAATCCCGAGCAAAAAGTTATTTACGCTTGTGTTTCCAAGGGCACATTCGGCGGCATGACGGCGCAAAGATTCTGCGTGCGTTTTCAGAGCCAGTTCCTTGCGGGGCGTTTAGACCGCCCCGATTACCGGAATGTCATTGAAGGATATATCGCGGAGTTTTCGGGGCAATCGCTCAGCCTTGTCGTGGAAGTGGGCGAGCCTTCCGCAGCACGGGAAAAACCGAAGCCGGCGCCGCCGAAAAAGAAAACGGCGTCCGAGATGATTGCCTCGCTCCCGCCGGAGGTGAGGAAGGAAGTAAAAAAAGCAATAGACATTTTCGGTCCGGACGCAAAAATCGTACCGGTGCCGGAAGGAAACACGATTTCGCAGGACAATAAGTTTCAGCAGCAAAAAAACGAGCCCGAAGATGAAGCTCCGCCTTTCACGGATGAGGATTTTGCAGGATTGGATGAAGCGTATGTTCCGCCGGAAGAACGACGTAGCGATGCTACGCCTTCGAGGGCTTTTCCTAGACAGTCGAAAAAATCCCTCGACAGATGCACGAATTGACTTAATCAGTGTTTCCTTAACGAATCCTCGTTAGAAATGTCTGTTTCTTATTCCCTAAAGGGCGCGGGCGGGGATGTATGAGACGGCAATTGCAGTGCAATAAGCAAAATACTGCCGACGAAGAAGTTGTCATGTACCAGGCTCCCCTTATGACAGACAGTGAAAGGGCAAAACTGTCACATAAGGGGAGTATTTTTATGTCATATCATTTTTGCCGCATAACTACAACATAACCATAATATAAAAAAGACTGACAGCCGAAACTGTCAGTCGTAAAAATATTCAAGGCGACACCGAACAAGTCACGCCGCACCCATGCCGGGGCTTTTTCCGTCATGCCGCTTCAAAGTGCTTTCGACGCGGCATGACGAAAAAATCCCTTGACAGGGTCACGACTTGGCTTATTTCGTTGTTTCCTTAATGGATATTCATGGAAAGTTCGATGAACTTGTTCGCCATTTTTGCCTTCTGGAGTACGGCTTCCGTGATGGATTCGCCGGATTTCACGATGACCGTGCCGTTGTCCGCCACGATGTCACGGGAAGCTTTCTTGCCGAGCAGGAAACGGCGATGACGCTCTTCCGTCGCCTTATCCGCAGCGGATTCTTTCTTCGGCTCCGGCTCGGGTTCCGGTGCTTTCGGCGGCTCCGGCTCGGGAGCGGGTTCGGGCTCCGGCGCTTTCGGCGGTTCCGGTTCGGGAGCGGGTTCCGGCGCAGGAGCCGGTTCCGGAGCGGGCGCCGGTTCCGGTGCGGGAGCCGGTTCCGGAGCGGGCGCCGGTTCCGGTGCGGGAGCCGGTTCCGGAGCGGGCGCCGGTTCAGGTGCTGAAGCCGGTGCGGGCGCTATATCGTCAACTGTTTTTTTTTCTTCTTCCCCGTTCGGCGGATCGATGACTGTGACCTGTTTTCCGAAAATCGAAATCTGGTCGGACATGATCTCGGACTCGACGCCGTTCGGATCGACAATCTGGACTTTCTCGACCTTGCCGCCTTCACCGATGAAAATCTCGTTGACCTTGCCGTTGATCGTGCCGGACTTGGTGATGGCCTTCGTGCCGATGATGCGGATGTTCGCGTCCAGCATGGCCTCGTAGTCGCTGGCGTCCTCCAGCGTCAGGATGTTCTCGCTGTTCGTGATGGTGACGGCGTCATGGCCGATGGCGATGACGGAGGAGTACGGCAGGAGCTTTACGCCGCGATACCAGTCCTCGTCCTCGATGGTGATGGCCGCGACCTGACCGTTCTTCGCGTCAATCAGGAGCGTCTTGCTCATGCCGAGCTCGCGTCCTTCTGTGATGCTGATAACAGGCAGCCCCAGGATTTCTACGCTTCTTTTCGTCATTGGATATTCCTCCTAAGATTAATGTTCCGACTGCTCCGCGAGGGATTTCTCAATCTCCGCGAGCCAGTCCGGCGGGATTTGGCTGAATGGGATGTCCGGCGCGCCATGCCGGTTTGTGATATGCGAGACGGCTTCGAGGTAAGCGATAGTCTTTTTGAATTCGTCCACGATGCCGTTCTGGCCTTGGATGACGGAGAGCGAGAGCGCGTCGCGATAAGTATCGGCGGCGACGTCGTAAGCTCCGGCCTCTTTGTAAAGATTGCCCAGCTCGATGACGAGGAAGGGCAGGTAAGGGTCATCCGGGAAGCTGTCGATGGCTTTTTGGTAAGCGGCGGCAGCAACAGCCGTGTGCCCTGCGTCTTTTTCTGAATAAGCGTAATCGAGATAATTGTCCAAAGTGGAAAGGTCTTCCGGCAACTCGAACATGAAGGTCGGTTCTTCTTCCTCCGGTTCGGGTTCAGGTTCCGGCGTCGGTTCTTCGACGACGGGCTCCGGCTCGGGCGTCGGCTCTTCGACGCCGGGCTCCGGCTCCGGCTCGGGCATCGGCTCTTCGACGACGGGCTCCGGTTCGGGCTCGGGCGTCGGTTCCTCGACGACGGGCTCCGGTTCGGGCTCGGGCGTCGGTTCCTCGACGACGGGCTCGGGTTCGGGCTCGGGCTTCGGTTCCTCGACGACGGGCGCCGGTTCGGGCTCGGGCGTCGGTTCCTCGACGACGGGTTCCGGTTCGGGCTCGGGCGTCGGTTCTTCGACGACGGGTTCCGGTTCCGGCTCGGGCGTCGGTTCCTCGACGACGGGTTCCGGTTCCGGCTCGGGCGTCGGTTCCTCGACGACGGGCTCCGGTTCCGGTTCGGGCGTCGGTTCCTCGACGACAGGCTCCGGCTCGGGCTCGGGCGTCGGTTCCTCGACGACAGGCTCCGGCTCGGGGCCTTTTACAGCAGGTTCCGGCTTCGGAGCCTGCTCTTCGGTAAGAAAATCAGGAAGAGGTATTGCTTTTGGCTCTTCGGCTGTAGGTCCTGCGATCGGCAAATCCGGTGCTGTTTCCGCTTTTTCGGCGGCCGGAATATTTTCCGGCGCTGCGTCCGGTGGAAGCTCCACTTCCCAAACGATTTTCTCTTCCGGTTCGGGCGGCTGCTTGGTGGCCTCCGGTTCCGGCTCTGTTTCTGCCTCTGCCTCCGTTTCGTCGCTAGTTTCTTCTTTTGTTTCTCCTCCTGCGAATGCGATTCGCGCGTATTCGCGCCGGAGCAGATATTCGTTGACGCCCGTGACGAGCGCCGCCGAGCCGATTACCATGACGACCAGCATCATCAGATGATTGAAGGTCAAATATACGGACAGAAGAATGGCTGAAAAATTCACAATCAGCGCCATGACGGCGCAAAGCGCAAGCGCCCGGCGGTCAACAGCCAGCCCAAAGTGCTGCGCGACGCGCTGCACGAGCAGCACGCTTGCCGCCATAAAGACAACGGCGGCGATAAGAAAGCCCAAAATGATTCACCACACTTGCAGCGATTCCTCAAATACATTCGACAGGACTTGTTGGTTCTTTTTCCGACTGTCGTTGTCAATGCCCTCCGCTTTGCATAAGCGACCACTAAGGCGCTAAAGCGCCAAGTGTCTGCTTATCGACGTAGCGATGCTACGACTTCGAGGGCCTTTCCTAGACAGTCGAAAAAATCCCTCAACAAGGTCATAAATTGACTTATTCAGTGTTTCCTAAAATACTCAATCATTTCGTATTATATCACGTGTAAAAAGCCCTGTCCACTGATACGCGGCTTCGGAACTGCAGAAAAATAACTTATCGAACGGAATTTGTGGCGAAGGCAGGGAAAAATGTTTTTTTGTCGAAAATATTTACGGAAACGCTGAACAAGTCCCGCCGCGCCCCAGCCGGATCTTTTTCCGCCATGCTGCGTCAGATAGCATTCGACGTAGCGCTGCTACGCCTTCACGCTATTTTCCTTGCCTGACGAAAAAATCTCTCGGCAGTGCCACGACTTGACTTATTCATCGTTTCCTTACGATAAATCATTTGATTTCCTGGGAGGAAAACAGTCATGAAGGAAACGACGGTTCGGGTGCTTTGCCCGAACGGCATTCATATCAGTCCGGCGGGCGTGATGGCGAAACTGCTTGCGCCATTGTCGGCTCAAATCACGATCGTTCGCGGCACGGCGCAGGCCAATGCCGCCGACGTGGACGAGGTGCTGGCTCTCGCGCTTCGGGAAGGAGAGGACGTGAGCGTCCGAGCGGAAGGGGCGGACGCGGACGCCGCGACGGAAATCGTCTGCGCGGTGCTCCGCGAGGGCACGAAAATGCTCGCGGGCTATATGGCAAAGAAAAAAGGCGAGCTGTCCTCCGCAAAAACGAACAGGGAGGAAAAGGAGGAACGTAAGGCTCCTGCTGTGTTCGCCTCGAATATCAATATCGGGCGCATCCGCCAGATTGCGGACGATTTTTCGGCACAGCTCGCTTCCTATAAAAAAGGGACGCCCATGGAAGAGGCGCGGCGATTCGGCGAAGCGGTCAAAGCCTTCGGTACGCGCATGGAGGCGGCAAGCCGCGCTTCCGCCCATGCGGGGGAGACGCGCCAGCAAGAGATTCTCGACGGCTATCGGATGATGGCGGACGCGCCGGGATTCCACGCGGAGGTCGGGCGCGCGATCAACGGGGGCGTGTCCGCGCCCGAGGCGGTGCTCGCGGCAAAGGAAAAAATGGCGGAGACCATGCTGCTGCAGGAACGCGCCGGCGACCAACGGGAAATCGGGCGAAGCCTCGCGCGGATATTGCTCGGCATTCCGGAAACAGAGGCTTTTGACGACGGCGCGCCGCTGATTCTCGTCGGAGACGAAATCTCGCCGGAGCAAATGGCGCGTTTTCCCGGAGATCGGCTCGCAGGCATCGTCGAGAGCGGCGGCAGCCCTTCCGGTCACGCGGCAATCTTGGCGAGGATGCGCGGAATTCCGGCAATCCTCGGCTGCAAGGATGCGGCGAAGCTGACGGACGGGGCGACGGCGATTATCGACGGAACCAACGGGAAAATTATTGTCGACCCATCCGAGGACGAGCTTCGCGCGGCGCGGGAACGAATCGAAAAAGAACGGGAGACGGCGCGGCGTTTGCTGGAGGACGACGGCCCCGCCGCGACGAAGGACGGCGTTCCCGTTACGCTGCGGGCGAATGTCGGCGCGCCGGAGGAAATTGAAAGGGCGGTGAAGTTCGGCGCCGAGGGCGTCGGGCTGTTCCGCTCGGAATTCCTGTTCCTCGGACGAAATGAACTGCCTTCGGAAGAAGAGCAGGCGAACGCCTATATCCGCGCAGTCAAAGCCTGCGGGCAATTCCCCTGCGTGATCCGCACCCTCGACGCTGGCGGCGACAAGGACATTCCCGCAATCCGTCTGCCGAAGGAGGCGAACCCGTTCCTCGGCGTCCGGGCTATCCGCGTCAGCCTCGCCCATCCGGAATTGCTGGCGGCGCAGCTTCGCGCCGTACTGCGGGCGGCGAAGGGAGGGAATGCCGCCCTGCTTTTGCCGATGATCGTTTCCGCGGACGAAGTGGACGCGGTAAAAAAGGCGCTGGCTCGCGAAAGGGAAGTGCTTTTCGGCGAAGGAGGCGCCGCGCCCCGACTGCCCGTCGGCGTCATGATCGAGACGCCCGCCGCCGCGCTCTCCGCCGAGACGCTCGCGAAACGCGCCGATTTTTTCAGCGTCGGAACCAACGATCTTATTCAATATACATTGGCAGCCGACAGGACCAACGCCGCGCTGTCCCACCTCGACGGGGCTTTCCATCCGTCCGTGCTTCGACTGCTGAAAATGACCGTCGAAGCCGCCGGCAAAGCGGAAATCCCCGTGACCGTCTGCGGCGAGATGGCGGCGGACCCGATTGCCGTGCCGCTGCTTTTGGGACTGGGCGTCCGAATCTTGAGCATGGCTCCGGCGATGCTGCCGCAAATCCGCGCCGTTGTCCGAAAGACGTCGCTGGCGGGCGCGCAGGCATTGGCGGAGGACGCGCTGAAAGCGGAAACCGCCGCCGAAGTGCGGGCGCTGGCGGAAGCGGCGGTACAATGAATACATTTGCTTTTCATTGACACCCCGCAGGACGAATGGTATCATTATTCAGGAAGGCGCCCATCGGGGGAAAGTTGTTCCGATGGGCCTGTTTCTTTTGCAAAACGGAGGAGGAAACCGTACATGATTGAACGCTATACAAACCCGGAGATGGGAAAGCTCTGGTCGCTGCGGCATGAGTTCGAGGAAATCCTCGCGGTGGAGATCGCGGCCTGCGAGGCGATGGCGGAGCTCGGCGAGATTCCGAAGGAAGCGGCGAAGAATATCCGCGAGAAGGCGGATTTCGACCTGGACCGCGTCCACGAGATCGAGAAGGTCACGAATCACGACATCATCGCGTTTTTGACGAACGTGGCCGAGTACGTCGGCGACGACTCGAAATATATCCATAAGGGGCTGACCTCCAGCGACGTCAAGGACACCGCTCTCGGCGTGATGATGAAGAAGTCGGCGGACATCATCCTGGACGATCTGAAAAAATTCCGCGCGGTGCTTGCGCGGCGCGCGGTAGAGTTCAAGCATACGCCCTGCATCGGGCGCACCCACGGCATCCACGCGGAGCCGATGACCTTCGGGCTGAAGCTGCTGCTCTGGATGGACGAGGTGGACCGCGACATCGAGCGCGTCGAGCACGCGCAGAAGATCGTCGCGGTGGGTAAGCTGTCCGGCGCGGTGGGCACCTATTCGAACATCGATCCGCGCATCGAGAAGATGGTCTGCGAGAAGCTGGGGCTGACGCCCGCGAAGCTCGCGACGCAGGTCATCCAGCGCGACCGCCACGCCGAGTATATGACGACGCTGGCCATCGTCGCCAGCTCTTTCGAGAAGTTCGCCACGGAAGTCCGTAACCTCCAGCGCACCGACATCCGCGAAGCCGAGGAGTATTTCAGCCCCGGACAGAAGGGCTCGTCGGCGATGCCGCATAAGCGCAACCCGATCACCTGCGAGCGCGTGGCAGGCATGGCGCGTCTCGTTCGCGGCAACGCGCTGGCGTCGATGGAGGATATCACCCTCTGGCATGAGCGGGATATTTCCCATTCGTCGGTGGAGCGTGTGATCCTGCCGGACAGCACGATCAATGTCGATTACTGCGTGCGGAAGTTCACGAACATCATGGACAAGCTCTTGGTTTATCCGGATGCGATGCTCGCGAATATGGGAAAGACCGGCGGTCTGATCTACAGCCAGCGCATCCTGCTGGCCATCGTCTCGAAGGGCGTGCTCCGGGAGGACGCCTACGCATGGGTGCAGCGCAACGCGATGAAGCGCTGGCTCGAAAAAGAGGACTTCAAGACGAACGTGGAGAAAGACGCCGACATCACGAAATATCTGACGAAAGAGGAAATCGACGAGTGCTTCGATTACAAGTGGTTCCTACGCAACGTCGATATGATTTTTGAGAGGTTCGGGCTGTAAATTAAATTGTTTATAGATAATGCAGGAATGTAAATAGCAAGGAGATGTAAGTCATGCCAGCAGTTGAAGTTATGGGAACCCAGTGGGGCGACGAGGGAAAGGGCAAGATTGTCGATTACCTCGCGCAGCAGGCGGACGTCGTCGTCCGTTACCAGGGCGGATCGAACGCCGGTCACACCGTCTCGGTGAACGGCGAGGAGTACAAGCTCCGGCTTCTGCCCTCGGGCATCCTTTACAAAGGGACGTATTGCGTCGTCGCCAACGGCGTCGTCGTCGACCCGAAGGTCATGCTCGAGGAAATGGACGCGATGGAAAAGCGCGGCATCGACGTCTCGGGCATCCGCCTGTCGAACCGCGCCCATGTGGTGCTGCCTTATCACAGCCTGATGGACGGCCTCAGCGAGGAGCTCCTGGGCAAAGGCAAGATCGGAACCACGAAGCGCGGCATCGGGCCCTGCTATCAGGACAAGGCAAAGCGTATCGGCATCCGCGTCTGCGACTTGATGGACAAAGAGGAGTTCCGCAAGCGCCTGAAGGAAAACCTGCAGATCAAGAATATCGAGCTGGAGCGGCTTTATAAGCACGCGCCTCTCGATTACGACGAGATCCTCAAGGAATACGAGGGCTACGCCGACCGGCTGCGTCCTTATGTTTGCGACACCATCTCATTCCTGAACGATGAACTGGCGGCGGACAAGAAGATCCTGTTCGAGGGCGCGCAGGCGACGATGCTGGATGTGGACTACGGGACTTATCCGTATGTCACCTCGTCGCATCCCGTTTCCGGCGGCATCGGCATCGGCGCCGGCGTCGCGCCGAACCGTCTCGACACCATCGTCGGCGTCGTCAAGGCGTATTGCACCCGCGTCGGCGAAGGCCCGTTCCCGACGGAGCAGCTCAACGAAGTCGGCGAAAAACTTCGCGAGGCGGGGCACGAGTACGGCACCGTCACGGGACGTCCGCGCCGCACCGGCTGGCTCGACGCTTTTGTGGTGCGCTACGCGGGACTGCTTTCCGGTATCGACTATATGGCGATCACGCGCCTCGACATCCTCGACGGCTTCGACGAGATCAAGATGTGCGTCGGCTATAAGTACAAGGGGGAGAGGCTGAACGAGATCCCGGCGAGCCTGAAGGTCCTCGCCGAGGTCGAGCCGATTTACGAGACATTCAAGGGCTGGAAGCAGGATATCAGCGGCATTCGCGAGTACAAGAAGCTGCCCGAGGAGGCCCGCGTTTATCTGGAGCGCCTGGAGGAAGTCTCGGGCATCGCCCTCGGCATCGTCTCCGTCGGCCCGAACCGCGACCAGACGATCATCCTCGCCGACGATATTTTCTAATCTTGAACGCAAATAAGGACTGCTGCATGACACAAAATCATGCGGCAGTCCTTATTTTTAAGCTCTGTCGGCGAATCGTGTTGGCGGAGAAAAAAGCGTTCGAAATTCCGCCTGTTTATAATCCTTTCATGCTGCAATCTTATTAATACTTCGGCCATAAAATTTCGCGAAATCTTGCCTTCCTCTTGCGGGGAAGGCTAATGAGAACTGCGTCAACGAAGCCTTCATGGTCTAATGAAAAGCGAAGCGCATAAAAATGTCCGCCCCCTTCGGGGGCGGGGGACCGCCGCAGGCGGTGGTGGGGGTTCCACGGGACTTCACATGAAAAGCAGGAGCTTTTGCAGCCGCAGGCGGTGGTGGGGGGCACATAACATTGTCCATACCAAAGAATCCAAAACTCCTGCCGAGAGCAAAAACCATGCGTCGGAATATAAAGAAACGGGGCGAAATCGGCGCGACCATGAAGCCGGGAGAAAACAGCCCGTGGAGCCTCGACCTGAATGTGAGCGGGTTTGCAGGGAAAAAGCAGGGCTTCACCGGAGGCGTCAGCGTGGTGTTCATGTTCTAGACCCAGAGCGTGAATCCCCCCACCACCGCTCCGCGGTCCCCCGCCCCCCAGGGGGGCGGACAAAGATCGGTGCTTCGACGGATATGTATCTGAAGCTTCTCCAGTTCCCCAAAGGGCGGACAAAGATTGGTGCTTCGACGCCTCCTTAAAATAGAAATAAAAATGTCCGCCCCCTTGGCGGCTTTTTTTAATTTGTGGCAAAATAAAAGAGCCCGAAATCAGGCTCTTTTACCCCATCAGCACGATTCACCAACAGTCCTTATTTTTTGTATTTTTTACCGTACGATTTCTTCCGACGCTATGGAATAGCCGTTGCGTCCCTCGGATTTTACACGGTACAGCGCTTTGTCGGCTATCTTGAACAGTTCGTCGTAATTTTTGCCGTGATTCGGGACGATGGCAACGCCGACGCTGGCCGAGATATGGATATCCTTGCCCTCGACAGTGACGGCGCGGGCCGCTTCCAAGATCTGCATGGCCTTTCGCCCGACGACTTCCGGGGGCAGCGTTCCCTCAATCAGCACCATGAATTCGTCGCCGCCGAACCGGCCCACATAGTCGCTTTTGCGGAAAACGCATTTGAGCGCCTCCGCGAATTTTTGCAGGAGCTCGTCGCCGCATTGGTGACCGTAGGTGTCGTTCGCTTCTTTGAAATGGTCGAGGTCGATCATGTAAAGTGCCGCTCCGTTGACGGAAAGCGAGTTGAGCTGTTCCCGCGCCAGCCGCTCGAAGCCTGCTTTGTTGAATGTGTTTGTCAGTTTGTCGGTTTCGGAGTCCAGCTTGTAGCTGTCCCGGGAGACTCGCATGGCTTCGACATTTGCCAGCGCGGTTTCAAGCTCCTTGTTCTTCTGCTGGAGCACCCGGTTCTGTTTCTTTTGGAGGCGGCTCCGGTAAAAGCTGAAAACCGTAACCGAGCTGCCGAGGATCAGCAGGCAGAGCGCCGCCGCCATTTGCAGCGGGTAGCGGCGCAGCAGGTATTCTGGCGAAAACTGCGGCGTCGCGTTTTCCTGCGCCAGCCGTGCGACCTCAGCTTTGTTCATGCGCAGGATTGCCGTGTTCAGCACGTTTTGCAGGATATGCGGCTGCTTCGGGGAAATTGCGATAGAAATCGGCACCGAAATGGTTTCTTCGTTTATGGTTTCCAAATCGGAGCGAAGCACGAGGCTGTTTTCACGGTGCAAATATATGGACGGGACGACCGCGGCTTCATAAGCGCCAGCGGCCACGGCGTCAAGGCAGGCTTCGACAGAGGCCAGCGTGCGGGTGCGCCAGTGATATTTCCGCTCGATATATTGCGCCGCTCCGGGAAAACTCTCTGGGACGGCGGCGACATTTTTGCCGTATTTGTCCGTCCCCCTGTCATGTCGCCGGATGATTGCGTATTCCTCCGTGCGGAAATCCCCGGTAAAAAACATTTCCATCGGAGTCCGCCCGTTCACGTAAGCGACAAACGCGAGATCGGCTTCACCCGCAGCGAGCATTTGCCAGAGAGCGTCTTCCGAGGGAGCCTGCACCGGGGAAAAGCGAATGCCGCTGGCATTGGACAGGAGTTTTAACAGGTCGATATAAAGCCCGCCGGAATCTTCCGGCGTTCCTTTGACGTCGTAGAAGGGCAAAAAGCTTGGCGGGAAGGCAACACGAAGTTCCTGCGCGTCCTCGATGAATTGAAGTTCGTGTTCCGTCGGGCGGACAATTGACTGGATGGCGCGATCTACATAATCGGTTTTCAGGCGGGATTCGAAGCCCGGGGTCGTCGTGTCGATATTCATGATGGCGTCTGTCAGGCTGCGGCTCAAATCCTCCCTGCCCGGAGCCGTCATGAACTGCGCCGCGACTACCGCGAAAGCCCGCGCGTGCCGCTCATTTTCCGTCATGTGGCTGCCGTCGTCGCATACGGCGTCCAGCTCGCGCCGATGCAATGCCGCGAGCATGGCTTCGGCGTTCTTGAAGGTGCGGATAGAGACGTGCCAGTCGTTTTTCGACAGGAAATAGGTGAGGGCGTCCTCGTTGCTCTCGTTTTCCAGCAGCCCGATCACAACGCCGTTGACCGTTTCCGGCGTCATCGGACGCCGAGGCTCGTCGCTGCGGCGGTAAAGGCGAAGGATTGTGCAGCAGGAAAAATCGGAGGTGTAAACCATGCCCTGCTCGTCGGGCGTGGGCTGCACCGGGGCGACAAAATCCAGTTCGCCCCGCAGGAGCTTTTCGCGGCATTCCGAGAAGCTGCCCTGGGTATAAGTGTATTGCCAATGGTTCTGTTTAGAAACTTCCTCCAGATAACTGCGCAGATAATCCAGCATCATACGGTAGGCAAATTCGTTTTTCTGTCCTGCGGGTTCCACCAGTCCGACACGGATCATCCGGACCGAGTCGGGAGATTCCTCCGCCCGTGCGGGAAGAAGCGGCGTGAAGACCAAAAGAAAGAAGGAGAACAACACGCAAACAATCTTTGTCATGCGAAGCCCTCCTTCTTCACTCACGATAATGAATGTACAGAATCAGTATATCATGGAAATATAATCGCGTGCAAGGTGGATAAGATTTTATTATCCTTGACAAAGCACGCTCCTTTCCATTATAATTCATAAGCGTTCTATTTTAGGATGCGGACGGTTCACTAGCTCAGTTGGTAGAGCATCTGACTTTTAATCAGAGGGTCCCGGGTTCAAGTCCCGGGTGAGCCACCATGGCGCGTTGGTCAAGTGGTTAAGACACCGCCCTTTCACGGCGGTAACATGGGTTCAAATCCCGTACGCGTCACCATTTTTCGGCCCGGTAGTTCAGTTGGTTAGAATGCCGCCCTGTCACGGCGGAGATCATGGGTTCAAGTCCCATTCGGGTCGCCATGAGAAATTTCCTCTGCGATTGTGCCGCGCAGCGGCGCAAATGAACAGTTTTGATTTTTGCCTCGGTAGCTCAGTTGGTAGAGCAAGGGACTGAAAATCCCTGTGTCAGCGGTTCGATTCCACTCTGAGGCACCATGAGATGATTAATCGCAGTTAAGATTTTTAATCTTTACTGCGATTTATGAGACGCCAGACGCGCCGTAGGCGCGGCTGAGTATTAAAAACACGGCGCGCAGCGTTTTGCGTGCCGTGTTTTTATTTTGGAAATGTGGGATTATATCATTGTCAGCAAAAGTCTTCCATGGCCGCGCAGCCAGTAAGGGCCGAGCCCGGCTGGGACGAACAGGGAATCGCCTTTTTCCAGGATTTCCTTCCCGCCGGCATATTCGAGTTCCAGTATCCCTTCGAGCAGCAGGACGGAATGGAAGGTTTCGCGCCCCGTGAAAAGATGGATGCGGCCGTCCAGCGCCACATGATAGACGGTGAAGAAATCGCAGGCGGTCAGTTGGCGTACCGTGTATTCCGCGAAAAAGTTCTGCGGCGGCGGCAGGATGAGGGGCGGCGTCGGCGTCAGGGTCAGGACGTCGAGGGCACGGTCGATTTGCAGTTCGCGGGGCTGTCCGTCCCGTCCGATCCGATCGTAATCGTAAACGCGGTAAGTCGTGTTCGCGTTTTGCTGGATTTCCGCGAGAGTGACGCCGGCGCCGACGGAGTGCAGCGTGCCTGCCTCAATCAGATGGACGTCGCCGGGACGCGCGGGAATCCGGTTGCAGATTTCGAGAATCGAGCCGTTCTCGATGCGCTGACGCAGCTCCACTTTCGTGACGGGGCGATTGACGCCGTGAATCAGCGTCGCCCCCGGCTCGGCGTCCACGACATACCAAAGCTCGGTCTTGCCGGATTCGTCGTTTTCCCAGACTGCGTTGTTGTTGTCGGGATGGACTTGTATTGAAAGATCCTGTGCCGTGTCGATCAGCTTGACCAGGAGCGGGAAATAGGTGACCCGCGCCGCGTGGGAGCCCGTGATGCGGTCGCCTTCCATCGCGATATAGCGCGAGAGTTCCATGCCCGCCGACGGTCCGTTGGAGATAACGCTGCGCCCGTCTTTCCGGCAGGCGAGTTCCCAGCTTTCAGCGACAGTCGGAAGAGTCGTTTCTTTGTGGAATTTTTCCTTCAATTTCGTGCCGCCCCAAAGGTAATCCTTCAGCGGCGGAATCAATTTCAACGGGTACAGCAGGGCATTTCCCTCCCCTTCATTTTCCTATAAACATATATTATATCCCTGTTTTATGGAAAAAACCATAGAGCGAAGGTTGGAAAGCAAAGAAAATGCCGTCTCGTGGAAAGACGGCATTTTTGTTATCGGCTGCGTTTCTTTTTGTATCTGAACCAAAAAAATGCGGCGCCAACAATGCATAGGATGACGAAAGCGAGGCTGATTTCATGGCCGACTTTCATCATGATGGCCCAGCCCTCGCCGAGCAGCTCCCCAATCCAGAGAATCAGCGCGGTCCAGGGCAGCGAGCCGAGGATGGTCAGGATCAGGAATTTCACGCGGTCCATGCGCGCGAATCCGGCGGGCAGTGAGATGAAGGTCCGCACCACCGGCAGCATCCGGCTGAAAAAGACGGCTTTCAGTCCGTATTTGTCAAACCATTTTTGAGCCAAATCCACATGAGAGGATTTGACGAAAAAGTATTTTCCGTAGCGGTCCACGAAGGGGCGCCCGCCGCGCCGTCCGACCTCGTAAGCGAAAATCGAGCCGAGGACGCCGCCGATCATGCCGGCCCACATCGCGCCGGAGAAGGTCATGCGCCCCGCGAAAATCAGGTAGCCCGCGAACCCCAGAATCAATTCGCTGGGAATCGGCACGCAGGCATTTTCAAGCCCCATCAAAAGGGCCACCGCGAAATAGCCCCACTGGTCGATAAAATTCAAAAAAACGTCCGCCAAAGGATTTCCCCCTTGTGTTCAAGATGTCCCTATTATAACGCCATTGTTCAGAGTTTGTCGACAGACAAAATTTCCCAATCAGCGTTTCAACGAGGAAGATCATCTTCTTCCTCGTTATAATAGGAACAGAAAACGGACGCAAGGAAAAGAAAATCAGGTGAAAATCGAAATCAGGCCCGCGACGCCGCAGAGAATGAACACGCCCGCCGAGACTTTTTTCATCGTTTCCGGCGAGACATGGCGGCGCAGCTTCGCGCCGAGCAAGATGCCGAGGCCGTCGGCAATCATCATGGCGGCCGTCGAGCCGGCAAGAACGGGCAGCCATGTGCCGCGCTCCGCCGCGATGGTCAGCACCGCGAGCTGTGTCTTGTCGCCCATTTCCCCGAGGAAGAAGGTCAGCGCGACGGTCCAAAACGGGCTGTGGCTTTGGCGTACCTCTTCCTCGTCGTCGTCCTCGCTTTCGCGGAGTGTCAAAATCCCAAAGACGATGAAAGCGATCGAACCAACAATTCGCATTTCCGTTTCGGGCAGCAGTCCGCCTAAAAGCACACCGAGCAAAACGGCGAGGCCGTGGTTTGCCAATGTGGCGGCCAGCACCGCCGCCATGACCGGACGCCATGAGTAACGCGCCGTGAAGGCCATGACGATCAGCTGCGTCTTGTCTCCCATTTCCGCGCAAAAGACGAGCGTGAAAGCAGCAATAAAACCCTCCATATTCTCTCCCCCCGAAAGGGAAACGCTGAATTGTCTTATTCATCGTTTCCCTAAAAGAATATTCGTGTTTCATTAAATCTAGCAAAGAGACAAGGTTATGTCAAGAAAGATGAGCATTTACAAAGGCTTTTCATTATTTTTCCGTCTGTTCTTGTGGCGGCGTTTATTGTGCCGTATAATTGTAATCAGGAAAGGAAGTTGAGAATATGGCCGTTGAGATCGAGCGGAAATTTTTGGTCAATGAGAAATGGAAGCCGGAGGGCAGGAGCATCCATGTTAAGCAGGGTTATTTGCCGGGAACGGGGCCGATGCTGGTTCGTGTGCGGCAGGAGGACAGCCGCGCGTTCCTGACGCTGAAGGGGCGCACCGAAGGTGTCACGCGCAGCGAGTATGAGTACGAGATCCCGATGGCGGACGCGGGAGAGCTTTTGCAGCGGTGCGAAAAGCCGATCATCGAGAAGACGCGCTACCTGATACCTGCAGGAAAGCACACCTGGGAGGTGGACGTCTTTTTCGGTGCCAACGAGGGACTGATTGTTGCCGAGATCGAGCTTTCCGACGAGAACGAGCCCTTCGGGAAACCTGCGTGGCTCGGCGCTGAGGTGTCCGGCGACGTGCGGTATTATAACTCGAATCTGGCGTCCCATCCGTATTCGGAGTGGAAAAACGACGCGCCCGAGCCCTAGTGTACCGGCGATGAAAAAATATCCACAATTTCGGGGACGATAAAAAACAAAATCTAGCGGTTGACAAATTTTGAACGGAAAATATGGGGGTTATGCACCGATTTATCCACATTATCCACAGAAATCGAAAAAAATGGGCGCCCTATTTTCGGCCAGCTGTGAAAAGATTGTGGATAAATCGGCAAAAAATCCGTTCAAAACATTGCATTTCATAAAAAAAAAACGTATCATTAAGGAAACGTGCGGAATTGCCTGCGCAAGGGGGCGCTTGCTTGTTGGATACGACGGAATTGGGAATGATATTTGGCAAGCTGTTTCTCGCCTGCGTGCTGGGCGGCCTGATCGGTTACGAGCGTGAGGCTCGGCACAAGTCGGCCGGGCTTCGGACGAATATCCTCGTCTGCCTCGGGTCCTGCCTTGTGATGATGATTTCCGTGGATTTTCGGAACGACACGGGTTCCGATGCCGCGCGGATTGCCGCCCAGGTGGTCAGCGGCATCGGTTTTCTCGGCGCGGGCGCGATCATGAAGGAAGGTGTGTCCGTAACAGGGCTGACGACGGCGGCGTGCCTTTGGGTCGTCGCGGGCGTCGGGCTGGCGGTGGGGCTGGATTATTACACGGGGGCGCTGATGACCACGGGGTTTGTTTTCCTGGTGCTCCGCGTGTTCGGCCGTTATGATTCCTGGATGGTGCGCGAGGACAATTTCGCTGTCGCGATTGTCGCGGAGAATCGTCCCGGCGTGATTCGTGCCGTCACGGACGCGCTGGAGGCGCAGGACTATTCGATGCACGGTATCCGCATCCGCATGCGGGAAGGAATGCCCCGCGGGGAAAGCGGACCGCTGCTGGAAATCGAGCTGGAAGTCAGCTCGAAAGAAGGAAAAATCGATCGTACTTCGGTCATGGAGACTGTCCGCGGTATAGACGGCGTCCTTCGGGCGGATTCGTTGTAAAACCGCTATTATGAAAAAATGACATAACCATCAATCAGGAGAGGAGCAGAACACGATGATCAATGAAGACATTATCGATACTATGGTTCGAACGGCACGGGAAGCGATGCAAAAAGCGCACGCGCCGTACTCCAAACGCCCTGTCGGCGCCTGCGTGCTGACCAGCGACGGCACGCTGTACGGCGGCTGCTCGGTGGAAAACGCGGCCTATGGTCTTTCCTGCTGTGCGGAGCGCGTGGCGATTTTCAAGGCCATCGCTGACAGCAAGCGGGAATTTGACGCCATCGCGGTGGTTTCGGACACCGAAGAACCCTGCGTTCCCTGCGGCGCGTGCTGCCAGGTCATGGCGGAGTTCAAGATCCGCGACGTCATCATGGCAAACCTGAAGGGCGACGTGGAACTGGCAGATTTGATGGACCTTGCCCCCTGCGCGACGGGCAAGGCGAGGATAAATGGGAAAGAATAGAATGAAACGGAGCGTATGCGCGGCTGCGATTTGCGCCTGCGTTCTGGCGTCCGGCGGAACGGTTTTCGCTTCGCCGTCCGAAACGCCTGCGGCGACGCCGGCGGTTGAAATACGCGCAGAGCAGCCGCAGCGTCAGACGAAGCGCATCGCGATCATTCCGCTGATCGATCGGACCGGCGGCTGGCTGTCCAGGGAAGGCGCGGCGCGTCTAATGGACCGCATGGACAGGGAATTCCATATTCCGCTGAACGAAACCATGCATTGGGTGGAATTCATCAACGAGGATGATGCGGCCAAGGCGCTGGACGAAGCGCTTTCCGTGCATGGGAAAAAGGCGAAGCCGGAGATTGCCGCACGGGACGCGGCGCAGGCGCTTGACGCCGACCTTGTGCTGTTCATGGTCATGGAGCAGTGCTACCAGCGAATTTTTTACGGCGGCTGGCGATGGGACGGGGAAACGTACATCGAATCCGCGGCGTCGTTGACCGTTTACGGTTATGACCGAAAGCACGACCGATTGATCCGGGTGCCCGCTTCACGGTTCGAGCGCACGACGTATCACCCCTCCTATGAGGCGGAGGAATTGGCTATGGACGCGTTGGACGAGGCGCTGCGGGAAGCGCATGCCACCGACGCGATATACCCGCTTTCGTCGAACGATTCTTTGACGAATGAGGCATATTTGAAAACAGAAAGGGAGAATAAGAAATGATGGAAGAATTTAAGAAGTTTGTCATGCGGGGCAACGTCATGGACCTCGCGGTGGGCGTCATTATCGGCGGCGCCTTCGGGAAAATCGTTTCGTCCTTCGTCAGCGATGTTCTGATGCCGCCGCTGGGTCTTTTGATGGGTAACGTGGACTTTTCCAACCTGTTCATCAATCTCGGCAAGGTTCCCGTTAAGACACTGGCGGAAGCGAAGACCGCGAACGTCCCCGTTATCGCTTACGGGCAGTTCATCAACGCCTGTATTGATTTCCTGATTTTGGCGTTCGCTGTGTTCCTGATGGTTCAGCAGATCAACAAGATGATGCCGAAGGAAGAGCCGGCGCCCGAGCCGCGCAAGTGCCCGTACTGCAAATCGGAGATCGACGCGGAGGCGACCCGTTGCCCGCATTGCACTTCTGAATTGAATTGAGAAAAATGTAAAATTCCTGCTTGTATTTTTTGTGAACAAGCAGGGATTTTTTTTTAGTCATAGAATTAAATAATGAAGTATTTTTCACTTGCGGAACAAAATTGTTATGAAAGACAGGGGGCTGAATTATGGGATTGTTGAACAATATCAAGGTTTCGGCGAAGATCATGATTCTCGTCGTGATCGCGGCTGTCGGTATGGCGGCCATTGGCTACAAGGGGTTCTCGACCATCAACCAGTCGAAGGACGGCATGGCGGTCATTTACAACCAGAGCCTGCAGCAGGTGCAGGAAATCGGCGAGACGAAATATCTGATGCGCGATATGCAGTCCCGGGCGATCCTCGCGATGGTGGCGACGACGAAGGAGCGCCATGACGACCTGCGGAACGACGCCAACGAAATCCAGAAGAATTTTGAGAAGCATTGGGGTCTTTACGAAAAGGCTTCCGAGGGTCAGCCGGGCGCCGCGGAGAAGAGCGCGGGGGTTCGCAAGGCTTGGAAGAGTTTCTACGATACCATGTCTGACATCATGAAGCTTTGCGCCGACGGCAAGCTGGCGGACGCGCAGAAGCTTTACAGTTCCAAGGGCGGGCAGATTACCATGGACCTCCGTAAGCCTTTGGAGGCTTTGCAGAAGGAAGCGCAGGAGACTGCGAAAGCCATCGATGAGGAAACGGAGTCGAGCGCCGCTGCCGCCGCCACGATGATGATGATGATGAGCGTCGCGTGCCTTGTGATCCTGTTCCTCGTGGGCATGGGCATCTCGAGGGCCATCACCAGCCCGTTGGAAATTATGATGGACGTTTGCGAGCATCTGAAGAACGGCGATTTCCGCAAGACGCCGATGAATATTGATCGCGGCGACGAGTTCGGCACGATGGCCGGCGTCGTTTCAGCGATGCGCGACGGGCTGAATAATCTGATGGTGCAGACCCATGATTCCACCGAGCAGATTGCCGCGGCTTCCGAGGAGCTGACCGCCAGCGCGGGTCAGTCCGCCGAGGCGTCGAACCAGGTCGCACAGTCTGTCACCGAGGCGGCTGCCGCCGTGGTCGAGCAGCAGGGCGGCGTCTCGACGAGCATTGCGGCCGTCGGGCAGGTGGCGCAGTCTGTAGACGCGATTCGCGTAAAGGCAGGGACAGTGGCCGAGCGCTCCGATTCCGCGGCGGAATATGCGGCGGAAGGCGGTCAGGCCATTCAGAAATCGGTGGCCCAGATCGAGAGCGTCGAGCGCACCGTGCAGGAATCCTCCTCAATGGTGGACAAGCTCGGCGAACGTTCGCAGGAAATCGGGCAGATTGTCGAGACGATTTCCGGTATCGCCAGCCAGACGAACCTGCTCGCGCTGAACGCTGCCATCGAGGCGGCGCGCGCCGGCGAGCATGGCCGCGGATTCGCGGTGGTCGCTGAGGAAGTCCGCAAGCTCGCCGAGCAGTCCGGCGAAGCGGCGCAGAAGATTGCCGATTTGATCCGGAGCATCCAGGACGACACCCATTCGGCGGTCAGCTCGATGCAGGTCGGCTCTACGGCGGTTGCCGAGGGCGCGCGTTCCGTCAGTGCGCTCCGCGAAACCTTCGAGCAGATTGAAAGGCTCGTCAACGAAGTGCGTCAAGAGGCGCAGGCCATGGCGGGGGAGGTCAACCAGGCCGCGAGGGACGCGAACAACATTTCCAAGGAAATCGACAATATCGCGAAGCAGGGCCAGCGTGTTTCCGATGAGATGCAGACGGTCAGCGCGGCTACGCAGCAGCAGTCCGCGTCCGCCAGCGAGATTGCCCGCGCCAGCGACTCCCTGTCCAGCCTCGCCGACGAGCTCCAGACCTCTCTGAAACGGTTCAAATATTAATAGAAGGAAAAATCGGGTCAATAAGGATACAACGGCGCGTTGCCTTGAAAATTCAGGGCGGCGCGCCGTTTTTTACTATTTTCCCAAAAAACTTTTCAAAAACATATAGACAAAAAGTCAAATTTGCGTTATAGTCTTATCAGAAGGTTAGCACTCGACGCCCCTGAGTGCTAACAGGAGGGGCAAGCAACATGGATGAAAGGAAACAGCGTGTCCTGCAGGCGGTAGTGCAGGACTATATCGAGTCGGCGGAGCCGGTCGGGTCGCGCACTATCGCGCGGCGGCATGATCTCGGCGTCAGTCCCGCGACGATCCGCAACGAGATGGCCGACCTTGAAATGCTCGGCTATCTGGAGCATATCCATACGTCCTCCGGGCGCATTCCCTCGTCGAAGGGCTACCGCTTCTATGTAGACGGGCTGATGCAGCCTATGCGGCTGACCGACGAGGAAAAGGCGCAGATCGATCTCTGGTATCGGGCTCGGGTCAAGCGTATCGAGGAGGTCTTCCAGGAAACGGCGCGGCTGATTTCCCATGTGACGAAAAACGTCGCGCTGGTGCTGGCGCCGCAGATGAAGAAGTCGGCGTTCCGCTGCCTGCAGTTCCTGCCGCTGGACGACAGACGCTCGGTGGCGGTGCTGATGACCGACGCAGGCTTCATCGAAAACCGCATTGTCGCGATGCCGTCGGGCGCGAGCTTCGAGGATTTTCAGCGCATGGCCCGCGTCGTCAACGATTGCCTAACCGGCTGCACCCTCGACGCGATCCCGAAGGCCGCGTACCGAAAGATCCGCTCGGAGATTTCCGACGAGGATCTTTACGAGGCGGCGCTGGATGTAATCAACCGTGCGCTGGACGATACGGACGGGCGCGAAAGGCTTTACCTCGGCGGCACGCGGGAAATGCTTTCCCAGCCGGAGTTCCGCGATGTGGAGCGGGTCAAGGAAATCCTTTTGATGCTGGAGGAAGAACAGCTTCTGAAAGAAATCCTCTCCGCGCATCTCGGCGACGGGCTTCGCGTGACCATCGGGCAGGAAAACGACTACAAGGGTATCCAGGATTGCAGCATCGTTACGGCAACTTACCATCTGGACGGCGAGCTTCTCGGAACGATCGCGGTGCTGGGCCCGACGCGCATGGAGTACGGCAAGGCGATGTCGCTCTTGGGCTATATGAACGAGCATTTGTCCGACGTGGTACGGAGATTGGGCTGGCAAGGTTAGGTTAGACGGAGGGACGCGAAAATGAACCGTAAGAGAGGCAAGATGATCATGGCGGCGCTGTTCAGTCTTTTGACGTTCCTCGGACTCGGCGGGTGCGCGTCGGCAATCGACAGACCCGAATGCGGCGGCGTGACGGACAAGACGGACCGCAGCGCGCCGAAGACAATCGTCTCCAAAGACCTTACAGGTTTTTACGCGCATTTCTATCTGCGGGGCGAATGGTCGCCCGGAAAAGGAGACCGTTTCTACACCGTCGAGGTGCGTAAGAATGAACAGGGCGTATTGACGGCTGCCGTCTGGACGGATTCCAGAGACGACGCTCGTGTCAGCCTTCCCGCGGATGAAACGCTGCTGACGAAGCTGCAGGCCATTATCGACGAACGCCATTTGGCGGCAAATAACGGCGTCTACCGCGTGACGGCGGGGTTGCCGCCGGAGTTCCAGAAGTGCCATTTCAACGCAAACTACGCTTCGGGGGAAAAAATAGAATTCACCGAGAACAACAATCCCGACGCGGAGTGGACGCGGGAAACCTATCTCGCTTTCGCGAATTGGTTCGCCGAAAAGGGCGACGAATCCCTGCTGCCGCCGAAGCTCGTCTACGGGCCGGTCAAGAGATGTTCCTTCACCCTTTCCGTAGACGGCAGGAAGGTTCACTTCAGTCCGGTCCACGTGCAGGAAGAGAAGGCCATCAATGGAGAACAGCTCCTCCTGGGCAGGATGAACTACGACGCAGCGGCAAAGAAATGGGGGCGGGAGGACGATTTCACGCTGTTCCCCGAGGACTATCTGCAGCAGATCCACGCGATCCTGTCCGCCCACGATCTCCGCGCCTTTGATTACCACTCGGTGCTCTATAAGGAGCGGAAGATGACGAAAGAGGAGAAGGATTTTTTCCGCCCGGCGCTGCAGATTCACGTCGATTTCGAGGACAACAAGTCGCTGCGGATCGACGTCAACGACGCGGGCGACCTGGAGACGCTTCAGCCGCTGGTGAGGGAACTGCTCGCGTACCATGATTCCCTGTTCGACGAGGAGTGATTCGTATGACGGCGTTTGAGAAAGATAAAATGAAGAAAAAGGATGAGGCAAGCTTGGAGGAAATGAAGGAACAGATTGAAGAGGCGCTGGCCGACGAAATGGCGGAGCGCCGCGCGTTCAACCAGGACGCGCCGGAGGAAGCGCCGCCGCAGGAGAGCGGCGAAACGCAGGCCGGAGAATCGGAGGAGACGGCGCCGGAAGACGCGGACGCGATCCGCGAGAAATACGAAGCGGAGCTTGCCGAAAAGGAAAACCGATATTTGCGGCTGCAGGCGGATTTCGAGAATTTCCGCCGCCGCACACGGCAGGAGAAGGAAGAACTGGGCAACCTCGTCACGCAGAATCTTTTGAAGGACCTGCTGCCGTTCCTCGACAATTTCGAGCGCGCGCTGGCGGCGGAAAACAGCGACGCCGAGAGCCTGCGCGCGGGCGTCGAGATGATGTACAAGCAGCTCGTGGAGGCGCTGAAAAAGGAAGGGCTCGAATATATCGAGACAAAGGGAAAGCCCTTCGACCCGAACTTCCATCAGGCCGTCATGCGCGTCGAGGACGCGGAAAAGGAGGACGGCGAGATTGTGGCCGAGCTTCAGAAGGGATATATGGCAAAAGGCCGCGTCATCCGTCCGAGTATGGTGCAGGTCGTGGGCAATTAGCCATTGAAAGGCAATTCGCGGCGAAAGCCGCACAATATAAATTCAGCAATCAATAAATCTGTATATTGAATAGGAGGAAATCATCATGGCAAAGGTAATTGGTATTGACTTAGGTACGACGAACTCCGTCGTGTCCGTTATGGAGGGCGGCGAGCCCACCGTCATCACGAACCCCGAAGGCAGCCGACTGACGCCGTCGGTGGTCGGCTTCACGAAGGACGGCCAGCGTCTGATCGGCCAGCTGGCGAAAAGGCAGGCCGTCTCGAACCCGGACCGCACGATCGCTTCGATCAAGCGTCACATGGGCGAGAAGGATTACAAAGTTACAATCGACGACAAGAGCTACACGCCGCCGGAAATTTCCGCGATGGTGCTGCAGAAGCTGAAAGCCGACGCGGAAGCGTATCTCGGCGAGACGGTCAGCCAGGCGGTAATCACGGTTCCGGCGTACTTCAACGACAGCCAGCGTCAGGCGACGAAGGACGCGGGCAAGATCGCGGGGCTCGACGTGCTCCGCATCATCAACGAGCCGACGGCGGCGGCGCTGGCCTATGGACTTGACAAGGACAACGACGAGACGATTCTCGTCTTCGACCTCGGCGGCGGCACTTTCGACGTCTCGATCCTCGAGCTCGGCGACGGCGTCTTCGAGGTCAAGGCGACAAACGGCAACACGCATCTCGGCGGCGACGACTTCGACCAGCGCATCGTCGACTGGATGGTTGCCGAGTTCAAGAAGGACAACGGCATCGATCTCGCGGCGGACAAGATGAGCAAGCAGCGTCTCGTCGAGGCCGCGGAGAAGGCGAAGATCGAGCTTTCCAGCATGCTTTCCACGAACATCAATCTGCCGTTCATCACGGCGGGTCCCAACGGCCCTCTGCATCTCGACCTGACGCTGTCCCGCGCGAAGTTCGACGAGCTGACCAACGATCTCGTCGAGGCAACGATGGAACCGACGCGCAAGGCGATGGCCGACGCGGAGCTTTCGCCGTCCGACATCAACAAGGTCATCCTCGTCGGCGGTTCGTCCCGTATCCCGGCGGTGCAGGAAGCCATCAAGAAGTATCTGTCGAAGGAACCGAGCCACGGCGTGAACCCGGACGAATGCGTTTCGGTGGGCGCGGCCATTCAGGGCGGCGTCCTCGTCGGCGAGGTCAAGGACGTGCTGCTGCTCGACGTCACGCCTCTGTCTCTCGGCATTGAGACGCTGGGCGGCGTCTGCACGAAGATCATCGAGCGCAATACGACGATTCCGACCTCCAAGAGCCAGGTCTTCTCGACGGCGGCGGACAACCAGCCCTCGGTGGACATCCACGTTCTGCAGGGCGAGCGCGAAATGGCGGCGGGCAACAAGACGCTGGGCCGTTTCGAGCTTTCGGACATTCCGCCCGCGCCGCGCGGCGTTCCCCGCATCGAGGTCAAGTTCGACATCGACGCCAACGGCATCGTGCACGTTTCGGCGAAGGACCTCGGCACCGGCAAGGAGCAGAAGATTACGATCCAGTCCGACAGCGGCATGAGCAAGGACGACATCGACCGCATGGTCAAGGAGGCCGAAGCGCACGCTGCCGAGGACAAGAAGCAGAAGGAAGCCATCGAGATCAAGAACAACGCCGACAATCTCGTCTACCAGGCGGAAAAGGCGATCAAGGATATGGGCGACAAGGCCGACGCGGCGCAGGTCGACAAGGTCAAGGCCGCCATCGACAAGGTCAAGGAAGCGCTGAAGGGCGGCGACAACGAGACCATCAAGAAGGCGACGGAAGAACTGCAGAAGCCGCTTTACGAGATGAGTGCGGCGGCCTATCAGCAGGCGCAGCAGGCCGCGGGCGCGGCAGGCGGCGCGGCGGACGCCGGAGCACAGCAGCAGGCGGCGCAGGAAGAGCCGAAGAAGGCCGACGACAACGTGGTCGACGCCGAATACACGGAAGTTAAAGACAAGTAAGGAAGAGTGAAGTTTGAAGAGTGGAGTGTGCTTCACACTCCGCTCTTTTCATAGGGGAGACCTGTTTATGAGCGACAAACGCGACTACTATGAAGTGCTCGGTGTTCAAAAGGGCGCGTCCGAGGACGAGATCAAGAAAGCCTTCAAAAAGCTGGCGCGCAAATATCATCCGGACCTGAACCGCGACGACCCGAAGACGGCGGAGGAAAAATTCAAGGAAGTCAACGAAGCCTATAGTGTGCTTTCCGACCCGCAGAAAAAAGCCCAGTATGACCAGTTCGGCCACGCGGCCTTCGAGAACGGCGGCGGTGGCGGCGGAGCGGGCGGCTTCGGAGGATTCGGCGGCTTTGGCGGATTCGGCGGCGGAGGCGGCGGTTTCGACGATATTTTCGACGCGTTCTTCGGCGGCGGCGGGAGCCGTCGCCGTTCCGGACCGGAGCGGGGCAGCGACCTTCGCTACGATCTGGAGCTGACCTTTGAAGAAGCGGCCTTCGGCAAGGAGGCGGAGCTGACCGTTCCGCGCACGGAAAATTGCACGACTTGTCACGGCACCGGCGCGGCGGCGGGAACGTCGCCGGAAACCTGCCCGGATTGCCACGGCACGGGCCAAGTCCAGCGGCGGCAGAATACGCCTTTCGGGCAGATATTGAATTCTCATCCCTGCGGACGATGCCACGGCACGGGCAAGATCGTCAAGAATCCGTGCTCGGATTGCGGCGGCACCGGACGCAAGAAAGTCCGCAAGAAAATCAGCGTGAAGATTCCGGCGGGCGTCGACGAAGGCTCGCGCATCCGCGTGGCCGGAGGCGGCGAGGCGGGACTTCGCGGCGGCGGAAACGGCGACCTTTACGTCTATATTTTCGTGAAGCGACATAAACTGTTCGAGCGCGAAGGTTCCGACGTGCTCTGCGAGGTGCCGATCTCCTTCGTGCAGGCGGCCCTCGGCGATACCATCGAGGCGCCGACTATCGACGGCAAGGTGGAAATGAAAATCCCGGCGGGCATCCAGTCCGGCACGATGCTTCGGCTGAAAGGCCGCGGCATCCCGTTCCTGCGCGGCAACGGCCGCGGCGACCAGCTCGTGCGCGTCAAGGTGCTGACGCCGCAAAAGCTCTCCGCGCGGCAGAAAGAGCTTTTGAAGGAGTTCGGCGAGATCAGCGGGCAAAACGTAAACCCGGAGCAGGAAAGCTTCATGAATACGATCAAGAAGATGTTCAAGAAATAAGATTGAGACGCGAAACCGCGCCGCTTATCGAAAGACGATGGCGGCGCGGTTTTTTGCGTCCGATATTTTGGGAGCGGCAAGAAATGCGACGTAAAATGCCGATTGCATGATGTGCAAAATTTTGCCGGTGGCGTGTGTTATAATCAACCCAAGATGGAAGAGAAATATGAAGGAGGCGTATTGAAATGGCGGTTTCCGTTACGATTCATCGCGGGGCAAATCAAATCGGCGGCACCATCACCGAGATTGCGACGGAGAAGACGCATATCCTTATCGACTGCGGAGCGGCGCTGCCGGGCAGCTATGGGACGGTGCGGGACGAGGACATTGTCAAGATGCTGCAGGAGAAGCGTTTTGACGCCGTCCTGTTCACGCATTATCACGGCGATCATACGGGGCTGATGGACAGGATTCCCGTCGACGTCCCGCTTTATATGGACGAAGTCATGAAAACGATATTGACGACTCTCAATCAATATACCCGCAATGAGGCGATGAACGCTCTGTTGAAAAACGCGGACGGACGCATCCGCACGTTTTTGCCGCCGAAAGCGTTTACCGTCGGCGATATGACGGTTACGCCGTTTTTCGTCGATCATTCGGCGTATCACGCCAATATGTTCCTGATTGAGGCAGGGGGGCAGACGATTCTCGTCAGCGGAGATTTCCGTTCCGCCGGGTATCTGGGGAAAAGCCTACAAGAAATCCCGAAGCTCCTTGAAAAGTTCCATAAGACGGTGGACGTGCTGCTTTGCGAAGGAACGATGATGACGCGCTCTGTGAAGGCGGAGCGGCTGTTGAACGAATGGGAACTGCAAAAAGAAGCAGAAACATTCCTGCAAAGCCATCGGCAGGCGTACGTGCTCTGCTCCTCCACGAATTTCGATACCATCAGCTCGATTTATCACGCCGCGCGGAAAAACGGCCTGAAGGTTTATGCCAACGGCTATATTTGCGCGATGCTGCACACTTTCAGCGATATTGCCGGAAAGCAGACAGGACTTTATAGGCTGAAGGGCGTCAGGCATTCGAGACAGTTGACGGACGAGGCAAAGGACGGTTTTGTCCTGCTGCTTGGCACGTGCTTGGGCATGTCGCCGCGAGGGCTGGATTATTTCTACGATTTTCTGACCGACGGCGTGGAGGAACCGTGGCTGATCTACTCCATGTGGAAGGGCTATCTGAACCCCAAGCATTCCGCCTATAACAGTCACTTGGCCGGATTCGTTTCCCGATTCGGAGAGCGCGTCAATTACGCGCATACTTCCGGTCACGCGGACAGAAAGACACTGGCGCATTTTATCGAAGCGGTTAAGCCGCAAAAATACATCCTGCCGTTCCATACGGAAAATGCGGAAGGATTTCGGGGGCTGGGCGTCGAAGATAAATTTAAGGCAATGGTCAAGGTGATGAAGGATGGGGAACTGATAAGGATTGGTTGAGGGGGAAACAGTGATGAGTGAGCATGATTCTTTTTTGACATGGTGGAATATTGGACAATCAGAGATTATTGGACGCAGGCTGTAAAATCGGAAGTGATCATTGACATGTTGATTTCCGATTTTGTAGGAGAGATGCTTGCAGCACAGCTGGCAATGGAGCAAGGAAAAGAGAATCCGAAGAATGTGGCACTTTTGGCAAAAGAATTCCCGATCAAGAAGCCCGGAGAGAAAAGAAAGACGAAAGACGGGCGCGAATACTTAAGCAATGACAAGGTCGATTATTTGATTGCCGCAGATAAGGAACTGTATTTGGTCGAGTTGAAAACGACGGCGAACAGTTACAGCGACGAACAACTGGATAATATGGAGGATGTTCGGAAGGGGGGAATCAGTGCGTTTTGGGAGTTTTTCTTTAAGGTCATGGCGTCCAAAACGGAAAAAGGGAAAGGGGCGATTGACAGCAAAAAATATATAAATACTTTGTTCCATATCGAAAAAGAGGCTGGACTCCCAATCGACGACAGTATAAAGAGTTTCAAAGACTATTCGGATAGTATTGACCAGCGCATGCTTTCCAAGGTGCAAACTATCTTGTTCAAGCAATATGATAAAATCGGAATTGCATATATCTGTCCCGAGAAATTAAAGGGGACTCTGAGCAAAAAAGACATTCTGTTTCTGAATTTGAGCGAATTTATTGCGCCCGAAGGAGCGGCTCGGGAAAAATTTGACGCATTGCTGTCGGAAGATAAAAAAGGAGAATGGAGACTCGTTGCGGGCATTTTATCGCAGTGCTTCGGAACGTCCACTCTCCCTGCATTGCAATACAGAAACAAAAATGCGCATTGAAATAATGCGCATTTTTTGCTACAATACAACCGTAAGGTGGATGTGGCATGACGCCGAAGGAGATGGAAGCAAAAATCCTGATGGACGGTTGGCGGCTTGTCAAGATTGACGGTTCGCACCATCACTACAAGCATCCGCATAAAAGCGGCAAAGTCACGATACCGTTTCACACGAAGCCGAAGGATTTGGACAGGAAGACCGTCAATTCGATTCTGAAACAGGCAGGCTTGAAATAGAGGAGGTCATTCTATGCTCAGCATATATCCTGCAATTTTTTTCCATGAAAAAAACGGCCATTATTCGGTGGTTTTTCCCGACCTCAACCATCTGTCGACCTGCGGCGATACTATGCAGGAGGCTATGGAAATGGCGGTCGACTGTCTTGCCGGGTATATCCATTCGGAAAAACTGGATGGTAACGAAATTCCCGAGCCTACGCCGATAGACAAGGTCGATATCCACTGCGAAGACGACGAAGATGACGATTATGGAGAAGACGATCGTTTTATCAGCATGGTTTCCGTCGATGTAGAGGAATATGCCCGCACGCATTTTGAAAAGGCTGTGCGAAAATCCCTGACCATTCCCAAATGGTTGAACGATATCGCCGTCAGCCGCAAGGTCAATTTTTCCAAAGTGCTGCAGCGCGCCTTGCGAAGGGAACTGAATATCGCGCAAGGGTGATATAGAAGCAGAATCGCGCCGCTCATCAAAAGACGATGGGCGGCGCGATTTTTTGTTTTGGGATGAGTTCCGCAAGATATTTGCGCGGAAAATTCGCAGAATTTTTTGCGCAAATTGTCTTGCGGGGGGGACACTGATAGTATAATAAAAATATAGAATGATTTTGGGAGGGTCAAATATGCGAAAGGTTTGGTCGAGGATTTTCCTGCTGTGCATGGCTTGCATGATTTGTATGAGCGGGCTGTGCTTGGCGAAGGAGGAGGAGGAAAAGGAAAACTGGGTACAGTATTACTACAAAGATTCTAATAATATTTTTTATGTAGACACTAATTCCATCAAAGTGCGCGAATATGAAGGGCGCAAGTATTTGGACGTTAAAGTCAGAGCCAAAGGAGAACAAGAGGAATGGTAGGGGAAGGCAAGATTTCGTGATTTTTAATAGCCCAAATAATATTATATTCGCAGGCGCGGCAGAATACAAATTTCAAAAAGGCAGCGTGGTTTTTTACGCAGATTTTTCTTGCCAATAGGGAGGCGGCTGTAATACAATAAAGAAAATAAGTGGGAAATCCCACAAAGGGGGACGATTTTATGAACATGTCGGCTGTCGCTGATTATACGGCACATTTGGACGCAAAACACCGGTTGACTTTGCGTGGGGCGAAGTTTTCTTATTATCAGGTCCGGGAATATGAAAACGGCTGTATTCTTCTTGAGCCGAGGGAACTTGCCGTGCCGAAGGAAATATCTAAAAAGACGCTGGCAATGATGGATCAGGCGATGCACAATTATAAAATGGGTGACGTGTCCGAACCTATCGACCTGTCGAAGTTTTGACGATGAATTTTGCAATTCGTATGGGAATTCCCGAAATGCTGGGACTTTGGAACATCCTCAAACAAAAAAGGGACGATGGGAACATATCCAAAAGTGAGCTTGCGCTATACAAAAAATGGGGCAAAGCCATGAAGCTCTTATCGCAAGATCCGTTTTATCCCGGCTTGCATACACATGAGATTGAGGAGCTTTCCAAGCGATACGGGCAAAAGGTGTGGCAATCTTATCTTGAAAACAAAACAAGCCGCGCTATGCGTATGTATTGGGTGTACGGGCCCGGACGCGGGGATATTACCGTTATTGGTTTGGAACCGCACCCGGAGGATAAGAAAAATAGTGCTTATGAAAGAATTCCCCTTTCCGAACTTCCGGAAATTGATGAGTAAAATCGTGTGTGATTTATGCTTGTATGAAAAAATCCCGCAGGGCGCGTTGTGCCTCTGCGGGATTTTCTATCAATTATAGCTCTTTACCGGTTCGCGAGTTTTGCCAGCAGCGGCGACGCGTCGTAGGCGGCTTTTCCTCCCAGTTCTTCCTCGATGCGGAGGAGCTGGTTGTACTTCGCTACGCGCTCGCTGCGGTTCGGGGCGCCGGTCTTGATCTGGCCCGCGTTCAGCGCTACTACGAGGTCGGCAATCGTGGCGTCCTCGGTCTCGCCGGAGCGGTGGGAGACTACGGCGCGGAAGCCGTTCTTGTGGGCGAGCTGGATGGCCTCGATGGTCTCGGTCAGCGAGCCGATCTGGTTCAGCTTGATCAGGATCGCGTTGCCTGCTCCCATCTTGATGCCTTTTGCGAGACGCTTCGTGTTCGTGACGAAGAGGTCGTCACCGACGATCTGGAGCTTGTTGCCGAGACGCTCGGTCAGCTTCTTCCAGCCTTCCCAGTCTTCTTCGTCCAGCGGGTCCTCAAGGGAAACGATCGGATATTTCGCGACGAGCTTTTCCCAGTAGTCGATCAGTTTCGCGGTGGTGTACTTCGTGCCGGCTTTCGGCAGCACGTATTCGCCTTTCTTCTTGCCCTTCCACTCGCTGGCGGCGGCGTCGATGGCCAGCGCGAAATCCTTGCCCGGCTTGTAGCCCGCTTCCTTGATGGCCTTCATGATGTAGTCAAGAGCTTCCTCGGCGCTCTTCAGGTTCGGCGCGAAACCGCCCTCGTCGCCGACGGAGGTCGCGAGCTTGTTCTTCTTCAGGAGTGCGGCCAATGCGTGATAAACCTCGGCGCACCACTGGAGGCACTGGGCGAAGGTTTTCGCGCCGATCGGCATGATCATGAATTCCTGTACGTCGATATTGTTCGTCGCATGGGCGCCGCCGTTCAGGATGTTCATCATCGGCACCGGCAGCACGCGCGCCTGCGCGCCGCCGAGGAAACGGTAAAGGGACTGGCCTTCGGAAATCGCGGCCGCTTTCGCGCTGGCCAGCGAGACGGCGAGGATGGCGTTGGCGCCGAGTTTCTTCTTGCCTTCGGTGCCGTCGGCTTTCAGCATCGCCTGGTCGACGGTGTAAGTGTCGGCGGCCTCGAGGCCCAGGACGGCCTTCGTCAGCGTCGTGTTGACGTTCTTGACAGCCTTCAGCACGCCTTTGCCGTTGTAGCGTTTCTTGTCGCCGTCGCGAAGCTCCAGCGCCTCGAACTGTCCCGTGGACGCGCCGCTGGGGCTGGCCGCGCGGCCTACGCTGCCGTCGCAGAGCGTGACCTCGGCCTCGACGGTGGGGTTGCCGCGCGAGTCCATGATTTCGCGGCCGACGACGTTTACGATTTCTGTACAGTTCATTCAAAAACCTCCAATCTTTTTCCCGAAGCGGCGACCCGCCCCGATGTCGGAAATTTACATGCTCTATTATATCATTTATTGTGAGGAATAGGAAAGAATTTTTCGTCTTTTTGGCGTTTGGCTATTTGTTTTGTGCTATAATATATCATGGTTTGGAATGTATTCTGCGACAGGAGGGCACAAATGGACGCGCAGCAGATTGGTCGGACGCTGATGGTTTTCGGCGCGGTGCTCGTGGCAATAGGTGCCGCACTTTATTTTGGCGGGCGTATTTTGCCGTTGGGACAGTTGCCGGGGGATTTCCATTTCGGCGGTGAGAACTGGTCCGTCCATTTTCCGTTGGCGACCTGCGCGATTATCAGCATTTTACTGTCGCTGTTCCTGAATTTGTTTTTCAGACGATAAAATATATGAGGAGATTATCCATGAACCGAAAGATGACGATATGCACCGCGCTTTTGCTTTCGGCGGCGATTTTTTCCGGCTGCGGGAAGGAGGAGGCGCCGGAGCAGAAATTGCCTTTGGTGCGCACGCAGACTGTGGCTGTCGGCGGTTCGGCGCAGGCGGCGGAGTACGCGGGCAGCGTGCATGGGCGGTATGAGAAGAATATGGCGTTCCAGGTCGGCGGACAGATCGTCGGGCGGGACGTGCAGCTCGGCGACCGGGTGTCGGCGGGGTCGGTGATGATGCGCATCGACCCGAAGGACGTGGCGCAGAAGACGACCGCAGCGGACGCGCAGGCGGAGGCGGCCGGCGCGCAACTCGCGCTGGCGGAAACAAATCTCGCGCGCTATCGTCAGCTTTACGCGGAAGCGGCCATCGCGGCGGCTGTGCTGGACCAGTACCAGACGGCCTATGACGCGGCCCTCGCTGCGTATCAGGCTGCGGCGGCGCAGGCGACGGAGGCGCACAACGCCCTTTCCTACACGGAGCTCGTCGCCGACGCGGACGGCGTAGTGTCCGGCCTTTCGGCGGAAGTCGGGCAGGTGGTCGCCGCCGGGCAGACGGTGCTGACCTTTGTGGAGTCCGGCGAGATGGAAGTGGAGATCAACGTGCCGGAGAACCGGCTGCCGATTATTGCCGTCGGCAAGAATGTGGAGGTTTCTTTCTGGGCAATGGCGAACACAAAGGCCAGAGGCGTAATCCGCGAAATCGCGCCGATGGCGGACCCGGCGACGCGGACTTACAAGGTGCGCGTCTCCGTCCCGAACCCGCCCGCAGGCATGGCGCTGGGCATGACGGCCAGCGTGAACGTGACGGGCGAAAAGACGAGCGGCGCGGCGAATACGACGGCGACGCTGCCGATGTCGGCGATTTACCAAACCGGGGAAAAGCCCTGCGTTTGGATTGTCAAGGACGGGAAAGTTTCGCTCCGTGAAATATCCGTCGTGTCCTTCGGCGCCAACGAGGCGGTCGTTGCGGGGCTTTCGGCGGGCGACGTGGTGGTGACGGCGGGCGTCCACAAGCTCCATGAGGGCGAGGAAGTGCGCCTCGGCGCGGAGGTTCAGAAACCATGAACCGGATTACGGAAATCGCGTTGAAGAATCGCGACCTCGTCTGGTATTTTGTCATTGTCGCCTTTATTGCGGGAATTTTTTCGTATTATCGGCTGGGGCGCATGGAGGATCCGGATTTTACCATCCGCATGATGGTCGTGTCGGCGGCGTGGCCCGGCGCGACGGCGGAGGAGATGGAGCAGCAGGTTACGGACAAGCTGGAAAGCAAGTTCCGCGACATTCCCGGCGTGGACTTCATCGAAAGCTATTCGCGCCCCGGGCAGACGGTCGTTTATATCACTCTGAGGGATGACGTGCCGAAGGAAACGATTCGCCCGACCTGGCGCGATTTGCGGAATTTCGGCGAGGACATAAAGAAGGATTTGCCCTCCGGCGTCTATGGGCCGTATTACGACGACCGTTTCGACGACGTCTACGGCTCGATTTACGCGGTGACCGGCGACGGCTACACCTATGAGGAAATGCGGCAGGAGGCGGAGAAGCTGCGCCGCCGCGCCGCCATGGTGAAAAGCGTGCAAAATGTCACGTTGCTCGGCGTGCAGACGGAAAAGGTTTACGTCGAAGTGGAGAACGCGAAGCTGGCGGAGCTGGGTATTTCCCCGCAGGTTCTCTCCGCCGCGCTGGAAGCACAGAACAACAAAGCACCTGCGGGCATGATGGAGACGGAATCGGATAATCTTTATGTGCGGGTGACGGGCCAGTTCGACGACGTGGAGGCTATCCGTGAGACGCCGATCGCGTCGGGCGGGCGCGTGTTTCGGCTCGGCGACATCGCCACGGTGGAACGCCGCCCCGTGGACCCGCCGGAGACACAAATGTTTTTCAACGGCGAGCCGGCAGTGGGCGTCGCGATTTCCATGGAACCCGGCGGCGACATCCTGAAACTGGGCGCGGACCTGACGAAGCTCATCCACGAGATGCAAGCGGAAATGCCCGTGGGGCTGGAAGTTCATCGCGTGTCCGACCAGCCCGCCGTGGTCAAGGACGCCATCGACGAATTTGTCGGCTCCCTTCGCGAGGCGGTCATCATCGTGCTGATCGCCAGCTTCATGAGCCTCGGCCTCCGGGCGGGTATGGTGGTTGCGCTCTGCATTCCGCTGGTGTTGGCGGGGACGTTTTGCTTCATGAATATGCTGGGCATCGACCTGCACAAGGTTTCCCTCGGCGCGCTGATTATCTCGCTGGGGCTTCTTGTGGACGATGCGATTATCGCCATCGAAATGATGAGCGTGAAGCTGGAGCAGGGCTGGGACCGCGTGAAAGCGGCCTGCTACGCCTGCGAATCCTCGGCGAAGCCGATGCTGACCGGTACGCTGATTACCTGTGCCGGCTTCATCCCCGTCGCCTTTTCCGAAGGCATGGCGTCGGAGTTTTGCGAGGCGCTGTTTCCGGTCATCGGCATCGCGCTTCTCCTGTCGTGGGTCGTCGCCGTGACGGTGACGCCGCTCCTGGGCTATCACCTGATTCGCGTCAATGAAGGCGGAGAAAAAGCGCCGGAGGAAATGTACCAGGGGAAATTCTATCAAATTTTCCGTAAGATCCTGACATGGTTCCTGCGCCATCGCCCGGTGGTGCTCTTGGCGACGGCGGGCATTTTCGCAGGGTCGGTTTGGCTTCTGGGATTCGTGCGGCAGGAATTTTTCCCGCCGTCCCTGCGCCCCGAGATTATCGTGGAAATGCGTTTGCCCGAAGGAGCATCGATGAAAGCGACGGCCGCCGAGGCTGCGCGGATGGCCGCGATACTGGACGAGCGCAAGGATGATCTGGACAGCTATTCCTACTACGTCGGCGAGGGCTCGCCGCGCTTCGTACTGACCATAGACCCGGTCCTTCCGGCGGACAATTACGCTCAGTTCGTTATTGTCGCGAAGGATTTGCAGGGACGGAAGGCCGTGGAAAAAATCGTCCGCGCCGCTTTCGATGAAGAATTCCCGAACGTCCGCGGCAACATCAAGTTCATCCAGACCGGGCCGCCTGCCGACTATCCGGTCATGATGCGCGTTTCCGGCTATGAAAAGGAAGAGGTCCGAAAAATCGCCAACCAGCTTGTGGACCTCATGCGGGAGGACCCGAACTACACCGACATCAATTTCAACTGGAACGAGAAAGCGAAGGCGGTGCGCCTGACGCTGAACCAGGAGAAGCTGAAAACCCTCGGCGCGTCCAGCGCGGCTGTCGCCCAAACGCTTTACACCGAGCTGACCGGCGCTCGCATCGCGCAGTATTATCGCGACGACCGCACCATCGACATCGAGCTGCGCATCGCGGAAAAGGATCGCAGGGAGCTGTCGGCTCTCGGTGATTTGCCCGTGTATCTCCCGACGGGAACCGTGCCGCTTTCGCAGATCGCGGAGATTTCCTTCACGGCGGAGGACGGGCTGATTTTGCGGCGAGACCTGATGCCGACCATCACCGTGCAGTCGAACATCCGGGAGGGAACGGCCAACGACGCCGCGCAAAAGCTTTACGACCGGACAGCGGAGCTGCGGAAAAATCTGCCCTTCGGCTACTCGATTACCCCGGGCGGCTCCATGGAGGACAGCGAGGAATCAATGGAGTATCTTCTCGGCCCCGTCCCGGCGATGGTGTTTATCATCATGACGCTTCTGATGTTCCAGCTTCGGAGCGGAAAGCGCGTCGTCATAACGCTGCTGACCGCGCCGCTCGGCATCATCGGCGTCACAATCGGCATGCTCGTCTTCGATCAGGCGATGGGCTTTGTCGCCGATCTCGGCGTGCTGGCCCTCGTCGGCATGATCATCCGAAATTCGGTCATCCTGATCGAGCAGATCAAGGATCATCTGGCGGAAGGCGAGACGCTCTGGGACGCGATCATTGATTCCGCCGTGCTGCGGTTCCGTCCAATCATGCTGACGGCGGGCACCGACATCCTCGGCATGATCCCGCTGATGACCAGCCCCTTCTGGGCGCCGATGGCCGTGGCAATCGCCATGGGCCTGATCATCGCCACCTTCCTGACGCTCCTGGTGCTGCCGGTGATGTACGCGGCGGTGTACCGGGCGGAGGAAGCCTAATCACATAGGAGAACAGGAAATCCCAGGACACGATCGCCGCGTCCTGGGATTTTTCTTCGATAATCATTGCCTATTATAAATCTAAAGTGCTATAATTAAATAAATGTATGCGTCAACAAAAGGAGAGTGTCATGCCGAAGAAAAAACTGCTCTTGATGGTTTTGCCCGAGACGCCGATGGCGGAGGAATTGCGCGAGATGCTTTCCGACGAATACGAGCTTGTTTCCACCGACGAGGAGGAAAGCGGCCTGCGGGCGTTGCTTCGTTTGCGCGACAGGGTTTCCGCCGTGCTGGTCGATCTGGAGGTAGCGCGGGAAAACGACTTTGCGTTTTTAAAAAAGGTCAACCATGAAACGCTGTTTGCCTCGATTCCCGTCATTGCCCTTTTGTCCCGGACGCCGACGGACAGGGACATGGAGTGTCTCGAAGCGGGCGCGTCCGACATTTTTGCGCCCCCCTGCACAGCAAAACTGCTTTTGAAACGGCTTTCCAACGCAGTGCGGGCCAAGGACTCGGCGAAGTTCGCCGAAATCGAACGGATTCTGAAGGCACTGCCTTCAAATATTTATATGAAGGACGCGGAGGGCAAATACATTTTTGCCACCCACTACTGGCATCATCTGCATATGGATGACGACCCCGACTGGACGATCCGGGGCAAGACCGATCTCGAGATACGCAGGGATAAAGCGAACGCGCGGCTCGCCTATGAGAGCGACAGGAAGCTCATCGCCAGCGGGAAGGGAACGCGATATGTAATCGAGATCAACATGGACAACCAACAGGAATTTCTCGAGATCATCAAGGAGCCGGTTCTGGACGAGGACGGCGCGGTCAAAGGAATCGTCGCGCTGATCAACAATGTGACCGAGCAGCAGCTTTTGAAAAGGGAGCTGGAACAGCGCGCCAAGACCGATGAACTGACAGGGCTTTACAACCGCCATTATTTCCAGGAAGTTCTGCCGGAGCTTTTGCTGCCGGAAAAATACCCGATCAGCTTCGTCGCGGCGGACTGCAATAACCTGAAAAAAATCAACGACACATACGGCCATCTGGTCGGCGACGCGTATATCCGCATGTCGGCGCTCCTGCTCCGATTGGCGGCGCCGGAAACCGCTTCGATCTTCCGCATGGGCGGCGACGAATTTTTGATTGTCCTGCCGATTACCGAGGAAGCGGAGGCAAGGCGGATGATTGAGGAACTGAAACGAATGGAATCCCTTTTCCAGATCAAGGAGCAAAAAATCAGCATTTCCTTCGGCATGTCCGTGCTGCGTTCCGAAAAGGACGACTTGCGCGAATGTCTTGCCGCGGCCGACCGGGAAATGTACAAGTTCAAAAAAATGACGAGGCAAGACAAAGAGTGATCAGAGGACGTAAAAAGGCGCCGTCACAAACGTGGCGGCGCCTTTTTGTGGATAATACGTAGTTTCATACTCATCTTCGACCAACATTGTAAATAAAATTTAGACCGAAGATACGCACGCTGCGCGCGCGGCACCCGAGTTTACAGCTCGCGACGTCTTATGCAGTCACTGGTATCAGGCTGCTCCAATCGGGCGAAGGGTGGGCGTGGCGTCAGCCAGTGAAAGCTCGTTGTCATGGCGTTTGAAGAGAGTCGAGCGGTGCGCGACGCTGACGAGGCCGGCGTTTGGCAGTTCATTTCGTAAAAGGTCGTAAAGCCGCGCTTCCCGCGTTTCGTCGAGGGCGCTGGTGGCCTCGTCGAGGAAAATCCAATCGGGGTGAACGAGAATCACACGGGCGAAGGCGATTCGCTGCTGCTCGCCGAGGGACAGGATACGGCTCCAGTCATCGGTCTCGCCGAGACGGTCCGCGAGCTGCGGCAGATCGACAAGGGCGAGTACGCGGCGCATCTCGTCGTCACTGGGGGCGTCGGTTTCGGGCAGCGGGTAAGCGATGGCGCGGCGGAGCGTGCCGAGGGGCAGGTATGGCCTTTGAGGCAGGAACAGTACGCGGCTTCCCTTCGGGCGTGTGAGCGTTCCCGTGCCGAAGGGCCAAAGCCCCGCTAACGCACGGAGCAGCGTGCTCTTTCCGCAGCCGGACGGCCCGGTAACCAACAGTCGTTTTCCGGCGGGCAATACGAGGGAGAAGGAGGAGAGGAGCGCCGTGCCGTTCGGAAGATTGACCGAGACGCCGTTCATGACGAGGGCGCCGGAGGTATCCGCCGTCGTGCCGTTCACGGTCAGCGCGTTTCCTTCCTCCTGCGCGACGGCGGGCGCAAGCTCGCGCACTTCTTCCAGGTGCTCGGTGAAGCCGTATAGTCGGTGAATGACGGAAACGAGCTTCGCGATGGTGTCGTAAGCCTCGACGAAGTAGGAAAGCCCGTCCTGCACGCGGCCGAAAGCGCTGGTGGTCTGCATCAACCCGCCCAGCGCGATTTCTCCGGCGAAGTAGCGCGGCGCGGCGAGGATCAGCGGCGCGATGATTGCGAGCTGCATATAGGAATTGGCATAGAAATTCAGGAATTTCGTCTGCCGCATCAGTTCGCGGAAGTTCTTGATGACTTGGGCGAAGCGGTCGAGAAATCCGGCGTTTTCGGCATCCTCGCCGCGATAGAACGCGACGCTTTCACTGTTTTCCCGCATCCGCGCCATCGAGAAACGGAAATCCGCTTCATAGCGCTGCTGCTCGTAATTCAGGTTGATCAGCTTTCGTCCGACGACATGGGCCAGCGCGGTGCCGACGATGGAATAGAGCAGCGAGAACCAGAGCATATAGCCGGGAATCTCGAGCGTGCTGCCGCCGAAAGGAACAGAGAGGATGCCGGACAAATCCCAGAGCACGACGGCGAAAGCCGCGATCGTGGTAATCTGCTTCAACAGCCCGAGCAAGAGCTGAAGCGTCAGGCTGACGAAAAGGTCGATATCCTCCTGGATACGCTGGTCGGGGTTGTCCATGCCGCCGCTGCCCGTGACCTGGAGGCGATAGTGGGCCTGGTCCTTGAGCCACGACGAAAGGTATTTCCCCGTCATCCAGGTGCGCCAGCGAATTTCAAGAAGCTGGCGCAGATAGATCGCGTAGACGGCAATGGCGATATAAATGAAGGCAATCAGTGAGAATTTGCCGATCAAAGGCCAGAATAAATTGTACTCATAGGCCTGGAGCGCGTTGTAAAATTCGTTGTACCAGCTGTTGAGCTGCACCAGCAGATAGACCATCGCGAAATTCATGGCGATAACGACGGCCAAAAGCCCAATGGCCCGCTTCTTTTCCTCGGAGCGCCAATAGCCGCGGAACAACCGCCAAAAGGCGCGCATAAACGAGAGCTTCATCAAAAGTTCTTCCTTTCATTTGCTGAAAATTTGAATGCCTTCCATATTATAAATAACGCGGCGCAGGTTTTCAAGGGAGGATTGAATATGGTACAATAGGGGCGTTCATCGGAGAAGAACGAAAAGGGGGCGCGTCATGGTTTGGCTGAAGGCGGCAGGGATTGGCGCTCTTGTGGTGCTGCTGTTCCTGGTGCAGCGTTTTTTTCCGCGGCGGGGCATTTTCGCCATTTTTTGCCTGGTGCTTTTGGGCGCGGGCGCGGTGCTTTTTATGACGCAGGAAGAAAAAACGGCGCCGATGACGGCGGCGGAGCGGGCGCACATTGCCGAGCAGCAGATGATAGTGGCGGATTGGTATACGGAATACCAGGGATTGATTGACCAAATGGATTACAATTGGCAGCAGTATCATCGAATCCTTTCGGATTTTGACGCGGACGTGATCGACCTGACCACGGCATGGGAACGGCTCGACGAATTGGACGGCGCTGCGCTCGCGACGCTGGACACGCTTGCGCGGATGGAGCCGCCGTTGGCGCTGGATGATGAAAACTACGATCTGGTGACGGCGATTATATTGAAAGCCCGCGCTTATGCCGGAGAGCAGCGGCTGACCATTCGGCATACGGCGGACGCCGCCGATCCGGAGCGGCAGATTACCGAGGTACAGGAAGAGCAGAGCCGACGTCTGCGGGACGTGATGCGCTCGGAAGCGCCTGCAGGGCTGTTTACGGCAAAAGAGATTTTGGCGCTGAGGGACAATGTGGACACGAGGGACTGAGGAATATGCTGACAATCCTGACAGGCGGGCAGGCGGAGTTCACGGTGCAGCGCTCGCGGTTCATTGCTTATGTCGAGGCTGTGCACGACGAGGACGGGGCCCGGGCTTTTCTCGCGAAAATCCGAAAGGAGCACTATGACGCACGCCATTGCTGCTCGGCCTGGGTGCTGGGCACAGACGGCGCGAAGCAGAAATCCAGCGACGACGGCGAGCCGGGCGGGACGGCGGGGATGCCGATCCTCGACGTGATCAAGCGGCGGGAGCTGACCGACGCGATGGTTGTCGTGGTGCGCTATTTCGGCGGCATCAAGCTTGGCGCGGGCGGTCTTGTCCGCGCCTATTCCCACGCGGCAGCCATCGGCGTCGACGCCGCGGTCCTCGCCCGCCGCGTGCTGCTTCGGCGCATGGTCGCGACGCTGGATTACGCATCGCTTTCCACGGTCGAGCATTGGGCGCGGCAAAAAAATCTCCGCACGGGCGAAGTTGTCTACGCGGAAAATGTCAGGCTCCCGCTCTTGGTCGAGCCGGAGACGTGCGAAGCCGTGCGTCAGGAATTGGCGGATATCACGGCGGGGATGGCGGCTGTCGAGGACGCGGGCACGGAGGAAATCCTGGAAAAAATCGATTAACGCACAGAATTTTCTACCAAAACGGTTTCATTCATGTTACAATGGAAGCCGTGTGATATGGAAGTGAGGCGAGGAAAATATGGCAAGCCGGGGCGTCTGGGCGGAAATCGACCTTTCCGCGCTCAGGCATAATATTTCGGTCATAAAAGATCATATCGTGGGCAAGGCGCGGTTTTGCGCAGTCGTGAAAGCGGACGCCTATGGGCACGGCGCGGTCGCGGTGGCACGGGAAGCGGTCGCCATGGGCGCGGACTATCTGGCGGTGGCCGTGCTTTCGGAGGCGGAGGCGCTTCGGCGTGCGGGTTTCACGACGCCGATTCTCGTGCTGGGGGCGTCGCAGATTGAGGAGGCGGATACAGTCGTCGATTTCGGCGTGACGCAGGCGGTATTTTCCCGCGATGTGGCGGCGGCAATCTCGGCGGCGGCGCAGCGGCGGCGCGTCCGGGCGAAGGTGCATCTTGCCGTCGATACGGGCATGGGACGAATCGGCGTCCGTCCCGAGGACGCCGGGGCAATGGCGGCGTTTATCGCGGGGCTTCCGAATGTCGAGCTGGAAGGCATGTTTTCCCATTTCGCCCTTGCCGATGCGGCGGATAAGACGTTCGCATTCAAGCAATTTGCGCGTTTCCAGATTGCGATGAATGATGTGAAGGCAAAGGGGATTGAGATTCCGATTTGCCATATCGCAAATTCCGCCGCGATCCTTGAAATGCCGGAAACCCATCTTGATATGGTGCGGGCGGGCATCATCCTGTATGGCCTTGCACCGTCGGACGAGGTCGGCCACGACGTGGGGCTTCAGCCGGTCATGTCGGTCAAGGCGCGGCTCACCCATGTCAAGACACTGCATGAAGGCGAGACGGTCAGTTACGGCTGCACGTTCCGCGCATCGAAGGACATTCGCGTCGGCACGCTGCCGCTGGGTTACGAGGACGGCTATACGCGGCTTTACGCCGGAAAGGCGAAGGTGGATTTTCGAGGGAATTTGCTCCCAATCATCGGGCGCATCTGCATGGATCAGTGCATGGTCGAGCTGTCAGGCGTGAAAAACGCCGCTGTCGGCGACAAGGTGACGATCATGGGCGGCGACGCGCTGACGGCGGACGCGCTGGCCTCGTGGCTCGGCACCATCAATTATGAGGTCGTCTGCATGTTTTCCCCGCGCATTCCGCGCGTGTATGTGGAATAAAACCTCATCCACCGCTGGAGAGGTATCCGAAACACTCCACCGGACTGTTTCGCACCAGAGGGGAAGGCTATTTTTAGAAAGCAGGAGGAAAGAAGCATGGATTTTTCAAAGTACCTGAAGGAATACCCGGACAAAGACGGAAAATTCGGTTCGTACGGCGGCGCGTATCTGCCTGAGGAACTGGTTCCGGCGATGAAGGAAATCGAGCAGGCGTATCTGACGATCTGCCATTCGTCGCAGTTCATCAACGAGCTGCGACGCATCCGCAAGGAGTTCCAGGGGCGTCCGACGCCGGTTTATCACTGCGAGCGCCTTTCCCGTATGATCGGCAACTGCCAGATTTACCTGAAGCGCGAGGACCTGAACCATTCCGGCGCGCACAAACTGAACCACTGCATGGGCGAGGGGCTCCTGGCGAAATTCATGGGCAAGAAGCGCATTATCGCAGAGACCGGCGCGGGCCAGCACGGCGTGGCTCTCGCGACGGCGGCGGCGTTTTTCGGGCTGGAATGCACGATCTACATGGGCGAGGTCGATATCGCGAAACAGGCGCCGAACGTAGCGCGCATGAGAGTCCTCGGCGCGAACGTCGTGCCGGTCTCGCGCGGCTTGAAGACACTGAAGGAAGCGGTGGACGCGGCCTTCGAGGATTACCTCGCGAATTATAAGGAAACGATTTATTGTATCGGTTCGGTGGTGGGGCCGCATCCGTTCCCGATGATGGTCCGCGATTTCCAGATGGTTGTCGGTGTCGAGGCCCGCGAACAGTTCCAGGAAATGATGGGATTCCTGCCTGATGTGGTCACGGCCTGCGTCGGCGGCGGCAGCAACTCCATCGGCATGTTCGTGCCGTTCCTGAACGACCCTGTCGAGATTGTCGGCGTGGAGCCTTTGGGACGCGGCAAGAAAATGGGCGATCACGCGGCTTCGATGACTTACGGCTCCGAGGGCGTCATGCACGGCTTCAACAGCATCATGCTGAAAGACGAGAAGGGCGAGCCCGCGCCTGTCTACTCGATTGCCAGCGGTCTCGACTATCCGTCCGTCGGACCGGAGCACGCGTTCCTGCACGATTCGGGCCGCGTGAAGTATGAGGTGGCTACCGACGAGGAAGCGGTGGACGCGTTCTTCAAGCTGTCCCGCTACGAGGGCATCATTCCGGCCCTCGAAAGCTCCCATGCGGTGGCCTATGCGATGCGCCGCGCAAAGGAAATGAACACTGGCTCGATCCTCGTCAATCTCAGCGGACGCGGCGACAAGGATCTTGACTATGTGATTGAGAAATACGGTTACGGCGAAAAATACAAGGATTTCAAATAATTGTTTCCTGATTGGAAAGAAAAGTTGCCCCGTGCGAAAAATATCGTCCGGGGCTGTTTTTTCGGATATTTCGCTGCAATTTTCACGGGAAGAAAGGAAACTGCGCTTGATTGACACTTGGCGGCGCTTGCGGTAAAATAGCTTGAAACCCGCTTTGCCGTGCGTAAGGTACGGCTTTTTTCCATAAAACAAGAGGTGCGAATATTTGATGCCAAATTATATATGGGCTTTTTTGATTGCGGCGGTCGCGGCGGTGCTCTTGACGCCGATAGTGATTCGGCTGGCGTTTCGGACGGGAGCGCTGGATGCGCCGGACGCGCGGAAGGTGCATAAAAAGCCGATTCCCCGCATCGGCGGGCTGGCGATTTATGCGGCGTTCATGATTTCCATGCTGCTTTTGCTGGAGACGTCTGAAATTCCTGAGGAAATGGCGCAGGGCGTCATCGGGCTTTTCGTCGGCGGCTCGCTGATTGTGGCGCTGGGGCTTTGGGACGACTATGTGAGCATTCCTGCGAAGGTCAAGCTGCTGGGACAGATTTTCTGCGCGTGGGCGGCAGTGGCTTTCGGCGTCCGCATCGACTTTATCACGTCATTTTCGGGGGAAATTACATATCTTTACGACTATGTGACGATTCCGATGACGATTTTTTGGATGGTCGGTATCACGAACACGGTGAACCTGATTGACGGTCTCGACGGATTGGCGGCGGGCGTCGCGACGATTGCCTCGGTGACGATCTGCCTCGTGGCGCTCCGCATGGATATCCTGGTGGTGGCGGTGGTCACGGCGGCGCTGGCGGGATCGGCTTTCGGCTTTCTGTTTTACAATTTCAATCCGGCAAAAATTTTCATGGGCGATACGGGCAGCATGTTCCTCGGATTCATGCTTTCGGGCATTTCCGTCGTCGGCGTGATGAAAAGCGCGGCGATGGTTGCTCTGGTGGTGCCGATTCTTGCGCTGGGCCTGCCGATTCTCGACACGACCTTCGCGATTGTGCGGCGGTGGCTTGCCGGCGCGCCGATCATGAAGCCGGACAAAGGGCATTTGCACCATCGATTGCTGAACCTCGGCTTTACCCAGCGGCAGGCGGTACTTTTGATGTACGTAATCAGTGCGATTCTCGGCTCGGGAGCTATCATTATGACGGCGGTCAGCCCGCGGACGGCTCTGTTGATCTTGATCGGGATGATTGTCGCCGTACTGTATGGTGCGAAACGGCTCGGAATCCTCAAGATGAAAAAGGCGGCAAGGTAGGGGAGAATTATGGCGGAAGCGGCGGCAAAACTCAAAATCATGACGGTTTTCGGCACGCGCCCCGAGGCAATCAAGATGGCGCCCGTGGTCATGGAAATGGCAAAGCATCCCGAAGAAATCGTTCCTGTCGTCGCGGTGACGGCACAGCATCGGGAAATGCTCGACCAAGTGCTGCGTCTTTTTCATATCGTGCCGGATTACGACCTTGATATCATGGCGGCGGGGCAGACGCTTTTTGACATCACGACCCGCGCGATGAAAGGCCTTGACGAGGTGCTGACGAAGGAAAAGCCGGATCTTGTGCTCGTCCACGGCGACACTACGACGACCTTCGCGGGCGCGCTGGCGGCCTATTACCATCAGACGGCGGTCGGCCATGTCGAGGCCGGGCTCCGCACCTACAATAAATATTCGCCGTTCCCGGAGGAAATGAACCGCCATTTGACCGGCGCCATTGCCGACCTGCATTTCGCGCCGACGGCAACCTCTGCAGAGAACCTGCGCGCCGAGCATGTGCCGGAGAAGGATATTTTCATTACCGGCAATACGGTGATTGACGCGCTGCATCATACTGTAAAAGAGGAATTCGGGTTCGCGGACGACGCGCTTTCGGGCATCGACTATGCGAGTCGCCGCGTCGTGCTGGTCACGACGCACCGCAGGGAAAATCTCGGCGAACCGATGCGTCATGTTTACAGGGCCATGAAGCGTCTCGTGGACGAGATTCCCGATATCGAGATTGTATTCCCCGTACACAAGAACCCGAAAGTGCGCGAGGTCGTCAATGAGGAACTGGGAGGCGCGGCAAGGGTGCATTTGATTGAGCCGTTGGACTACGAGCCCTTTGCGAATCTGATGCATCGGTCGACTCTGGTGCTGACCGATTCCGGCGGGGTGCAGGAGGAAGCCCCCGCATTGGGGAAACCGGTACTCGTCCTGCGCGACACGACGGAGCGCCCCGAGGCTGTGAAAGCGGGTACGGTGCTTCTCGTCGGAACAGAGGAGGAGCGCGTTTACAGCGAGGCGAAAAAGCTGTTGACGGACGAAAAGGCATACGCGCTAATGGCGGAAGCAAAAAGCCCGTATGGAGACGGAGAGGCGGCGCGGCGTATTGTCGAGGCGATCCTCTATCGGTACGGGAAACGAGAAACGCCGCCGGTTCCCTTCGCATGACGGATGAGAAAGAAGACCGGCGCAGGCAGCTCCTGCGCCGGCTTTGGATGGCTTCGTATTTTACGGGCATCGGGACTTCCGTTGCGGTGACGGTGCTGGCGTGTATTTGGATCGGCAGGAAGGCGGACGAAGCTTTCGGTATTGCGCCGGCGGGGACGCTCGCGGGCATCGCGTTGGGCTTTCCCGTCGCGATTTATTCAATCTACTATCAGGTGCGCGTCCATTTCGGGAAAAATAAGAAAGACGAAAAAAACAAAGATTAGAAACGGCGTCGGTTGGATAATTCCAATCAACGCCGGTTTTTGTTCAGGGGAGTCGTAAAAAACACTTGCGAAATGTCGAAATGTCAAATATAATAATATAGAAAAGGTCAAATGGTCAATCATGCTGTTGTTTTGATTTGAAGGTGATCGTTATGAGCAATATCGCGGATTTGATTGAAAGCTATATCCTCCGGCAGCTTGCGGCGCAGGAGGACGGACATGTGGAGCTTCGGCGCACGGAGATTGCGGACAAGATTTCCTGCGCGCCGTCGCAGATCAGTTATGTGCTGTCCACGCGATTCACGCCGGCACGGGGATTCCATGTGGAGTCCCGGCGCGGGCTGGGCGGTTTTATCCGGATTGTGCAGGTGCCGATGCGTCAGCTTGTCTATCAGGATATGCAGGAAAAAATCGACGAGGACACGGAGTTTTCCGTCGTGCAGTCGATGATTGCGTATCTCTTGAAGCACCAGATGATCACGAACCGCGAAGCGGCGCTGCTGCTGACGACGGCGCAGACGGCGTATGAGACGATGGAGCCGGAGGAGCGGGTGCGGCTGCTTCGGACGCTGTTCATGACGCTGGAAAGACTTTCATAAGGGATTGAGGGGGATACTAAATGTTGTGCGACGACTGCCATCGGAACGAGGCGTGCATCCATATCACGCAGATCAGTCCCGAGGGGAAAATGGATAAGAATCTTTGCGAAGAGTGCGCGGCGCGGTATCAGAATTTCATGCCGTCGCCGGACGCGCGGGAGTTTACGGTCAACGATTTTTTGAAGGGGTTGTTTCGTCAGCCGCAGGAGCAAAAAGAAGAAAAAACGGAGGCCGGCTTGGTCTGCCCAAACTGCGGTATGACGTTTCAGGATTTTGCCCATACGGGCAAGATTGGGTGCAGCGTCTGCTACAATACGTTTCGTGCCCAACTTGCGCCGCTCCTGAAGCGTATACACGGTTCGAGCACCCACAGCGGGAAGATTCCGCGCCGATCGGGCGGCGTACTGGTGGTGCGCCATGAGATTGCGGTTTTGAAAGAGAAGCTTGCGGAGGCCGTTCAGGGCGAGGCCTATGAAAAGGCAGCCGAATACCGCGACAAGATCCGCGAGCTGGAACGGAAGATTGCCGCCGAGGAGAAGGGGGGCGAAGCCGATGGCCGTGCATGATCTTTACCGCGACTATCGCCTTTCCTGGTTTGGGCGCGAAGGCGAGGCAGGGGATGTGGTATTGGCGAGCCGCGTGCGTCTCGCGAGGAATTTTGCGCGGCTTCCTTTCCCGAACCGAGCGAATCGGCAGCAGCTTGCCGAGGTGCAGAATCGGGCGGCGTCGGTTTTCGGCCGCATCGAGGAAACGGCGGGGCAGTCTTTTGACGCTGTGGGCATGGACGCGATTGCGCAAATGGAGCGGGAAGTGCTGGCGGAAAAGCAGCTCATCAGCAAAAGATTGGTCGAGAATCCCGCTTATCGCAGCGCATTCATCAGCCGCGACCGCAAATGCAGCATCCTCGTGAATGAAGACGACCATCTTCGGATCCATGCTATGGCTTCGGGGCTGGATCTTCGGACGCCGCTGGATTTGGCGTTTCGTGTCGACGACGCGGTGGAAGAAACGCTGGACGTAGCCTTCGATGAAAAGATGGGGTATCTGACAAGCTGTCCGACGAATCTCGGCACGGGTCTTCGGGCGACGGTGCTGCTCCATCTGCCGGGTCTCGTATACACGCGGAATATCAACAATATCATCAACATTTCCCAGCAGCTCGGGCTGTCGGTGCGCGGGCTGTACGGCGAGGGCAGCGAGACCGTCGGCAATATTTTCGCCGTGTCAAACCAACTCACTCTGGGATTCACAGAACAGGCCATTATCGAGAACCTGATGAACGCGGCGACGCAGATTATCGACAATGAGCGGCGGGCGCGGAAGGCGCTGGCCATGACTTCGAAGGAACGTTTGGAGGACGCGGTCTGGCGTTCTTTCGGCGTGCTGAAATATGCCCGATTCTTGGGGGAGAGCGAAGTGCTGGAGCTGATCAGTAAGGTGCGGCTGGGGCTGGACCTCGGGCTTCTGCATGAGGCAACGGCAGAACGGTCTTCGGAGCTGTTGATCGCAAGCCGTCCCAGCTATTTGAAAAACCTTGCCGGAAACGACAATTTATCGCAAACGGAAATTGACCGGAAACGCGCTGCCGTCGTGCGGGAAATCCTCGCGGGCGGCGCGCCGGGACAGGAGAAAGCAACATGAACAACCAATTTACGCCCCATGCCATCGCGGCGCTGAAATATGCGCAGCGGGAAGCATTGGAACGGGGAAAAAGCCATATCGGTCCGGAGCACTTGCTGTTGGGCGTCCTGCATGAACGGGAGAGCTTTGCGGCGCATGTGCTCGCGGAGCTCGGCGTCGAGTTCGAGACGGCGCAGGCGCGTGTCGGGCGGGTTTCGGGCGCGCCGGAAGGGGCGCCGGACAATCCTTATTACACGCTCGGCGCGAAGCGCGTCATGCAGTTTTCCGTCGAGGAAGCGAAGCGGCTCGACCATGATTTTATCGGGACCGAGCATATCCTGCTGGCGCTGACGCGAGAGAGCGAGAACACGGCGGCGCGGGTTCTGGCGTCATTGGGCATCGATCTTGACCTCCTTCGGGAGACGATTTTTGAGATGCTGGACGACGAGGAGGACGAAGATGAGCAGGAGGACGGCGAAAAGGGGACGGGCACGCCTCTCTTGACTCGCTATGGGCGGTCGCTGAGTGAAATGGCCGCGAAGAAAAAGCTTGATCCGGTGATCGGCCGGGAAAGGGAGATTCGCCGCGTAATCCAGATTCTATCGCGCCGCGTGAAAAACAATCCAATCCTGATCGGCGAGCCGGGCGTCGGGAAGACCGCCGTCGTCGAGGGATTGGCGCAGGCAATCGCGGCCGGCGCCGTGCCGTTCATGCTGCGGGACAAGCGCGTCATTTCACTGTCGATGGCTTCGATTGTCGCCGGTACGAAGTATCGGGGCGAATTCGAGGAGCGCATGAAGAACATCCTCGCGGAAATCCGCCGCGCGAAAAATGTTATCCTGTTTATCGACGAGATGCACACGCTGATCGGCGCGGGCGGCGCCGAGGGCTCTCTTGACGCGGCGAATATCCTGAAGCCCGCGCTTTCCCGGGGGGAGATTCAGGTCATCGGCGCGACGACGCTGAAGGAATATCGGAAATATTTCGAGAAGGACGCGGCGCTGGTGCGGCGTTTTCAGACGGTGCTGGTCGAGGAGCCGGACGCCGACGAGGCGGTCGCCATTTTGCGCGGATTGCGGGAGACCTATGAGGATTTTCATAAGGCGACGATTACCGACGAAGCGATTGACGCGGCGGTGCGCCTTTCCAAACGGTATATCACCGACCGTTTCCTGCCGGACAAAGCCATTGACCTGATGGACGAGGCCGCGTCCAAGGTACGGATGACGACCGTTGCGCAGCCTGACGGCGTGCGCGAGGCGGAAAAAGAACTGGAGCGCATCCGCGTCGAAAAGGAAAGCGCCATCGACGCGCAGGAATACGAGCGCGCCGCGCTGCTCAGGGACGAGGAGGGCGCGGTCAGGAAGCGTCTTGAAACGGCGCAGGATGCATGGAAGGAAAGCGGGCAGGAGCAAATCCTCGTGACCGAGGAAGATATTGCTGAAGCTGTTGGGCTTTGGACGGGTATCCCGGTCCGCAAGATCGAGGCGAAGGAGTCCGAGCGCCTGCTTGACATGGAGAAGCTGCTGAAGAAGCGGGTTGTCGGGCAGAGCGAAGCGGTTGTCGCGCTTTCCCGCGCCATCCGCCGTGCGCGGGCGGGACTCAAAGACCCGAAACGTCCCATCGGCTCGTTCCTGTTCCTCGGACCGACGGGCGTGGGCAAGACGGAACTGGCGAAGGCGCTGGCGGAAACGCTTTTCGACAGTGAGGACGCGATCATCCGCTTCGACATGTCCGAGTATATGGAAAAATTTACCGTCTCACGGCTCGTCGGCGCGCCTCCGGGCTACGTCGGCTACGAGGAGGGCGGTCAGCTTACCGACGCGGTGAGGAAAAAGCCGTACTCGATCATCCTGCTGGACGAGATCGAGAAGGCGCATCCCGACGTTTTCAACATCCTGCTGCAGGTGATGGAGGACGGGCGGCTGACCGACAGCCAGGGGCGTACAGCCGATTTCAAGAACACCGTGGTCATCATGACGTCGAACGTAGGCGCCAGCTTCCTGAAGGACGAAGGCGCGACCATGGGATTCCTGGCGCGGGATACGGAGACGGAAGGGCAGGAACGCGCGAAAAAGCGCGTGCTGGAGGAAACGAAAAAAGTCTTCAAACCGGAGTTTTTGAACCGTTTAGACGAGACGCTGGTTTTCCACGCCCTCGGCAAAGACGAGCTTTCCGCCATCGTCGATATTTTGCTGGGCGATGTGCGGGCGCGGCTGGCGGAAAAGGAAATGAAGCTGGCGCTGAGCCCCGCGGTCAAGGCGATGCTCGTCGAAAAAGGGACGGACTTCAAGTTTGGCGCGCGTCCGCTGAAGCGCGCGATCCGGAAGATGATCGAGGATCCGCTGTCCGAGAAGCTGCTGGCACGGGAATTCCGTGCGGGCGACACGATAAACGCCAAGAAGGTCGGCGACGCGCTGGAATTTGCGCGGAAGCTGCCCGCGAAACGGAAGAGGACCGGCGCCCATGTCCCGACGTCAAAATAAGCTGGCGCCGAAGGGGTTCGCGGCGCAGGCGGCAAATTTCCTGCTGAATCTCGCTGTCGCCGTTTCATGGCTTTTCCGCCGCATGGCGCAGATTTTCACAGGAAGAGGCAGATAATAGAAAAAACGCATTGTCAAACAGTGGACAATGCGTTTTTTTTCTGCGAAAATAGGGAACTGTGCAAAGATAGTTTGCCGCTGTTTTTTAGAAAAAAGAGGTGAGGGATTGTGCGTTGGGATCGGATGCGGGACGCGCTGCATTTTTTGGCTGACGAGCGGGCGTTCCGGCTGCGGCTTTTTTGCGAGGGGGCGCTGGTGGGAATCGGCGTCGGCGTAGTTGTCGCCCTGTTCCGTCGGCTTTTGGAATTGACGGAGATTTACCGTCCGATTCTTTTTGATTGGATGGCGGAGTCGTTTCCCGTCGGTTTCGCCGGTTGGGGACTTTTGTTCGTATGTATCGCGTGGATTTTGGCGAAGTTCCTTGATGTCGAGCCTTTGATTTCCGGCAGCGGCATTCCGCAGGTGAAAGCGATCCTTCTGGGGCGGATCCGCATGAACGCGCAGCGGGTGTTGGCGCTGAAATTTATCGGCGGCGTGCTGGCCATCGGCGCGGGAATGTCGCTGGGGCGCGAGGGACCCAGCGTGCAGCTCGGCGCCTGCGTCGGGCAATGGTTCAGCCGCCTGCGGCTGCGTCCGCGCAGCGAAGAGCGGTTTCTGCTGACCGCCGGATCGGGCGCGGGGCTTGCGGCGGCGTTCAACGCGCCGCTGGCCGGTGTGATTTTCTGTCTGGAGGAACTGACGAAAAGTTTTTCGCCTCTGGTGCTGATGGCAACGGTTGCGGCGGCGGTCAGTGCGGCGACGGTGGCGGGCTCTATGCTCGGCATGACGCCGGTCTTCCATATCGGCGACTTGCCCTCGCTGTCGCTGGCGCACGCTGCGCTGCTGTTCCCTCTCGGCATATTCGTGGGCGTGCTCGGCGTGGTGTTCAATCGTGTGCTGGAGGCTGCGCTGGACGCCTATCAAAAATTTCCGTTCCAGAAACAATGGGGCGCGGCAAAATATCTGCTGCCGCTGTTCCTTTCCTTTGCATTGGCGTTCGTGCTGCCGGAGGTGCTCGGCGGCGGCAGTGCACTGGTTGATACGCTGATTCGGAAGGATTTTGCGCTCTCCTTTTTGTTGCTGCTCTTGGCGGCAAAATTTGCATTCACGATGCTTTGCTTCGGTTCGGGAGTTCCGGGAGGAATCTTCCTGCCGATGCTGGTGCTCGGCGCGCTGGGAGGAGCCGTGTTCTCGAAACTTACTGCGATGGCCGGGCTTTTCGATCCGTCGCTGACGGTGAGCTTTATCGTCTACGGCATGGCTGCTTATTTCGCCGCCGTGGTCAGAGCGCCGATCACGGGCAGCGTGCTGATCATGGAAATGACCGGTTCCTTCCATCACATGCTGGCCCTGATTTTCGTTTCGATCACCGCGTATCTGACGGCGGACGCGCTCAAAGGCGAGCCGGTCTACGATATGCTGCTGGAACGTCTGCTTCGGGCACGGGCGAAGATTCATCAGGTCATGGCGCATCACCGGACGATAGCGGAATTCAATGTCGGGGAGGGCAGCCGCCTCGACGGCAAGACCATCGCCGAAATCACATGGCCGGAGGAGTGCCTGTTGGTGCAGGTGCGGCGCGGGGAAACGGAATTGGTCCCAACGGGACCGCTGGTCTTGCAGTCTGGGGATTTCGTCTACGCGCTGGCGGATGACGGCGACATCGCGGAATTGGAAGAATTGGCGGAAGAAAGGGTGATGGCTTGAAAGGGTGTGTAATATGGAATATTGCTTTCGGCAATGAAAGGCTCTATTACTTTGCCTTTATTTGACAAGCAACATAGAACATATTACAATTAACTGCAATCTATTATAAAAGGTAGGATATAATAAGATTTGGGGGAAGAATTGCATGATTCCGTTTAATGTTCCACCAGTAACGGGCGATGAAATGAAATATATCGGCAAGGTGATTGCGGCGAAAAAAATAAGCGGGGCTGGTCATTTTACAAAGCTTTGCCATACTTGGATGGAAGAACGTTTTAACGCGGAAAAGGTTTTGCTTACGACAAGTGGGACCGCGGCGCTAGATATGGCGATGTTGCTTTGCGGATTTGCGCCGGGCGATGAAGTCATTTTGCCAAGCTATACATTTTCCAGCACGGCTACGTCGGTTGTCCTTGGAGGGGGGACCCCGGTCTTTGTTGATATCCGTCCCGATACGATGAATATTGATGAAAAGAAAATAGAGGCGGCAATCACGGACAGAACGAAAGCGATTGTCGTGGTTCATTATGCCGGTGTTGCCTGCGAGATGGATGTTATCATGGATATTGCAGAGCGATACCGGCTTAAAGTTGTTGAGGATGCAGCGCAAGGTGTTATGAGTACCTATAAAGGGAAGTATCTTGGAACAATCGGGGACTATGGTTGCTATTCTTTTCATGAAACGAAAAATCTCTCTATGGGCGAAGGCGGAGCGCTTGTTGTTAATCATGCAGAAGATGTGGGGCGCGCGGAGATCTTTTGGGAAAAGGGGACCAACCGTTCTCAATTTTACCGTGGTGAGGTCGATAAATACACTTGGGTAGATTTTGGTGACAGTTATTTGCCCAGCGAACTAAATGCAGCGTACCTTTGGGCGCAGCTTCAGCATGCGGAGGAAATACAGGAAAGTCGCGTGGCGGCTTGGGAGCTTTATTATCAGTTGCTTTCTCCGCTACGAGATGTAGGAAAGATTGAGTTGCAAATTATTCCTAAGGAATGTCAACATAATGCACATATGTTTTTTATTAAGACGCAGGAATTGCAAGAACGGACAAAATTGATTTCATTCTTGAAAGAACATGGAATCATGGCGGTGTTCCATTATATCCCGCTTCATTCCGCACCTGCGGGGAAAAGATTTGGACGTTTTAGCGGCGAAGACATTTGTACGACAAAAGAAAGTGACCGGCTTTTACGGTTGCCTTTGTATTATGGGTTAAAATCAAAACAAGTGCGTGAAGTTTGCGCACAAGTAGAAGCTTTTTATCAGCGCTGAAATAGTAATGGGAAATATGAAGAAGGCAGTATGACGAATGGAAAAGGTCAGTTTTGTGATTCCATGTTATTGGTCAGAACAAACACTTACGCAAGTCGTAGAAGAAATTGTATTGGCTATGCGTGAGGAACCATTTGAATACGAAATCATTCTCGTCAATGATGGTTCTGGAGATGGAACATGGCAAGTGATACAGAATCTGTCAAAGCAATATCAAAATGTCATTGGGATTTCTCTGTCCAAAAATTTTGGGCAACATTCCGCTTTGATGGCTGGGTTCCATTTTTGCAATGGAGCGTATATTGTGTGCATGGATGACGACGGGCAGACGCCTCCAGATGCAGCTGGAAAGCTATTGGCGAAGTTGCGTGATGGATACGATGTTGTATTTGCAAAATACCCGCAAAAGATGCATGCAGCGTATCGTAACTGGGGAAGCCGGATTAATGATTTCATGGTTCGTTGCCTTGTTGGAAAACCCGATGGATTATTTATTTCCAGCTATTTTGCAGTTCGACGATTTGTTATTGACCAAGTTGTAAAATATGAAAATCCATATCCATATATGGCGGGATTGTTATTACGGACGACGCGCAATGTGACGAATGTCGAAGTGGATCATCGTGCAAGAACGCAGGGGGTATCTGGCTATACATTCTACAAACTTTTGAGTCTTTGGCTTAACGGTTTTACGGCTTTTTCAGTTAAGCCGTTACGAATCGCAACATTGACAGGCTGCGTTTGTGCATTTTTGGGAGGAATATATGGCATTTTTGTTGTTGTCCAAAAAATAATTAATCCCCTGACTCCGGCAGGGTGGAGTTCATTGATGGCAGTGTTGCTTTTTGTCGGCGGGATGATGATGGTTATGCAAGGGTTGATTGGGGAATATATCGGACGGATATACATCAGTCAGAATAAGATGCCGCAGTATGTTATTCGGGAAATGACAGAAAATATGGTTTTTAAAGGGAACGATAATCAACGTATAGAAAAGTGAGAGAAGAAATATATGCACAAGTGGATACAAGGAGAAAGATTGAGGCTTCGGCCGATTACACTAAAAGATACAGACAAAATCATTTTTTGGCGAAACCAATCGTTTGTAAGAGAGAATTTTATTTTTCAAAAATCATTTACTGTAGAAATTCATCATCAATGGTTTCATACAATGATTGAAACTGGAAAGGCAATCCAATATATTATTACAAGAAAGGATAACGGAGAAGAAATTGGTTCAGTATATTTCAGAGATATAGATGATATTCATCGTAAAGCAGAATTTGGAATATTTGTTGGAGATAGAAAGTCTTTGCATCAGGGGTTTGGTACGGAAGCTTGTTGGTTGGCTTGCCGTCACGGATTTGAAGCATATGGATGGCATAAAATATTTCTAAGAGTATTTGCTACTAATATTTTCGCTATTCGGAGTTATCAAAGAGCGGGTTTTTTAATAGAGGCGTTTTTGAAGGATGATGTCTGCATTCATGGTAAATTTCGCGATATTGTGCTTATGGGCATCATTAATACGCAAAATAGTTGTGCTTAATGTGAAAAGTACTCATGTCATTTGGTAGCTTTTTTGCGTGGAGAGAAGGTATTACCATGAAGATAATTGACAATAATGAAAGATTGTATAAAGTGAAAAAAACTGATTGTTTGTTCTTTTTGCATGGTATATTTTTGCTTTATTCGTGTAGTAGCTTTTTGGGGAAAAGTGCTGCATTGCAGCCATGGGGCACCTTACTTTTTTGGGGGCTTTATGGCGGAATGATTGCACTATTGATGGTCTATGCGATTGGTTGGCAGAAAATCCTTCGTACTGTTCCTTTATCTATAGCCTATATGCACCGAGTCGTTACGTTGTTTTGGGGATTGGTTATGGGGCGATGCTTTTTCGGAGAGCCCCTTACGATAGGAAAGACGGTTGGCGTTGCAATCGTGATGGTTGGACTAATTCTGTTTAATTCAGAATGGCGGTCAAATGATGTATAACGCTTACATTGCTTTTTTATTTTCGGTTTTTGTGGCATCGATAGCACAGGTAATCTTGAAGTATGCGGCGATTCGTCATTACGCGTATTGGTGGCAAGCATATCTGAATCCGCGTGTTATTGGGGCGTATGGATTGTTTTTTTGTTCCACGTTAATGACAATTTGGGCTTATCGTATCCTTCCTTTATCTACGGGGATGATTTTGGATGCAACGGGATATTTTTATGTGGCGTTGTTTGGACGTATTTTTTTCGGTGAACGGTTGACAATGAGAAAAATACTTGCGTTAATGTTGATTGCGGGCGGTCTTTGTGTTTATGGAATTTTAGGGTGAGTTGTTCAAATAGTGAAGGTGAGATAGTAACTGTGTTCAGAAGTGAAGAGCAAGCTAAGCGAATTTCTATTATGATTGCGGCGTTCTCTATGGGGAGTGTGTTACTCCCCTTTATTATATTCGGAAATGAGTACATTTTTCGAGTGCACGATTACTTGGATTCTTATCCTGGATGGATGCAAACGCTTCGGAAACTCCCGCTTTTTCCAAGTTTTGATGCCACAGTGGGTATTATGGGGGATATGCCTGCATATTATTTTTTTCCAGAGTTTAATTTATATCGGTTGCTGAACTATTATTGTGATTTTGTGTTTGCTGAATTTTTGAATCGTGCACTTTCCGTGGGAATCGGTTTTTTTGCAATGAGATATTTGCTACAAACGATTTTTTCTAATATTAAACATTTAACGCAAGCGACAATTATTCTTGTCGCGGTCGCTTATGCTGTCTCGCTTGTATTTCCATCATGGTCTCTTGGATTCGCTATCTTACCCTGGATAGTGGCCAAATTATATCAATATTGGTACCACCCAGCCGAAAAAGAAACTTGGCGTATTTTGCTATTTTTGCTCGTTCCAGTGTTCGCTAGCTTTCCTTGTTTAGGGTTATTCGTCTGCGTAGCTTGGTTTTTTACAATCCTTGTCTATCTATTACAATATAAGAAAATTAACCGACTCATTCTTATTTCGTTGATGTTGATGAGTATCGGCTTCTGCGTAACTAACATGAATTTATTTTTAATGGTTTTTTCAGGCGTGGAAACAAATCGGTTGCTGATGCATTCCAAAGACTATGTGTCTTGTGGGGAATTGGTTTACCATGTTGTCAGGGAATTCAGGTTAGCCCTGATTCATGGACAATATCATGCAAAACCGGTTTTTCAGGTTATAGCTCCGATATGCGGACTGGGGGGGATGTGGTGTTATTATCTCTATCGTCGAAAACAGTTGGCTTTGGAAGATATATTGTTGGGGAAACGGCTGTTCAAGCTGTTCGTTGGTATTTGTGCGATTGCGATGGTTTACGCATTGGATGATGCAGGGATAATCAGGATGGTTTTTTCTCATGTTATGCCTATCCTTGCCGGATTTAATTTTGGCCGTCTGATCTATCTTAACAATGTTTTTTGGTATATATTGTTTGTCGGGATTCTTTCGATTCTTTTGAGTCATTATAAAAAGAGAATCTTCATAACAGGTATCGTTTTAATTCATTTATTGGTGGCGTTATTTACAGGAGGACAGTCAAGATATAATTTTTTGCACTTTTATTATGCAGAACGAATGTCTAATGTACATGATTATGTGACATATTGTCAATTTATTGATAAAGATTTTTGGAACCATCTAAAAGATAAAATACGGTATCAAAATGAAAAGGTTATTTGTGTGGGAATTCATCCATCCGTGGCAATGACCAATGATTTTAATACAATGGATGGGTATCTTCCGTTGCATCCAATGTCTTATCATAGGCAATTTCGCGAAATTATTGCCCCGACGTTGGAGATATATGCGCCCATCAGGAATTATTATGACACTTGGGGAGGGCGTATGTATGTTTATGCTGACAGTACGAAAAATCCAACCGTTGACAAAAGCAAATCGGTTGAACAAAAAGAACTGCATATAAATACAAAGGCTTTCAAACAACAAGGGGGGATATATATTCTGTCTAGATATATTCTAACCAATGCAAAAGAGCTTCATCTGGAGATGATTTGTGACTACGACGAACCTAGCAGCCTTTATCATATTTTTGTATATCAAGTTTTATAAAAGTGCAATTCGAAGCGATTGTGTTTGCATACATAGCAAGAAGCCCTCGGCAAAATGCCGAGGGCTTCTTGCTATGTACTTATTTGAATTCGTAAAGCTTATGCACTTGATGATACGTTGTGTGCAATAGGTGGTGGGAAGTGTCGGACAGGGGCTCGCCGAGGAAATCCTTGTAGAGCGTGATGATGTCCGGATTCTCATGGGATTTCCGGTAGGGCAGGCTCTTGTCAATTTCGTAAAGCGCGGCGATACGTTTTTTGCGGATTTCGTTCGTCGTGTTGTAGGGCTGTCCACCGCCGCCGATACAGCCGCCGGGGCAGGCCATGATTTCGATGAAGTCGTAATCGCATTCGCCCTTTTCGAGACGGTCCATCATCTTGCGCGCGTTGCGCAGGGTATGGCAGACCGCGACTTTGACCTTGCGGACGCCGAGGTCGTAAGTCGCCTCCTTGACGCCCTCGAAGCCGCGCACGTCGTTGAACTCCAGAGGTTTCGCTTCCTTGCCCGTGACCTTCTCGTAAACGGTGCGGAGCGCCGCTTCCATGACGCCGCCGGTGGCGCCGAAGATGGCACCGGCGCCGGAGCCGACGCCCAGCGGGCTGTCGAATTCGCTGTTCGGCAAATCCTTGAAGGAAAGGCCGACGTAATGGATCAGTTTGATGAACTCGCGGGTCGTCAGTACCGCGTCCACGTCGCGCATGCCGTCGCGGCCCATTTCCGGGCGCGAAGCTTCGTATTTTTTCGCGGTACAGGGCATGATGGCCACGGTGAAGATGTTCTTGACCGGTACGCCAGCGTGTTTTGCGTAGTAGGTCTTTGCAATCGCACCGAACATCGACATCGGGGATTTCGCCGTCGAGAGGTGCGGCAGCAGATTCGGGTAATGTTTTTCGATGAAATTGATCCAGCCGGGGCTGCAGGAAGTAAGCATCGGCATCTTGCCGCCGTTTTGGATTCGATGGAGCAGCTCCGAACCTTCTTCCATGATCGTGAGGTCCGCGCTGAAATTCGTGTCGAAGACCTTGTCAAAGCCCAGCATTTTCAAAGCCGTGACCATCTGTCCGGTGACGATCGCGCCGCCCTCGTAGCCGAAAGCGTCGCCGAGCGCCACGCGCACCGCCGGGGCAACCTGCACGATGACATGCTTCTCTGGATTCTGCAGCGCATCCAGCACGATCTGCGTATCGTCCTTTTCCACGATGGCCGCCGTCGGGCAGACGAGGCTGCACTGACCGCAGAGCGTGCAGTCTGTTTTCTCCAACGGGAGGTTGTACGGCGTCGTGACGATCAGGTTGTCGCTGCGTCCCGCGAAGGTCAGCGCTTCGACGCCCTGCACATCCTTGCAGACGCGGAAGCAGCGGCCGCACTTGATGCATTTCGACGGGTTGCGGACGATGGCCGGGTTCGTGTTTTCCGTCGTGCGCTTTTTCGTCACATCCGGCACGTGCGGGATCTGGACGTTGAAACGTGCACAAAGCTCCTGCAGCTCACAGCGGTGGTTGCGGGCGCAGGTCAGGCAGTCCTTGTCGTGATCTGCCATGATGAGCTGGAGAATGCCCACTTGCGTGTCGCGAACGAGCTGGGTGTCCGTGAAGACTTCCATGCCCTCCCATACGACTGTCGTGCAGGACGCGGACAGCTTGCGGCTGCCTTTGACCTCTACCGAGCAGATGCGGCATTTCGCTTTGACCGCCTGGTCGGGATGGTAGCAAAGATGCGGGATGTCAATGCCAATCTTCTTGGCGGCGGCGAGTACCATCGTTCCCGCCGGGACCTCCACCGGGATGTTGTTGATTTTGATATGGACCATTTCGGGCTTTTTCGTTTCATTCGTATCCGCCATTATGCCGCACCTCCAATCTCAAAAATTTTCGGGAAGATCTTCATCGCTGAGAGCAGCGCGTTTTGCGCCGACTCGCCGAGGCCGCAGAGGGAAGAAATGGACATGATTGTCGCGATTTTCTTCATGTCGCGGATATCCGCCTGAGTTGCCTCGCCCCGTGCCATTTTCTCGAGAATCAGTTTGATATGGAGGTTGCCTTCGCGGCAGGGCGTGCACTGGCCGCAGGATTCCTCGGAGAAGAAGTCCTGGGTCATGCGAAGGAAATCGAGGACGCTGGTGCGGTTGTCGACGACGAGAATCGATCCGGAGCCTACCGTCACGCCTGCCGCCTTCAGATCATCGTACGTGTACGGCGTGTCGAGGATGCGACCGTCGGAAATCTTGCCCGACGCGCCGCCGAACTGGATCAGCCTGAGCGACTGACCGCCGGGAATGCCCTGCCCGAGATCGTAGATGATGTCGCGCACCGTCGTGCCGAAGGGGATCTCGTAGACGCCGGGGCGGCGCACATTGCCGCCGAGGCTGACGAGCTTCGTGCCGAGGGATTCGCCGGAGCCGTAGCTGATATACTCGCGCTCGTCATCCATCAAGAGATGCGGCACGATGGAAAAGCTCTCCACGTTGTTGACGCAGGTGGGGAGCGCGAAAAGGCCGCTGACCTTCATGAAGGGCGGCTTCTTGCGCGGACGCCCCGCTTTGCCCTCGATGGAGCGGATCAGCGCCGTGCCTTCGCCGCAGACATAAGCACCCGCGCCGGAGTACAGATGGATATGGAAATTGAAGCCCGTGTTCTGGATATTGTCGCCGAGCAGGTTATGCTCCTCGGCCTGCTTGATCGCGTTCAAGAGCAACGGGCGCAAATGGCGGTATTCCTCCCGCAGGTAAATGTAGCCGTCTTGCGCGTTGACCGTGTAGCCGCAAATCGTGATCGCTTCAATTAAATTGAACGGGTCATTCTTGATCAGTTCCCGATCCTTGAAGGTACAGGTTTCGCCCTCGTCGGCGTTGCAGATGACGACCTTGTGCGGGGCTTTGACTGCCCGGGACTGGGACCATTTGCGTCCCATGTCGTAGGCTGCGCCGCCGCGCCCTTTGACTTTCGCCTCGGCGATCAGGGATGCGATGTCCTCGCCGTCCATTGCCAACGCGCGCTTCAGGCCCGCGTAGCCGTTAATGGCGAGATAGGAGTCGATGGACATCGGGTTGTACTTGCCGAAATTTTTAGTGATGAATTGTGCTTCATTGCCCATAACATCCGCCTCCTCACATAAACTCCGCGAGCACTTCGCGGACCTTGTCCGGGGTGTCGAGATGACCGTACACCTTGCCGTTGATGCGGATCGCGGGCGCGACGTCGCAGGCGCCGAAGCAGGAAACTTCTTCAATCATGAAGCGCCCATCGTAGGTGACCTCACCCGGCTGGACGCCGAGAATATTTTTGACCGTCTCGAACAGCGTATCGCTGTCGTTCACTTTGCAGGTTACTGAGCGGCAGACCTGCACCGGATATTTCGCGCGCGGCGTTTCCGACAGCGCGTTGTAAAACGTCAGGCAGTCGTAAATCACTGATACCTTGATCGGCAGCTTTTGCGCGATGTAAAAGGCGACCGGCCGAGGCACATACTTTTGCTCGATCAGGTCCTGCACGTCGAGCAGTACGCCGACAATCTGCGTCTCGTCGTGGTCGTGCTCGTCCAGCACCCGGTCGATCTTTTGCGCCAATTCGTCGGTAATGACGAACTCCGGCGCATTTCCCGTTGCCATCAAAATTCCCCCCATCTTCATATTATTGCCCGCAAAATGCGGGTCAATATATAAATACTATTATAGCAGATGGTTCGCCCCGCGCATAGGGAAATTTCATAGAATTTTGTATACAAAAACGGCGCCGCATAATGCAGCGCCGCTGCAATATAATGTTTTATGAACGGCTTTCCCGAAGGAATCGTTCGTATTTTTCTTTGAGGGCTTCATTTGTGCCGTCCTCGGCCAAAGCTTTTTGGAAATACGCTTCGGCGGCGTCGCGGTTTTCCCGAATGGCTTCCAGTTCGCCTAGTCTCGCGTAAACCGTTGCGGCGGAAGAGGCGTTGAAATAGGTTTCCGCCGTGAGCGGAGCTTCCGGGGTTTCATAAAGTGCGGCTGCTTTTTGAAGCGAGGCTCGTGCCTCCTTCAGCCGGTCCATCGCGCAGAGAATCATTCCGCGTTCGCCGTAAAATTCCGGTTGGTCCGGGTACTCGGCCATAGCCATATTGGCCAGCGCGAGCTGCTCGTCCAGCGGCCAGCCCAGCTGGCGCATGGATTCGATGGCGACATGGAAGATGCCGACACGGGAGGCTACCGGCTGTATCGGGGAGTCCAGCGCGAGGATTGCATTCTTCATGGCGCGTTTGTAGTCCTTGATGCCGAGATAGCAGTCTGCTAGATACATGTATTGCCCCGGCTGCTCGCCGTGTTTGGCGATTTCCTGCTGCAGGATTCGCAGATTTCGCTCGGCTTTCTGCGTGCCGACGGAATCCGCATAGCCGGTGTGGTACATGGAAAGCGCGCCGTCGTCCTGATAGAGCCGCAATGTGCCGCCGGAATGTGTGATATTTTCATGGATGCGTCCTTGGTAGCGTATTTCCGGGATATGTCGGAAAAGACGCACGACGCGAACATTGCCTTTGGATTGCCCTGCTTCCGGATCCAGATTGACAAGTGTGACCATCGCCGCGTCCGCGGGCGGGATATGGGCGTCAATTTCCGTGATTTTTCTCCGGACGCGCTCGGGATATAAAAAGCCTTCGTCCGCGTCGGGGAAAACAATCCAGTCCCCGGTTGCGTGGTCGAGCGCGAAATTCCGTGCCGCTGCAAAATCGTCCCGCCAGGTGAAATCAAGGACGAGCGCTCCGGCGGCAGCGGCTATTTGACGCGTATGATCCGTCGAACCGGTGTCGGCGACAATCAGTTCGTCGGCGAAAGGCTGCAATGTTTCCAGTGACAGCGGCAAATTCTTTTCCTCATTTTTGACGATATAGCAAACGGAAATCTTCATTAATATAATACTCCTTGCTGCACATTCTTTTCTATAAGTATATCATAATCGTTCCGGAAACGGCAAAACATCTTGCCGTGATTGCCTGTGCTATTTGCTGTGTGTTCCGGCTTCGTGATTTGCGAAAAACATACGCTCTGAAAAATTTTTTAAAAAAATTTCAAAAAGGTATTAAGTTTTTTTTAGAAAATACGATATAATAGGTGCAAGGACAAAATGCGAAAGCGTATGCGTCGAAT
>CACYXR010000015.1 GCA_902778455.1 uncultured Selenomonadaceae bacterium | reverse complement strand
TGCAGGGATTAGGTGGGTGTTGCTTTGTCTCCCAAAATCCTGCCCCAAAGGAGCTGATTCTTTAAAAATTACCTCTTGACTTTGTACCATTAGACTTTCGTTTTTTCTATTGTTCCGATTTTGTTTGATGTCTGCACATTCGGTTCGCTGCAAACTGCCGAAGGCTGGGCCGACATGCCTGTTTTTTCATGCGCTCACTCCTTCATCCAGGAAACACGAACTTGTCATTGCTTAATAAAGCAAAAAGGCCGGGAAGGGAAGAAAAGCAGCGTGTGACGTCATACAGCACATGCGCGTCTTTCTTCCGGTTCCCGACCTTCACTTTTTTGCGATCAGTCGTTCATAGTTTCCATAGGATTTTTATATGATTTGACACTATTATAACCAAATTCCTATCTCTGTCAAGCATTTTTTTTAATTTATTCAGGAAACGGGGAAGCCGCGGTTTTGCAGCTTCCCCGTTTTTCTGTCAGACGTCAAATTCTTCTTTCAGTTCGATCAGCCCGCGGATTTCGGCGTGGCCTTTCTCCAAATAGAAGAGGCCCATTTCCCAGTTGTTCTTGTCATACATGGCCATGACCTGCGGAATGACCTCACGGGTCTTGGCAAGGAGGGCGTCGTCCTTCACCACTGTCGCGACTCCATCGTAACGCATGAATTCGCTGCCGATCGTGGCCACCACTTCAACCTTGGGGTTCTTTGTCAATTGCTTGAACACGTCCTTGTGCGTTCCGCACCCGAAGTAAATCTTGCCGTCCGCGAGCATGTGGAAGCCGAACGGGCGTCCTTTGGGCTGGTCACCGTCTGTTGTCAGGAAACAGAATACTTTGGCCTGATCCAGGAACTGGTTCACTTTTTCTATGTTCGACATTATGATTCCCCCTTATCGATTGGATGATCTGTTTATTTCTTCCATGAATCATAGAATAGTGGCAAAAAATATTCCTGTCAAGGGGAAACAGCAGGGGGCTATCCAAAAAAACATTGCCCGAATGGGGCAAGTGGTATAGAATAAAAAATCAGTGGAAGTCGCGTGGAGCATGCACGTTTTATTGACGGCGGAAAGGGACAGAGATAAGCGGTATGACGAAAAACATCGTTTTAATCGGATTTATGGGGACGGGAAAGTCCAGCTGCGGCAAGGCGCTGGCAACTCGGCTGGGAAGTGCGTTCATCGATTTGGACAAGTATATAGAAACGAAGGAAAAAATGAGCATTCCCGAAATTTTTGCGGCGAAGGGCGAGACGTATTTCCGCGAGAAGGAACGCGAGGCGGTGCGGGAGGTCGTTGGGCGGAAGGGAGCGGTCATCGCCACGGGCGGCGGCACCATCAAGGACGAGGAGAATTTCGCCGCATTGAAGAATCGCGGCGTCATCGTCTGCCTTACCGCCGATGTCGATACGATTTTGGCTCGAACGTCGCGGCGCGGGGAACGTCCGGTCCTGGACGGGCAGGCGGATCGGCGCAAGGGGATCGAGGAACTGTTGGCAAGCCGTCAGGCGATGTACGCGCGTGCCGATTATTCCGTCGATACGAGTTCCCTGTCGCCGATGCAGGTGACGGAAGAAATCATGGGGTTCTTGCGGGTAGGAGGGATGGTTCGTGCGTGAGGTGCGAGTGGAATTGCCGACGAACGGCTATGATATTTTGATTGGGGAAGGATTGGAAGCGGAAATCGCTTCCTTTTTTGAGAGCGGAGGATTTTCCTCGCGGGCGCTGATTCTTTCTGATACGAATGTGGGTAAGCTCTATACGGAAAAAATCGCGGAGCTTCTCAAGCATGCGGGAAAGCAGCCGTCGATTCTCTTGGTTCCCGCGGGGGAAAGCTCGAAGTCACTGACGGAGGCGGAGCGCGTCTACACGAAAGCAATCGAGGTTGGGCTGGACCGGAAGTCGGTGATTGTCGCGCTGGGCGGTGGCGTAGTCGGCGACCTTGCGGGGTTTATCGCGGCGACGTATATGCGGGGCATTCCGTTCGTGCAGATTCCGACGAGTCTTTTGGCGCAGGTGGATTCCAGCGTCGGCGGCAAGGTGGCGGTCAATCACCGCCTCGGAAAGAATATGATTGGCGCGTTTTACCAGCCGAAGCGCGTTTTCATCGACCTGGCATGCCTTTCGACGCTGCCGCGCCGCGAGCTTTCCACGGGGCTGGGGGAGATTGTCAAATACGGTGTGATTTATGACGAAGCGCTGTTCTCATATTTGGAGGAGCACGCCGAGGAGGTGCTGGCCATGCAGCTTTCGGCGATGGAGCATCTGGTGGTTCGCTCCTGCGAGATCAAAGCGGAGGTCGTTTCACAGGACGAGCGGGAGGCGGGACTTCGCGCAATCCTGAATTTCGGCCACACCATGGGGCACGCCATCGAGAAGGAAACGCGATATGTGCGTTACAATCATGGCGAGGCCGTGGCTGTCGGGATGATGGGCGCGGCGTATCTGAGCCGCGAACTGGGCATGGTCGGGGACGCGGAAGTGACACGGGTTCGCGGACTTCTTGAAAAGTTCTCGCTGCCGGCGCAGGCTGAGGGCTGCACCGAGGACGGCATGTATGCGGCGATTTTCCACGACAAGAAAGCCGTGGACGGGAAAGTGAAATGGATCCTGATGGAAGGCATCGGACGTGTCAAGGCCGTTTCGGACGTTCCTGAGGCCGCTGTTCGGAAGTGCATGCGGATGATTATATCGGATTGAAAGGATACAATATGAAGATTCTTTTGACGAACGACGACGGCGTCGGCGCGCCGGGACTTCACGCTCTCGTTGAAGCGTTGGCGGCGCGTGGGAATAAGATTGCGGTGGCGGCGCCCGCGACAGAGCAGAGCGGCATGGCTCACGCATTGACCGTACATCGCGATATCGAGGTGCGCGCTTATGGCGGTCTCGGAAATGTGGCTGCCGAGGCGTGGAGCATCGACGGCACGCCGACGGACTGCGTGAAAATCTATTTGGAAGCGATAGCAAAAAGAGAAGTTTGGCCGGAACTGGTGATTTCCGGCGTCAACAAGGGCGCGAATCTCGGCACGGACGTCCTCTATTCCGGCACAGTGGGAGGCGCTCTGGAAGGCTATATGCACGGAATTCCGGCGATTGCCCTTTCGCTGGACGTTCATTCTTCGCTTTCCTTTGACGAGACGTCGGCGTTATTCGCGGATAAATTGCCCTGGATTATCGAGCAGGCAGGGAAGGATTTTTTCCTGAACGTGAATTTCCCAAAGACGCTTCGGGACGGCAAGGCGGAATTTGTCTGGGCGTCCCTCGGCCACCGCGATTATCTGAATGCATTTGATCGGATTGAACGGGACGGGAAGCTCTTTTACCATATCGGCGGAGAGATTTACGATTGGGACAACGACGAGGATACGGACATCCGCCGTACGGAGGCTGGACTTGTTGCGGTGACGCCGCTGATCGTGGATATGACGGACGTTCCCGCGCTTCGGGCGCGGGGAATATCCCCGCGTTTTTCTGGGCGGCTTGCAGGAATGTGAGCGAAAACAGCATAAAAAACGTCGCCTTTTTCAGAATGGAGAGGAGGCGGTTTTTGTTGTCAAAAGTTATCATATATGATAATATAAAACCAAGGGAGTGAAGGTATGGCTTGGTATGTGGATTATTATCAAAAAGAGAATGGGGAAATTCCGGTTTTTGAGTTTCTCCGGTCACTTGAGCCAAAACTCCGAGCGAAAACTCAAAGTACCATCGATCTTTTGGAGGCGTGCGGTACGAACTTGAAGGAGCCCTATGTTGCTCCCATAAAAGGGGAGAAGTACAAAGGATTGTGGGAGTTGCGCGTCAAATTCGCATCTGACATTACGCGCGTTTTCTATTTTATGTTCAAGGGAAATACTTTTGTTCTGCTGCATGGATTTCGGAAAAAGACGGGCAGGGCGCCTTCAGGTGAATTGGATAGGGCGATGCGATACAAGCTTGATTTTGAAAGGAGGAACACCGATGGGCAAGGCAAGCGTTAGCTCGGCGAAGGTCAGGGAGATGCTGGCTGAGGATAAAGAGTATCGGGAAGAATACGAGCGATTGAAACCACGGTATGCACTGATTGCAAGGCTGATCAATGCCAGAAAAGAGAAGAATATGACGCAGGCGGAAATGGCCGCCCGCATGGGGACGACCAAGTCGAATATCAGCCGATTGGAAAGCGGGACATATAATCCTTCGCTGGATTTCTTGATTCGTGCTGCCGCCTCGCTGGACAAGCATATAGAGTTTTCGTTGTATTGAAGGCAAAGCGCCGCCCTTCCGAGAGGAAAGACGGCGTTTTTATAAAGATGTGTCAGGGAGTGAAAGGACTCGCTATGTTTTCAGTATTTTAGTACTTCAAAGGATACAGCTCGATCATCATTTGATGGCCATGAAGTAATATCTATATTTGAATTGTGAAAGCCGTAAGCGGGTGAGCCACTTTCTGGATAGCCCGGCATATAGCCCAATTCAGATAAGGTGATTGCCGTTTCTATAGCTATGATGTCAGTCACCCCCCAGTCCAAAATAAATCCTTCCGCAACTGTCGCGGCACTCCCGTCTTTGTAATAGTATCTCGTATACTGTACCCCGTGTTCAGATACAAAAGTGGGGGACGTCGCAGAACCTTCACCATACTCCCTTATTATCAGGTTCTTTTCAGCCGGTGTAAGTTCACGATACGTGTATATTTCATGTGGATAGGGACAATTAGTGCTTATGGTAGGCTCTTCATCGCCGTTCAGCCATTCAATTTCGACTGTGTTATGGTTTATTACGCGTACCCGATACATATATTTACCACCGACAAGATCTCGAAGCGCTGGCCCAGAGAAAGTAAAAAACTTCGTTTCGGGATCATAATCAAATAAATATAAATCAGGACAGGCTCTTCTCCTCCCGTCTTCATTGATGTAGTATCTGCCGACACCATATTCATAAGCCACGTCATCAAACGGATTTTTCCAAGCGGAGTATGTCCATTCTGGGTGTATACGAATTGGAATTTTCACCTCTTCGCCTATTTCAAGAAGTGGTTGCTCTTCAAGAGTGTTTGGAGGAAGATTTTCCCCGATACCATTCGGCGTTACATCTTTTGCGCCGTCCGCTACCGTACCTGTCGGTACATTGGACTGTGGGTGCTGTGCGGCGTATTGTTGGTTATGTTGCCGGATTTCTTGTATAACATCTGGGCGGTTTTGCTCGGCACATTGCATAAACGCCTTTTCAACCGGAAGGTTACCATGACTAAGAACAACATACTCTTGGGGACTAACGATTTTTTTATTTTTGGGTGTATTTATAAGTATATCAAAATAACGATCGTCTATTTGACCATTCAATATGCAAGATTTGTTCAATTCAAGTTTTCTTTCATTTTCTAAATCAACCAAAACGTATAATTCTTTGCTTATTGACGCCACCAAATTGCCTTTAACATAGGCCCCTAAATATTTGCGTCCTTTATATTCCCACGCTTTGATGGAATCAATATCCATGAATATCTTATCTCCGAATGAGATGAAATATTGAACCCACCTTTCTGCCGAGCAATTCCCGTGCAGGCAGACCGCGCACGCTACGCACAGCAAAAACACCCGTAACCAATTTTTCTGCATATCATACCCTCCATATAGTATTTTCCGTGAACGTCTGGTTAGCTCTTAGTGCACGGCATAAACACATTATACCTCTGGGGGGACGCGTCAATTGAATTTACGGCCTGTGGATAACTTGGCGGCGGAAAACGCCAACGCGTGATTTTGGCTTGCCGAGTCGCACGTTTTTTTATATAATGAATAAATATGAATAGATGGGAATAGAAGAACGGTTCCGAAAGGGAGGAAAAACAAGATGAAGTCTATTGTTCGTGATATGAAGCTGGCGCCCTCGGGGCATGACAAGATCGCCTGGGTCAAGAATTTCATGCCGGTGCTGAACAAGATCGAGGAAGAATATTCAAAGACGAAGCCCTTCAAGGGCTGCCGCATGGTGCTGACGATTCATCTGGAGGCAAAGACCGCTTATCTGGCCGAGGTGCTGAAGAACGCCGGAGCGGAGGTCACCGTGACAGGCAGCAACCCGCTTTCGACGCAGGACGACGTGGCGGCGGCGCTGGTCGAGGACGGCGTGAATGTTTTTGCGACGCATGCCTGCACGGCGGAGGAATACGACGGCTTTTTGGAAAAGGCACTGACGGAGACAAAGCCGAACATCATCGTTGATGACGGCGGCGACCTGGTGGCGATGCTTCACACGAAGCACCGCGAGCTGCTCGACGGGCTGCTTGGCGGCTCGGAAGAGACGACAACGGGTGTTTTGCGTCTGCACTTTTTGGAGGCGAAGGGCAAGCTGGATTTCCCGATGATTGCGGCCAATGACGCTTACTGCAAGTATCTTTTCGACAACCGCTACGGCACAGGTCAGTCCACGTGGGAAGGCATCATGCGGGCGACGAATCTGATTGTCGCGGGCAAAAACGTGGTCATCGCGGGCTATGGATGGTGCGGCAAGGGCGGTGCGATGCGCGCGAAGGGCATGGGCGCCAATGTCATCATCACTGAGGTTGACCCGATCAAGGCCATCGAGGCGGTTTTCGACGGGTTCCGTGTCATGCCGATGGATGAGGCCGCGAAAATCGGCGATGTGTTCCTGACGCTGACCGGCGACAAGGACGTGGTGCGCGGCCGTCATTACGAAGTGATGAAGAACGGCGCGCTCTTGGCGAACGCCGGTCATTTCGATGTGGAAATCAATATTCCCGAGCTGGAGGCCGCTTCCGTTTCGCATCGGACGGTCAAGCCGAACATCGAGGAATATGTGCAGAAGGACGGGCGCAAGATTTATCTGCTGGCGGAAGGACGCCTCGTCAATCTTGCGGCAGGCGACGGTCATCCGGCGGAGGTCATGGACCTCTCTTTCGCCGTGCAGTTCTTCTCGGCACTCCACTTGCTGAATCATCATAAGGAAATGGAGAATAAGGTTTATCTGATGCCGAACGAGATCAACGACAAGATTGCGCGCATGAAGTTGGCGTCCATGGGCATCGAGATTGACGAACTGACACCGGAGCAGAAGGAATATATCGGACTGGTGTAAATAGGAGGGCGACAACATGAAGACACTTATTAAGGGCGCGTCCGTGCTTTTGCCGGACGGCAGCGTAAAGGAAACGTGCATCGCCGTTGACGGCGATAAAATCGCCAAGGTCGGCGATGCGGGGGACTTTGCTGCCGATACGGTAATCGACGGCAAAGGAAAATTCGCCGTGCCGGGCTTCGTCAACGCCCACACCCATGCGTCGATGACGCTGCTCCGCAGCTACGCCGACGACATGAACCTGATGGACTGGCTGCAGAACAAGATCTGGCCCATCGAGGCGAAGATGAAGAAGGACGACATCTATTGGGGCGCGATGCTGGCGGCGGTGGAAATGATCCGCACCGGAACGACGACCTTTGCCGATATGTACGGCGATATGGAAAAGGTGGCCGAGGTCACGATCGACTCCGGGCTTCGCGGCGTTCTTTCGCGGGGCATCATCGGCTCTGCGCCGAACGGCGAGGCTGCCCTGGAGGAAAACAAGAAGCTGTTCGACGACTATCACGGCGCGGGCGACGGACGCGTCACGGTGATGTTCGGCCCTCACGCTCCTTATACCTGCCCGCCGGATTTCCTGCGGCGCGTCGCGGAAATTGCGAAGGAGCGCAAGGCCGAGGTGCATATCCATCTCGCCGAGACGAAGGGCGAAGTGGAGAACTGCCTGAAAGATTACGGAAAAACGCCGATCGCCTTGATGGAGGAAACGGGCATTCTGGACTGCGGCGTGCTCGGCGCTCATTGCGTGCATCTGTCGGACGACGACATCGCGCTGATGAAAAAGTACAACACCCGTGCCGCGCATAATCCTGGCAGCAATATGAAGCTGGCCAGCGGTATCGCGCCTGTGCCGAAGCTCCTGAAAGCGGGCGTTTGCGTCGGGCTGGGTACCGACGGTACGTCCAGCAACAACAACCTCGATATGCTGGAAGAGATTCGTCTCGCGGCACTGCTCCACAAGGTCGATACCCTCGACCCGTTGGCGGTGCCTGCGCTGGAAGCGGTCAAGATGGGAACCGAATACGGAGCGAAGGCTGTGGGACTCAAAAATCTCGGAAAAATCGAAGAAGGCTGCCTTGCGGATATCGTGTTGTTCGATATGAGCGGCGCGGCCTGGGCACCGAAGTTCGATCTCGTTTCGCTGCTGGTCTACGCGGCAAGCAGCGCTGACGTCGATACGGTGATGGTGGCGGGCAAGCTGCTGATGGAGAAAAAGAAATTGCTGACGCTGGACGAGGAGCGTGTGCTGTTTGAGGCGAACCGCTGCGCGGAACGGATTTCCGCGAAATAAAATTTTTGGTTATAGGTGAGTATTGTTGAAGAAAAAGAAGAGCGGTAAAAAATCGCTTCGCTCGAAGGTGGACGAAGCGACCATACGGCGCAGGCATGAATTGATCGGCATTGTCCTTGTAGCGGTGGCGGTCCTTTCAGTTTGCGGCCTTTTGGGCTTCAACGCCGGTTTCGTCGGCCTGTGGCTGGCCCGGTTTTTCCGCTATTTCTTCGGCGTAGGAAGCTGGATCTTTATTGCCGTCCTGCTTTGGATCGGCGGTACGCAGATCGTCAAGCACCGGACGGATTTATCGTCGGGCTTTTTGGGTGTGTTCGGCTTTCTTGCTTTCGCGTTGGCGCTTTATCATCATTTTGCCGTGCAGCCGGGAGCCGAGATTCTGCCGGAAAGCCTGCCGAAGGGCGGCGGGCTTTTGGGCGGCGGGCTGTTGCTGCTGCTCCGAAAAATTGCGGGTGTCAGCGGCGGCCTTGTCATAACTCTTGCCGGGCTTTTGGGGACGTTCCTCTGGACGACGAAATGGTCGCTTTCTTCCGGCATCCTGCGGACGCGGGATAAGGCGAAAGCGGGCGCGTCGGCGGCGAAATCGGTCTTCGAGACGGCGCGGGGACATATCGAGGAGCGCAGGGAGCGCCGCCGCATAGAAAAAGAAGAGGAAGAAGCCCGCAAGGCAGCGGAAATGGAACAGGCAAAGCGAACCGAAAAACAGGGGGATGAGACGCCTGTTCCTATTGCATCCGTGGGCGAGCGAAAAAATGTCTACGACCAAATGCAGGACGACCATTTTGCGGGAGAATCTGCGGCGATTGCTTCACAGCCGCCGGCACAGGCCGCGGAAGAGCCGGAAAACTCGATGGTGATTGTGCGTCCTAAGCAGGGAACTCCGGCGAAGGACGGGTTCATGGCGAGACTGCGGCGGCGCTCGGAAGCTAGGACCCGCACGGCGATGAAGCCTGAAGCGCCGCAGCCTGTCGAAGAATCGCAGATTTTGTCGGAAAATCCGCCGCAGGAGAAAACAGTGGAAATCACTCCGGTTCCCGATTTGAGAGAAACGGCAAGTTTCGTACCGGTGACGGAGGAGGCAGTGCCCGAGCCGAAAATTGAAGAAGAAACGACGCCTTTCGCAGAGCCGGAAAGCGTTGAAGCTGAAACTGAAGCGCTCCCGGTTGCGGAAATCATAGAAACACTGGAAACGGTTGATGCCTTGCCGGAGACGGCGGAGCAACTTCCGACGTTTTCCATCGAGTACGGCAGGCGGGAAGAAAAAACGGAGCCTGCGTCGGAGCTGGACGGGCAGGACGCGCAGGACGCTTTGGCGCGTGCCATGAACCGGGCCTTGGGGCATGAGGATTTTTCGAAGGAGTCGGAGGACGAGCCGAAGGCGTATCGGCTTCCGAAGGTTTCCGAGCTTCTCGAAAAACAGCAGCAGGAACAGGACGACAAACTGGAAATGGAAATCGGCAAAAACGCTCGAATTCTTGCGCAGACGCTGGAGGATTTCCGCGTCAAGGCGGATATCATCAATGCCTGCCACGGACCGGCGGTCACGCGATACGAACTGAAACCTGCGCCGGGCGTCAAGGTAAGCAAAATCGAGAATCTCGCCGACGATCTGGCACTGTCGTTGGCGGCGGCTTCGGTTCGTATCGAGCCTGTGCCGGGCAAGGCGGCTATCGGCGTCGAGGTACCGAACAAAAAACTCGAGGGTGTGACGCTTCGCGACGTTTTGGAAGATGAGGCCTTCATGAAGGCGAAGTCGCCGCTGACCGTCGGGCTTGGCATCGACATCGGCGGTCAGGCGATTTTCGCCGATCTCGGCGCGATGCCGCATCTTTTGATTGCGGGCGCGACAGGCTCGGGCAAGTCGGTCTGCGTCAATACGCTGATTACCAGTATTCTGTTCAAGGCGCGGCCCGACGAAGTCAAATTTATTATGATCGACCCGAAAATGGTCGAGCTTTCCAATTACAACGGAATCCCGCATCTGATGGTGCCGGTGGTCACGGACTCGAAAAAGGCGGCCTCGGTGCTGAACTGGGCCGTGCAGGAGATGGAAAAACGCTACGCGAAATTCGCGGAGCTGGGCGTCCGTAAGATGGCGGATTACAACGACGTCATGCCGGAGGAAAAAATGCCGGCAATCGTCATTATCATCGACGAACTGGCTGATTTGATGATGGTCGCGCCGAAGGACGTGGAGGAAGCGATTTTCCGTCTTGCGCAGAAGGCGCGCGCCGCGGGGATTCATCTGGTGCTGGCTACCCAGCGTCCGTCAGTGGACGTCATCACCGGTACCATCAAGACGAATATCCCGTCCCGAATTTCGTTCGCTGTTTCATCGCAAATCGACTCGCGGACGATTCTCGACACCGGCGGCGCGGAAAAGCTGCTCGGCAAAGGAGATATGCTCTTTTACCCGATTGGCGCGGCGAAGCCGATTCGCGTACAAGGCGCATTCATCAGCGACGAAGAAATCGAGCGGCTGCTGGAATTCATTCGCTCGCAATGCGAGGAACCGGAACCGGACGAGGAAATCATGCGGTTTACCGAGGAAGCTGCCGAGAGCGAGGAGGAAAAGGGAAAAGGAAAATCCTCGTCGTCGGCGAAGGACGAGCTTTTGGAAAAGGCCGTCAATCTCGTGCTGACGACCGGACAGGCGTCTACGTCGGGAATCCAGCGTCGCTTCCGTATCGGCTATACGAGGGCGGGACGGCTGATCGATACGATGGAGGAACTCGGCATTGTCGGGCCGAACGTTGGCAGCAAGCCGAGGGAAATTTTGATGACGCAGGAAGAGGCGGCGGAAGCGATACGGTCTCTGGGAGCGTAATGAAGATAAGGAGGTGATGGGAATGCCGAAATGGCTGGCCGATTTTTTTGACAAGTGCGTCGGTGAGTTGCAATGGATGGATTTGCCGGATATTTCCGTTGCGCGGAAATTCCTGTTTGTCCTTATCGGGGGGTTGTTGGCTGTTTCCGGGATATTGTGCTACGTGCTTTTGGGCGATCGCGGCGGCAGCATGACAACCGGCGAACGCCGTAGCGTTTATGTGACCGTCCAGCCGGGTATGACGGCGAGCAGTATCGGGGAAATGCTCGAGCAGCGCGGCGTCATCGGCAGCAAGCAAAAATTTTGGCTGATTGCGAAGCTGGGCGGAGAAGAACGGAAATTCAAGGCCGGCACTTATCATATGTATGTGAATATGCCGATTCGCGAGGCGTTGGACGTGCTGGTCGGCGGCGAAGTCTCGATGCTCCGCTTCACGATTCCGGAAGGCTTTACGGTTAGAGAGATTGCTTCGCGACTGGAACGCGACGGAATCGTGCAGTCGAAGGAATTTTTGGACAAGGCCAGGAATTTCGCCCCGTACCGGTATATGAAAGCGTCGCGTCAGACGATGTTCCGATCCGAGGGGTTTTTGTTCCCCGACACTTACGAGGTAGAGCCGGGAACGTCGTCCGAGGCGATTCTGCAAATGATGGTGCGGAATTTCGACGATAAGCTGACGGATGAGATGCGCGCGAAAGCCGAGAAGTTGAATCTTTCGGTTTACGAGCTGGTGACGTTGGCCTCATTGGTGGAGAAAGAAGCCCGATATGAGGAAGATCGCCCCATCATTGCGCAGGTTTTCTTCAAGCGTCTCGAAATCAATATGCCGCTCCAATCGGATACGACGATCCAGTATCTGTTGGATGCGCCGAAGGAAGATGTGACCTACGCGGACACGGAAATCGACTCGCCGTACAACACCTATCAGCACTACGGCCTGCCGCCGGGACCGATTGCGAATCCGGGGCTCGATTCCATAGAGGCGGTACTGAATCCGGCGGATACCGATTACCTGTATTTCGTGGCGGACCGCGCCGGGCATAACCATTACTCGAATAACTATGACGAGCATTTGGAAATCGTAAATCGAGTGCGATGATGGAACGTATAGACGATTTACTGCGCGAGATGGAAGCGTACGCGCGAGATAAAGAGGTACCGATCTTGACCGAGGCGGCGCGTCCCGTATTCTTGCGAACGGTGCGCGAGGCAGCGCCGCGCCGGATTCTGGAATTGGGGACGGCGATCGGCTATTCGGCGCTGTTGGCTCTTCGAGAATTGCCGGACGCGGAAATCGTGACGATTGAGCGCGACGCCGTCATTGTTGAGGCGGCGCGCTCCTTTCTTTGCCGTGCAGGGATGGCGGCGCGGGCGTCGGTGGTTGTCGGAGCGGCGGAAAAGCTTTTGCCGACGATTTCGGGTAATTTCGATCTCGTGTTCATCGACGCGGCGAAATCGCGCTATCCCGATTTTTGGCTCGGCGTCCAGCCGTTGCTCGCGCCGCGTGCTGTCGTCGTCGCGGACAACGTGCTGTTCCGCGGGCTGGTCGAAGGCGATGGCAGCGAGGAGTGGCCGAAGCATTCCTATCGGACGATGGTGCTTCAGCTTCGGGAATATTTGCGGCTTGTCCGTTCCGCGCCGGGCTTTCGGACAGAAATATTCCCCGAGGGCGACGGTATGGCCGTGTCGTGGAGGGACGAATGAAACAAAAAAAGCCGGAGCTTTTGGCTCCAGCCGGGAATATGGAAAAACTGAAAATGGCGATTCTCTATGGCGCAGACGCTGTCTATCTGGGCGGAGAAAAATACGGGCTTCGCGCACAGGGCGGCAATTTCTCGCAGCAGGAAATGGCGGAGGCTGTGCGGTTCGCCCATGAGCGCGGGAAAAAGATTTATGTGACAGTCAACGTCTATCCGCACAATGAGGAACTGGCGGGGCTGACGGATTACCTTCGCTTTTTGCGGGAAATCGGCGCGGACGCGATTCTCGTTTCCGATCTCGGCGTGTTCTCAATCGCGCGGGAAAACGTACCGGACTTGCCGTTGCATATCAGTACGCAGGCGAACAGCATAAATCACGCGGCAGTCAACGCCTGGGCACGGCTCGGCGCGGAACGCGTGGTGCTGGCGCGGGAAGTGCCGCTAGCGGATATAAGAGAAATTCGCCGACGCTGCGATGTGGAATTGGAATTATTCGTTCATGGCGCGATGTGTATTTCTTATTCCGGGCGATGTTTGATGAGCAACTACTTCACGGGGCGTGATGCGAACCGCGGCAACTGCGCGCAGGCCTGCCGCTGGAAATACGCTCTGATGGAGGAAACGAGGCCGGGGCAGTATTTTCCCGTTGAGGAGGACGGGCGGGGGACGTATATTTTCAACTCGAAGGATCTCTGTCTGATGCCGTTTCTGGCGGAGGTCATCGAAAGCGGCGTGGACAGCCTGAAAATCGAGGGGCGTATGAAAAGCGTCCACTATGCCGCAAGCGTCACGAAGGCGTATCGTATGGCCATTGACGCGTATTTCGATGCGCCGGAAACATTTTCAGTCAATCCTGTTTGGACCGAGGAACTGGACAAGGTTTCACACCGCGCCTATACCAACGGCTTTTTCCACGGCGGGCCGCCGTCGGATGCGCAGATTTACAGCAGCTCGTCCTATACGCAGACCTCGGAGTTCGTCGGGCTGGCCCTGGATTATGATGAATCAACAGGCTTCGCGCTCGTCGAGCAGAGGAACCATATGCGGGTCGGCGAGGAAATCGAGATTTTCCCGCCGAGGGGCGAGGGGTGGCGGCAAAAGCTCTCGGAAATGACGGACGAGGACGGCGAAGCCATTGAAGCGGCGCCGCATCCGCAACAGCACGTCCGTATCCGCATGGAAAAGCCGATAGAAAAGTACGCGATTTTGCGGAGAGATGCAAGAATGGAGGAATGGCAATGAAAACGGTACGGCACGCGGGAAGGTGCATGGGAAAAGTACAGGGCGTAGGCTTTCGCGTCTTTGTGCAGAGCGTAGCGCAGGAGCTTGGTTTCACGGGCTGGGTGAAAAATATGCCCGACGGCTCGGTGGTCATGGAGGCGCAGGGCGACGAGGCCCGCTTCGGGGAATTCAAAGAACGGCTCAGGGAAGGCAACGGTCTTTGCAAGGTCGAGCATATGACCTTCGAGTTCTGTAAGAACGTCGATGGCGAAACGGGTTTTGAGGTGCGGAAATAAAGAAACGGGAAACAGGGCAAAGAAAATCCCCAAAAGCGTTGACAGGCTTTTGGGGATTTTTTTCGTGGATATTATGCTTCTTTTTCGCTGGTGAAGCGCACATCGCCTCTGCCGTTTTCCTTTGCTTCGTAAAGGGCGGTGTCGGCGAACTTCAGGATTTTTTTGATGTCCTTGCTTCCGCTGCAGAATGAGACGCCCACGCTGACCGAGACTGGAATAACTCCGTCGCCGGAGTCTCTGAGTTTTTGGTTGATGGCCTGTATCTGCTTTTTCAACTGATCCTGTATTTCCGGGGACGCGTTTTCCAGCAGGACCACGAATTCGTCGCCGCCGAGCCGGCACACATGGCCGCTGTCCCCGAAGAACTGGAGCAGTGTCTTGGAGACTTTGACCAGCACCTGGTCGCCCATATCATGGCCATAGAGATCGTTGACCGATTTGAACTTGTCGAGGTCAACCAGCAGGAGGGCGGCGTTGCTGAGGTCGAGGTCTTCCATCAGTTCGCTGAATCCCCGGCGGTTGTAAAGCGTCGTCAGTTTGTCGTGGGACGCCTCGTAGGAGAGCCGCTCACGGTGGAGCAGGTTGGCTTCGCGCATTTTGTTGTAAGTTTGCGCGAGGAAGCGGATCTCCTCGGCTCCCTTTTCCGGGATTTCCTTGTCCCTGCGAATCAGTGTCACATATTCCTGCAGCGGGAAAATTACCAGCCGGGAGGTCAGGAACACGATGGCGAGCAGGACCACGATCAGCAGCACCGTCAAAGCGTGCTCGAGGAACAACGTGGTCTTCAGTTTCGCGGAAACTTCCGCCTGTTTTTCCCAGATCTCCTTTTCAAGATCCATTACGCAGTTCATCATGTGTTCGGAGATGAACTTCTTTTGCCGCCGGTATTCTTCGTTGAAAAGCATTTGCTTCGCGATTTCTCCCTTTTGCTGGGGGGGAAGTGACGCTTCGGTCTGGGGCAGCTGCACAAGCTGGATTTCATTCGGGAAATCTTTGATATTGTAATTGTAAGCGTCTACGGCTAGCCGCGCTGCATGGAATTCCATGATCATCAGGAACTGGGAGCCGTTCATCGCGGTCTGCAATTCCAGATAAGCCGCCGAGTCCTTGTGCCGGGCTTTAAGCAATTCCAGTGCTTTGTCGCGGCGCTTTGTGACATTGGCTTCCTCGAAATAATTGTCGAGGTGCTTTTTGTTGCCGGTGACGGCGAAAAGCCGTATTTCCTCGGTCAGGTAATCGGAAGCAACCTGCAGGTCGGAGGAGGTTTCTTCATATTCGCGAAGCTGCGACGTGACCTCGTGGGTTTCGTCGTACATCGATTTTGTCTGCCGCATCGCGATAAACAGTACCGCGGAAATAAAGAAGGCGGCAATCAGCATGCAGTAATTGAGTTTTTTCAGTGATATGGTGACGTCGGTATCGCTGCTCAAAAAACGAATCGAGCTCATAATTCTTCAGGTCCTCTCGCACAATCAAATAACGGGAATATGCTCATTGTTATGCAAAAAGCACATCCCCATTTCTGGCGCATGATATTAACCGCTGTGATACTTGTTTTGCGGTGTTTGCGGCCCGGTTGCGAAGCCGCTTCCAATATTATATAATAATGCACGGATTTTGTAAATATGTATGGTTTTTGTAAACGTTTGAGAGAAGCGGGAAAACGCCGGGAATCAGGCTGTTGCGAGGGGAATGCCATATCTGTATAACGGGAGGACAGCGATGATGGGGAAAATATTGGTTCTGCACGGGCCGAACCTGAACCTTTTGGGAAAAAGGGAGCCGGAGATTTATGGGCGGACGACGTTGGACGATATCAACAAAATGATTGCGGCGCGAGTCGAAGAGGCTGGAATCGGGGCGGACTTTTTGCAGTCGAACCATGAGGGCGTTTTGGTGGATGCTTTGCAGCAGGCGCCGGAAAAGGGATACGCGTTTGTCATCCTGAACGCGGCGGCGTTCACCCATTACAGCGTGGCGATTCGGGACGCGATAGCGGCGATTGCCGTGCCGGTCATCGAGGTGCATCTTTCCAATATCCATCGGCGGGAAGAATTTCGTCATCATTCGGTGATTTCGCCGGTGGTGATGGGGCAGATTGCCGGATTCGGGGCGGACAGCTATATGGCGGCGCTGGAGGTCGTGATTCGCCGTCTTGCGGAGGCGAAATCATGATCGTGGAGCGGCTTTCGCGGCTGCGGGATTTCCTGCGGGAGAAAAAAGCGGACGCCGTGGTCGTGAACAAGGAAGTCAATCTCCATTATTTCAGCGGCTTTCGCGGCGACGATTCGCTGCTGCTGGTTTCTCCGGATGACGCGCTGCTCGTGACGGACTCGCGCTACACGGAGCAGGCCGCGGAGCAGGCGCCGTTGTTTGAGGTAATCGAGCAGAAGGAGGGGCTTTTGGATAAGGCAGCGGAGTGCGCCAAGGCGCATGGCTGGAAAAAGCTGGCCTTCGAGGGAAACGCGATGCTTTACGACACGTTCGTGAAATTCGGCGAGCGGCTCGAAAAAAAAGCGGCCCTCGACGTTCCCGTTCATCTCGATAAGCTGCGTGAGGTCAAGGAAGCGGAGGAAATCGCCTGCATCCGGAAGGCTTGCGAGATCGGCGACGCGGCGTTCCTCGATATTGTCAAGTTTATCCGTCCCGGCATTTCGGAGCGGGAAGTGGCGGCGCAGCTTGAAATGACGATGCGCAGTCTCGGTTCCGAGCGTCCCGCGTTTACGACGATTGTCGCGTCGGGAGAGCGTGGAAGCCTTCCTCACGGAATTGCAACAGAAAAGTTGATTGTTTCGGGAGAATTTGTTACAATGGACTACGGCGCGGTGTACGAAGGGTATCATTCGGATATGACGCGTACCGTGTGCGTGGGGCCTGCGAGCGACGAGCAGCGCGCGCTGTACGGGACGGTGCTGGACGCGCAGGAATTCGGCGTCTCGCTGGTGAAGCCCGGCGTGCCCGGAAAAGAAGTCGACGGATTGGTGCGGCAGCGGATCGCGGCCGCGGGCTACGGTAAGAATTTCGGCCATGGCCTCGGGCACAGTCTCGGCCTCGAGATCCACGAGGAACCGCGGCTGTCGACAAAGAGCGATTGTGAAAGCCTGTTGCCCGGGATGCTCGTCACGGTGGAGCCGGGGGTTTACCTTCCGGGAAAAAGCGGCCTTCGCATCGAGGACACCGTACTGGTCACGGAAACGGGCAGCGAGCGGCTGACGAAAAGCAGCAAAGAGTTGATGGAAATTCTGTAACTATAGAAGTTTTGATTGATTCTTGCAGAACTTGCATTCCCCTATAGGAGAATGATTAGGAACTGGCAAACATCAATTAAATTTCATAAAAAGAAAAGGGAGAGAAAACAATGATTTCAAGCACAGATTTCAGGACGGGACTTACAATCGAGATTGACGGGGGCGCATGGCAGGTCGTCGAGTTCCAGCACGTCAAGCCTGGCAAGGGCGCGGCTTTCGTCCGCACGAAAATCAAGAACGTGGAGACGGGCGCCGTTATCGAGCGCACCTTCAACCCGAACGAAAAAATGCCGCCCGCCCATTTGGAGAGCCGCAAGATGCAGTATCTCTACGAGTCCGACGGACAGTACACGTTCATGGACACCGAGAGCTTCGAGCAGACCGAGCTGACGAAAGAGCAGCTCGGCGATGCGCTGAACTATCTGAAGGAGGAAATGGAGGTTGTCGTCCAGAGCTTCAAGGGGCGCGTGATCGGCATTTCGCTGCCGAACGCTGTCGTGCTCGAGGTCGTCGAGTGCGAGCCTAGTGTCAAGGGGAATACGGCTACAGGCGCGACGAAGATGGCGAAGGTCGAGACGGGCTATGAGGTCCGCGTACCGCTGTTCGTCAACGAGGGCGACAAGCTCCGCGTCGACACGCGCACCGGCGCATATATCGAGCGCGCGTAAGCGGATATATAAAAGAATAAACGAAAAAGCCTATAGTGGTTGCCAATGCAACCACTATAGGCTTTTTCTTATGATATAATATTTTGTATACAAAATTATGGTTCTCTTGGAGGAATATGTCGTGTTGGACGAGCAGGAAATTGATTTTCAGGGATTGCCGATTTTTTCCGGCATCGAAGAGGAAGAAGCTTCACTGTTTGTACGGCAGGTCGGCGGATATGTGCAGACCTTTTCAAAAGGGGCGCGTATTCCTTATACGCATGGGGATTTCCCAAGAATCGGCATCGTGCTGCATGGATTGGTGCAGGTGCTTTTGACCGATCCATTCGGGAACGAGGTGCTCGCTTATGAACTGAAGGAAGGCGCTTTATTCGGCAATGTCTGGGCGGTGGTCGGGACAGACGTCTGCAGCAGCATGATGCTCGAAATGCGGACAAAGGTTTCGATCCTGTGGCTGCCTTATCGCGAGATGGAAAAGGCGTATTCCGAGACGGGCGGCGTCCAGGGGGCTGTGGCGCGGAATCTTTTCACAATCCTGTCCCGCATGATGTTTGCCATGGTCCAAAAAATCGAGGTGCTTTCCCAGCATACGGTGCGGGGGCGCTTGCGTCTGCACCTGATCCAGCAGGAAAAAGCGCAGGGGACGAGTAAAGTGCAGGTGCCGGGGCGCGTGCAGCTCGCGAAGGTACTGGAATGCAACCGCAGCGCGCTGACGCGGGAAATCGGCCGCATGGAGGACGAGGGATTGATTGTTTGCGGCGACGGGTGGATGGAACTGAAGAAATAAAAGGTTTTGGAAAATAATGGAGCGCCCACGGCGAAGAAGAAATAGAAAAAGCTGTTCGTGAGGAAGTCCCTTCACAAACAGCTTTTTTGTTTGCATTTCCGAAATCTTGTGCTATAATCTTTTTGAAAGGTGCTTGCCATAACGGTAGGCGGTCTAGACTCAGCCCCTGAAAGGGGGCGTTGCTTATGAGCGTATACGATTTTTTCGCGTTCATGATTATTCTGCTCGCGTTAATTGTTGCAATCAAGGCATGAGAAAAGCCGCCCTAGGCTTGCCGGCATAGGCGGCTGTTCTCAACAGACGTTTTGCTCGGGGCTGACCGTTTACCGGTGAGCACCTTTCTTTGTGTATATTATACTGCTTAGCGGTTTCTTCGTCAAGGTTTTGCCTTCCCCTTGAGGGGAGCAAGATGCCAGTGGCATGTTGCTTGGCAGCCGAAGGCTGACGAATGAGGTGGCGAACCCGTGACGATTGATTTAACGTTACGGCATAACACCTCATCCACCGCTAAAGCGGTCCCCCTTCCCCAGAGGGGAAGGCTATTGCAGCAATCCCAGCACGGTCGAGGTGTTTTGGTTGGCCTGCGCGAGCATGGACTGGGAGGCTTGGAGGAGGACGTTGTTTTTCGTGTACTCCGCCATTTCCTTTGCCATGTCGGCGTCGCGGATCGTGCTTTCGCTTTGGATCGTGTTTTCGGTGGCGGTGACCAGGTTCGCCTCGGTGAAGTTCAGCCTTGCGATGTACGCGCCTATGGTGGTCGCCTGGTCGAGGGCGTACTGGATCGCACCGTCCACTACGCGGATGGTGACGTTCGCGCTTTTCTGCGAGCTGACGCTGGTATCGGCGAGGCTCTTGTCCTTCGCTTCGTCGAGAACGGCTTGCAGGGCGGAGAGTTCCGGCTCTTTGAGCTTCGAGAGCTGCTCGAGGTCCTCCTCGTTCGGGATTTCGCTCTTCAGCGCCGCCGTCCGCATATCCTCAAGGTGGACGTGCATCGCCGTGTTCGCCTTGGTGTCATGGTGAATGACGAGCCGCTCGCCCTCGTCGGTGGGCGCGTCGTCGAATACGTTGGTGGTCACGTCGGTCACGGTGGTGGTGGTCGTGTCCCGCGTGGTCGTGGTGTTGTCCACGGTGCTGACCGTGGTGGTTTTTTTGGTGACGACCTGTGTAGTCACGTCGTATTTGGTCACTTTGGTCTTGGTCGGGTTGGTGGTGTCGAGTTCACCGCCATTGGTGATGTTTTCTTCGGTCAGCTTTTTAATCGGTCCGACCTGAGCTTGACCGCTAGATCTCACACCAATATAGGAAGCGGTAACTTTGCCGCTATCGTAGGAATAGATGGTAATAGATTGTAAGTAGGAATTGGCAGAACCGCATCCGATGTCGGCGCTTGACTTGGGATACTGGCATTGCGCCGTGACTTCCGCGTTGGAATAAATGGTGATATTGCCGCATCGAGCAGACCGCCATCCACAGCCAATCGCCGCACCGCTTCCCGATGTCACATCTACCGTCGCGCCGGAATAGATGGTGATGTTGCCGCATCCGCCATGGTCAGACGTTATACCAGTGAAATTTCCCGTACCGATACCGGCGGCAGTGCAACCGGTTGAGGTTGTAATGATTTTGACGTTCGCGCCGGTACCGATGGAGATGTTTCCGCATCGTCCATCTTTGTTATAGGTAGTAGTGCCAGATTTGGCGTTGGCACTGCCAATGCCCGTGCCTTGGAAATGGGTGATGTTGAGGTTTACGTTCTGTCCGATGGAAATGTCGCCGCAAGGGGAGGTGAAGGAAGCGCCGAGAATCGCGCAGCACACTTGCCCGCTCGCCGGGGTGTTCAGGTTCAGCGTGCCGCCGCTGCCCACGACGGACAGTCCGCCCCCCGCATAGACAAGCGCTTGTTCCATGTTGTTACTGTCGCTGGGGTAGGTGGTCGAAATCGTATTCGTCCCCAACAGACGCAGCTTGTTGTTCGTGGCGCTGTCAAAGGCGATGGCAGATTTATCTTGTGTATTTTCAATATTCAGGTCTTTGATGGTCAGCGTGTCCACGCCGTTGTCTACGATATAGACGTCGGTCAGCTGCGAGCCCGCGCCAATCAAGGTGACGTCGGAGGCGCTGATGGTCAGCGTTCCCGTGTAGCCCGCCGCGAATTTGTAGACGCCGCCTGTCGTGATTTCCGTCGTGCCGTTTGTGATGGTGGTCGGCGTGACGTCCACTTCGACCTCTACCGGGGTGGAGGTAACCGTCGTGGTCGTCGTCGTGCTGACGTCGGTGGTGGTCGTCCGCTTCGTTTCGGTGCTTTCCGACACTTCCACCGTGACGTCCGTCTTGGTGATGGTCTCGGTGGTCTGCCCTTCCGTCGGGGTGTCGGCGTCTGTCGTCCGCGTGGTGTTCGTCGTGGCGGTGGGCGGCAGCGCCGTCGGCCCGGTCGTCCCGACCGTGGTCGTCACGGTGGAGGTCGGGTCGTTCACCGTGCTCGACGTGGTGCCTGTGGTGGGCGCGGTGTCCTGCCGGACGGGGCCAGTGGTCACGTCGCTGAGGGTCTCGGTGGTGGAGGTCGGCCCGGTGGAGCCCGTTTGCGCGGTGCTCGTCGTGGTCACGGGACCGACGACGTCGGTGGTCTGCGTCGTGTCCGTGCTGACGAGGCGGGGCACGCCGACTTCGATGACGGCCTTGTAGCTGCCGTCCAGCAATATTTTCCCGTTGTAGTTCGTCTCGACGGCGATGTTGTCGATGTTCGCCCGCCGCTGGTCGAACTCTTTTTGAATCGTGGCGCGGTCGAGGTCGGTGTTGTGATCGTTGGCCGCGTTCAGCGCCAGCTCTTTCAGCGTGCGCAGCTCGTCGATGATGCTCTGGACGCCGCCCTCGGCGACGCGCAGCATACTCGAGCCGGTCTGGGTGTTCCGCGTGTCCTGTTCGAGGGCGCGAATCCGCACGCGCATTTTTTCGCTGATGGCATAACCGGAGGCGTCGTCCCCGGCGCTGTTGATCTTCTGCCCGGAGGCGAGCTTTTTCAGGTTCTTCGTCATGGCGCTGTTGTTTTTCGCGACTTCGCCGAGGGTCAGCATGGCGGAGCCGTCGTGCTGGATCGTCATTGCCATGGAGAGCGCCCCCTTTCCCACGCGAAAAGGAGAACGGCGAGACGCCCTTCCCTGATGAAACCCGATATTTTGCTTTGGGTCAGAACAGAATGGGTTCTGTCCCCCCCCCCTGAATACGTGTCCTCATGGCGCGTACCTCCTTCTTGTGTTGCGTTTCGTCCGTGTGCGTCGTGAGAATTTTGGTTACAGTTATTATACTATATATCGTAATTTTCGGCAAAAAACTTAAGACCAAAAACAACGATTCGTTTTCATTTAATTTTCATGTTATGTTCGTTTGTTTCACGTGAAACATTTTTTCGATTTTTTGTTGCTCCGGAAACTTAAATGGGCAAAGAAAAAACTCGCGGGACGAAGATGCGTCTCGCGAGTTTTTTGTCCGTTCAGGAATGTTTTTTGCCTTCCGCCTCGTCACCGTAAAGAGCGTTCAGGATGTTGACCAGCTTTTTGCGGTCCTTTTGCGTCGGCGTTTTGGAAAAGATTTTGTAAGAGCCGTCCAAAAGGAAAGCCGAAAGGTCGATATCCGGCTCTTTTCGCGTATAGGGACGGTCGTGTTTCAGCAGGAAATCGAGGGACACATGAAAATAATCCGCTATTTTCTTTAGTGTTTCATGATCCGGTTCGCGGATGCCGCGCTCGTAACGGTTGTATGTGGACTGGCCGATATGGAGCGCATGGGCGATGTCTGTCTGGGTCAGCGACTCTTTTTCGCGGAGATAGCGCAGACGATTGCTTTGCATGAATAATCCCCCTCAAGGCGGTTTTCAAAGTCAGCGGCTTTCAGATCAATTCGCTTCAATTTATTTTACCAAAAAATTGAGATAAAGGACAACTTTTATTCCAAAACGGGATTTCCGGCAAAGTCTCAATATGTTTTTGTATGGTGCGTAAGGAAATTGCCGATGCGTGCCAATGCCTCGTCGATTTTTTCCAGCGAGGTTGCGTAGGAGCAGCGGACGTAGCCTTTGCCGCAGTCGCCGAAGGCGCTGCCGGGGACGAGAGCCACGTGCTCGCTGACCAACAGCTTTTCCGCGAATTCCGGGTCGGAAAGCCCGGTGGAGCTGATGTCGGGGAAGATGTAGAATGCCCCCTTCGGCTCGAAGCATTTGAGGCCGAGTTTCGTCAGTCCCTGGTAAATGAAGCCGCGCCGCATATCGTACTCGGCGACCATTTTGTCCCGATACTTCGCGCCTCTGCGCAGCGCCTCGACGGCGGCAAGCTGGGCAGTGATCGGCGCGCAGAGCATGGTGTATTGATGGATTTTCGTCATGGCGGCGATGAGCTCGGGGGCGCCGAGGGCGTAACCGATGCGCCAGCCGGTCATGGCGTAGGCTTTGGAAAAGCCGTCAAGCAGCAGCGTCCGTTCCTTCATGCCGGGCAGCGACGCGAAAGAGACGTGCGGCTCGCCGCCGTAGGTCAGGTCGCCGTATATCTCGTCGGAAATCACCAAGAGGTCGTGTGCTTCGGCGAAGCGGGCCAGGTCCATCAAATGCTCACGCCGCATGACCGCGCCGGTGGGGTTGTTCGGGTATCCAATCAACAATACGCGGGTGCGCGGTGTGGTATGGGCTTCCAAATCCTCTACCGTGATGCGGAATTCGTTTTCGATGCGCGCAGGTACGGGGACGGCTACGCCGCCTGCCAGCGTCGTGCAGGCTTTATAGGAGACATAGCACGGCTCCGGGATCAGCACCTCGTCCCCGGGGGACAGCATGGCACGGAGCGCGATGTCGAGAGCCTCGCTGACGCCGACGGTGACGAGCACGTCGTTTTTCGCGTCGTAGTCGAGGCCGTGCTGCTCCTTTTTGTGGCGTACGATTTCCTCGCGAAGCTCCGGCAAGCCGCGGTTCGCGGTGTAAGAGGTGCGCCCCTGTTCCAGCCCGTAAATACAGCTTTCTCGGATGGTCCACGGCGTCACGAAGTCCGGCTCGCCAACGCCGAGGGAAATCACATCCTCCATTTCGGCGGCGATGTCGAAAAATTTTCGGATGCCCGACGGGGGCACGGCCTCGACGGCGGGGGAAATCCGCGTTTTCCAGTCGATGCTCATGGCGACACCACCAGTCGATAATCGCGTTCCTTCGGCCCGGTCATAATGCCGTCTTTCTTGTAAGGCTTCAGCATGAAATGGCTGCGGGTCGAGGTGACGCCGTCAATCGTGGCGAGACGCTGGGCGATGAAGTCGGCGATCGCCTGCAGCGATTCTTCCTCGACGATGACGAGAAGGTCGAAGTTTCCGCTCATCAGGAAGACGGAACGTACCTCGTCAAAACGGGAAATGCGGTCCGCGATCGCGTCAAATCCCACGTCGCGCTGGGGGGTCAGGTTGACCTCGATGACGGCGGTGACCTTGTTTGTCCCGGCCTTGTTCCAGTCGATCAGGGTATTGTAGCCGAGGATGATGCGCTCTTTTTCCAGTGCCTTGATTTCCTTTTCAACTTCGTATTCGCTCCGTTTCAGGACAGCGGCCAGCTCCGGCAGCGGGCGGCGCGCGTCATGCTCCAGGAGCGAGAGCAGTTCGTTCATGGGAAAACCTCCAGTATTTTTGATTGCAAATCCAGCATATTTTTATTACAATGGATACTAGATAAATATATCACAGGCAGTCGGGGGGCGCAAGTGGAATCGGCGGCGCGGCTGCGGGAATCACGGGAGGCTTTGGCAATGATTATCGGGAATATATGGGACGAGGACACGGCGGGTGTCGTTTTTTCTCCGGCGGTGGAGCAAGTGTTTGCGTATTTGAAGAAAACGGATTTTTCAAAGCTGGAGGACGGGCGCTATGAGATCGACGGCGACCGCGTTTATGTGACGGTTTCGCGCTATCAGACGAAGTCGGAGCAGGAGTGCCGGCCAGAGGCGCATCGCAAGTATGCGGATGTGCAGTTCGTGGCGAAGGGGCAGGAACTCGTCGGCTGGTGCGCGTTCACGCCGGCGCTGGTGGAGACGGAGCCCTACAACGAGGAAAAGGATATTGTTTTTTTTGAGAAATTGGAACCGGAAAGCTATTTCGTGCTTTCCGAGGGGTGTTACGCAATCATGACGCCGAAGGATATTCATCGTCCGCGCTGCGCGATGGATGAGCCGGCACCGGTACTGAAAGTGGTTGCCAAAATCGCGGTGGAGCTCTTGGAGGAGGAAATGCGATGACGGTTCGCAGGCTTTTTGTCGAGAAGCGGCAGGGATTTTTCGATGTCCCGGCGCGCCAGCTCGCCGAGGATTTGATTGAGAGCTTCCGGCTGGTGGGGCTGCGCACGGTGCGCCTGATCCGCCGCTACGATATCGAGGGCCTCAGCGACGAGGAATACGAAGCGGTGCGCGACGTGGTGTTCGCGGAGCCGCCGGTGGACGTGGTCTATGAAGAAAAACTGCCGAATTTCCCGAATACGCGGAAATTCGCGATCGAATACCTGCCGGGCCAATACGATCAGCGTGCGGACTCGGCGGCGCAGTGCGTGCAGCTTGTCACGCAAAAGGAACGCCCGACGATCCGCACGGCGACGCTGGTATTACTGGTCGGCAAGATTTCGGACGCGGCGTTCAACGGCATCAAATCCTATCTAATCAACGAAGTCGAATGCCGCGAGGCGTCGCTGAAAAAGCCGAAAACCCTGGCGATGGCGATGGATGAGCCGCAGGACGTGGAGGTCCTCGACGATTTCAACCTTCGTTCGGAGAGCCAGCTCGCGGGGCTGCTTGTCAAATACGGGCTCGCCATGAATCTGGACGATCTCGTGTTCTGCCAGCGGTATTTCCGGGATATTGCGAAGCGCTCGCCGACCATCACCGAGCTGCGCGTAATCGATACCTATTGGTCCGATCATTGCCGCCACACGACGTTTACTTCAGCCGTCGACCATGTCAGCTTTGAAGACGGCAAGTACCGTCCGGCCATCGAAACGGCGTACGAAAAATATTTGTTTGACCGGCAGATGGTCTACGGGGCGGAGCCGGACAGAGATGTGACGCTGATGGATATTGCGGTCATGGGCATGAAGGCGCTCCGGAAGGAAGGAAAGCTGGAAGCACTGGACGCGTCGGAGGAGGTCAACGCCTGCTCGGTCGTCGTGGACGCCGACCATGACGGCAAGACGGAAAAATGGCTTGTGATGTTCAAGAATGAGACCCACAACCATCCGACGGAGATTGAGCCTTTCGGCGGCGCGGCCACCTGTCTCGGCGGCGCAATCCGAGATCCGCTGTCCGGGCGTTCATATGTTTATCAGGCCATGCGCCTGACCGGAGCTGCCGACCCGCGCACGCCGGTCAGGGACACCCGCGCTGGCAAGCTGCCCCAGAAAAAAATCACGCGGGACGCCGCGGCGGGCTACAGCTCTTACGGCAACCAGATCGGCCTTGCCACGGGACAGGTGGCGGAGGTCTACCATCCCGGCTATATGGCGAAGCGGATGGAAATCGGCGCGGTGATTGCCGCCGCGCCGCAGGAAAATGTCGTGCGGAAAAGCCCGGCGCCGGGGGACATGGTGGTGCTCGTGGGCGGGCGCACGGGACGCGACGGCTGCGGCGGCGCTACCGGTTCGTCAAAGGAGCATACGATTGATTCGCTGTCGGAGTGCGGTGCGGAGGTGCAGAAGGGCAATCCGCCTACCGAGCGGAAAATCCAGCGGCTGTTCCGCCGTCCTGAGATTGCGCGGATGATCAAGCGGTGCAACGACTTCGGCGCGGGCGGCGTGGCTGTCGCCATCGGCGAATTGACCGACGGCCTTGCCATTGATCTCGATGCCGTGCCGAAAAAATATGAGGGACTCGACGGCACCGAGCTGGCGATTTCCGAGTCTCAGGAACGTATGGCTGTCGTGCTGGCTTTTGACGACGTCGCCGCATTCATCAAGGCGGCGGACGAGGAAAACCTCGAGGCTACTGAAGTGGCGACGGTCACCGAGGAGCCGCGTCTCATCATGCGCTGGCGCGGAAAGGTCATCGTCGATCTGGATCGTAAATTCCTCGCCACCAACGGCGTGCGACAGCATGTGGAGGCGGAAATCGTCCAGCCTGACGCGGAAAAACCGTATCTGCACACCTTGCCCGAAGAGATTTCGGCCTGCGGTTCGAATCTTTTCGACGCATGGTTCAAGAATCTTTCACGCCTCAATGTCTGCGCGCAAAAAGGGCTGGCTGAGCGGTTCGACTCCACCGTCGGCGCGGGCACGGTCCTGATGCCCTTCGGCGGCAAGCGTCAGATGACGCCGCAGGAAGGCATGGCGGCGAAACTGCCGATGGTCGAGGGGGGGACGACTACGGCGACGGCTATGGCCTACGGTCTCGACCCGTACTTCATGGAGTGGAGTCCGTTCCACGGCGCGATGTACGCCATCGTCGAAGCTGTGACGAAAATCGTCGCGATGGGCGGTAATATAAACAAGCTTTGGCTGACATTACAGGAATATTTCGAGAGCCTCGGCAAGGAACCGAAGAAATGGGGCAAGCCCTTCGCGGCGCTGCTCGGCGCGCTTTGGGCACAGCGCTCCCTCGGCATCGCCGCCATCGGCGGCAAGGACTCCATGTCCGGCACTTTCATGGAAATCCATGTGCCGCCGACCTTGGCGGCTTTTGCCGTCGGCGTTCTGCCCGCGGGCAATGTCGTTTCGGCGGAGTTCAAGGCTGTCGGCAGCACCGTTTACGCTGTGCCGTGCCCGAAGGACGACTCCGATTTGCCCGATTTCGGACAGCTTCGTTACAATCTGGAAAAGATCTCCGCGCTGACGGCGGAACGCAAAGTGCTTTCCGCTTCCACGGTGCGCGCAGGCGGCGTTGCAGCGGCGGTGCTTAGGATGTGCGTCGGCAACAACATCGGTTTCTGCTTTGACGCGGCGCCCGGGGCAGAGGAACTTTTCCTGCCGAATTACGGTACGGTCCTGTTGGAAATCTCGGACGACACGGATGTGGACACGGCGGAGGCGCTGGCCCATACTGGCGCTTACGTCCTCGGCTACACAATGGAGCAGCCGAATATCGTCAGCGGCGGCGTCATTGTCAATCTTGCCGAAGCGGAAAGCGTCTGGCGGGAGCCGCTGGAGCGCATTTTTCCGACAAAGGTCGGCGGCACGCCCGTTTCCGTGCCCCAAACCCCGGACTACACGCGGGGCGGCGATTTTTCCGCGAGCCTGCGCTACGCGAAGCCGCGGGTTTTCATTCCGGTATTTCCGGGGACAAACTGCGAGTACGATTCCGCGCGGGCTTTCGAGCGCGTCGGGGCGAAGGCGGAGACATTGGTCGTCCGAAACCTGACGCCGAAGGCCGTGGCGGAAACTGTCGACGCTCTGGTGAAAGGTATCAGGAACGCGCAGATTGTCATGCTGCCCGGCGGCTTTTCCGGCGGTGACGAGCCGGACGGCTCCGGCAAATTCATCGCGGCTATGTTCCGCAATCCCCGGATTCGGGATGCCGTCATGGAGCTCTTGACGGAGCGGGACGGCCTGATGCTCGGCATCTGCAACGGCTTTCAGGCATTGATCAAGCTCGGTCTTGTACCTTACGGCGATATCCGCCCGCTGCAGCAGAATTCGCCGACGCTGACCTTCAACACCATCGGGCGTCATGTCTCCTGCATGGTGCGCACGAAGGTTGTCTCGAATCTTTCCCCGTGGCTTGCCGGCGTTCCCGTCGGCTCGATCCAGACCGTTCCCGTGTCTCACGGCGAAGGCCGTTTCTACGCCGACAAGGAAATCCTTTCGCGCCTGCGCCTGCGCGGGCAGATTGCGACGCAGTACGTGGACGACTGGGGCAATCCCAGCATGGACGTTACCTTCAATCCGAACGGCTCGGTCTGGGCAATCGAGGGCATCACCAGCCCCGACGGCCGCGTATTCGGCAAGATGGGCCATTCCGAGCGCATCGGGGAAAACATCGGCGTCAACGTGCCGGGAGAAAAAGATCAGAGAATTTTCGCCTCGGGCGTAAACTACTACGCGTAAATCCTTCATAGGCAATAAAAAAGATGCGGTCAGGCGAACGCGCCGACTGCATCTTTTTTATTGCAAGGTGATTTGGAGCCCATCGAATTCGCATAAAAAGGTTGAAATACGAAAACCAACTTTCTTGTGCGTTATTCTCACTGCAAAAATAGGAGTCACGCTTTTTTCTTCTGCGCGGCAAAGGTCTGGAAGCCTTCCACGACGAGGATTAAGGCGAGGATGGCCATTGCCGCGGCGAAGACGAGCTGGAACCAGTCGCCCCAGACCGCGCTGCCCGCGCCAATCAGCGCAATCTTTTTCATGATCGTGAAGACGAGGCTGGCCAGCGTCGCGCCGAGCATGAAGATCATCGGGAAGAAGAACATCCTGTTGTTTTTCTGCACATGACCGAGCCAGGCGCAGACCGCCATCAGCGCGATACCCGCGAGGAGCTGGTTCGCCGCGCCGAAAAGTCCCCAAATGGCGTTCAGCTTCAAGCCGCCGAGTACGCAGCCGATAGTGACCATCAGGAGCGTGCCGAACAGTGGATGGGCGAGCAGCTTGCGGACGCCGGCGGCATCTTGCCAGCTCGTTTCGCCAGGTTCCAGGAACAGCTCGGAGAACATGAAGCGGCTGAGGCGCGTTCCGGTGTCGAGGCTAGTCAGCGCGAAGACAGAGACGGCGAGCACCAGCAGCGCGTAAATCGTATTGTAGACCGGCGAGCCTTCCCCGCCGAACATCAGCGCAATCCCGGCGCCGAAGGCCGCAGACGGCGAGCCGAAACCGCCGCTGGTAAATTTGTCGAAGACCATGCCGACGGCAATCAGCGAGACGATGCCGAGGGCGGACTCGATCAGCATGGAGCCGTAGCCGATGGGCTTCGCGTCCTTTTCGTTGGCCAGCTGCTTCGACGAGGTGCCGGTGGAGATCAGCGAATGGAAACCGGAGCAGGCGCCGCAAGCCACGGTGATGAACAGTGCCGGGAACATCGGGCCGATTTTCGTACTCCAGCCCGTGAACATCGGAATCGTGAAGGTCGCCGAGCCGGTGAACGCTGAGACGACAATGCCGATAACGGCGATGCCCATCATCGCGTAGAGTAAAAAGCTCGAAAGATAGTCGCGGGGCTGCAAAAGAATCCAGACCGGGACGAGGGAAGCAATCGTGATGTACGCGCCGATAAAAACGATCCAAGCCGTGCGGCTCATCATCAGGCCGTAATGCAGGCCGAAAACGGTAATCGCGACGATGCCGAGAATGCCTGCGATGGAGGCGGGAACGGTGTCGATGCCAAGTCGGTTCGTTGCGTAGCCGTACCCGATGGCCAGTACGATGAACAGCAGCGAGATCATCGCCGTCGCCTGGTTGCCGTTCGGATTCGCGGTAATGCCGAAGGCGCCGCCCTCGGTGAAGAAAGTGCCTGCCACGACGTTGACAAAGGACGCGATGACGAGAATCAGCACGAGCAGCGCGAATGCGATGAAGAGCCGTTTCGCCGTTTTGCCCATGGTGTCGTTGATGATCTCCCCTAGGGATTTTCCTTCATGGCGGAGCGACGCGAACAGCGAGCCGAAATCCTGAAGGCCGCCGAAGAAGATGCCTCCGATCACGCACCAGAGGAACACGGGCAGCCAGCCGAAAACCGAGGCCAAAATCGGCCCGTTGATGGGCCCTGCGCCGGCAATCGACGAGAAATGATGCCCCATCAGCACGATGGGCTTTGCCGCCACATAGTCCACGCCGTCCTCTTTCGTCAGGGCCGGCGTTTCTTTTTCGGGGTCAACGCCCCACTGCTTTTCCAGCCACGAACCGTAGAGTTTGTAGCCGGCGCCGAGCAGCGCGAGCGCCGCCAGGATGATGAATAATGCCGTCATGATGTTTCTTCCTTTCCTATACTCTGCAGCGCAGTATGATTTGATTACATCTGCAGAGGATGAATGTTTTTTTATTATAGAAGTTATGGAACCAAAATGCAAGGATAAAAGCATTCCCCGCGCGGTCAGGGCTGACAGGCTTGCGAGGGGAGATTCAAAGCGGCGGATGAGTCTTTCGTCGTTATCTTGTCCCGAAACGGGAAACATGGTATATTATGGAAAGATTATGCGCGCGAGGCGGGAGGCGAAACGTCCTTGAAACAACTGCAATTATTCATCACGGCGGTATGGGGGTTTTTGACGCCGTCTTTTGCGTTGGACGGCGCGCAGCAGTTTTTGGTCTCGGCGAAGAGCGGCGCGGGAGCGCAGGGAAGTTCGACGCCGACGGAGTACGTGCTCTGGTTTTTGCTGGCCGGCGGCGGGTGCGTGCTGGCGTTTTTGCTGTTTGATGCGCTGTTTTCGAGATTTGCGCTGCCGAAGGACGGCAGGCGGTTTCTTCATTTTCTGTTGAATTTCGTGTTTTATACGTTGCTGGTTCCCGTCGGCTGGTTTGCCATCGTTATGCTGGATTCGGTGCTGGGACTGTGACGACGAAAGAATTTCGCGTTTACGGCGTCGTGCAGGGCGTGGGGTTCCGTCCGTTCGTGCATCGGCTGGCCGAGGCGCACGGGCTGACGGGCTATGTCGCGAACAAGGGCTCCTATGTGGAAATCGCCGCGGCAGGGGCAGCGGAAAGCCTTGCCGTGTTTCGGCGCGAGATTGTCGAAAAAGCGCCGGAGCGCGCTTTGATTTTTCGTGTGGATGTGCGCGACAGGGAAGAATATTCCGGGCACGGCTTTTCGATTGCGGAAAGCGAGGCAGATTGCGGCAGCCGTTTTGTCTCGCCCGATATCGCGATCTGCGATGCGTGCCGCGCGGAATTGTTCGATAAACATGACCGGCGCTATCTGCATCCGTTCATCAATTGTACGGACTGCGGGCCGCGATTGACGATTCTCGATGAAATGCCCTACGACAGGGAACGGACCAGCATGAAATCGTTCCCGATGTGCGAGGTCTGCGCGAAGGAATATCATGACAGGGAATCGAGACGGTATGACGCCCAGCCGATTGCCTGCCACGATTGCGGGCCGCAGGTTTATCTTTTGGACGGAAGCCTGCGGGGCGCGGACGCGATACGGGCGGTGCGGCGGGCAATCTGCGAAGGGAAGATTGCGGCGGTCAAGGGAATCGGCGGATTTCATCTTTGCTGCGATGCGACGAACGAGACGGCGGTGAATCTGCTTCGGCAGCGCAAGCGTCGTCCGACAAAGCCATTCGCGGTGATGGTGCGGGATATGGAAACGGCAGCCCGGGAAGCGGTAATTCCCGAAGCCCTGCGCGTGGTGCTGAACGGGCCGGAAAAACCGATCGTGATTTTGCGGCGCAGGGGCGGCGGAAGAATCGCGTCTGCCGCCGCGCCGGGCAGCCGCCGCGTCGGATTGATGCTGCCGTATACGCCGCTTCATTTTCTGTTGTTTGATTATCCTGACGGGCTTTCCGTGCCGGACGCGCTGATCATGACCAGCGGCAATCCGCCCGGCGCGCCGATTTGCCGCACGGACGACGAGGCACGGGAATCATTGGCGTCACTGGCGGACTTGATTTTGTCCCATGACCGCAGGATTCGTGTGCGGGCGGACGATTCCGTCACGGAAGTTTATGACGGCGGGCCGTACATGATTCGCCGCAGCCGGGGCTATGCTCCGCTTCCTGTATTTTTGCCGCCGCTGGAGAATATGCGGGATGGCGTGCTGGCCGTGGGGAGCGAGCTGAAAAATACCTTTTGCCTGGGGCAGAACGGCATGTTTTATCCTTCGGCTCATATCGGCGACATGGGGGATCCGCGTTCCGTCGAATGTCTGAAGGAGACGGCGGCGCGCATGGTGTCGCTTTTGGAAATCATGCCCCGCGTCGTCGCTTATGATCCGCATCCTGTTTATCATACAGCGAGCTTTGCGCTCTCTTTGGGACTTCCGACGGTTGCCGTGCAGCACCATCACGCGCATATTGTTTCGTGCATGGCGGAAAACGGCCGGAAGGAACCGGTCATCGGCGTCGCCTTCGACGGAACGGGCTACGGTACGGACGGGAGCGTTTGGGGCGGCGAGATTTTGCTCGCCGATTACAGAGATTTTACAAGGGTCGGATCGATTGAGCCGTTTCCGCAGGCGGGCGGTGAGCGTGCGGCATTGGAAGGCTGGCGCATTGCGGCAGGGCTTTTGCAAGGCGGGGAGGTTTCGAAAAACGCCCTTCGTTTAAGTCTTGGCAGCGCAGCGGAGATTGGCGCGCAACTTTTTCTGTTGGAAAACAAAATCAATACCGTGACGTCGACCAGCGCGGGGCGGCTTTTCGATGCGGTCAGCGCGGCGCTGGGGATTTGCCGTGTCTCGACCTTCGAGGGTGAGGCGGCGATGGCCTTGCAGTTCGCGGCGGAAGCGTGGGATGAAGAGGGCGAAGCTTTCAATCTGCCGCCGTTGGGAACGGCAGAAGACGGACGATTCCTGCTGCCGACGACCGCATTATTTAAGGAAATAGTGAAAAGGCGGCATTCGGGTGAAAAAGTGTCCGCTCTGGCGGCGGCGTTTCATGCGTCGCTGGCATCGCTGATTGGATTGGGCTGTCGGGCGGCAAGGGAAAAAACGGGCGTTTCGTCTGTCGCGCTTTCCGGCGGCGTATTCCAGAATACGCTGCTTCTAGGGCTGGTCGAGCGGAATTTACGCGAAGATGGCTTCGAGGTGCTCCGCCATCAAGTGATTCCCGCCAATGACGGCGGGCTTTCACTGGGGCAGGCGGTTTGCGCGGCGGCGCAGATGATGAATAAGAATTGACGGAGGGGCGGCATGGATGCTGATACAATAAAAAAGATTCTCGTCATTGATTTGGCGTTTATCGGCGACGTGATTCTCGCCACGCCGACGATGCGCGCATTGAAGGCACATTTCCCGAAGGCGAGCCTGACAATGCTGACGGTGCCGCTGACGGCGGAAATCGCGGCGATGGATCCGTATGTGGATGAGGTGCTGGTTTATGACAAGCGCGATAAAGACAAGGGGCTGTTCGGCATTTGGCGTATGGCACGGCGGCTTGCGCCGATGGGGTTCGATCTTTGCGTTTCGATGAACTTTGCACTGCGCGGCGCTGTGGTCGCCTGGCTTGCGGATATCCCGAACCGTCTCGGCTATGATGCGCAGCATGCAAAATTCTTTTTGACTGAGGTCGCGTCCCATGAACGTGACGGGCTCAAGCATGAGACGTTGAACCATTTGGAGGTTTTGCGTCCGCTGGGCGTCGATGATAAGAATGCGGACGCGTCGCTCTCGATGGATGTGCCGGACAGCGCACGGGAAAGTCTTGAAAAAAAGCGGGCGGAGCGGCATATCCCGACGGAAGGGTATCTTATTCTTTGCCCGATTGGCAGCTATGTCCGGAAAAATCTGCCGCTGGCGACGGCGGCGCACGTCGTTCGTCATTTCAGCCAGCGCAGGCCGATTTTTCTGATCGGCGGAAAAGCCGAGGCAGCACAGCTCGAGGAAATCGCGAGGCTTGCGGAGCTGCCGCGAAATAACGTATTGGCCGGGGCGTTGACGCTTCCGGAACTGGCGGCCTTTTTGGAAAAGGCGTCGTGCCTGGTTACGGTGGATACGGGGCCGCTCCATATCGCGCAGGCGGTCGGCTGCCGCACCGTCGCGGTTTTCGGTCCCACCGATCCCGTGGTCTGGGGACCGCGGGGCGAAAAAGACGTGATCTTGCATCACGCGACGGATTGCTCGCCCTGCTGGGGAAAGGGAAAATGTGAGAAAAGAAATCTCTGCATCGAAGGAACGACGGCGCGGGAGATTATCAGGGCAGTTGGACGTTGAGGTTGCTTGCAGTATGTGGATAAGGTATAATAAATAAGATTGCATATCGGAAGGAGGATCGGCATGGCGGCGGATTACAAAAACATTCTCGTGATCAATCTGATGCATATCGGCGATCTGATGCTCGTCACGCCGGTGCTCCGAACACTTCGCGCGAATTACCCGTCGGCGCGGCTGACGCTTCTCGCGGACAAGAAGCTGCGCGACCTTGTGGAATTCAATCCCCATATCGACGAATGCATGCTGATTGACAAGAAGGGAAAGGATGATCATTTCGGCTCGTTTTATCGTTTTATTCTCGGCGTGCGCCAAAAGAATTTCGACCTTGTGATCAATTTGCACCGCAACGAGCGCGCATCGGCCATCGCGGCCTTTTCCGGCGCGAAGCGGATTGTCGGCTACGCAAAGCCGGGGTTTTCACTGTTTTTTGACGAGGTTTTGCCGAACAAAAAGGCAATCATGCACCAGATCCATTCCCATTTCGAGGTATTGACGAAGGCCTGCGGCGTCACGAAAATCGACGACGGCGGTCTGGAAATGGTAATTCCGCCGGGAATGGATGACGAGGCGGTGCGGCTTTGGAAGGATAACTTTCCGGCTGACAGGAAGGTGGTCGCTTTCAATATCGGCGCGAGCTGGCCGACGAAACGGTGGCTGGACGGATATTTCGCCGAGTGCGCGGACAGGCTTGTTGAGCGCGGCTATGGCGTCGCTTTTTTCGGCGGGCCGATGGACGAAGAAATGGTACGGGAATGTCTTTCGAAAATGAGGCACAAGGACAGCGAGGCCGTGCGTGTGTTTACGGGGAAACTTTCGCTGGGCGTGCTGGCGGGGATGCTCCGCCGCTCGGCGCTGTTTTTGACGACGGATTCCGGCCCGATGCATGTCGGCGTTGCGATGAATATGCCGATTGTGACGATGTTCGGCTCGTCGCCGGTACCGGGGTTTTATCCCTACGACGCGAAGGACGTGCTGGTCAAGACGCCGGAGCCGTGCCATCCCTGCGGTATCCATATCTGCCCGAAAAAGGGCGGCGACAATATGGCTTGTATGAAAAAGATTCCTGTGGATATCGTTATGCGCTATGTAGATGAGCTTTTGGACGAGTATGGTGACTCTGTGGGGGCGTGGCCGGACCATTACGGGAAATATGAGTGCCGCGTAATCGACTTGGCGAAAGAGGGACGCGAGGCATGAAAATCATTCAGGTTGCTCACGCTCTGCATCCGACGGACGCGGCGAGCCGCCAGCTTCTCAATATGGACAAACTTCTGCGGGAGCTCGGTTATGATACGGCTATGTATTCCCATCGGCTGGATGAACGCCTTACGGAGCGTGTCGGATTGATGGGGGATTTTTCTGCTTCCCTGGAGGATATCGTAATTTATCATATGACGACGGGTACCTCGTTCAACCGTTGGGTTTGGAAGTATCCGCGAAAAGTTGTGCTGTTTTACCATAACATAACGCCTGCCCGTTATTTTTTTGGCAATGCTTGGGGTTCTTGGTTCAAATGTCTGCGCGGGCGGCATGATTTGAAGAAAATCGCGAAGAACACGTTTTTTGCATGGGGCGCCAGCGAATATTCGCGGCGGGAGTTGGAAGAAATCGGGATTGCTCAAACGGCGGTACTGCCGATTGTCGTGGAACCGGAGAGGTACACGGAGCGCGGCGAGGACGAGTCAGTGCTTCGCTATAAGGACGGAAGTTTGAATTTGCTCGTTGTCGGCCGCGGGGTGCCGCACAAGAAGCAGGAAGAGGCAATCGAGGCTGCCGCCTGGTATCGGAACCATATTTCATCGGATATCCGGCTAGTCTTGATTGGGAATATCAAGCCGAGTTATGAAAAAAAGCTTCACGCTCTCGTCCAAAAGCGCGGCATGGAGGGGAATGTGCTGTTTGCCGGGCAGGTTACGGACGAGGCCCTTTGCACATGGTACCGGATTGCGGACGGGCTGCTCTGCCTGTCCGAGCATGAAGGCTTTTGTGTGCCGCTGATCGAAGCGATGATTTTCGGCTTGCCGATTTTCGCGAAGCCTGCCGCTGCCGTGCCGGAAACGCTGGGCGGTGCGGGGGTGCTTCTTTCGGATACGTCGCCGCAAGGCGTCGCTGAGGCAGTGCGGCGGACGATGACGGATGAACTGGCGCTGGCAAGGCTCAAAAAAGGACGCGCAGAGCGGCTGGCGGCGTTTTCGCCCGAAAATGTAAGATCGCGGCTGGAAGCGGATATGAAGGAGATTGTTCGTTTATGGCAAGCATGAAAGACGTGCGGAGCGGTTTGGCTGATTTTGTTTCGCATGGGACGGGAAACTGCCGTGTGCTCGTGGTCGGTGACGTGATGCTCGACCAGTATTATTATGGCGAAGTCACGCGTATCTCGCCGGAGGCCCCTGTGCCGATTACGCGTGTAATCAAGACGAAAGAAACGTTGGGCGGTGCGGCGAACGTCGCGCATAACCTCGCGCTTTTAGGCTGCCAGACGGAGGTCGCGGCTTCCATCGGTGCTGACCATCACGGCGGACGGCTCCGCGCCCTGTTCGAGAAGCGCGGTATTTCGATTTACGGACTGGTTGTGACGGGGGCGCCGACGACGACGAAACTGCGTGTAATCGGCGGACATCAGCAGATGATGCGGCTTGATTTCGAAGAGACGGAGCCGGTGACGGGAGAGGACGCGGAGCGGATTTTCATGGTCGCCCAGGCGTCGCTTTCCGACGGCGCGGGTGCGTTGGTGCTTTCCGATTACGGCAAGGGCATCGTGACGCCGGAGCTCTGCGCACGGCTGATTGAGGCCGCGCATCAGCGGGGCATTCCCGTCGTCGTCGATCCGAAGGGCAGCGATTGGGAAAAATATCGGGGCGCGGACTATATTACGCCCAATTTGAAGGAACTGAACGCGGTGCAGTCTTCGCCTGCAAAAAATGAGGACGCGGATGTGGAACGGGCGGCGCGGTACGCGATGGAGCGGTTCGGCATCCGGGCGATGGTGGCGACACGTTCCGAGTGCGGCCTTTCGTTGGTAGAAGGGAATATGGCGGTGCATATTCCGACGAAGGCACAGGAGGTTTTCGATGTTTCCGGTGCCGGCGATACGGTTATTGCTGCTTTTGCGTTGGCGTTGGCCGGCGGGCTTTTGCCGGAGCAGGGCGCGTATCTAGCGAATCTTGCGGCCAGTGTCGTCGTCGCAAAGGTTGGTACCTACGCGGTGAGCAAGGAAGAATTATTTGCAGTGCTGGATGGGGAGGCACAACATGAGCCTTGATCTTTCAGTGCTGATTCTTGCACGGAATGAGCAAAAAAATATTGGCGACTGCATCGCGTCTGTACAGAAATATTTGGATGCAGAGGAGATTGTCGTCATCGACGACGACAGCACCGATGACACAGCTGCGATTGCGAGGGAGATGGGCGCGCGTGTCATCGCTCATGCGTTGGACGGGAATTTCGGCCAGCAGCAGACTTTTGCCATCGAACAGGCGAGATGCGGCTGGGTATATTGCATCGATGCCGACGAGCGCATGACAGGGCCGTTGGGCGAGGAAATCGCGAAGGCTGTTGAAAAAAACGAACCGTTTGCTTATTGGAACGCGCGGCTCAATCATTTCTGCGGCGTGGAGATTCGCCACGGCGGATGGTTTCCCGATTACGGGCTCCATCTGTTCCCGAAGGAGGGGAGCTACGTTACGGGCTTCGTTCATCAGGAGATCCATGTGCCGCATCCGGCTCGCCGATTGCCTGAACGCGCGTATCTTTACCATCATACATATGAGAGTTGGGAACAATACCTTCGGAAGCTCAATTCGTATACGACGCTCGGCGCGAGGAAACAATATGAAGCGGGCAAGCGTGTGGGGCTTCTCGGCATCTTTGCCCATGTGGTTTGGGGCGTGTTCAAGTTTTACATCATCGAGCGCGGATTCCTCGACGGGCGTGAGGGGGTCCTCCTCGCAATGAGCCACGGCGTCAGCGTGTTCATGAAATACTCGAAACTTTATTATCTGGACAGGGGAATCGGGGAGAGAAACTAAGGGGGTGTAAAAACAGATGCAGCAAAAGGTGGAACGGCTGGATCGCTGGATTTATTATTCTTTGTGCGGTCTTGCGCTTTCTTTGTTTTCGACTGTTGCGGGGTCCAGCATTTTTCTCGGGCTTTCGATTTTTTTGTTTTTTGTCCGGGCTTATTTTCGTCGGGACGACCTCTGGGAACCTTTCAAGCCTTATCGCCAAATTGTGTATGCTTATGGTCTGTTTGTACTGACAATGCTTGTATCTGCTGTGTTTTCCGGGGATATTCGGCAGGGGGTGGGATTGGTCGTTTCTCGGCAAGGTTATTATGTGATGCCCTGCGTGATTATAATGGCCGTTATTCGGGACAGGGACAAGCTGGCCATGCTCGCGAAACTGGCGCTTTTTTCGCTCTTGGCAAATAATTTGTGTCTTTTTTGGAAAGCTGGGAATTTCTATGATAGGATGGGGGGGCGAATTGACGGCTTAGTGGGATTCATGGCTTTAGCGGCCGTGTATTCGGTAACAATCCCAGTACTATATTTGGGAACGGCGTATTTTAAAGGCAAATGGCGGTGGATCTGCTTTGCATCAGGCGTGTCGTGCATCGCGGCGAATCTTCTTACGGGAACGCGAAGCGGCTGGTTGACAAGCGCCGCAGTTTTGTTTGTAATTGCTGCGATATATACGAAAAAGAAATGGAAACTGATTGCTGGAATGTTGGTTGTTGTGGTTTGCGTGGCGGGAGTTTTCAGTTTATCGCCGCATTTGGCGGCGCGGTTTAGGACAATTGGCGATCCCGGTAAGGAATCTTCGGTTACGGAACGGTACAAGATGTGGCAAAGCGCCGCGCATATTTGGGAGGATTATCCTGTATTGGGGATTGGCGTCGGCCAATATCGGGAGGCTTATCAAACAGAATATTGTTTGCCGGATTCTCAGGATTATAAACTAAAGCCTGAAGATCGGCATTCGCATCCGCACAACAATTTCATGCTGATTTTTGCCGAGGCAGGTACGGTTGGCGGGGCCGCATTCCTGTTTTTCCTTGCCATGCTGGTTTGGTTTTCTTTTCATGGTTGGCGTAAGACGCAAGAGGTACTGTATCTTGTACTGTTAAGTATCGTGCTGGGAACACAGTTGCAGGGAATGATGGACACCAATCTAAAAATGACGGTGGTCTGCAAAATGTATTGGTTTTTCATCGGGCTTACGCTGCAAATGCTTGACGTAAATACACAAAGGCTTTTGCAGCATAGAAGGGTTGAATAGGGAAAGGAAGAGAAGAATATGATTATTGTAACGGGCGGAGCCGGGTTCATCGGCAGCAATATTGTCAAGGAATTGAATTGTCAGGGACGGGACGACATTTTGATTGTTGACGACTTGAAGGACGGGCAAAATTACAAGAACCTTCGGGGCCTGAAATTCCTCGATTACCGCCACAAGGATGATTTCCTCGAAAGCGTCGAGGAGGACGATTTCGACGGCACCGACGTGGATGCGGTGTTCCATGAGGGCGCTTGCTCCGACACGATGGAATATGATGTCAATTACATGATGAGTGTCAATTACGAGTATTCGAAGGCGATGCTTCATTACTGCCTTGAACACCGCGTGCCGTTTTTCTATGCTTCGTCGGCGTCGACCTACGGCGCGGGGGTGAACGGCTTCACTGAGGGGGACAAGTGCGAGGACGCGTTGAATCCCTATGCTTTTTCGAAGCTCGCCTTTGACCGTTATGTGCGTCAGCTTTTGCCGGACGCCCGCAGTCCGGTCGTCGGGCTGCGGTATTTCAACGTATACGGACCGCAGGAGCATCACAAGGGCAAGATGGCGTCGATTTTCTACCAGCTTTACCATCAGATTGAGGAAACGGGCGCGGCCCATCTTTTTGAGGGCTATGACGGATACGGAAACGGTGAGCAGAAGCGCGACTTCATTTATGTCAAGGACGTGGTGAAGGTCAATCTCTGGTTCTGGCACGAGAAAGGCCCCAGCGGGATTTACAACTGCGGTACGGGCAAAGCGCATACCTATAACGAGGCGGCGCAGGCGGTTATCGACGCGATGGGTAAGGGAAAGATTGAGTATCGTCCGTTCCCCGAGGTATTGAAGGGCAAGTATCAGTCCTTCACCGAGGCCGACACAACTGCGCTTCTCGCGGCTGGCTATGACGCCGGATTTACCGATATGAAGGACGCGGTCAAAGAATATTGTGATTTCCTTATGGCGGGCGGTTATTTCACTTATGGGGAATAAAAAGACGTGCCGGAAGGCGATCTTCTTTGATCGGGATGGTACGCTGAACGTCGACAAAGATTATCTGTATAAAATTGAGGATTTTGAGTGGCTGGAAGATGCGCCGCAGGCAATTCGTTGGGCGAACGAGCGTGGTTATTTGGTAATCGTTGTTACGAACCAAAGCGGTATCGCGCGCGGTTATTTTTCCGAAAAAGATGTGCACCGATTGCACGAGTGGATGAACAAAGATTTGGCGCGCTTCGGTGCGCACATTGACGCATTTTATTATTGTCCCCATCTGCCAAACGGAAGCGTCGTGGTCTACGCGAAGGAATGCGATTGCCGCAAGCCTAAGCCGGGATTGATTGACCGCGCTTGCGCCGATTTTGATATTAGCCGCGGAAAATCGCTGATGATCGGCGATAAGCCGCGGGACGTTGAGTGTGCGGAGGCTGCGGGCGTGCGGGGCGTATTGTATGAAGGCGGAAGCCTTGCAGCTCTTTTGGAGAGTGAATTGAGTGATGGGCGGAAATGAGTGAGTTGCTTTTTCAGGGATTTCAGCAAGACGTCAAGATTTTCCTGTTGCCGCCGATCCTTTGCGCCCTGTTTCGCGCAGTGTTCATTCTTTTGTATTGGCCGCACGGAAGCTACGCCGGGAAGGGAAAGGCACTTTACCATTGCTTTCGCTATGGCTTTTGGTGGGGGATGGATTGGAACGCGTATGTTTTCTTCCTTCCTTTCCTGCTCCTCACTTTGCCGGGGTGTTTCTTTCCTGCGTATTTCGCTGTCGGGGATTCCGTCCGATGTATTTGGGTTCTCGTTTATTCTCTTGCGCTGTATACGGCTTTTATTGGCAAAATGATCTTTTACGCGCATTATCACGACACCTATAATTATCTTGTGTGGCAAGGGAAAAACGCGGAGAAGCACAATCTTGCGGACGTTTTTTTCAATGAGCATCGCGGATGGCTTTTGCTGGCGAGTTATATCCCGTTCGGCTATCTTGTTTGGAAAGCGGCGTGGGGATTGTTGTCCCTGTCATCCATAACGCTTCCCGTGTTCGAGAGCGAAACTGCGTTATATGCTTTCAATACAGGAATCGTTCTTGCAGCTGTTGCCTTCTATTATTTTTTTCGGTACGGCGGCACGTTTCTTCATGACGACAAACCGGAATGGGATACCATCCCCAGCATTGTCAAGCGTGACATTTTTCTTGCTCGGGCAACGGTGGATGATTTCGTCGCTTTGGAACTGGTTTGGAAGCATCCTCCGGAGGTTTTGCTTTCCCATAGGGATGAGGATGATGCGCCTTTGATTGATAATGTAGTGCCGCAGGAGCAGGGCGGCATGAAGTGGCGCGAGCTGGGGTCGCCGCCGGAAGCTTTTCGGCGTGTGGCGAAGGGCGCGCGCATCCGTCAGCCTCGTCATATCTTTTTGATTGTAGGAGAAAGTTATACGCAGTCCCCGTTGGATGATATTTACGCTTCGCTCCATATTATGGACGGCGGGCGTCGGATGCGGGCGGAAAAACATTCGGCGCAGCTTTCGAATTTTCTTCCGGCAGGCAAACTGTCGCGTCCTTCGATTGTGAGCTTGATGGCGGGGATTTTCGACGCGAAGCTGGAATTGAATGAAAATGAACGCTTTTGGCAGGGAACGGTTGTTACGGCACTTCCGGCCCAGCTTGCGCGTCTTGGTTATCGTTCCTTGTATTGGTATGGCGGTAACGCCACATACGGCAATTTCAACCAATTTGCGCCGGCCGTGGGATTTGACAAGGTGATGGCGGCAACGGAATTTTGCCCGGCAGACGCTCCGCGGACTTGGGTCGGGATTTATGACCACATTTTTCTGGAAAAGGCGGCGGAACTGATTCGGGATATGGGAGATTCAGTTCCGACATTTCATTTCGTTTATACGACTTCCAATCATGGCCCGTACAAGATGAATTTATCGGATTATGGCTATGATGCGAATACGGTCATGCCGGAAGTGCCGGAACGGCTTCGCCGTAATCGCGAAGCTCAAAAAGTTCTCGGCACCTATTGGTATTCGGATCGAGCCATTGAGCGTTTTGTTGCGTCTGTACGCCAAGCTTTTCCCGATAGCCTCGTCATTGTCACGGGCGACCATGCCGCTTTGCCGATTCCCATGAATATGGGCTTGCTATCGCGCCAAGATGTAACATTGCGGGAAACGTTTTGCACTTCTTTCGTTATGCTTCATCCTGACATTGATCAGAGCCTTTTGGCGGGCAATATGATTGGCGGCCATATGAATATTGCGCCGACGATTTACGAGATGATTGCGCCGAAAGGATTCGTTTATTATTCGTTGTTTTCTTCTCTTACAGAGCCGGTTTCGTATGCAGTATCGCCTTACCATTGGTTGACGCAGGACGCGGTGGGGCCGGCGGAGGACGGCAGGTGGCAAAGGCTGGATGTGACTGGCGATCCGGTAGAGACTCATCAGACACAGGACGGGAAATCTCCTTTTGCAAATGAGATTGACGGATTTAATGCGATTACAGGGTGGATGGTCCGGCATCCGGAGCTTTTGCGGCCGGTGGATACTATGAAGGAGCAATGAACTATGGACTTCGCTGCCATCGGCAAGAAAATCTATGATATACGGAAATCGCGGGAGTGCCGAAGATATTGGGTATTTCGTATCCGTTGCGCGCTGAATCGCGGTCGGATGAAAGCCCTTTGGGATTATTTTCATTCCACGCCTTTGCTGGCAAAAATAGCCGACCAGTATCCGTTTGTATACGAGCAGCCCCAGCGCGCTTTTTTCTATCATCGATCAACCTTCGAGGAACGGGCGGAGCTCGTCGAGGCGCATTTCGCTTTTCTTGCAGAGCGGCTTCGGGAGGATGTACTGCTTTCACTTTATCGGGAGGAGACATTTCCGCTTTGGGTTGGGCCGGAGCTTGACGGGAAGTCGCTGGCGCTCTCGCTTTTCTACGAGCCGGGGCAGCGGAAGGAAGGCATCCTTTCGGTGATGCTGCGCTTGGCGGATCAGCCTCTCTATCAAATGATTTTTTGGCTTGCCCCCGATAAAGAGTGTGAGACCGCTCTATGGATCGGTGCGATGCAGGGGCCGAATATGGACGACGCACGGGAAATCGTGAAAAAGGTCACGAAGCTCTGTCACGCTTATCGGACGAAAAACCTGATTCTTTACGCGACGCAGGCGGTGGCTCGCTCCCTCGGTGTCGCGCATATTTACGCGGTGACGAACGAAGGATATTATACGAACAATCATCTTCGCATGGACAAGAAGCTGAAGACGGATTTCAGCGAATTCTGGCGCGAGGCGGGCGGTCATGAAACGGGCGACAGCCGTTTCGACGAATTGCCGTTGGTGGAGCCGAGGAAGACGATGGACGAGGTGCCGACGCGGAAGCGCGCCGTGTACCGCCGCCGTTTCGCGATGCTCGACGAGTTGGACGCGGCGGTCGAGGCACGCATCAGAGACGCAATGACATGAATCATATATGGATTGCAACGGAGAGGGAGGGAAATTCCCTCTCTTTTTTCGTCGTCGATGGTTTTTTCGTGCGGTTATTTTGCTTCTATTTGAAAAATTCGCGTGCAAATAAGCCTTTGATATGGTAGGATATAGGGTAATCAATATTAGCCTATGTTTTTTTGGCGTGCGGGAGGGATTTTGGAATGAAAATTTCAACGCGCGGCAGATATGCCTTGCGGCTCATGATGGACATTGCTCTTGCGGAGAGCGATTCGCCGGTTCGCGTCAAGGATATAGCGAAACGGCAGGAGCTATCGGAGAAGTATCTTGAACAGATTGTTTCGGTGCTGAACAAGGCCGGGTTGGTCCGTTCGAGCAGGGGACCGCTGGGCGGTTACCGTCTTGTGCGTACGCCGGAGGAATACACGGCGGGGGAGATCGTTTCCTCTATCGAGGGCGGTTTCGCACCCGTGGCATGTCTGGAGTCGGAGACGAACGAATGCCCGCGCCATCAGTCGTGCGCGACGCTTCGCCTTTGGGAGAAGCTCGACGGAGCAATCCGTTCGGTCATGGAGTCGGTGACTTTAGCGGATTTGGTCAAATGGCAGAAAGAATTGGATGCAAAGTGAGGAGGCGTCCCGTGAAGTTGAAAGGCGAAACGCGGCGATGCAGATAATGGGGACATTTCAGGAAGCAAAAGACATATTTCACTGGATTGCGCCGGAACTTGAGCATTTGGAAAAGACGCTCTGCGAGGCGCTTGCTTCACCGGCGCCGCTGATCTCGGAAATAGGGACGCATTTGGTGCGTTCCGGCGGGAAAAGGTTACGGCCCGCGCTGTATCTTTTAGCGGCAAAGTCCTGTGAAGGCTTTGATGCGAAAAAGGCGATGCCGTTGGCGGCTGCTGTCGAGCTGATCCATATGGCGTCTCTGGTTCATGACGACGTGATCGACCATGCGCAGACGCGCCGCGGAGCGGCAACGGCAAACGCGAAATGGGGCAACCAGGTCGCGGTGCTGACGGGCGATTACATATTTGCCCAAGCGTTTTCTATGGTATCGCGTAAAGGCTATACCGAGGAAGTGGGCGAACGGCTTGCCGCGCTGGTACAGGGGCTTTGCGCGGGCGAAATCCTGCAGGACTCGGCGCTTTATACGGCGGCTCATGATTTGGAGGAATACGAGCAGCGCATTGCGATGAAGACGGCGGATTTTCTCTCGATTTGCTGCGAGCTTGGAGGCATGGTCGGCGGTGCGTCGCCGGAAACCTGCGCAGGGCTCAAGGCGTATGGCAAGGCGATTGGCATGGCGTTCCAGATTACGGACGATTTGCTCGACGTGACGGGCGACGAGGGGCGAATCGGAAAACCTGCGGGAAACGATATCCGTCAGGGTGTCGTGACGCTGCCTGTGATTCGTGCGTTGGAGACGAGCCCTGATCGGGACGAGCTTCGCGGAATCGTCACCAATCGGGAAATGACGGACGAGATGGTGGCCCGTGCCATCGAGATTGTCCGTGCGTCGGACGGCGTCGCGGCTGCACGGGTGCGGGCGGACGAGTATCTTGAGGAAGCGCGGCGTGTTTTGCCGGAGACTGTCGGCGGGGAGGCTCGTGAGGCGTTTCTTGAAGCAGCGGCCTATATCGGGCAAAGGGATTTTTGACTCTCTTGAAGTTGGAGGGGATTTTTTATGTTTGGAATCGGCGTTCCCGAGCTGATCTTGATTTTGATTATTGGACTCGTGGTTTTCGGCCCCGGCAAGCTGCCGGAGGTGGGGCGTGCAGTCGGTAAGAGCATTCGCGAGTTCAAGAAAGCGACGACGGCGGTGACGGAGGAATTGGAAGCATCGCCGGAAAAGCCGCGCCGTGAGGCGAAGGCCGAGACGAAGAAAGAAGAAGCGGCCGAAGCGGAGGCCAAGTAGAGGGCGGCGCGCATGGCAGAGGAAGAAAAGGAGTGCCGCGAGCTGTCAAACGAAAAGACGTCCGACGCGGCGGAAAAAGCCGCAGAGGAAGCGCGGGCGCGGCTTGCCGATAACTCGTGGTCAGATAATCCGGACGCCGCCCGCGTTTTGGAAGAGAAAGAACCCGAAACGTCGATACAGCCGGAAAAACTCCCTGCGGCTGCAGACGAATCTGCGGAGGAGGTTCCCGACGATAGCGGGGACGACGAGACAGAAGAAGATGAGGCCGAGGGCAATATGTCGATCCTGCGCCATCTGGAGGAGCTTCGGACGCGCATCATCCGTTCTTTGATCGCGATTGCTGCCGGCAGCGGCGTTTCGTATTTTTTTATTGACGAAATCATGCATTACCTTACGCTGCCGACGGGCGGGAAGCTTTATTACCTGCAACCGGCGGAAGCGTTCTTCACTTATATCAAGATTGCGATTTTCGCGGGCTTTTTGCTCGCGCTTCCCGTTGTTTTCTATCAGGCGTGGAAATTCATTTTGCCCGCTTTGACGGTGCGGGAAAGAACGGTCATAGGGATTCTCGTGCCGTCGTCGGTGCTGCTTTTTTTCGGCGGTTTGGCGTTTTCGTTTTTCCTTGTGCTCCCGGCGGCGCTGCAATTTTTTATGGGCTTTGGAAGCGAGTCGCTTCAGCCGATGTTTACGCTGCACCAGTATTTTGATTTCGTGCTGGCGTTCATTCTGCCATTCGGCGCGGTGTTCGAGCTCCCGCTGGTCGTGATTGTCTTCGCGAAGCTGGGGTTCATCGGGTCGGAATTTTTGCAGTCGAAGCAGCGCATCGTGATTTTCCTTTCCTTTGTCGTCGGCGCAGTCATCTCGCCGACGCCGGACATCTTCACTCAGTCGATGATCGCGGTTCCGCTGATTTTGCTTTATGAATTGAGTTACCTTGTCGTGCGGTATGTCCTGCGGCGGTAACAAATAATAGGAGGGCTTTTCTTGGCGTTCAAGGATTTGCGGGAATTCATATCGGCGCTGGAAAAGCGCGGCCTTTTGAAGCGAATTCAGGCGGAAGTGGACTGTGCGCTGGAGATTACCGAGATTACCGACCGCGTTTCAAAGATGGAGGGCGCGGGGAATGTGGCGCTTCTTTTTGAGAATGTCAAAGGCTACAAAATGCCGGTTCTGATGAACGCCTTCGGTACGATGGAGCGCATGGCGATGGCGCTGGGCGTGGAAAAGGTGGACGACGTCGCCGACGAGATTCGGAGCCTTTTGCGGCTGCCGTATATCTCCTTCTCTCACAAGATGGATCTTGTCTCGCTGATCCCGATGGCGCGGAACGCGTTGTGCTTCCCCAAATATGTGAGCAGCGCGCCCTGTCAGGAGGTCGTCATAAAGGACAATCCGTCCCTTGACGAGTTCCCAATCCTGACCTGCTGGCCGGGGGACGGCGGGCCGTTTATTACGCTTCCGTTAGTTTTCACTAAGAATCCGACGACGGACAAGCGGAATGTCGGTATGTATCGGCTTCAGAAATATGATGCGCGAACGACGGGTATGCATTGGCATATCCATAAGAACGGCGCGGAGAATTTCCGCGACGCAAAGGCGCAGGGAAAGACGCGCATCGAAGCCGCGGTCGCTATCGGCACCGATCCGGTGCTGACTTACGCGGCGACGGCGCCGCTGCCGCGCGACATCGACGAAATGGTTTTCGCCGGGTTCCTGAGGCATAAGTCGGTGGAATTGACAAAGTGCGTGACCGTCGATCTCGAAGTGCCCGCCACCAGCGAGATCGTGCTGGAGGGCTATGTCGACGTGGACGAGCGGCGGAGGGAAGGCCCCTTCGGCGACCATACCGGCTATTATTCGTTGGCCGACGATTATCCTGTCTTTCATATCCAGTGCATCACCCATCGGAAGAATCCGATTTACGCGGCGACGGTGGTGGGCAAGCCGCCGATGGAGGACTGCTACATCGCGAAAGCGACGGAGCGGATTTTTCTGCCGCTTTTGCAGCAGATGATCCCTGAGATCGTGGACATCAATCTGCCGTTGACCGGCGTTTTCCATAACTGCGCGATGGTTTCCATCAAAAAAAGCTATCCCCAGCAGGCAAAAAAGGTCATGCAGGCCATCTGGGGCATGGGGCAGATGATGTTCACGAAAATGATTATCGTCGTGGACGCCCATGTGAACGTGCAGGACGAAAAGGAAGTCTGGTGGCGCGTCTTCAACAATATCGATGCGCGGCAGGATCTCGTGCTGGTGGACGGGCCGCTGGACGTGCTCGACCATTCGTCGCCGATGGCGAAATGGGGCACGAAGATCGGCATCGACGCCACGAAGACATGGCCGGAGGAAGGCCATGCACGGGAGTGGCCCGATGAGATACGCATGACGGACGAGGTAAAAGAACGTGTGACCGCCCGCTGGAAGGAGCTCGGCTTCGAGTGAACAAGCTGAAAGCGCATCTGGAAAATATCGCGCTGCATCATACGGTTTTTGATTTGCCCTTCGCTTATATGGGCGCGTTCCTCGCAGCGGGCGGTGTGCCGGAGCTTTCCGTGTTGCTTTGGATTACGCTGGCAATCACGGGGGCGCGGAGCGCAGCGCTGGCGCTGGACAATATCATCGATCTCGAATACGACAGGGTGCATCCGCGATTCACGCGACGACCGATGGTGACAGGGGCGGTGACAATCAGGGAAGCGTCCCTGCTGACGGCGTTCAGCCTGATCGTCTGTGTTATAGCGGTATTGCAGCTTCCGCCGATTTGCATCAAGCTTTTGCCTTTGGCGGCGATCCCGTTCCTGATTTATCCGTTTATGAAGCGGATCACGTTTTTTTGCCACGGCGTCTTGGGAATCGCGATTGCGATGGCTCCGGCGGGCGGCTGGGTCGCGGTGCGGGCGTCAATTGACGCGCCGATGATCGTGCTTTGTCTTGCGGTCGGTCTTTGGATCGGCGCCTTCGACGCGGTGTACGGCGCTCAGGACGAGACTTTTGACAGGGTGCACGGTTTGCATTCTCTGGCGACTAAAGTCGGCGTTTCGCTGGCGCTCAAAATGGCTCGCACGCTTCACGGCGCTTGTATTGTTTGTTTTATATTGGTAGGGCTGATGACGGGGCTTTCATGGCCGTATTACGTCGGCGTGTTGATTGCCGCCGTGACGCTCGTCTATCAGCACCATATCATTGCGCCTTATGACTTTTCCAGTTTGACGCAGATGTATTTCATGCGGAACGGCATCGTATCCGTGGCAATGTTTCTCTGCACATGGTGGAGTTATTGCATCAACAGATAGATTACTTGGAGGAAAAAGTGATGGCGGCACGAATATTATCCGGCAAGGAATACGCGGCAAAAATCAAGGAAGCGGCAAAGAGGGAGGCGGATTCCCTTGGGATTTGTCCGGGACTTGCCGTGGTCATGGTGGGAGATAATCCCGCTTCTGCGGTTTATGTCCGAAACAAGAACAAGGCCTGCGAGGAGCTCGGCTTTCATTCCGTGATGGAATCGTTGCCTGCCGATACGACGAAGGAAGCCTTGCTTGCGGTCATTGACAGGCTGAACAAGGATATGTCGATTCACGGGATTCTCGTGCAGCTTCCGCTTCCGACGGCGCTTTCCGACGCGGAGCAGGAAGTCCTGAACCGCATTTCGCCGGACAAGGATGTGGACGGCTTCCATCCGGTGAATGTCGGGCGGCTTTCCACGGGACAAGGCGCGCTCGCTCCCTGTACTCCGGCAGGCTGCATCAGGATGCTGGAATACGCGGATATTCCGATGGACGGAAAGCATGCCGTCATTCTCGGGCGCAGCAATATCGTTGGCAAGCCGATGGCGCAGCTGCTGTTGGCGAAAAATGCGACGGTTACAATTTGCCATTCCCATACGAAAAATTTAGCCGAGATAACGAAGCAGGCGGATATTCTCGTTGCTGCCATCGGCAAGCCGAAGTTCGTGACTGCGGATATGGTAAAGCCGGGGGCGACAGTTATCGACGTCGGCATTAACCGCATCGAGCCGAAAAAGCTGGTCGGCGATGTGGACTTCGAGGCGGTCAGCGAGATCGCGGGCGCCATTACTCCGGTGCCGGGCGGCGTCGGACTATTGACGGTTGCGATGCTGATGCAAAACGTGGTGACGGCGGCGAAAATGCAGAGCGGATAGACCGTATGACAACAAGTAAAAAGGCAAAGGACAAATAGCATGAAAATCTTGGCATATTTGACTTCAAAGAAACACCCTGCTCTATTGGACAATATGTTGAATTTAGCGGCCGCTTTATCCAATATGGGCCATGCTGTAAAACTCTGCGATGTAAATAACAATGATGAGGCTTGTGGAGTTTTTAGCAGTCTTCTCGAAGATCCAAATTGTTTCGATATGAGTGTGGGGTTTAATGGTCTGGGGCTTGAATGGAATATTGCGGGGAACGCGGATGTAATTCACCCGTACGATGCGTTAATTTTTCCGCATGTATCCATTATGGTGGACGAACCCTTTAATCATTATGTATCGGGATATGATCTGCCATGCAGGAATCATATCGTCACCTATATTGATCGATCCGACCTAAACGCATTGGATATTCTATATCCTGACAAGGAAATGAAAAAGCTTTTTATGCCGTTGGGCGGAACGCTGAATGAAAATTTTTCGGATCCTCTATCTGCGCCTAAAGAGTACGATGTTGTTGTCAGCGCAGGAAATTGGGTGGCGGGGACTGCCCTTCCGCAATGGCGACAGGAAGTTATAAAAAAATCTATTGTAGCTATTTTGGATGATGTTGCAGATGTTATGATGAATTATCCGGTGAGTTTATTGCCTGCGTTTCAGGAAGTACTGTATTCACGGGGGATGTACGATAAGGAATATTTGGAGATATTTGCCCCCTATTTTTGGCCTGTCTTGCAATTTATAAAGCCGTGGCGCAGGAATCGAATGGTGCAATGTTTGGTGGAGGCGGGATTTAAAGTTCACATATTTGGCGGCGGATGGAATCAGGTTCCATTTCATGACGCGCTGATTGATTATGGAGCCGTGCCGTATCGGGAGATGCTGGATATTATTTCTAAGACGAAAGTGTTGGTTCAGGATGAGGCTGTGTTCAATGACGGCGCTCATGACAGAGTTTTTACAGGGATGCTGAATGGGGCGGTTGTGGTCAGCGAATACAGTTCCTATCTGGATGAATTGTTTGAAGAAGGACAAGATTTGTTTATGTTCGATTGGCAGCATATAAAAGAACAAATGGAAGTCATCCATCAATTAATCAGCGATGAGCAGTATAGGACAGAGATTGCGGATAACGCATACAAAAAGGTCATAAAAAGCCAAACTTGGGGAAATCGTGCAGAGCGTATTTTAGAAACAGTTGACATTTTCAGACAATAAAATAATTTAGTATGTTTTTAACTATGAAGAAAGTAGGTGTTTTCATGAAGAGTGATGTGGAGATTGCACAGGAGGCCGTGATTCAGCCGATACGGGAAATCGCGGAGACGCTGGGCATTACCGAGGACGAGCTGGAGCTTTACGGGAAGTACAAGGCAAAGCTTGCCTCATCCGTCTGGGAGCGCGTCAAGGACAAACCGAACGGGAAACTCGTGCTGGTGACGGCCATCAATCCGACGCCGGCGGGCGAGGGTAAGACGACGACAAGCGTCGGGCTTGCCGACGCCTTTCATGTGATGGGCAAGAAAACGGCGGTGGCCCTTCGCGAGCCGTCTCTCGGCCCGTGCTTCGGGCTGAAAGGCGGTGCGGCAGGCGGCGGCTATTCCCAGGTCGTGCCGATGGAGGACATCAACCTGCATTTTACCGGCGATTTCCATGCCATCACTACGGCGCATAATCTTTTGGCTGCGGTGCTGGACAATCATATCCAGCAGGGCAACGCGTTGAATATCGATGTCCGCCGCGTCGTCTGGAAACGCGTGCTCGACCTCAATGACCGCGCGTTGCGCCATGTGGTGGTCGGGCTCGGCGGCAAGGCGCACGGTGTGCCGCGTGAAACCGGCTTCGATATCACCGTGGCTTCCGAAATGATGGCAATCCTCTGTCTTTCCGACAGTTTGACGGACATGAAGCGGCGGCTCGGCGAGATTGTCGTCGCCTATACGACGGACGGGCGTGCCGTTCGCGCGAAGGAACTCAATGTGACAGGCGCGTTGACGCTGCTTTTCAAAGACGCAATCAAGCCGAATCTTGTGCAGACCTTGGGCGGGACTCCGGCCTTCGTCCACGGCGGTCCCTTCGCGAATATCGCTCACGGCTGCAACAGCGTCATGGCGACGAAATACGCGCTGAAGCTTGCGGACGTGGTTGTCACGGAGGCAGGATTCGGCGCCGACCTCGGCGCGGAGAAATTCCTCGACATCAAATGCCGTTTCGCAGGCTTCTCGCCTGACGCGGTGGTCATCGTCGCGACGGTGCGCGCGCTGAAGATGCACGGCGGCGTGCCGAAGAACGACCTTTCCCGCGTTGATATGGGGGCTCTTGAAAAGGGCATGGAAAATCTTTTGAAACATATCGAGACGATTCACGCTTTTGGTTTGCCCGCCGTGGTCGCGGTCAACGCGTTCCCGACGGACACAGCCGAGGAACTTTCCTTCGTCGAGAAAAAATGCGCGGAGCTTGGCGCGGAGGTTGCGGTCTCCGAGGTCTGGGCGAAGGGCGGAGAAGGCGGCGTTGCCTTGGCGAAAAAAGTCGAGGCGGCCATGGCGAAGCCGAAAGATTTCCACACGCTTTATGAATCCGACGCGCCGATTTCAGACAAGATTACGACGGTGGCGCGCACTGTTTACGGCGCGGACGGCGTAATCTTTACTGCCGCGGCGAAGAAGCAGCTGGACGAGATCGAGGCGCTGGGCCTCGACAAGATGCCGGTCTGCATGGCGAAGACGCAATATTCACTTTCCGACGACGCGTCGAAGCTTGGCCGTCCGCGCGGATTTTCCGTCACGGTGCGTGAACTTCGGGTTTCTGCGGGCGCGGGCTTTATTGTTGCGCTCACAGGTGATATACTTACAATGCCGGGACTTCCGAAAAAGCCGGCGGCGGAGGCCATGGATATCGACGAGACCGGACGCATCACGGGACTGTTCTGACAAAAGATTATGGATAGTATATCTTGGAAAACGGGAGGCGGCTTATGAAAAGGATTGCGGTTGAGCTGGTGCCGCGCAGTGAGGAGGAACTGCGCGGGGAATTGAAGCTCCTCAAGGAGACTCGCCTGAAGGTGGATCGAATCAACATTCCCGATCTTCTGCGATGCGAAATCAGGAGTTGGGAAGGCGCGGCGATAGCGCAGGATTTTTATCCCGCGATGCCGCATATTCGCGCGATGGATGTCGACCTTTCAAAGCCTCTTGCGATGGGGAATTACATCAAGGAGCACAACATCCATGAAGTGCTCGTCATCGAAGGGGACCCGCCGCAGGATATGATGCACACGACTTATCCGACAGTGAGTACCGATGTGATTCGGAAAATCCGAGAGGAACTGCCGGAGGTGCGCGTTTACGCGGGTATCGATCAATACCGGGGCAGCATGCAGCAGGAGCTGTACCGCATCCGGCGCAAGCTGCAGGCAGGCGCTACTGGCTTTTTCACGCAGCCGTTTTTTGATATGCGCTTTTTGGAAATGTACGCGGACATGCTGGAAGGCATGGACGTCTGTTGGGGCGTTTCGCCGATCACTTCCGAGCGCACGAAAAGCTATTGGGAACGGAAGAACCAGGTGGTTTTCCCGAAAAAATTCGCGCCGACGCTGGAATGGAGCGTCGAGTTCGCGCGCAAGGTCCTGGGCTTCGCGCAGAGAAACAAGCACTGCATTTACTTGATGCCGATCAAGTCAAATATTGAAGCGTATTTGAGCGGCATCTTGAAATAACAAAAATACTTCAGGGGGACTGGTAATGAGAGCCAAGGTACTAAGGAAAGAGCTGCTTTCGGAGGGCGTTTACCGTTTCGATGTGGATGCGCCGCGTTTGGCGAAAAAGACGCAGCCGGGGCAGTTCATTATTTTGCGTGTCAATGAGGAGGGAGAAAGGATCCCGTTGACCGTGGCGGATTTTGATAGGGAAAAAGGCATCATCACCATCATTTTCCAGGTCGTCGGCGCTTCGACGGAGCTGTTGGCTTCGTTGGAAGAGGGCGACGAGATTCTCGATTTTGTCGGGCCGCTCGGCAAGAAATCCGAGATCGAGCCGGGGCTCGGCACCGTCGTCTGCATCGGCGGCGGCATCGGCGTCGCGCCGATCCACCCGATCGCGCGCGGTCTGCATGAGGCCGGAAACAAAGTCATCTCGATCCTTGGCGCGCGCAGCAAAGATCTCATCATTATGGAAAAAGAACTGCGCGCGGCCAGCGACGAGGTGATTATCACTACCGACGACGGTTCTTACGGTATCGAGGGATTCGTGACGGCGGCCCTCGAGCAGCTTGTCGATTACGGCGAAAAAATCGATCTCGTTTATGCCATCGGTCCTGTCGTAATGATGAAAAGCGTCGCCGACGCAACCCGCCCGATGGGCATCAAGACCATCGTCAGCCTGAACCCAATCATGGTAGACGGCACGGGCATGTGCGGCGGCTGCCGTGTGCAGGTCGGCAGCGAGACGAAATTCGCCTGCGTGGACGGGCCGGAGTTTGACGCGCACCTTGTCGATTTCGTAGGACTTCGTGAGCGTCAGGCTATGTACCGCGACCAGGAGGCCGAGGGGAAAGATCACATTTGCCGAATCGGCTTGGGGAGGGGTGCATGATGGCGCTTTCATTGGAAAAACATAAAATGCCGGAGCAGGACCCGAAGGTTCGTGCGCACAATTTCAACGAAGTTGCCCTGGGCTACGATGAGGAAACGGCGGTGGCCGAAGCGGAACGCTGCCTGACCTGCAAGGTGCCGCAGTGCCGCAAGGGTTGTCCCGTGGGCGTCAATATTCCCGAATTTATCGCGAAGATCAAGACGCGGGATTTTGACGGCGCAATCTCGAAAATCAAGGAATCAAACGCGCTGCCGGCGGTCTGCGGACGCGTCTGCCCGCAGGAAAACCAGTGCGAGAAATATTGCATCCTCGGCAAGAAAGGAGAGCCGGTTGGAATCGGACGCCTGGAGCGCTTCGCTGCCGACAGGGAAATGGCGCAGAATAAAGAAGTCAAGCCCATTGACTACGCGCCGGACGCGCAAAAGGTGGCGGTCATCGGCGCGGGTCCCGCGGGACTTTCCTGCGCGGGCGATCTCGCGCGGAAAGGCTACCGCGTGACAATCTTCGAGGCGCTGCATACGGCGGGCGGCGTGCTGTCTTACGGCATTCCCGAATTCCGACTTCCGAAGGACGCCATCGTGAAGAAGGAAATCGCGAATCTGGAAAAGATGGGCGTCAAGATCGAGGTGGACGCCGTCGTCGGGCAGCTTTACACCATCGACGAGCTGATGGAGGAGGAAGGCTTCGACGCGGTATTCGTCGGCACCGGTGCGGGACTTCCGCATTTCATGAACATTCCCGGCGAGAACCTGAACGGCGTTTATTCGGCGAATGAGTTCCTGACGCGCTGCAATCTGATGAAGGCATACCGATTCCCCGAATACGCGACGCCGATTCGCGTCGGCAACAGCGTCGCGGTGGTCGGCGGCGGCAACGTGGCGATGGATGCGGCGCGCACGGCGCTCCGCCTCGGCGCGGAGCATGTCTATATCGTTTACCGGCGCGGCGAGGAGGAGCTTCCCGCGCGCAAGGAGGAAGTCCATCACGCGAAGGAGGAAGGCATCGACTTCCAGCTTTTGAACAATCCTGTGGAGGTCATGGGCGACGACAAGGGCTGGGTGCGCGCGCTGAAATGCATCCGCATGGAGCTCGGTGAGCCGGACGAGTCGGGACGCAGAAGCCCGAAAGCGGTCCCCGGTTCCGAGTTCGAGCTTGCCGTGGATACCGTGGTCATGGCTATCGGCCAGGGGCCGAATCCGATTGTCGCTTCGACGACGCCTGGTATGGACACGAACAAGCGCGGCAATATCATCGCGGATGAGGAAACATGCGCGACGACAAAGCCGGGCGTCTTCGCCGGCGGAGATATCGTTACCGGCGCGGCGACGGTCATCCTCGCGATGGGGGCGGGCAAAAAAGCTGCGGCGGCTATCGACGAGTATTTGAAGAAAAAACGCGGCGCGTGATATTATGAATTGTGAAAGGAGGGTGCAGAAATGCACCCTCCTTTTGTGGAAATGAGGAATCGTTATGATGGACTTTACCGCCATCGACTTCGAGACGGCAACGGAAAGGAGTAATTCCGCCTGCAGCGTCGCCGTTGTCGAGGTGCGGGACGGCAAGATTGCGCAGTCGTATTCGACGTTGATCCGCCCGCCGAGGCTGGAATTTTCGCCGTTCAATATCGGGATTCACGGTATAACGCCGGAAATGGTCGAGCATGAACGGGGCTTCGCGGGGATCTGGCCGGAACTTCGCCCGTTCCTTGAAAACCGCATCGTTCTCGCGCACAACGCGCCCTTCGATATGGGCGTTCTGAAAAGCTCGCTGTTGGCGAATCATATCGCGCCGCCGAGTTTTCTCCAGTGCTGTACGGTGCGGATTTCGCGGAAGGCATGGCCGAATCTTCCGAACCACAAGCTCAATACTGTCAGCGAGTTCCTGCATGTCGATTTCCGTCACCATGATGCGCTGGAGGACGCGCGGGCTTGCGCGGCGATTCCGTTGGCGGCGGCGAAACTGGTCGGCGCGGACAGCGTGGAAGAATTGGCGAAAGCTCTTCGCGTCTCGATCCGCCCCTTCGACTGCACGCCGAAATATACGCGAAGGTTTGACATGCCGCGTATATAAATGCTACAATACATTCCATGCGGGCGTGGCGGAACTGGCAGACGCGCTGGATTTAGGATCCAGTGCCGCAAGGCGTGGAGGTTCAAACCCTCTCGTCCGCACCATACGAAAAAGAACGGCAAGGCTGGAAAATGTCTTGTCGTTTTTTATTGCTTTTCGCGATAGTCATTTTGTCTATATATGATTATCCGTTTTCATGTTCATACAGTCGTTTTTCAGATTCCTTTCATATAATTTACATCGTTCGTTGGAAGATTGCGAAGGGCATAGTTTTCAGTGTTTCTGCACTTTTCCGGCATAAAAGAATGTTTTCGGGCGGCAGGATTTTGGGGAATCATGTCGTATATAATAAATGTAGGTCGCGAACGCCGAATAGGAGAAAAGTTTTATCGCGCGTTTCGTAAAAAGCCGAATCCGGGAATCGGAGCGGGGGAACCATAATTATTGGGAAGCGCAATCGGGCGCGTTCTTTTGGGGTGAATGCGTTGTTCCCGTTTGGGGGAAATTTGCAGGGGCAGCTTCTCTGTCCTAACCCGGCAGCTAACCTCGCAGGCGCAAGAGAGAGGAGAAGGATTATTGGGTAAGTGGAAGAATCGTGTTTTGGCCGTTTCCCTGGCGTGCATGAGCTGGTGCTCGGTCGCGGGGGCGGAGTCACTTCAGGTCGGAGACCAGGGCAATGATGTGGCGGAGGTGCAGGCGGAACTTGTACGTATCGGTTATGATGTAGTGCCGGACGGGGATTTCGGCCCCGCAACGGTGGAGGCTATCAAAGATTTCCAGGCGGCGCACGGGATGGATGTGGACGGTTCGGTAGGCCCGTCGACGTATGAGGCATTGCTTGGAAAGGCGATGCCGGAGACGGTCAGCCGCGGATCGAACTATGTTTCCCGTCGTATCGTGCAGACGGCGATGGCGTATCTCGGCGTGCCGTATTCCTTTGGTGGTACGTCTCCCAGCGGATTTGACTGCTCGGGCTATGTGCGGTTCGTTTTTGCGAACGCGGGAATTTACCTGCCTCGCGCAGCGGACGAGCAGTATGAAGTTGGGCGTCCGGTTCCGATGAGCGCGCTGCGTACGGGCGATTTGGTGTTTTTCTCGACATATGAGTATGGGGCGTCCCATGTGGGCATTTATCTCAGCGACGGGAATTTCATTCACGCGGCGTCGAGCATCGGCGTCTCGATTGCGTCGATTTATGATCCGTACTATTGGGGCGATCGGTATATCGGAGCGCGGCGTGTGCTGTAAAAAACGAATGACGGAGAGGCTTCGGCCTCTCTTTTTTATTTCTTTTTATTTCCCATTGACAAGGTAGGAAATTGAGTATATCATAGACAAGGCATAGGGAAAACTTATGGATTGGAGGCTGCGCTATGATATATGCGGACAATGCGGCGACGACCAAGATGAGCCGGAAGGCCATCGAGGCGATGCTGCCTTATATGGAGGAGGTCTGGGGGAATCCTTCCAGCCTTTACGTTTTCGGGCAGAAGGCGAAGGATGCTTTGGACAATGCGAGGGAACGTGTGGCGGCTTGCCTTGGGGCGAGCGCCGGCGGGATTTATTTCACTTCCGGCGGCAGCGAGGCGGACAATCAGGCGATTCTTTCTGCCGCGAAGGAGGGGGCACGGAAAGGGAAGAAGCATATCATTTCCACGGCGTTTGAGCATCACGCGGTGCTTCACACGCTGGAGAAGCTGAAAAGGGAAGGGTTCGACATCGAGCTTTTGGACGTCCATGAAAACGGGATTGTGTCCGCCGAGCAGGTGGCGAAGGCAATCCGCGACGATACCGCGCTGGTGACGATCATGTTCGCGAACAACGAGATCGGATCGGTGCAGCCCATTGAGGAAATCGGCGCTGTTTGCCGTGAACGGAAGGTGCTTTTCCATACGGATGCTGTGCAGGCGGCGGGGCATATCCCGATTGACGTGCAAAAACAGAATATCGATATGCTGTCGCTTTCGGGACACAAGTTCCACGGGCCGAAGGGCGTCGGCGTGCTGTACGCGCGGAAGGGGATCCCATTGACGAACGTGATCGAGGGCGGCGCGCAGGAACGCGGCAAGCGCGGCGGCACGGAGAATGTGCCGGCGATTATGGGCATGACGGCGGCGCTGGAGGACGCCTGCGCGCATATTCACGAAAACACGGAGAAGATTTTGAAGCTGCGGAAGCGGTTGGTCGAAGGGCTGCGAAAAATTCCCCACAGCGTGCAGAACGGGGACGGGGAACATTTCCTGCCGGGGACGATCAGCTTCTGTTTCGAGGGAATCGAGGGAGAGAGCCTGCTGCTGCTTTTGGACGACAAGGGAATCTGCGCGTCATCCGGCTCGGCCTGCACGTCCGGTTCCCTGGATCCGAGTCATGTGCTCCTGGCTATCGGCAGGCCCCATGAGGTTGCCCACGGCTCGCTGCGGCTGTCCATCGGCGAGAACAATACGGAGGAGGATGTGGATCAAATCTTGCGGGCGGTGCCGGAGGTCGTGGATTACCTTCGCGGGATTTCCCCGCTCTGGAAGGACAAGTTTGTCGGTAAGCGGGAGTTCCTGCTGCCGGAATAATGAAAAGAGCCTTCCCCAGAGGGGAGGGCTTAGAAAAAAAGGAGGCATTGGGATATGGCATTATACAGTGAAAAGGTTATGGATCATTTTCGCAATCCGCGGAATGTGGGGAGTATCGAGAACGCTGACGGGGTCGGCGAGGTGGGCAACGCGAAATGCGGCGACATTATGAAGATTTATCTGAAGATTGACGACGATGTGGTTTCGGATGTGAAGTTTGAGACCTTCGGCTGCGGTTCGGCGATTGCGTCCAGCTCCATGGCGACGGAACTGATCAAGGGCAAGCCGGTCAGCGAAGTGCTGACGCTGACGAACAAGGCAGTGACAGAGGCTTTGGACGGGCTGCCCGCGCATAAGCTCCATTGCTCCGTTTTGGCGGAGGAAGCCATCCAGGCGGCAATCGAGGATTATCGCAGCAAGCAGGGACGTCGAGAGGGATTTGACGACGACAGGCGGAAAAAGACCCGGCAGCGAAATAGTCCAGTGGACTGTTTCGCGGAGGGACTTATTCAGTGGTTCCTTAAGCATGATTACGCCGTCGAAGGACGGCGCCGGAGGGGACGCGAATGACGCTTCTTCAGCTAAAATATGCGCTGGCCGTCGCGAAGTACGGCTCGGTGAGCCTTGCGGCTCGACATCTTTTTATTTCCCAGCCGAGTCTGACCGAGTCGTTGTCCTCGCTGGAGCAGGAAATACAGCAGACGCTTTTCGTCCGAAGCTCGCGGGGCATGAAGCCCACCGACGAGGGGCGCAACTTTCTCGGTTACGCGCGGCAGGTGGTCGAGCAAATGCGGCTGTTGGAGGATCGATACAACGGCAAGAACGTCAAGCGGTATTTTTCCGTTTCGACCCAGCACTACACCTTTGCCGCCAGCGCGTTTGTCGAGCTGGTCAAGGCGCACGGCGGCGACGATTACGAGTTTTCTCTGCTGGAGGAGCGCACCGGGAAGATCATCGAGAACGTCAAGAATTTCAAAAGCGAGATCGGCGTCCTTTATATGAGCCGTTCCAATGAGGTCATGCTCCGGAAGCTGCTGAAGGAGAGCCGCCTCGTCTTTTCGCCGCTGTTCATGGCGCGCCCCCATGTGTTCCTGTACCGCAAGCACCCGCTGGCGAAACAGGCGTCCGTCACGTTCAATGATTTGGATGTTTTTCCTTGCGTTACTTTTGACCAGGGCGAGGAAAATCCCTCCTACTTTGCCGAGGAGATCGGCAGCGAGCGGCAGATGCGGCAGCGCGTCCTTGTCACCGACAGGGCGGCGGTGGTGAATTTCCTGATGAAGCTCGATGCGTATATTTTAACGACGGGCGTCCTGCCCTCGTTCCTGCACGGACGGGATATTATTGCCGTCCCGCTGGAGTCGGACGAGGTCATGACCGTCGGCGTGATCCGCCATGCAGACCGCAGGATGACGGAATTGGGGCACGCCTTCATGGCGTCGCTGGAAGAAACCGTCGAGAAGATGGGGCTGACGAAACCGAAAGAAGTGGTATAGGATTCTCCTATGGCTGACAATAGGTTTTAAGGATTTTTCAATAGGGCACGAAGATGCTATAATGCGAAACATGAAAGGTCAATACAGATACACAGGCTGATCAGAAAGACTGAAGGCCGGACAGAAGAACGATTTCGTTTTTCGTCCGGCCTTCATTTATGTTTTGGGGGGGATGAATATGAAGGAAGATTGTATGGGCGCATGAAGATGACCGTTTATATTATTTGAATGAAAGGATGTATGAAGCATGGTAGATGTATTGGGAAAGCTGAAAGGCGCGATTTTGGAGTTTGACGAGGACGCGGCGCTGGAAGCCGCGAAGGAGGCCGTGGCCGAGGGCGTCGATCCGGTGAAGGCCATCGGTGCGCTGGCGGAAGGATTGAACGAGCTCGGCGAGGCGTTTGAGAAGATGGAAGTGTTCCTGCCGGAAATCATGTTGGCTTCCGACGCGTTCAAGGCGGCGCTGGAGATTTTGGAACCGGAGCTGAAGAAGACGCACAAAGAGGGCGAGAAGGCCATCCCCGTGGTCATCGGCACGATCCAGGGCGATGTGCATCAGGTGGGCAAGGACATGGTAGCCACGTTCCTGACGACGGCAGGCTTCGACGTGCACGATCTCGGCGTGGACGTGGCGCCGTCCCGCTTCCTCGAAGAGGCGAAGAAGATAGACGCGAAGATTATCGCGGTTGCCGCGCTGATGTCCACGACGCGCCCGGTGCAGAAAGATCTGATCGACTTTCTCGAAGCGAAGGGCGTCAGGGACAATTACATCGTGCTGGTCGGCGGCGGCGTGGTCACGCAGGAATGGGCTGACGAGATCAAGGCGGACGGCTACGGCCAGGACGCGATCGCCACGGTGGAAATCGCGAAAAAGCTGCTGCACGTCGCGTAATGGGAAATCATTTCCGAATGTTTCACGTGAAACATTCGAACATAACCTGAAAATTTTTGCACAATTTATGAAAACCGCGAAAATACAAGCGTTTTAAGAGATTTTGAGTTGAAATATTTTGCGGTGCAGGAAAAATGATTTTCGAAAAAATGTTTCACGTGAAACAATGGAACATAACCTGAAAATAAAATGAAAGAGGATAGATGGAGGAGAGTTGTATGAGCGTACATGGAACGAAAGGTAAATTCATTGAGTATTGGGGACGCGGTGAAACGGGGCCGATTGCGTTCCAGAAGGAATTTGACACGAAGATTTACTGGCCGCGATTGAAGGAATTGACGAAGAAGTACAACATCGAATATGCGCCGGGCAAGGTCGTGCCGACGGACGACGACGAGCTGGATGCGATCTGGCAGGCGGGCAAGGAACTGCTGCTCGACGTGGGCATCCTGAACGTATCGACGGAGCGCCGCATCACGTTCACCGAGGACGAGCTGGAGGACGCGTTGGAAAACCTGCCCACGGAGGTGACGCTGGGCGAGGGCAAGGACGCGGTCACGATCCCGCACCGCGGCTTTGAGGACTACGACAGCGGACGCACGCCGGTGGGGACGATGGGACGAATCCTCGGCCCGATTTCCGACGATCTCTATGAGAAAGTCGCGTTGTCCTATGCGCAGGAGCCGCTGATCGATTATGTGCATTTCCAGGGCGTCAAGGAAAAAGTCAACGGCATTCCGGTCAAGCCCGGCTCGCCCTTCGAGATGATGGCGGAAATCCAGCATGTTTCGACGGTCAAGGACGTGCTGCGCCGCGTCAACCGTCCCGGATTGGCGGACGGCGGCTCGACGCCGGTGAACCTCCGCGCCGAGATGGCGGCGGCGAATCCGCTCTGGGGCGTCGGCAAGGGCGATGTGCGCCATGTCTATATCATGCCGCAGCTGAAAACGGATTACGACCAGATGTGCCGCGCCTATTTCTGGCATCAGTACGGCGCGAATATCTGGGGCATCCTGCAGTCCTACATCGGCGGCGCGGCAGGCGGTCCGGCCACCTCGGCGGTCAACGGCGTCGCGGACCTTCTCGCTTACGTCATGTTGTATGAGCCGACAATCCTCGGCACATGGCCGACGGATGCGCTGTACTTCTCGAACAGCAGCAAGTACGCGCTTTATGTTGCGAACTACGGCGGCGCAGCGTTCCAGAAGCATACGCACTTCCCGTCCCTTGTCGGCGCGGCCTGGCAGATGACCGCGGGCATCGGAAGTGAGGAATATTTCTGGGAGACGGCGGCGGGCGCCATCGGCAGCGCGACGCTGGGCTTCCTCGTGGCGGGCGGCACCGGTCACCAGAGCGCCGGCCTCGACCACGCCTGCGGCCTCGGCGCGCGCTTCGCGGCGGAAGTCGGGCGCGCCGTGGGCAAGGCGCGGCTCACACGGGTACAGGCGAACGATCTCGTCAACAAGATCCTGCCGAAGTACCAGCCGCTGATCGACAACCGCACGCTCCATACGAAGGGCGGAGATTTCCGTACGGTCTACGATCTCGAGACGGTGCAGCCGAAGCCGGAGTATCTCGCGATTTACAACAAGGTCAAAGCGGAGCTGCGCGAAATGGGCCTGCCGATCAAATAAACGTTTACAAAGACAAAGTATAGAAGTATAATGGGAAAATGCAAAAAGAGCTTTATGGAAATCCAGAGGTTCCATAAAGTTCTTTTGCGATAGGATTGGAATGAAAGGGGATTATGTTCATGTCCAAATCTGAATTTGTCGCTGCGCCGCGGATTTCGGCGAAAGAAATTTGTGTCGCGGGGGTAATGGCGGCATTCGTGTTCATCGCGACGTTCGTGCCGCAGATTCCGATTCCGCTGGGTTACGCGCATCTGGGCGATGGGGCGATTTTCCTCGCTGTGGTTCTTGCGGGGCGCAGGGCGGGGATATTCGCCGGGGCCTTCGGCTCGGCCTTGGCCGATTTGGCGGGAGGATTTCCCGTCTGGATTCTGCCGACGCTGATTATCAAGGCGGTCATGGCGGATATTTTTTATCGCGTGGCGCTGGACGGAAATAATGCGCCTAAATTGTTTTCGGTGCGCGTTATTGGCGGCATGGTTGCAGCGTGCCTGTTCATGACGGCAGGCTATACGCTGGCAGGCGCGTTCCTTTATGACAGCTTGGCTCTTGGCCTCGCTTCCACGCCGGGGCTGCTTGTCAAAAGCGCGGTCAATATCGCCGCCGCGTGTCTCGCAGGCGGCGCGCTGAGCCGTGCCGGGCTTTCTCGTTGATGGATGAAATACGATAAATGTTGCTTAAAATGATTACGGCATTTTTATGAACGCGAAGGAGGGAGGGCCGTGGCGGAAAAATTGTGTGCGCTGCTTGACCGCTTGAAAGCCTGCGGCAGTCTTGTTGTTGCGCTTTCCGGCGGTGTGGACAGCTCGACCTTGGCGAAGGCGGCGGCGATGGCGTTGGGGGAGAAAGCTGTCGCTGTTACCGCACGGTCGGAGCTTTTGTCGGCTGACGAATTGGCCGACGCGGCGGCGATGGCACGGGCGGCCGGGATTCGTCATATTGTCTTGGACGCCCATGATCTCGACAATCCCGATGTTGTCAGGAACGATAAGGACCGCTGCTATTACTGCAAGCGCGGGCGCTTTGAAAAGCTTTGCGCCTGGGCGAAAGAAAACGGTTTCGCCTATGTGGCCGACGGCGGCAATCTCGACGACAAAGGAGACTACCGCCCCGGGATGAGAGCCGTCGAGGAACTGGCGCCGATGGTGATTTCCCCGTTCATGGAATGCGGCTGGACGAAGGCGGACATCCGCGCGCAGGCGCGGACGTGGGGGCTTGCCGTCGCGGACAAGCCCAGCGCGGCCTGTCTCGCATCCCGCGTGGAGTACGGCCTTTCGCTGACGCCGGAACGGCTTGCACAGGTTGAGAATGCGGAAAAAATGATCCGACCGTTCGCCAAGGGACAGCTCCGAATCCGCCATCACGGCAATCTTGCGCGTATTGAGGTGGAGACGGGGGCGTTTCGGGAAATCATGGCGCATCGCGAGGAATTATCCGCCGCGTTGAAAAGCCTCGGTTTCACTTACACGACACTCGATCTTATCGGCTATCGCACGGGCAGCACGAACGAGGTGCTGTAGAAAGCGCAAGGCTGAAACCGATTTGTCGGGCAATAACCCATTGACAAACTATGATTTTCGCTCTATAATACCCGTTATAGGAAACGCCGATATTAAGATGCCAAAGGGGGAATGGGATATGGAGCAGAAGCGCGGTCTCCGTCCCGGTGAAATTCCCTGCGGGGCGATGGCGTTTATTGCGCGCGGGCTGTCGGAAATCGGCAGCGGACGGATCGTGCTGACCGCGCAGGATTCGCGGCTGGTTTCCGTGGAGCGGGAGGAACGTATCGGCGGCGATACGCTTTTCACGGCGCGGGTCGGGAAACCGGACGTGGCTTGCGATGGGCACTTGCCGGAAAAAATTCGCCAGTCATTCCGGGATTTGCCTTACGGGCAGGTCATCATCACGCTGAAGGACGGCGCGGTGCGGCAGGTGGAGCGATTGACGCGGAGCCGGTTCACGGGGTTGGACGGCGAAGGAATTTAATAGTTTAGGCTGACCGAAAAAACGGAGGCTTTGAGCAGACACATTGGTGTCTTGCTTGAAGCCTCTTTTTTATTTTTTTTGAAGGGAAGATGTGAAATGGGAACGACGAAAAAAGAACGGGTACTGGGCGTGCTTCGGGGCGAAAAGGAAAAAGTGGCCGCCATCAGCGTTTGTCAGTACGCGACCTATGAATTGATGGAAAAGACCGGCGCCTATTGGCCGGAGGCGCATTACGAGGCGGAGCCGATGGCGAGATTGGCGGCGGGCGGCGCTGCGGTGATTGGTTTAGGCGCGGTGCGCGTGCCGTATTGTCAGACCGTCGAGGCGGAGATTTACGGCGCGGCCATCAAGGACGGCGGCAAGACGCATATCCCCAGCATTGCGGTACATCCGTACCAAATCGGCGACGAGCCGAAAATTCCGGAGGATTTCGTGAAGAAAGGACGCATTCCGGCAATCCTGGAAGCCATCCGCATCCTGAAGCGGGACGTTGGAGACGAGGCCGTCGTCATGGGCAGCATCGTCGGACCGTTCAGCGTGGCGGCGAACCTTGTGGGCATTTCCGCGCTGCTCAAGGCGAGCCTGAAAAAGCCGGACAGTATCGTACCGTATATCGAGGCGGCGACGGAAACGGCGATACAGTACGCGAACGCGGTAATCGAAGCGGGGGCGGAGGCTATCGTCATCGAAGACATGATGGCTTCCCTCGACATGATCAGCCCGCGCACTTATCGTGCGTTGGCCGCGCCCTATGAAAAGAAGGTCATTGATTCGGTGGCGAAGCGCATCCCGGTCATCGTTCATATTTGCGGCAAGTTGGACCAGGTCATGCCGGACATCGCGGCGACAGGGGCGGACGCGATCAGCGTGGAGTCGGCGGTGGACATTTCGGCGGCGCGGCAAAAATTTGACGAGGCGGGAATCAAGACGCCGATCCTTGGCGCGGTGCATCCCATCAAGGCGCTGCTGGAGGGGATGCCCGAGGACGTGGCGGCGGCTGTGAAAAAATCTGCGGAGGACGGCGCGGCGCTGATTTCGCCGGACTGCTCGGTGGCGCCGAATACGCCGCTGGAACAACTGATTGCGATGGTCGAGACGACGGAAAATCTATCGTGAAATGAGGGAACGGTTATGGCAAATACGGTGCAGATCGTCTTTCAGCCGTCGGGGCGGCGGGGCGAGATCGAGGCGGGGAAGAGCGTGCTGGAGGCGGCGCGGATATTGGGAGTCGGCATCGAGGCGGCTTGCGGCGGCGCGCGGGTTTGCGGCAAATGTCGAATCATCGTCGAAACGGGCCGTTTCGAAAAACTGAACCTGACTTCGGCTGCCGACCATGTTTCGCCCGTGGGGGATGTGGAGCGGAAATTCCTGACGGCGGAGGAATTGGAACGGGGCTATCGGCTGGCCTGCAACGCTTTCCTGAACGGCGACCTCGTCGTGACCGTGCCGGAGGAAAGCCGCAGCGCGAAGCAGGTGATTCTGGAAAAGGGCAGGGATCGGAAGATCGAGCTTCGTCCCGCGGTGAAGACGGTCACGGTGCAGCTGGTTTCCGCGACGCTTTCGGATTTCCGCGACGACGCGCGGCGGCTGCTGGACGCTTTGGAAAAAGAGACGGGGCTTCGGGGATTGACGATAGATTTCCCTGTGCTTCGGGATTTGCCGTCAATTCTCCGGGAAAACGAATGGAAGGCGACGGCGACCATCTGGCAGGACAAGGAAGTTATTCGCGTTTCGCCCGGCGAGCGGAAAACGAGCCTCGGCGTCGCAATCGATATCGGCACCACGACGCTGGCGGCTTTTCTCTGCGATTTGACGACGGGCGCGGTGCTGGCGAAGTCGTCCCGTATGAATCCGCAAATCGGCTATGGCGAGGACGTGCTTGCGCGTATTTCGTATGCTATGTCGGAGCCGGACGGCAGGGAGAAATTGCAGGACGCCATCATCGGAGCCGTGAATGCGCTGACGGCGGAAATGACGGGAAAGGCGGGCTTTACATCCCAAGACGTGGACGAGATGGTGCTGGTCTACAATACGGCGATGCACCATCTGGCGCTGGGGCTCAATCCGCGTTATGTGGGGCGCGCGCCTTTCGCTCCGGCGATTTCCGCTCCTCTGGATGTCAAGGCGCGGGATCTCGGCATTTCCATCAACCCGTCGGGCAATATCCATTCGCTGCCTGTGGAAGCGGGCTTCGTCGGCGCGGACAATGTGGCGGTGCTGCTGGCGGAGGAACCGTATAACAGCGAGAAGGTCAAGTTGATTATCGACATCGGCACCAACGGCGAAATCGACCTCGGCAACAAGGAGCGCCTGCTTTCCACCTCCTGCGCCACCGGTCCGGCTCTCGAAGGAGCGCAGATCGCTTTCGGCATGCGCGCCGCGCCGGGCGCCGTCGAGCGCGTGAAAATCGATCCGCTGACCCATGAACCGAGCTACAAGGTCATCGGGCAGGACGAGTGGTATCCGCTGCCTGATGACCGGCGCCCGACGGAGCCGAAAGTCGGCGCGCAGGGCATTTGCGGTTCCGGCGTCATCGAGGCTATTGCCGCTATGTATCGGGCGGGCGTCATTTCGAAGGCGGGGCGTATCGACGCGAAACTCAATACGCCCCGCGTGCGGCGGAGCGAAAGCGGCAAGCTGGAATATGTGCTGGCTTGGGCAAAGGAAACGGCCATCGGCAAGGACATCGTGATCACGCAGGGCGACATCCGCGCCGTCCAGCTTGCGAAGGCCGCGCTCTATGTTGGCGCCCAGTATCTGATGGAGCGCTACGGCGTCGACTATGTGGACGAGGTAATTCTCGCGGGCGCGTTCGGCAGCTATATCGACAAAGAAAGCGCAATGGCCATCGGTATGTTTCCGGACTGCGACCTTTCCCGCGTCCATGCGGTGGGCAACGCCGCCGGGGACGGCGCGCGGATTGCTTTGCTCGATGTGGAGAAGCGCCGCGAGATTGCCAAGGTCGCGCGCCGCGTGGAATTCATCGAGACGGCGGCGGAGCCGGATTTCCAGAAGAAATTCATGGACGCCATCGCGATTCCCCACGCGAAGGACAAATTCCCGCATATAGAATAGAAAAGAGGTGGGCGAATGGCTGCGGCGGAAATGTGGAATGAAGAACTGGAAAAGGAATTGACCTTTGAATGCCTCGGCGAGCCGGAGCGGCCGATTACCGAGGAGCTATGTTCAAATGCGGGGGCGAAATACGCGGCGGTTTTCAGCAGGGCCGAGGACATGGTGAAGGCGGCGCTTGAAGTGAAAAAGTTAAACCATGACGTGTTCTGCAAGCTGCCCTTCTGCGTGACCATCGAGGCGGAGGCCTTCGGGGCGGAGGTGTCGCTGAACTCGCTGTACGGCGTGCCGGCGGTGGCGCGGTTCCGCTATGAGCGGGTCGAGGACATTCCCGAGCTTCCGGAAATGGACTTTTCCAAAGGGCGCGTACATGAAGTGCTTCGCGCAGCAACAATTCTCAGGGATATGGGCGAGACCGTCATCCTGAATATCGAGGGCCCGTTCACGGTGCTGAGCCAGCTGGTGCCGTCGAAGCAGATATACAAGGGGCTTTACCGTCAGCGGGACAAACTGCGGGAACTCAGCGCGTGGATCACGGCGCAGCTCGTCCGCTACGCAAAAGAGGCGGAGGAACACGGCGTCAATGTGCTCTCCTACGCCGATCCCACGGTGGCAGCCGACCTGATTTCGCCGAAACTCTACGCCGACCTTTGCGGAGAGATTTCCTACGAGGTGCTGAAAGCGGTCGAAGCCGCAACGGAGTGCGTGGTGCTGCACCTCTGCAACAAGACCTCGGTGGCATTCCAAAAGGCAGGCTTCTGCACAATGGAGCGCATCATCCCGCAGGAAGGACTGACCTACGGCGAGGCGCTCCTGGACGCGATTAAAAGGCCGGACGTTCGCTGCATCGGCCACGGCTGCATACAGAGGACGTACTGCCCGATGTCGAACGGGTGCATATATAAGCTGACGCTGAGATAGAATAGAAATGGGTGAGCAATGTGGATAAAAAAGAACTCGTTTCGCTGAAGGCGAAGCTGAAACGAAAAGCAAAGGCCCTGGACATGAACCTGTTCGGCGTGGCCGATGTGGCGCGGTGGGAGTCACGTCCGATTTATGACGGGAAAAGCGGCAAGCTGACAATGGAGCCGGCGCCGATCACGCCGAAGGAATACTGGCCGCAGACGATCTGGCCCTGGGCGCGGCGCGTGATCGTGATGGGCGTGCAGATTTTCCCGTCGATGATCGAGACGACGCCTTCGGTGGTCTATTCGGAGCTTTACAATACGACGAACCGTTTTCTCGACGAGGCGGCGTACCGTATCGCGAACGTGCTGAACGAGCAGGGCTTTCGCGCGCACTTTTTTCCGCGGGATTGCTACGGCGATATCTCAGTGCTGGTCAAAAAGCCCGAGGCGGCGTTTTCGCAGGTCTTGGCCGGTCTCTACGCGGGGCTTGGCACCATCGGCATGAACCATACGCTCCTGACGCCGGAGTATGGGCCACGGGTGCGTCTCGTGTCCGTGATTACCGACGCGGAGCTGCCCGCAGACAGGATGCTGAAAAAGGAGCTCTGCATCCGCTGCCGCGCCTGTGCGCGCCGCTGCCCGATGCAGGCCTTCACGCCAAAAGAAGGGCAGACCGTCGCGCAGATGGACAAGTTCAAATGCGCGGGCTACCATCAGCAGATCAAGAATGAGTTCCGCTACCCCTGCGGCCTTTGCACCGCCGTCTGCCCGATCGGTGCGGACAAGAAGCGCTGGGGCGCGTCGGCGGTCAGTGCAGAGGGAATCGCCCATTGCCAAAACTTTGGTTCGAAGAACGCGGTGGAAAAGTGATAATTGCAACTGCACGCCTCGTCGGAAATGTGTCCGGCGAGGTGTTTTTTCTGTTCATTTTCCCAGAGATATGATAAAATTTGAACCGGAGTTGACAATCATAAAAAATAGGAGGCGGTTCTTTTGCTGAAGAAGTTGGTTGCGGGCGCGGCGATGCTTTCGCTGATGGGCGTGAGCGCCGAGGCCTGCACGGTGATGATTGTGACCAAGGGCGCGTCTGAGGACGGGAGCGTGATTGTTTCCCACTCCAACGACGGTCGGGGCGCGGAAATGAATCTCGTCTTTGTGCCCGCGAAGGACCACCCGAAGGACAGTATGCGCCCCGTGTATCCTACGGCGGTAGCGCTGGATACCATGCCGGAATACAATGCCTACGATCAGCCGAACCTTGTGGCGCCGGAGAGGAGCGAAGATTACGATTATCCCGACAGGCCGCATACACGGCCCATCGGCTTTATTCCTGAAGTCGAGCATACATACGCATATATGGATGCGGACTACGGCATAGTCAACGAGCACGGCCTGATGTTCGGCGAATGCACCGACATGTCCGCGCATTTGCCCGAAGTGCCGTTCAAAGAAGGCGGCGGAATCTTTTATTCCAGCGAGCTTTCCCGCGTGGCCCTCGAACGCTGCAAGACCGCCCGCGAGGCCGTCGCGCTGATGGGCAGCCTGATCGACGAATACGGCCTTTGGGGCACCGCCGAGACCCTGGGCGTCGCGGACAAGGAAGAGGCGTGGGTCTTTGAGATGCAGATGTCGCCCACCGGCAAGGGCGGCCTGTGGATCGCGGAAAAGATTCCCGACGGGGACTTTTTCATCGAGGCGAATCAGCTTCGGATTCACGCGATCCGCGAGGGCGATCCGAACCAGATGTTCAATCCGAAGCTGCCGCAGATGCTCAAGGAGCTCGGCTGGGCAGAATATGACGAGAACGGGAACGTGGACTGGATGAAATCGCTGCAGTCCAAAGAATTCCATCACCCGTACTATTCCAAGCGCCGCGTCTGGCGGGCCATGAGTCTCGTCGCGCCGTCTAAAAACCTGCCGTCCCGCGTCGAGGACTGGGACTCGAAAACCTACCCGTTCTCGATCCGCCCCGACAAGAAGCTGAACGTCGAGGACATTGCGCGCATCCATCGCGACTATTACCAAGGCACCGAGTTCGACAAGACGAAGAGCCCGCTGGCGGGTATGTACGGCACGCCGTACCATTATGTGACCGAGATGGGCGAGCGCTCCATTCTGTCTTCGAAGACCAGCTATTCCCATATCTCGCAGGCAGGCGGCGTGCTTCCGTCGCCGGTGGTCTGGATGTCCATGGATACGCCCTATGAGAATCCTTTCGTTCCCTTCGCCGTATCGGAGGTGCCCGAGGAGTACCACGCCCTGCGCGATACTTACGACCCGTCGAAAATGTTTTGGACCTCCAATGAAATCATGGCGCTGACCCAAGGCTATTTCAACATCATGTCGCCTATCGTCAAGAATGCGGTGGAGAAGTCGGAGGCAAATTCCCAGCAGTTGATAAACGCTTCCGCCGGCCTATCGAAGGAGAACTTCGCAGAGGCTTTGCGCGACAATGCGCTGAACATTTTCGAGGACTGGAAGCAGCTTTCCGTACAGCTCCTGATGAAATTCAAGAGCGACGTTGGCATCGAGTATCAAAGACAACCGCAGCCGGACACGCCGACGGAATATTGATAATTACTGGAAAAGCCCCGACATTCGGGGCTTTTTTGTATGTGGACAAGAAAAAAGACGTCTGTATCGCGTTATAATAGAAGTAATTTCCTACATAATTCAGCAAAAAACGGCGCTATAATCAAAACGGCAGAATCGAAGAAAACGTAAGATTCAAAGGAGGCGGCTCTTTTGCTGAAAAAGACGGCTTTGGGACTGGCGATGTTTTTGCTCCTGGGGGCGAGCGCCGAGGCCTGCACGGTAATCGTGGTGACGAAGGGCGCGTCGGAGGACGGGAGCATGATGGTTTCCCACTCCAACGACGGGTACGCCGGGGAGGTGAATCTCGCCTATGTGCCCGCGAAGGATCATCCGGCGGGCAGCATGCGCCCGGTATATGCTTCGGCGGCGGCGCTGGGCGCCATGCCGGCATACAACACTTACGACCAGCCGAACCTTGTCGCGCCGGAGCGCAGCGAAGACTACGACTTCCCGGGCAGGCCACGCACGCGGGCGATCGGCTATATCCCGGAAGTCGAGCATACTTATGCTTATATGGACGCCGATTATGGCATAGTCAACGAGCACGGCCTGATGATGGGGGAATGCACCGATATGTCCGCGCATTTGCCCGAAGCGCCGTTCAAAGAAGGCGGCGGGATATTTTACGCCTCCGAGCTCTCCCGCGTGGCTCTCGAACGCTGCAGGACCGCCCGGGAAGCCGTCGAGCTGATGGGCGCGCTGATTGACGAATACGGACTCTGGGGCTCCGGTGAGACTTTGGCCGTCGCCGACAGGGAAGAGGCCTGGGTTTTCGAGATGCAGATGTCGCCGACGGGCAAAGGCGGCTTTTGGATCGCGGAAAAGATTCCCGACGGGGATTTTTTCATCGAGACGAGCCAGTTTCGGATTCGAGGCATCCGGGAGGGAGATCCGGACCAGATCTTCAATCCGAAGCTGCCGCAAATGCTGAAGGAAGCCGGCTGGGCGGCGTACGACGGGGAAGGCCGCGTGGACTGGGTGAAATCGCTGCAGTCGCAGGAGTTCTATCATCCGTATTATTCCAAGCGCCGCATCTGGCGGGGCATGAATCTCGTTGCGCCGTCGAAGAATCTTCCGTCCCGTGTCGGGGAATGGGACGAGAAAACCTACCCGTTCTCGATCCGTCCCGACAGGAAGCTGAATGTCGAGGATATTGCGCGTATCCATCGCGACTATTATCAGGGCACCGAGTTTGACAAGTCGAAGAGCCCGCTGGCGGGCATGTACGGTTCGCCGTATCATTACGAGGCCGAGATAGGCGAGCGATCCATCCTGTCATCGAGTACCAGCTACACCCATATCGCGCAGGTCAATGACGCGCTCCCGTCTCCGGTGGTCTGGATGTCCATGAACACGCCCTATGAGAATCCTTTCGTTCCCTTCGCCGTATCGGAGGTGCCGGAGGAATACCGCGCGCTGCGCGATACTTACGATTCAACGAAAATGTACTGGACCTCCAATGAAGTCATGGCGCTGACACAGGGCTATTTCAATATTATGTCGCCTATGGTCAGGAATGCGGTGGAGCGGTCGGAGGCAAATTCCGTGCGGTTGGTCAACGCCTCCGCGGGTCTCTTGAAGGAACAATTCGCCGAGGCCTTGTGCGACAACGCGCTGAAAATCTTTGAAGACTGGAAAGAGCTTTCCGGGCAGCTCCTGAAGAAGTTCAACGCCGCCGCGGGCATAAAGTACGAGCGTCGGCCGGAGTCCAATACGCCGAAAGGATATTGACGGTCAAAAGCGAGGGCGTGATGGGCGAGGAATTATATAACGCGGTCTGAGGAATCGCATACTTTACTGAATTTTTATGATGTCAAAAGTGGCTGTTGCAGGAAGCATAATCACTTCTTACAGCAGCCACTTTTGCGCTTTTCATCGCGGCGCGGGCGTGGTAAAATTGAGGGGAAAGGCGGGGGAACTATGAATATCGCGGAGTTGAACGCAAAGAGCCTGGAAAACGCGAAACGGCTTTACGCGTCGGGCGAGATTGAAAAAATCGAGATTGGCACGACGTCGGGACTTCTCGCGATTCATCAATATTTGTTCAAAGAGCTATACCCCTTTGCGGGCGAGATACGAAACCAGAATATCGCGAAAGGAAATTTCCGCTTCGCGAACTGCCTGTATCTCAAAGAAGCCCTCGCCGCGATAGAGAAAATGCCGCAGGGAACATTTGAGGAAATCATCGAGAAATATGTGGAAATGAACGTCGCGCATCCCTTCATGGAGGGAAACGGGCGCTCCATGCGGATATGGCTCGACCAAATGCTGAAAAAGTCGCTGGGCAAAGTCGTGAACTGGCAAAACGTGCCGAAGGAGAAATATTTCTCGGCGATGGAGCGAAGCCCCGTCAACGACTTGGAGATACGGACGTTGCTCGAAGCAAATCTGACGAAAGACGCGGAAAACCGCGAAGTTATTTTCAAAGGACTGGAACAGTCGTATTTTTACGAGGAGTGAACTGTAAACGATAGTATTTATTATCTTTCCGGGAGAGATGAATTATGGAGGATATACTTGAAGTATTTAATTGGTTTTATGATAATAGAACATGGCTGTTTAGTGGAATAGGTGTTACCGTGATTATTGCAATATATCACAAATGGTGCAAAAAAAGAAAAGATTCAACCGAAAAAGTAGTTATTCAACAATCTGGCGCAAATAATACACAAATCGGAATACAGAATAATTATTATGGAACAAAGGATAATTGATAATGTGTAAAGAAACAAACATTGAGCAAAAATCAGCTGTTGGCTCCCATACTGAACAAATTGGAATACAAAAAAATTATTATGGTATGTTACCAGAGCAAGCAGTTCAAATAGCGATAAATTTATTTATGGAGAATTTTCCTAAATTACAAGAGGAAGCAAACAGAGTTGCACGTGAACGCGCAGAAGAACTTTGTAAAGGTATTATTGAGAATCTGATCAAAAAAGAATTTACGAATTTTTCGGTTTTTAAAGATCCCGACATTCAATATGTCCTATATGAAGGACAAAAAGAATATGCAAGGCTTGGGACGAAGGATTGCTATGAGTTATTAGTCCATATCCTTTCTGAAAGTCTAATGGTACAAAGTCAAGAGGTAATTTTTAAAGAATCAGCTCCTTTGGGGCAGGATTTTGGGAGACAAAGCAACACCCACCTAATCCCTGC
>CACYXR010000014.1 GCA_902778455.1 uncultured Selenomonadaceae bacterium | reverse complement strand
GAGAGGTGATTATTTTTTTGTATAACTTCTTGACGCGCACCCGCATAGCGGGTGGTTCTCTGTTTCGCTTCGCTCAACTGGCTAAAGCCTTGAATGAAACGCGAAAGACCCGTGCCTTTTGGCGCGGGTCTTTTGCGTGGTTCGATCGATATATGGGGGGGATCGTTTCGCCATGTTGGTTCCGCTTCCGCCTTCGGTTGCTTCCCTGCTCCCAAAGTCCCCGTGTCGTCGGACTTGCTTCCCCCCAATATGGCAGCCGACAGGCGACGAGTGGACAGAAGGTTTATGAAGTGCCTTGAAGTTCCTGTGGTTTCGTTGCCGTTTCTTCGTGCCCTTCTGACATATATATCGGAGATTTCGCCGCGTTCTTCATGGGAAAATTGTCTGAATGCGCATTAAAATTGTGTTAAAGCCGGATTAGGGCAGGATTAATGAAGATTAAAGCAGGATTAATCATGTGTTCCCCCTTTTATATTTCATGGTTTTCTGCTACAATATAATTTAATTTGTGTAAGATGTGATGGATTACAGCTAATCTTGCCTTCCCCTAAATGGGAAGGCAAGATATTCAGCGTTTTATAAAGGAGGTGCGCCCCGCCTGGCGGGGCCTTTGGATGCCGGATACGGAAAAGGACGCACGGGAAGCCGGAGCGGAGACGATTACGATTGCCGACGTGGATTCGCAGAATGTCACGGCGGTCGCGTCTCTGGTGAAGGTGCTCCAGCATTTCGGCGTGGAGATCGACGCGGAGGCGTTCGTCAAGGAGCACGCGAAGGACGAGATTTCCTGGGAGTCGCTGACGAAGCTGGCGCGCCAGCATCATATCCGCGCGCGGGTCTCCAAGCCGACGATGGAGGAGCTGCGCGAGGTGGAGCTGCCCGCGATGACGCGGATGATGGACGGGACGTATGTGGTCGTGGCGGTGGCCGGCGACGACGTGGTCTATCTTCTCGATCCGCGGCAGGCGCAGCCGGTGGTGCTTTCTTCGGCGCAGTTCGCCGAGGTTTGGGGCAAGGAGCTTTTGCTCTTCTCCGGCGCGTTTTCATGGGATTATTTCAAGAAGCGATACAACGCGGAGTGGTTTGCGCAGGTTTTCCTTCATTATAAAAGATACTTCTACGAGGTTTTGGCGGCTTCATTTTTCCTGATGCTGATGGGCGTGATGATGCCGCTGATCACACAGGTCATCATCGATAAGGTCATCGGGAACGCCGGGTATTCGACGCTGACGGTGATTGGCTGCGGCATGGTGATCTTTTTCCTGATGCAGTCGCTTTTGATGGGGCTGAAGACGTATGTGATGAATCATACGACGAATAAGCTGGACGCGATTCTCGGCGCCCGGCTGTTCCATCATTTGATCAGTCTGCCGCTGCCGTATTTCGAGAACCGCCGCGTCGGCGATACGCTGATGCGCGTGGGCGCGCTGTCGCAGATCCGCCAGTTCTTGTCCGAGCAGGGGCTGATGACGGTCCTCGATGTGTTTTTCTCGGTGGTCTTTATCGCGCTGATGTTCTGGTACAATGTGCCGCTGGCGCTGATCTCGCTCTTATGCGTGCCGCTTTATCTGATGCAGAATTTCTGGGCGATCCCGATCATCAAGAAGAAGATCGAGGATATATGGCGCGCGGGTGCGGCGAATAACGCGTTCATGGTCGAGGCGGTCACGAATATCGAGACGATCAAGGCTATGGCCATCGAGCCGCAGTTCAATTACCGCTGGGAGAATCTCGTGGCGCGCTATGTGCGGACGACCTTCGAGAATGTGAAGTTCCGCCTGGCGACGGGGGCGTTCAGCCAACTGGTGCAGACGCTGGTCACGATGGGGATCATGTGGTACGGCGGCCATCTGGTCATGGACGGCAAGATGACGCTGGGCCAGCTGATCGCGTTCCAGATGATTTCGCGGCAGGCGACGGAGCCGATGACGAAGCTTTTGACGATGTGGCCGGAGGTGCAGCAGACCGGGCTTTCGCTGGAGCGTGTCAGCGATATCCTGAATTCGAGGCCGGAGCCGGTGCAGGGCTCGGGCAAGCGCGGCGAGGGCAGGCTGCAGGGACATATCGTGTTCGAGGACGTTTCGTTCCGCTACCGGCCGGATTTGCCGCTGGTGCTGGAGGGCATCAATCTCGATGTGCAGCCGGGGGAGAAGATCGGCATTGTCGGCCGCTCGGGCTCGGGAAAGTCGACGCTTACCAGCGTGGTCCAGCATTTTTATGTGCCGGAGGCCGGGACGGTGTCGATTGACGGCATTGACACACGGGAGGCCGATCTTTCGTGGATGCGCGGGCAGATCGGCGTGGTCATGCAGGAAAATTATCTGTTTGATTCCAGTATCCGCGACAATATCGCGGTGACGCGGCCGGACGCGACGATGGACGAGGTGATCGCGGCGGCTCGCTTGGCGGGCGCCCACGATTTCATCCTGGAGCTGAAGGACGGTTACGATACGAAGGCCGGCGAGCGCGGCGCGGCGCTTTCGGGCGGCCAGCGCCAGCGTGTGGCGATTGCCCGGGCGCTTTTGTCGGATCCGCCGATCCTGATTTTCGACGAGGCGACCAGCGCCCTCGACTATGAGTCGGAGCGCATTATCATGGAGAATATGGACGCGATCGCGGCGCGGCGCACGATGCTGATTATCGCGCACCGGCTTTCGACGGTGCGGCGGTGCGACCGGCTGATCGTGGTGGAGAAGGGACATATCGTGGAGTGCGGTACGCACGACGAGCTGATGGCGCTCGGCGGGATGTACAAGCATTTGTATGAGCAGCAGGAGGGCGGAAAACGGTGACGATTAAGGAAGCGTGGCACTGGCTGGTGCATGGCGACGAGCAGGAGAAGGAGACGGAGTTCCTGCCTGCGATCCTGGAGGTGACGGAGACGCCGCCTTCCCCGGTGGGGCGCATGGTGATGATGTCGATCCTGGCGCTCCTGGTGGTGACTCTTTTGTGGTCGATCCTGGGCCATATCAACGAGGTGGCTGTGGCCACCGGCAAGGTGATCCCGTCGGGACAGGCCAAGACGGTGCAGGTCAAGAACAAGGGCATTATCAAGGAGATCCTCGTCAAGGAAGGGCAGGACGTCGATGAGGGCGATGTGCTGGTGCGCCTCGATCCGACGACTCCGAGGGCGGATTTTGACAGCCTGAAGAAGCGGGCCGCTTTTTACCGGCTCGATATCGCGCGGCTGGAGGCGGAGCTGTCCGGCAAGCCGTTCACGCCGGCCAGGGACCCGGATCTCGAGGCCCATGATCTTTCGGCGGAGATGGCGCTCTACCAGAGCCGGACGCGGGACTACCGCACGCAGGTGGAGGTGGCGCAGAATATCGTCGCGCAGAAGCGTGCGGCGCTGGCGTCGGCGCAGACGACTTACGAGAAGTACAACGAGGGGCTGGCCATCGCGCAGGAGAAGGAGGATCGCCTGGAGACGCTGGTGCGGCAGAACGCCATCGCGGAGTTCCAGCTTTTGGAGCAGAGGGCGCAGCGCATCGAGTACGCGAAGAACGCGCAGTCGACGCTGGATACGATCATCGCGACGCAGTCGGAGATCGCCGAGGCGGAGCAGCGGCTGGCAAACGTGGACGCGGCTTATCACAAGGATATCATGACGAGCCTTGTGGAGGCGCGCAAGGAGTATTATTCGCTGCAGGAGGCCATCAAGAAGGCGGAGGAGGATACGCGCATGGCGACGATCGTCGCGCCCTGCGACGGCCGCGTCTACAATCTGTCCGTGCACACGGTGGGCGGCATCGTGACGGACGCGCAGCCTTTGATGATGGTGGTGCCGGACGATGTGCGCCTGCAGTTCGAGGTGTACGCGGAGAACAAGGATATCGGCTTCATCAAGCTCGGCCAGGAGGCCGAGGTGAAGGTGGAGACGTTTGATTTCCAGAAGTTCGGCATTATCACGGCTACGGTGGAGGAGATCAGCGCGGACGCTTATGACGACAGCCGCGATCCGGAGAAGAACCGGAAATTCCGCCTGCTGCTGAAGCCGGAGAAGGAAGAGGTCAGTATCGGCGGGCGGATTGCGCCTCTCGTTCCGGGCATGAGCGTTTCGGCGGAGATCAAGATCAAGGAGAAGCGCATCATCGACTTCTTCCTCGATCCGTTCCGCCGCTATACCAGCGAGTCTCTGAGGGAGCGGTAAGATGGCGAAGCAGGTGGATACGGGGCTGATGGCCCTGGTCACGATTTCAAAGCATTTCAATATTCCGGCGGACTATCGCCAGCTCGAGCGCGCCTATGTGCTGGAGGAAGGCACGGTGGACACGGTGACGATCGTGCGCGCGGCCCGCGATCTGAAGCTGAAGGCGCGCTCCTATGAGGGGCTGACCGAGGCGAACCTGCCGGCACTGGTGTATCCGGCGATGATCCATATGAAGGACGGACGGTATCTCGTCATCGCGGGTTTTCGGGACGAGGCGATGTATATCATCGATCCTTCGTTTTCCCAGGATGTGATGCAGGCGGATCGGGCGCGGGTGCTGGAGGACTGGACCGGCGAGGCGATTCTTTTCACGCGGCGGTTCGAGCTGGAGGAGAAGGCGGGAACGTTCGGCTTCAAGTGGTTCTTCCCGGTGGTGATGAAGTACGGCAAGTATCTCAGGCACGTGATTTTCCTTTCGTTCTGCCTGCAGCTGCTGGGGCTTGCCGCGCCGTTCTTCACGAAGAATATCATCGACAAGGTGCTGGTCCACCGCGCGACGGATGCGCTGGATATCCTGGTGCTGGGCATGGCGCTCTGCGCGATTTTCCAGAACTGGATGATGGCGCTGCGCGGCTATTTGTTCACGAATATCACGAGCAAGATGGACGTGGCGCTTTCAAGCCGGCTGTTCCATACGATCACGGCGCTGCCGATCCGGTATTTCTCGAAATGGCAGGTGGGCGACGTGGTGTCCCGCGCCGGAGAGCTGGAAAACCTGCGGAATTTCCTGACGGGCTCGTCGCTGACTATCGTGCTGGACACGGTGTTCGCGGTGGTGTATCTGACGGTCATGTTCGTCTACAGCCGGACGCTGAGCTTCGTGGTGCTTCTGATCATCCCGTTTTTTGTGGCGCTGAATCTGGTGGCCGCGCCGATCTACAAGCGGATGATCAACGACCGCTTCCTGGTGGGCAGTGAGAACCGTTCCTTTTTGATCGAGACGATTACGGGCATCCGGACGGTGAAGGCGACCAGCGTCGAGCGCCATTTCATCCGGCGCTATGAGGAACTGCTGGCACGTTTGTGCACCAGCGTGCTGCGGGTGGTCCATGTGACGAACGTGGCGAATTCCGTCGGTACGTTCCTGCAGAATATCTTCAATCTGTCGATCCTCTGGGTCGGCGCGTATATCGTCATGGAGCGCGAGCTGACGGTGGGCGATTTGATCGCGTTCCAGATGCTGGCAGGGCAGATCATCATGCCGATCATGCGGCTGGTGGGCATGTGGCAGTATTTCCAGCAGACGCGCGTCTCGATGGAGCGCATGGGCGATATCATGAACGAGGAGACGGAGCCGGCATTCAATCCGAGCCGCACGACGCTGCCGAGCCTCGCAGGGACTATCGAGATCGACAAGATGTGCTTCCGCTATACGCAGGAGGGCGGCCGGGTACTGGACAATATCAACCTGAAGATTCCCGCGGGCATGAAGGTGGGCATCGTCGGGCGGTCGGGCTCGGGCAAGAGCACGCTGACGAAGCTGATCCAGCGTTTGTATCTGCCGGAGACGGGGCGCATCCTGATCGACGGCGTCGATATCGCGCAGGTGGAGCCGGCCTGGCTGCGCCGGCAGATCGGCGTGGTGCTGCAGGACAGCATGCTGTTCAGCGGAACTATCGAGGAGAATATCAAGATCGCCTGTCCGAACGCGACTCACGAGGAAGTGGTCCATGCCGCGAAGCTGGCGGGGGCGGACGATTTCATCTCGGAGATGGCGCAGGGGTATGAGACGTTCGTCGGCGAACGCGGCAGCCTGCTTTCCGGCGGCCAGCGGCAGCGCGTGGCGATTGCCCGCGCGTTGATTTCTGATCCCCGCGTGCTGATTTTCGACGAGGCGACCAGCGCCCTCGACTACGAATCCGAGCATATCATCATGGAGAATATCGAGCCGATCGCGAAGGGGCGCACGATGATCATGATCGCGCACCGGCTTTCGACGGTACGGGACTGCGACGCCATCGTGGTCATCGACCACGGCCGCATCGCGGAGGCCGGCAGCCACGACGAGCTTTTGGAGAAGCAGGGCATCTATCATAAGCTGTATTCGCTGCAAATGGGGTAAGGAATAAAAAACTCAAACTTCCCACACTTAAAATCAATCCGAATCTTGATGGCAAAAGGACTTTGCAAGGAACAATTATCCCTTGCCTTCCCCTCGAGGGGAAGGTGGCGCCCGAAGGGCGTCGGATGAGGTGTCAAACCGCAGCGATTGGTTCAAGCGTTACGTTATTGCCACCTCATCCACCGCCTGCGGCGGTCCCCCTTCCCCTCAAGGGGAAGGCAAGATATTGTGAACTTTTGCGTTACTAAAGTATTAGTATACGGTATAATAAATAAGTTTGTTGAAATTATGCATGTGGGAAGATTGAGTAATAGTTACAAACAAAAAGGGGGGAGCTGCTTTGAATATCCTGGTGATCCATCCGTCGTTTCCGGGGCAGTTCCTCCATCTCGCGCCGTATCTTGCCCGGGATCCGAAAAACCGCGTGGTGTTTCTCGCGAAGGAGAACGCCATCGGCACGACGCTGCAGGATGTGGAGCTCGGCCTTTACAACGCGCCGAAGGAAAAGGCGCAGAAATGGGCCGACGCCTCGGGGCCGCTTTCCCCGGCGGCGGAGGCGGTGCTGGACGGACAGCAGATCGTCCGTTCGATGAATTGGCTGAAGCGGGAGCAGGATTTCGAGCCGGACGTCGTGATCGGGCACGCGGGCTGGGGCTCGACGCTTTACGTGAAGGACGTGTACCCGAAGGTGCCGGTCCTCGGTTACTTTGAATGGTATTACCACGCGGAAAAGGCGGACGCCTTCTGGTTTCCCGACGAGATACCGGAGCTCAGGGACAGGATCTCGATCCGCACGCGAAACGCCCATCATCTTTTGGCTTTGGAGGGCGCGGACGCGGGCGTCACGCCGACGAAGTGGCAGTACGAGCAGTTTCCGCCGGAGTTCCGCCCCAAGCTGTCGATCATCCACGACGGCATCGACACGGATTTCCTGACGCCGGAGCGAAGGCGCGGGCTGACGCTGGACGACGGGAAGATTTCCATCGGCGAGGACGAGGAGATCGTGACGTATGTGGCGCGGGGGCTTGAAATGTACCGGGGGTTCCCGTATTTCATGGATGCCGTGCGGGAGCTTTTGGCCCGCCGCCCGAAGTGCCACGCGGTGATCGTCGGCGCGGACCGCATCTGCTACGGCGCGCAGCTCGCGGGGACCAGCTACCGGGCGGAGGAGGAGAAGAAGGGCGGCTACGACGAGAAGCGCGTGCATTTCGTCGGGCTGCGGACGCGGGGCGACTATCGGAAAATCCTGCAGGCCTCGGACGTCCATATTTATCTGACGCGGCCTTTCGTGCTGTCATGGTCGGCGCTGGAGGCGATGAGCTGCGGCTGCGCGATCGTCGGCTCGGATACGCCGCCGGTGCGCGAGGTCATGGAGGACGGCGTCAACGCCCTGATCGCGGATTTCCGTTCGCCGCACCATATCGCGCGGCGGGCGGAGGAGCTCCTGGACGACCGGGCGCTGGCCGCAAAGCTGGGAAAGGCGGCGCGGGAAACGGTGCTGGAACGATACGAGCTGAAGACCTGTCTGAGAAAGATGGAGGACAAGCTGCACCGGCTGGTGAACCGGTAAAGGAGCCGCTCGATTTGACGCGGCGGGGCGGATTTGCTATGCTATTGCTATCGTTACAGGAACATATAGAGCGATACATATACACAAGGGGGAATCATCATGGGGAAGGCTTTGATTATCGGCGCGGGCGGCGTGGCCGGCGTTGCCATTCATAAGTGCTGCCAGAACAGCGAGGCGTTTGATGCGATCTGCATCGCGAGCCGCACGAAATCGAAATGTGACGCGTTCAAGGAGAAGCTCGGCGGCGGAAAAACGAAGATCACGACGGCGCAGGTGGACGCGGACAACGTCAACGAACTTGTCGCTTTGATCGAGAAGGAGAAGCCGGATGTGGTCCTGAATCTGGCGCTTCCGTATCAGGATCTTTCCATCATGGACGCCTGCCTCGCCACGAAGACGAATTATGTGGATACGGCGAATTATGAGCCGCCCGATACGGCGCATTTCGAGTATAAATGGCAGTGGGCGTACCGCGATCGTTTCAAGGACGCGGGGATTACCGCGCTCCTCGGCTCCGGCTTCGATCCGGGCGTCACGGGCGTTTTCTCGGCGTATGCGCTGAAGCATCAGTTCGACACCATCGAGTATATCGACATCCTCGACTGCAACGGCGGCGATCACGGCTATCCGTTTGCCACGAACTTCAACCCGGAGATCAATATCCGCGAAGTCTCGGCCAAGGGCAGCTATTGGGAGGACGGCAAGTGGGTCTACACGCAGCCGATGGAGATCAAGCGCGTCTACGACTTCGACCAGGTCGGCCCGAAGGATATGTACCTCCTGCACCATGAGGAGATCGAGTCGCTGGCGCTGAATATCCCCGGCATCAAGCGCATCCGCTTCTTCATGACCTTCGGCCAGAGCTATCTGACGCATCTGAAATGCCTTGAGAACGTCGGCATGACGTCCATCGAGCCCATCGACTTCGAGGGCAAGAAGATCATCCCGCTGCAATTCCTGAAGGCGGTGCTGCCCGATCCGGCGAGCCTAGGTCCGCGTACGAAGGGCAAGACGAACATCGGCTGCATTTTCCGCGGCAAGAAGGACGGCAAGGACAAGACGTATTATCTCTACAACGTCTGCGACCATCAGGAGTGCTACAGAGAAGTCGGCTCACAGGCCATTTCCTACACTACGGGCGTCCCGGCGATGATCGGCGCGATGCTGGTGATGAACGGCACCTGGAAGGGACCGGGCGTGTTCAATATCGAGGAGTTCGATCCCGATCCGTTCATGGACGCGCTGAACAAATGGGGCCTGCCCTGGCAGGAGAATTTCGCGCCGAAACTGGTGGACTGATGGATAAAACCTAGCTGGTTTATCTTAACATGTGTGAAACCACACACTCTTGCCCTCCCCTTGAGGGGAGGGTACCGCCGCAGGCGGGGGGTGAGGTGGCACTACCGTTGCGCGCGTATTTAGCGTTGCGTTCTGACACCTCATCCGTCGCGCTCCGCGCGCCACCTTCCCCTCAAGGGGAAGGCAAGTTTTGCAAGCTTTATTGGCATTGATATAGCGTGAGGTGTGGAGTGATTCACACCTCACTTTTTTATGGGGGATCAGAAATGAGAGATAATAACAATGTCCGCGTTATGGGCTTGGAAGCGGCGCCGCCGGGTATGGCCCGCGTCTGGGCGGAGGCGCCGACCCCGTCGTATATCGTGGACGAGGCGCGGCTCACGCGGAATCTTTCTGTTTTGGCGCGGGTGAAGCGGGAGACGGGCTGCCGGATTTTGCTCGCGCAAAAGGCGTTCTCGATGTTCCGGTTTTATCCGCTGATTCGCGTATATCTTGACGGCAGCACGGCCAGCGGGCTTTTCGAGGCGCGGCTGGGCAGGGAGAAAATGGGCGGCGAGACGCACGTTTTTTCTCCCGCCTATCGCGAGGACGAGTTTGACGAGCTTCTGACCTATGCCGATCATATCGTTTTCAATTCCTTTGACCAATGGAAACGTTTCGGGGCAAAGGCGCTGGCGGCAGGGGCGGTCTGCGGGCTTCGCGTGAATCCGGAGCATTCGACACAGGACACGCCGATTTACGACCCCTGCGCGCCCGGCTCCCGGCTCGGCGTTCGCCTTGCCGATTTCGAGCCGGAGGCGCTCGACGGGATCAGCGGGCTGCATTTCCATACGCTCTGCGAGCAGGGGGCGGAGCCGCTGGCGGAGACGCTGGACGTCTTCGAGGAAAAGTTCGGCGATTATCTTCCGCAGATGCAATGGGTGAATTTCGGCGGCGGTCACCATATCACGAAGCCGGGCTACAATCTCGGATTGCTCTCGTCCTGCATCCGGCGCATGAAAGAAAAATACGGGCTGACTGTCTATCTCGAACCGGGCGAGGCTGTCGCGTACCATGCGGGCGATCTTGTGGCGACGGTGCTGGACGTGGTGGAGACGTCCGGTTTGCCCGTGGCGGTTCTCGACACGTCGGCGGCCTGCCATATGCCCGATGTAATCGAGATGCCGTACCGCCCGCCGCTTTACGGCTCGGGGGAAGCGGGGGAGAAAGCGCACACCTATCGGCTCGCGGGACCGACCTGTCTCGCGGGGGACGTCATCGGCGATTATTCCTTTGACGAACCGCTGACGCGCGGCACGCGGATCGTGTTTGGCGACATGGCGATTTATTCGATGGTCAAGAACAACACCTTCAACGGCATGGCGCTGCCCGCCATCGTCGCGGCGGAAAATGACGGATGGCATATCGTCCGCCGCTTCGGTTACGAGGATTTCAAAGGGCGGTTATCGTGAAACCATACATAAAAAATCCTGCGGTTTTGCAGGATTTTTTTATTCTGTGGGGAATTAATACAGATGGACAATTTTGAGAAACAAGGGGCAGTTCGGCAAATGGAGCAGAAAGAAGCGGGAGGCGCAGTTCCTAACGTACAGTGGTTCCCCGGTCATATGGCGAAGACCAGGCGGCTGATCCAGGGGCATCTGAAGCTGGTGGACGTCGTAATCGAGCTTTTGGACGCGCGGGTTCCCGTAAGCAGCGCGAATCCGCTGATCCGGGAGATCGTTGGCGACAAGCCTCGGCTGGTGGCGCTCAATAAAGCCGATCTTGCGGACGAGGCGCAGACGAAAAAATGGATTGCGTATTTTCGCTCGCAGGGGCTTTCGGCGGCGGCAATCGATTCTCTTTCGGGAACGGGACTGAAAGCATTGGTGCAAAAAGCCGAAGCGCTGGCGAAGCCGAAAACTCACAAGCTGGTCGCGAAGGGCGCGAAGCCCCGGGCGGCGCGGGCGATGGTACTGGGCATCCCGAACGTCGGCAAGTCGTCTCTGATCAACCGCCTGGCGGGGGCGGCGAAGGCAAAAGTCGAAGATCGCCCCGGCGTCACGCGGGACAAGCAATGGATCCGCATCGGAAAGAATCTGGAGCTTCTCGATATGCCGGGCATCCTCTGGCCGAAGTTCGAAGACCTGGTGGTTGGGATGCGGCTCGCGTTTGTAGGCTCGGTCAGCGACGAGGTCTATGACGTCGAGGCGGCGGTCAAGCGGCTGCTCGAATGGCTGTCGGCGCACTGCCCGAAACGGCTGGCGGAGCGTTACCGTTTGACGGAGGACGAGATGCAGGCCGACGCGGAAACGCTTCTGGAGCATATCGGAAAGCATCGCGGCTGCCTGTTGAAGGGCGGGCTGCTCGACGCGGAAAAGGTGCAGCGGCTTTTGCTGTCAGACCTTCGGGGCGGGCGGCTGGGGCGCGTGACTTTCGACGACGCGCCGGATACTATTCCTTTGGCCATTAAAAATCACGATATCTTGCCGTCCGGGGAGTCCACTGGACTCCCGCGCAAAGCGCCCCCTTGAGGGGAAGGTGGCGCCCGCAGGGCGACGGATGAGGTGTCTTTGAGGTTTCGCTGACGTTAAGCGTTGCGGCTTTCCACCTCATCCGTCAGCGAAGGGGAAGGCAAGGGAGTTTGGTAGCGAAATTTAATGGCCTGCACAGCAGGCGTATCTCGCGTGCCCTTTGGGTATCGGTCTAAATTTTATTTAAATTTTGGTCGAAGATAAGTGTGAGGTTGCCGGAAACGAGGTTGATGGGGAATGAATCCTTCGGAAATGAATCTGAAGGAAATCGAAAATGCGCTTTTTGAGCAAATACCCTTCGATGATTTTGTTGCGGCCTGCGAGGCGGATTCGCGGGCGGGAGTCCAAAGGCTCGCGAAACGGTATCGCCGGGAACAGGCGGAGCGGGCGAGAATCGACGCGCTTTATGAGTACGAGTACGCGGCACGGGACGAGGGCGCGAAGTATGTCGCGGGCGTCGACGAAGCGGGACGCGGCCCGTTGGCGGGCCCGGTAGCCGTGGCGGCGGTAATCCTGCCCTTCGGGCTTTTCCTGCCGGGGCTCAACGATTCCAAGAAAGTCACGCCGAAGAAGCGCGAGTTGTTATACGACGAGATTCTGGAAAAAGCGGTTGCGGTTCGCGTCTCGATCGTGGACGCGAAGACCATCGACCGCGTGAATATATATCAGGCGACGATGAACGGCATGTACGAGTCGATCCTGAATCTCGACCCGAAGCCGGACAAAGTATTGATTGACGCGGTGGAACTGGCGAAGCTGCCGATGCCGTCCCTTTCCATCATCAAGGGGGACGCGAAATCGGCGTCCATCGCGGCGGCTTCCATCATCGCGAAGGTGACCAGGGACCGCATGATGCTGAAATACGACGCCGAGTACCCGCAGTACGGCTTTGCGCAGCACAAGGGCTACGGCACGGCGCAGCATATCGAAGCGCTGGAAAAATACGGCCCGTGCCCGATCCACCGAAAGTCCTTCGAGCCGGTGAAATCGATGGCGGAGGGCTAATACCAAACACTACGACAGGGGGGAGAATCATGGCGATGGAAACGACGGCTATGCCTACCGGCATACGCCCGATAGAGCGGCCGCAGGGACCTCAGACTTCAGGAATACAGCGGCGGGGGACGCCTGCGTCTTCGCCGTTTGCGCCGCGCACGGACGTCAGCCTGCAAAACTCCGTCGCGGATGTGGCGAATCTCCTGTCGAAAATCGCTTCCACAAAGGAAGACGCGATGGAGAAGATTTCCCCGCAGATCCAGAAACTGATCGACAGTATCATGAAGCAGTCGTTTTCGCTGGAATCGACGCTGGCGGAGGGGCTCGGCACGACGCTGGAAAGCCAGCGGTTCGCCATGGATCAGATGTTCACGCTGGGGCGTATGCTGCATCAGATGGGCACCCTCGCGGAGCAGGGGAAGCCCGCCGCGCTTAGCGATGAGCTCCAGACGCTGTTCGCCGGCTTCAAAGAGATGATGGCGACGGAGGAAGGCAAGGAATTGGCACCGACCATGCTCCACAAGCTTGCCTTTGACGTCCTCGACGGCAAGCAGGCGGAGGATTTGCCGGAAATGATGCAGTTCCTGCTGGCGCAGCAGGGCGCGTCCATGCCGGCGGCGATGGCCGCGCAGCCGGAGTCCGACGCCTTCGCATTCATGAAGCAGCTGATGGATTATTTCATGCCCCGTCCCAACGCGGAGGAAACGCCTTCGACACCAGGAAGGGGCGCACAGCAGGGCGCATCGCAGCTGTCGGAAGAAACGGCAAACACTCCGGAGGCGCAAACGACACAGGAGCGGCCGGCAGGCGAGCCGGGGGCGGCGCGAGAAATGCCCGGCGCATGGAAAGGCATGGCGGCGGAGGGCGACGAAACCGTGGCGAAAGACGGCGGGGCAGCGCCCAAAGGCAGTGAAGCCGCAGCGAAGGAAGGCGAAGCCGCGTCCAAAGGCGCCGAAAACGCGGCAAAGGGCACTGAAACCGCGCAAAATGGCGGCGAAACCACTGCGAGAGCGGCGCAGGAAGGACAGAAGAACGCCGTGCGCGACGGCGCCGTGCCGGAGCAAAATGCGCAGACCGGCGAAGCGAAGGAAGGCGCGGCGCAGCAAAAGCCGCAAGGAACCCAAAATCAAAACGCGACGGAGCAGACGACACAGCAGCAGACACAACAGACCGGCCGCGGACAGGACCCGCAGACGGAAAGAGCAGCGTCGCGGCGAGGCGGAGAGTCCAACGCGTCGATTTACGCGTGGGAAAACGAGGCGGAGGAGACGCAGGCCGAAAAGACGCCGCCGGACGGAATCAAGCCGCAGGATCCGTTTGCGGAGCTCATGCGCAAGGGGCTTGAGCGTATGCGCGGGCGTTTGCAGCAGCAAGGAACACAGCCGCAGCAGAACGAGCAGGGAGAAATGCAGCAGCAGACGTCAATTTTGGGCAAGATGCCGCAGTCGCCCGCCATGCAGAATACGCCGCGCATGATGGAGGCCATGAAGCAGCTTGCCTCGATGGTCATGGAGAACGCGCAGCTTACGCAGGAGGACGAGCAGCTGCTCCTGAATTTCGTGAACAAGGATCAGGCGATGCTCTCCGAAAGGGACGCGAAGGAACTGCAGGCGCTCCTGCAGCTCTGCGAAAAGAACGTCCCCGCGTCCGTGCTGCAGTCCGCCCAGCAGAAAGGGCTGGAGGACATGCCGCGTCTCTGGGCGTTCATGCAGCTTTGCGACCTGGCGATGGTCAAGGAGCGGGACGGGAAATCTCTAAAGCGGGCGGGCAAGAGCCTTTCCGATTTCGCGTCGATGATGAAAAACTCGCTGCTCCCGGAAAACGGGCGCACGCCAGAGGGACATCGCTCCATGAGCTTCATGACGCCGCTCTATATGTCGGACGAGATGCAGAAGCCGTATCCCGCCTATATCCACGTTTACGACGAGGAACAAAAGGACGAGAACGGCGGCCCGTCGAAAAAGGAGACCTGGATCCGCGTCTGCCTGCTGACGGAAAACATCGGCGCCGTGGATGTGAGCTTCCGTATGTATGAAGAGACGAACCTTGACGTGCGAATCTATTTCTCCGAGCGTGAAAACCTCGAGGAATTCCGCGATTACATGGATGAATTCCGCGCGTCCTTCGACGACAAGCCGCTGACGCTGATGAGCGTCAAGGTCGGCGTGGCAGGTGTTAAAACATGATGGATCGAAAACGGGGCCTCCGGCCCGAGCCGGAGACCGACCCCAACGCGGAAAAAAAGGCCGTCGCGCTGAAATACAATCCGGAGGAAAATACCGCCCCAAAGGTCGTCGCGAAAGGGCGCGGCTACGTCGCGGAAAATATCCTCGCGGCGGCGCAGTCCAACGCCATTCCGGTTTACCAGAACAAATCCCTGGTGAATCTCCTGATGGCTCTCGACTTGGACAAGGAAATCCCGCCGGAGCTCTATACGACGGTGGCCGAGGTGCTGGCGTATATTTACCGCATGGACACGAAGGCTGGCGCCAGAAAGAGGCCCATGCCGTGAACACGAAGGGGATCGGCAACCGGGGCGAGGAAACCGCCGCCGCGTACCTCGAGAAGAAGGGGTACGCGATACTGGAACGGCAATTTCGGACGCCGGTGGGGGAAATCGACCTGATCGCGCGGGACGGCAAGACGCTTTCGTTTATCGAGGTGAAAACGAGACGGAGCGCGCGATTCGGACAGCCCGCGGCGGCCGTGGGGCCGGAAAAGCAGCGCCGGATCATCCGCGCGGCGATGTGGTATTTGAACAAACGGCAAGGAGAAGTACCGCCCTGCCGTTTCGACGTGGTGGAGGTCTACGCGTCTCCCGACGGCGCATGGAACGTCCGCCATCTGGAAAACGCTTTTGAGATGGGCGAAATGTGAAGATGGCATCACGTAAATAATCCCCGATTGAAAATCAAATCGGGGATTATTTGCGCAATATGCCAAAAAAAGGAGCGCGGGTTGCGCTCCTTTTTGGGTACGATTTACACCTTCAGCGGCTCCGGCTTGTTCACGAAGCGGTCCAGGTATTTTTCCTTCGGCATCGGGTAGGCGAGCAGGAAGCCCTGGATGTTCTTGCAGCCGATGCTCCGCAGGAAGTCGAGCTGTTCCTTTGTCTCGACGCCTTCAATGACGACTTCCATGTCGATGTCCTTTGCCAGGTTCACCACATTCCGAACGATGGCCTGGGCCCGCTTGTCGTGCTGGATGTCCTCCAGGAAGCGCATATCGAGCTTCAGGATGTCGACGGGCATATTGCGCAGCATATTCAGCGACGAATAGCCGCTGCCGAAATCGTCCATCAGGATTTTGAAGCCTTCTTTCTGGAACCGCGCCACGGTGTCGATCAAGAGGTGCATATTGTCCGTGTACGCGCTCTCGGTGATTTCCAGCTTCAGCATCCACGGCTCAAGGTCATACTTCTTGATCAGCCCGAGTATATATTCGACGAGATGCTCGTCGTAGAAATTCAGACGGGACAGGTTGACGGAGACGGGAATGACGCGCCCGAAGGTTTCTTTCTCGTAGGCGAGCATCTTGCAGGATTCTTCCCAGACGAAGCGATCGATCCGGGCGACGAAGCCGTTTTTCTCGAAAATCGGGATGAAACGCGCCGGCGGAATGAATTCCTTCAGCGGGTGGTACCAGCGCACCAACACCTCGCCGGTGTAATCCTCGCCGGTCTCGATGTCGAAAATCGGCTGGATGTTGATCGAGAACTGCCCTTCTGCCAGTGCCCCGGCCATATCCCGGAGGATCAGGTGCTCCTCCACCTCGTCCTCGCGCATCTTATCGTCGTACCATGCGAAGCGCTGCGTATAGCGTCCCTTTGCGGTGTTCAGCGCGGCATGGGCGCGGTCGCACATCTGCGTCACGGCGAGGAACACATTCGACACGGGGTAGATGCCCGCGTAAAAGCGGATATTCTGCGGGATATTCAGCGACTGCACGACGTTGTCCAGCCCCATGATGATCGCTTCGATGTTCAGCGCGTCCTGCGGCATGCACAGCGCGAAATGATCGGCTTCCAAACGTCCGGCGATGCCGACGCCGCTGGCGACGCTTTGCAGGAAGGCCGCCGCCGAGCGCAGGAGCAGGTTGCCCGTTTCCACGCTGAACAGGTCGTTGACGACCTTGAAATAATTGATGTCCAAAAATACGATGACATACTTCTGCGCCGCGTCCATTTGCATGAAGGACGCCGATTTGCGGCAGAAATTGTCGCGGTCATACAGATTTGTCAGCGTGTCCAGCTCGATGCGGCGGCGCATATCGATAATCTCCTGCGACTGCGCTGTCTGCTCCAGCTTGCGCCACTCGTTTTCGAGACGTGACAGGACGTTGTGGACGCGGCTGCGCACGACCGTCGGGTTGTAGGGCTTCGTGATGAAATCCGCAGCGCCCAACTCCATCGCGCGGACTTCGCTGTCGTTCTCGGTGCGCGCCGTCGTCGCAATGACCGGGATGTCGCGGAAGCGGTCGTCCCGCTTCAGCCGCGCCAAAAGGTCGAAGCCGTCCATGATCGGCATCACGAGATCCAGCAGGATCACGCTGACCGGGTGCTCCTCCACAAAGAGCAGCCCTTCCTCGCCGTTGCTCGCTTCGCAGATTTCGAACTCGTCCTTGAAAAACTGCGCCAAAATTACGCGGTTGATTTCCACGTCGTCGACGATCAGCATCACCGGTTTTTGTAGGTTTTCGTTCATCATCGTCATCACCCAATCCGTTTTTGTCGCAGGAGCGCCGAAAAATCGCACCCAATCCGTTTTATAGATATCATCATTATACTACAATGGGAGGTCGATTGCACCTTTTATTCAGGATTTTGGAAGCAGAAATTAGGTCTATTTTTTAGTAAAAATAGGCCATTCTACTTAGGCAATGATTACAAAACTGCAGTCCCTGGAATGAAATCTTCATTTTTGGGCGTTTCCTTCCACCGGCAGCACATCGAGCAGAGCTTCCTTTGCAAGTTTCAGTGCCGTGTCCAGTTCCATTTGGGTGATGTTCAGCGGCGGGTTGAAATACAGCACGTCTCCGAGAGGGCGCAGCAGCAGGCCGCGTTCCAGCGCCTTGCGATACACCTGGTAGCCGGTGCGCTTTTTCGGGTCGAGGGGCGTTTTCGTCTTTTTGTCCGCCACCAGCTCGAAAGCGTGGATCAGCCCGATATGGCGAATCTCTCCGACGTTCGGATGGGGGAGCAGTTCGTCCTCCATGCGCTTTGTCAGCCACTGCGCGTTGACGGCGGCGTTCACGAAAATCGGCTGCGTGCGCAGGATGTGCTGGACGGCCAGGGCGGCGGCGCAGGCCAATGGGTTGCCGGAATAGGTGTGGCCGTGGACGAAGGCTTTTCCCGTGTTGTAGTCGTCGTAGAACGCGTCGTAAATCGTATCGGTGACGCAGGTGATGGCCATGGGCAGGTAGCCGCCGGTCAGTCCTTTGGAAATCGTCATCAGGTCGGGGGAAATCTCCGCGTGGTCGCAGGCGAACATTTGGCCTGTGCGCCCGAAGCCCGTGGCAATCTCGTCGGCGATGAACAGCACGCCCGTCTCGTCGCAGAGTTTCCGCATCTTTTTGAGATACAGCGGCGGGTAGACACGCATCCCGGCGCTGCCCTGGAGAAGCGGTTCGAGAATGATCGCCGCCGTTTCTTTCGCGTGGGCCTCGAAAGCCTTTTCCGCGTGTTCGAAGCACTCGCACCGGCAGCAGTCGCGGCATTTCCCGTAAGGGCAGCGGTAGCAGTCCGGCGCCTCGATATGGATGGTGTCCATCATCATCGGCTTGTACAGCTTCGCGTAGAGGTCGATGCTGCCGACGGACAGCGCGCCGATGGTCTCGCCGTGGTAGCCCTCGGACAGGCACATGAATTTTTTGCGCTCGGGGTGCCCGGTCTGGTAATGGTACTGGAAAGCGAGCTTCAGAGCGACCTCGATGGAGGCCGAGCCGTTGTCGTTGAAATGGAATTTCGTCAATCCCTTCGGCACGATGCGGGAAAGCTCCTCGGCCAGCCGGATGGCCGGCTCGTGGGAAAAGTTCGAGAAGATGACCTGCTCCAGCTTGTCGATCTGTTCCTTGACGGCGGCGTTGATCTCCGGGTTGGCATGCCCCAAAAGGTTGCACCACCAGGAGCTGATGATGTCCAGATATTTCTTTCCGTGGATGTCGTAAAGCCACGGCCCTTTGCCGCGCTCGACGACGATGGGCGGCAGTTCCTCATAGTCCTTCATCTGGGACGTAGGATGCCAGATATGCGCAAGATCGCGCGCCTCCCAGGTGTCCGCCGTGGTCGCTTTTGTCATACCGATATTTTTTGCTTCCATTTTTAAAAGTCGCTCCTTCCGAAAAAAGCCTTCCCCTCTGGGGAAGGTGGCAGCCCGTAGGGCTGACGGATGAGGTTTTTTCAACGTGCCGTGAAACCTCACCCACCGCCTGCGGCGGTCCCCCCTCCCCAGAGGGGAGGGCTTGGTAGATGTGTTAGCGAAATTTAATGGCCGGAATTTATTGATACAGAGCCGCCAATTCCTTCGCGTCCATGTCCAGCGCTTCGTCGCCGCTTCCCACCGTCGCGACGACCTTGACGCCGGTCAGGGCCTCGATCATGTCGAGATTGTCCTCCTCCATGATGTCGCCGGCGTGGAATCGGTTCAGGATAATGCCTCGGACGGGGATTCCGCGCCCGCGCAGATGCTCGACGGTCAGCACCGCCGCGTTGATCGTGCCGAGCCCCGCGTCCGCGACAATCAGCGCGCCGAGCCCGAGCCGCAGCACGAGGTCGTCCAGGATCACATGCTGGGTTTTGTCCCAACGGAGCGGGCAGATAATGCCGCCGCTGCCCTCCATCGTGATATATTCATGCTGTGAGAGCGCCCGGCGAAAATCCTTTTCCACCACGTCGAAATCGATCGGGTTGTTGTCGAGCTGCGCGGCGAGGTGCGGCGATACCGCCGCCTCGTAAACATACGATACAAGTTCTTCCTGCGTTTCGGACAGCTCCGCGATTTCCTTGACATAAAGCGCGTCCCCCGCATGGAGTGTCCCGTCCTCCTCGTCCTTTTCCGCGCCGCTGATGGCCGCTTTGTAATATCCGGCGTCCAGCCCCGCGTTTTTGAGACATTTTACGATCAGCGCCGTTACAAATGTCTTGCCGACGTCCGTGCCGGTGCCGGTAATGAAAAGTGCCTTTCCCATGCTGTTGTCCTTCCTTTTATATTAACGCTTCTTTATGTTCCTCGACCCAGACGCCCGCGTGCTCCAGCCGCACCGCGAGTCCAGCCGCCGCCACGCAGAGCAGGAAGTCCGGCACGACCTGGAGAATCCCGCAGTAGAAGATCACCGGCCAGACCGCGATCGGCGCGTCAATCACATAGTTCGACACGAAATAGAAATAGCTGATGCCGATGACGTAAACGATCGCCATGCCAACGCCGTTCACTGCCAGCAGACGGCCGAAGGTCCGTTTTTCCAATTTGCGCGAAGCCGCGCCGCAGTACCACGCCTGCAGGATAAAGCCGATCAGGTAGCCGAAGGTCGGCTGCAAGATGTAGCCCGGACCGCCGCCGGAGGCAAAGACCGGAACACCGATCAATCCCAACAGCACATAGGTCGCCACCGCCGCCGCGCCGAGGCGCGGACCCAGCAGCAGCCCGGCCAGGAGCGTGAACAGGAACTGCAGCGTGTAAACGTCCGTGCCCACCGGAATCCGGATGAAAGTGCCCGCCGTCACCAGCGCGACAAATAAAGCGCAAAGAATCATTTCACGAAGAGAAAAATGCAAGAGAAACGCCTCCTTAACCTTATTGTTGTTGACAGTTCCTAGCATACGCTTTTCCAAAATTTTTGTCAACCTAGAATGAGAGTATGGTTTACTAAAATCCTTCCTTGAAATATCGTGCGATTTTCGCTACAATAGCAAGCGGAAAGAAAAAGAGAAATAACGGGGGCTTTTGACATGAAAAAGAAACATCTTTTCTTGGCGGCGTTCCTGGCCGCGAATATTCTGACGGGGCAGGCTGCGTTTGCCGAGGAGGCGGACGCGGAGGAGACGGTCGTCGCGGAATCGGCGGGCGAGGCTCCTGCGGATGCCGCCGCCACCGCGATGGGGGAGGACGTCGGCATGGCGAACCCGATGTTCGAATATCCCGATGTGCCGTCGCTGGAGCGGGCCGTCGGTTTCCCGGTCTATTATCTGCCGGGCAATCTTTTGCCGCTTTACCATCCCGCTGCGCATATTTACAGCATCGACCGTTATGTCAGCGACATCCGGTTCCAGAGCGTGGCCGACGACAGCAAGATTACCGTCCGTACCGCGCTGATCGAGCGTATCGGTACCGACGACATCAGCGGCTATTACGGCGAATGGACGCAGCAGTCTGCGGGCGACGTCAAACGTACGCAGGTCTATGTGGCGCAGACGGCTGCAGGGATGCGCGTCGTGCGCTGGTCGGCCGGGCGTTTTGCCTTTGCTGTCACTGTCGACGGCGTGGACGACAACACGTTCCGCAATATGCTGAAGAATTTTGTTTCGGTCGCCGACCGTTTTGCGCATAAGTACCGCAATTTCCGTCTCAACTATAAGCCGAAAAACCAATCCGCACAGCCGGCGGAAGCAACGCAGGAAACGCCGGCGGCTCAATAAGGAAGAAGCGATAAAAGGGACTGTCAGTTACGACAGTCCCTTTGTTTTAGGAGGACTCATGGAACTTCGCCATCTTCAATATTTTCTGGCCTGCGCGCGCTGCGGTTCGCTGACCACGGCGGCGGAGGAGCTTTTCACGACGCAGCCCCATGTCAGCATGGTGATCCGCGAGCTGGAGCAGGAGCTTGGGACGCGGCTTTTCACGCGCCGCTCCAACGGCGTGGAGCTGACCGAGGCCGGGGAGCGGGCTTACGGCTATGCGCTCAGGACGCTCCGGAACGCCGAGATGTTTTCCACCATCAGCCGCGAGCAGCGGGAGCATACGCTGCGTGTGGCGACGAACAACAGCAGCAACATGGCGGTGATGCTGACCGCGTTTTACAATGAATTCACAGGAAACGGGGAAAAGCGGGAATTGTACCTGCGGTTTACCGAATGCGGCACCGAGAAGATGATTTCCCTGCTTTCGGCCCATGAATACGATCTCGGCTTCCTGTTCGTGCCGGACACGAAGCGTTCGGCTCTCGGCTATCTGATGGACCGTCATCAGCTTGCCTTCACGCCGCTCCTGGACACCGACCTGGTGCTTTACGTGGGCAAGGACCACCCGCTGGAGGGGCGGGCGTCGGTGACGGCGGAAGAAGTCGCCGCTCTTTCCTTCATTCAGTTGGAAGACGATTTTTTCACCATCGAGGACCTCTTGGCAGGCGATCCGACGTTCCGCAGGAAGCGGCTGGAGATCCGGCACGTAGTGCGCACGAACAGCGATCACATGATGATCCGGATGCTGAACAGGACGAAGCTTTGCAATCTCAGCAGCTATTGGCTGAAGGACGTGTACCGTCAATACGATTTCCGCCGGATTCCCATCGAAGGAATGGAAAAGCGCATCGCTTTCGGCTACCTGTCCCGCAAGAGCGAGCCGCTGAACGAGGACGTCGCCGCTTTCCTGAAATTTTTGCGCCACGCATTGGAATTGGATACGAACACATGACAACGACATAAGGATTCGTTATATCTCCCCATAAAGAACGTGAAATATCGGAAAAGCGCCCTCTTTGCTATACTAAATGTGAAGCGAGGAGGGCGTTCTTCATGGATTTCTCAAAAACAGGCGAGGTTTTGATGGACAGCGGTTCGATTCATCGGACGCTTTTGGCGTACGCGCTGCCGGTGCTTCTGATGCAGCTCCTGCAGCAGCTTTACAATATCGCCGACTGCGCCGTGATCGGGCGGCTCTGCGGCGGCTTCGGGCTGGCGGCGGCGGGCGTCGCGGGGCTGGTGCTGGCCGTCCATATCAATTTCTTCATCGGTTTTTCCGTCGGCGTGACTTCCGCCGTGTCGCGGCTGTTCGGCGCACGGGATTTCGGCAAGCTGCGGGCGATGATCGCCACCTCGATCTGGCTGGCGGTCGGCGCGGGGCTGTTCCTGACTGTCGTCGGCGAGAAACTGGGAGAGAATTATCTGGCATGGCTGGCCTGTCCTCCCGAAGCCATGGGCGACGCATTGCTCTATCTCCGCATTTGTCTTCTCGGCCTTGTGCCGCAGCTTGTCTACAATGTCGCCAACGGCGTCTTCCGCGCGCTCGGGAACACGAAAACGCCGCTTCGCTGGCTCGCCGCCTCCGCCGTGCTGAATATCGCGCTCGATCTGCTGTTCGTCGGCGCATGGGGCTTCGGCTTCGAAGGCGCGGCATGGGCGACGCTGGCGTCGCAGTGGGCGCTTGGCATCGGCATGATCTGGCGGCTCATGCGCATCGACGGGCGTTTCCGATTCTCCTTCGACGCGCCGCTCCTTTCCGCAGGGGAGCTTTTCGCCCTGTTGCGTCTCGGCGTGCCGTCGGGGATGCAGGCGGCGTTCATGAGCCTGTCGTCACTCCTGATCCAGATCAGTATCGATTCCTTCGGGCCGGCGGCCATGGCGGGCATGGTGATTTACGCGAAAATCGAGGGCTTCCTCTATTATCCCGCTTTTGCTTACGGCATGGCGTTGACAGGTTTCATCGGGCAGAATCTCGGCGCGGGGCGTCTCGATCGCGTCGAGGAAGCGATGAAAGTCAGCCGCCGCACGGCAATCTACGGCACGATGGCAATCTGCGCGGTCCTGGCACTGGCGGCAAAACCGATCCTCGGCTGCTTCACCGAAGACCCGGCGACGCTGGCCAACGGCCTCGCCGCCGTCTATTGGACGTTCCCGGTTTATTTTCTCTATTCGCTGAACCAGGTCTATATCGGCGGCCTGAAAGGGCTGGGCGAGACGGGCATCCCGATGCTTTCCGCCCTCGTGGCCTATGCGTTGTTCCGCGTCGTCTGGTGCCAAACGCTGCTGCCTTATTGGCACGATATGGCGGTCATTTACACTGCCTATGACGTCAGCTTCGTCATCTCGATGCTAATCCTCGTTCCGGCCTACCGCCACGCTTTCCGCCGCGCAGCGCACCCGGAGCCGCAGGGCGCAACGATTGCGGCCCTTTAACCAGGAGTTATATAAGGAACCACTGAATAAGTCCCTCCGCGAAACAGTCCACTGGACTATTTCGCTACCGGGTCTTTTTCCGACTGTCGTTGTCAAATCCCTCTTGACGTAGCGATGCTACGCCTTCGAGGGCTTTTCCTAGACAGTCGAAAAAATCCCTCGACATGGATGAGCCATTTTGCGCTTTAGCGCTTAGTGGCTCACTATCCCGAGCAAAGCGAGGGTGATGCACGAATTGACTTAATCAGTGTTTCCATAACAAAATTCAGAAGAGATCGGATGTTGGGGGAGTTTCCGGAATTCCTCCGACATCCGATTTTCATTTCATGACTGGAAAGATTCGCCGAAACATGGTATAGTCAGAACAATGGAAGCAACGCAGACTTTTTTCGGAGGCGGATTAGAGTGCGCGCAAACAAATTCAACAAATGGGCGACCGGAAGCGCTCTGCCGCAGAAGAACGCAGGCTCCGGGAAGTATGATGAGCTGCTCATGGAGAACGCGCGGCTCAAAGAAGCCTACGAAAAGGCGCGGAGCAACGGCGCCGTTTTTACCCATATTGCCCTGTCCCTGGCCCGTGGGTATACGGATTTGTACTATGTCAATATGGACACTGACGAGTTCATCGAGTTTCACACCGACGACGAAAACGGCGTGCTTTCCGAGGCGCGGCGGGGCGCTGATTTCTTTGAGGGCTGTGAGCGGGACGCAAAGTATTTCGTGCATTCGGAGGACCAGGCGGCGTTCGTGCAGGCGATGAACCGCCAATTCCTCGAGGAGGCGCTGGGGCGGAACAAGGTGTTCGAGCTGGTTTACCGCAGGATCAAAGGCGGCGACCCGTTCTATGTGAGGATGCGGGTTTCCCGCATGGAGGACGACGCGAGGTTCATCGTCCTGGCCGTGGCGGATATCGACGAGCAGATGAAACAGCGTCGTATAGAGGAACGGATGATGGAGGAGCGGGTGATTTACGCCCGTCTTCACGCCATTACAGGCAACTTTATCTGCGTATATGTGGTGAATCCTGAGAATGACAGCTACCGCGAATTCAGCGCGACGGACGATTACGTGGAGAGCTTCGCCCAGGCGAAGGACGGGGGAGATTTCTTCGGCACGGTTCGGGAAGCGGCCCGTACGTTCAACTATTCGGAGGATTTGAACCGTTTTCTCTCGATCTTTACCAAAGAAAATGTGATGCGGGAGGTCAGACGGAGCGGCATCTTCACGCTGGGCTATCGCCTCGTGATGGAGGGGAAGATTGTCCATGTCCAGTTGAAGGCCGCGATGGTGGATGAGAAGGAAGGTCCTCGGCTGGTTGTCGGCATCAACGACATTGACGCACAGGTAAGGCAGGAGGAGGAAATCGGCAGGCGTCTTGCGCAGGCGCAGACCGAAGCCGCTCGTGACGCCTTGACGGGAATCAAGAACAAGCATGCCTATGCGACGGTGGAAGCGCGCATGAATCTCGAGATCGAGGAGCATCGCCAAGGGCCGTTCGCCGTCGTGGTCCTGGACGTGAACGATCTGAAAAAGGTCAACGACACCGCCGGCCATCAGGCGGGGGACGAGTATATCCGCGGCGCCTGCAAGCTCGTCTGCGACACCTTCAAGCGGAGCCCTGTCTTCCGCGTCGGCGGCGACGAGTTTGCGGTGATTTCACAGGGGCACGATTATGCGTGCATGGAAGAACTGATGGAACAAGTAAGAGCGCACAATGCGAAGGCTTCCCGCACCGGAGGGATCGTCGTGGCCTGCGGCATGTCAAGGTTCGACAATGACGATTGCGTGGCAAAAGTATTTGAGCGCGCCGACCGGAATATGTACGAAAACAAGAAAATGTTGAAAATGGAAAGATAACGGCAAAAAAACAACCGGGCGTCGGGGATGGATTTCCCTGACGTCCGGTTGTTTTTTTGCCACGTTATGCTTTTTCCGCCGTGAATTCTCCGCCGACCAGGCCGATGGCCACCGTGTCGCCTTCCTGCACCTCGCCCTTGATGATCTTTTCGGAGATCAGCGTTTCGATGGTGTGGGAGAGGAGCCGCTTCAACGGCCTTGCGCCGAAGTCGGGATCGAAGCCCTGATTGGCCAGCTCGTCCAGCGCCGCTTCGCTCCATTTCAGCGTAATACGCACCTGCTTTTCGAGCCTTGCGCCAAGGCTTTTCAGCAGCAGCGCGGCAATCGCCTTGACTTCGCCGCGGTCGAGAGCGTGGAAGACCACGATGTCGTCGACGCGGTTCAGGAATTCGGGACGGAAATACTCTTTGAGCAGTCCCTTGACCGCCGCTTCGGCTTCCTCGAATTTCTTGTTCAGGATTTCGTGGGAACCGAGGTTCGAAGTCATGATGATGACCGTGTTCTTGAAATTCACCACGCGCCCCTTGCCGTCAGTCAGCCGACCGTCGTCGAGGATTTGCAGCAGCACGTTGAACACGTCGCGGTGCGCTTTCTCGATCTCGTCCAGCAGGATGACGCTGTAAGGACGGCGACGCACGGCCTCAGTGAGCTGTCCGCCCTCGTCGTAGCCGACGTAGCCCGGAGGCGCGCCGATGAGCCTTGCCACGGAATGTTTTTCCATGTATTCGGACATATCGATGCGGATCATGCTGCGCTCGTCGTCGAAAAGGGCTTCCGCCAGCGTCTTCGCCAGCTCGGTCTTGCCGACGCCGGTGGGGCCGAGAAAGATGAAGGAGCCGATCGGGCGGTTCGGGTCCTTGATGCCCGCGCGGGCGCGCAGGATCGCCTGACTGACCACGGTGACGGCTTCGTCCTGTCCGACGACGCGCTCATGGAGTACGTCGGACAGATGCACGAGCTTTTCCCGCTCGCCGGTCAGCATCTTTGTGACGGGAATGCCGGTCCAGCGGCTGACCACCGAGGCGATATCCTCCTCGCCGACTTCTTCCTTCAAAAGCCGCGCGTCCTCGGATTCGCCCGCGATGCGCGTTTCCTCGTCCTTCAGCTTCTTTTCGAGGGACGGCATCGTGCTGTACTTGATTTCGGAGGCTTTCGCCAGGTCGCCTGCACGCTCGGCGATCTCCATCTGATGGCGCGCGTCGTCCATTTCCCGCTTGATGGCGCGCACGCGCAGGATGCCCTGCTTTTCCGCTTCCCAACGGGCCTGCAGTTCGGATTCCTTCGCTTTGAGGTTTTTCTTTTCTTCCGCCAGCGACGCGAGCCGCGCTTTCGACGCGTCGTCGCTTTCCTTGTTCAGCGCCTGCTCCTCGATCTCGAGCTGCATGATCTTCCGCTGCACTTCGTCGATCGGTGCGGGCACCGATTCGATTTCGGTGCGGAGCTTCGCCGCCGCTTCGTCGACGAGGTCGATGGCCTTGTCCGGCAGGAAGCGGTCGGAAATGTAGCGGTCGGACAGCGTCGCCGCCGCCACCAGCGCAGCGTCGCGGATGCGGACGCCGTGATGGACTTCGTAGCGGTCCTTCAGGCCGCGCAGGATCGAAAGCGTGTCCTCCACGGTGGGCTCGCCGACCATGACGGGCTGGAAGCGGCGTTCCAGCGCCGTGTCCTTCTCGATGTATTTGCGGTATTCGTTCAGCGTCGTCGCGCCGATGCAGCGGAGCTCACCGCGGGCCAGCATCGGCTTCAAAAGATTGCCCGCGTCCATGGCGCCTTCCGCCGCGCCCGCGCCGACGACGGTATGCACCTCGTCGATGAACAGCAGGATTTGGCCTTCGGATTTCACGATTTCATTCAGTACGGCTTTCAGCCGTTCCTCGAATTCGCCGCGGAATTTCGCTCCCGCCACCAACGCGCCGAGGTCGAGGGAGTACAGCGTCTTGTGCTTCAGGGATTCCGGCACGTCCCCAGCCACGATGCGCCGCGCCAGTCCTTCGACGATGGCGGTCTTGCCGACGCCCGGCTCGCCGATCAGCACCGGATTATTCTTTGTGCGGCGGGACAGGATCTCGATCGTGCGACGGATCTCCTCGTCGCGGCCGATGACCGGATCCAGCTTTCCGGCCCGGGCCGCCGCCGTCAGGTCGCGTCCGTATTTTTCGAGGGACTTGTAGCCGTCCTCCGGGTGGTCGCTGGTGACGTTCTGCTTGCGGTTCTTCTTGATGGAGTCTTCGACCTTGCCTTTCGTCAGGCCGAATTCGCGGCAGGCCGCCTTGACCTCGTCGCTGCCGTCGCTGATGACGCCGATCAGAAGGTGCTCCGTCGATACGAAGTCGTCCTTCATGCGCGCCGCTTCGGCCTCGGCTTTCGCCATGACCCGCGCCATATCGACGCCCATCGTCAGGCGATCCTGTCCTTTGACGCTGGGGATTTTCCGGAGAAGCTGCTCGAGCCGCGCCCGAAGCATCCCCAGGTCAGTCTTCGCCTCCTCGAAAATCGTCGCCAGAAGCCCTTCCGGTTCCTTGACCAGCGCCAGCAAAAGATGGACCGACGTGATTTCCTGATGGTAATGCAGCGCTGCGGTCTGCTGCGCCGTCTGCAAGGCTTCCAGAGTTTTCTGCGTATATTTTTCCGCTCCCATGATGATTCCCTCCTCGTATAGTTGCTTCATATGTTGTCTTTGCCGTGTATTTTCGATTTCTGATTCCATTATATAATAAAAAGTCAAAAAGTCAAATAAAATTTTCGACTTTTTGACTAAAATTTTACGAGAGGAAGAAAATATTGGAAGTTTCCTCGGGGCGGCGTGTGGTTTGTGCAGCGGCAATAGATGGAGCCCCAAACTCACCGGCAAAACGCGACGGCGGAAAAACTACAGGATGCATCGCGAGGTACGCTTTTTCCTTACGGGCAAAAATATTTCTTTAATATACCTTTGAAAAATGTTAAAATATATAAAAAAGGTAGATTAAGTGATAGTCCTTGCAATTCCAAGGATTCCTTGGCTGTGTCATTTAAAGGGCACTTGGGACTATCTTCATTTTTTGACGAGGAATGAACGGCCATGAAAAAAATGCTCGCGATGCTTCTCTGTATTTCCGCTGTGCTTTTCTTGCTGGCAGGCTGCGGCGGGAAAACGGACGCCCCCCAAAGCGATACTTCCTTGCAGAAGGTACTTGACGCCAGGCAGTTTGTCCTCGGCCTTGACGTCGGATTCCCGCCGATGGGGTTTGCCGACGAAGCGGGAGAAATCACGGGCTTTGATATCGATGTGGCGCAGGAGGTCTGCAGCAGGCTCGGCGTGACGCTGGTCAAGCGGGGCATCGACTGGGACGCCAAAGAGGAAAGATTGAACGACGGGACGATTGACTGCATTTGGAACGGCTTGTCCGTAACACCCGAACGTTCCAAGACGATGAATTTCTCCGAGCCGTATATGAAAAACGAGCTGATTTTTGTGGTTTCAGCCGGCAGCGACGCGAAAGGAATGCAGAACCTCGCGGGCAAGACGGTCGGCGTCCAGTCCGGCGCAACGGCGCTGGACGCGCTTGAAGCCTCCAATCTAGCTTCGAAAGTGTCCGTCGTGTCGTTCGAGGACAATCTGACGCTCCTGCGGCAACTGGAACAGGGAGGTGTGGACGCCGCTCTCATGGATTCTGTGGTCGCGTATTACTACATTTTTTCAAGCGACAAGCAGTTCTTTGTCCTTCCCAGCAGCCTTGGCGAGGAGAAATACGCCATCGGTTTCCGGAAAGGCGACCAGAAGCTGCGGGACAAAGTGCAGGCGATCATCAGCGATATGAAAGCGGATGGGACGCTCGGAAAAATATCGAAGAAGTGGTTCGGCAGCGACATTACCATTGTGAAGTAAGTGTTCAGTTTTGAGGCGGGAAAAATGAATCGCAACAGGCAATTCTCTTTACATGGCGTCGCAATATCGGGGCTTGTCATTCTTTTTTTCGTAAGCATCATCCTTGCCTATTATTTCATGCTGCTTTCCGAGACGCGCGAAAGGATCACGAAAGCCGGCGAGCTGAACGCGATGACGTCGGCGGAGCAGATCGACCAATATCTCTCCCAGGGCGTCGTGACGATGAATTTGGTGTGCTATACGCTGGACAGCATGATCAGGGCCGGGAAGTCGCAGGCGGAAATACGCGGCTTCCTGGTCAACCAATCCGACGCCGTGCTGAACTCCACTCTGGATACCACGGGATTGTACGGCTACATCCGAGGCGAGTATCTCGACGGAACCGAATGGCTGCCCGACGCTGATTATGTCCCCACGGAGCGTCCTTGGTATATTGACGCGCGGGCAAACGTGGGACGTGTGGCTGTGGTCGATCCTTATGTCGACGTGCAAACGCACAAAACCATGATTACGTTTTCCAAGACGCTTTGCGATGCCAAGAGCGTCGCGGCGATCGATTATTCCATGGATCGCCTGCAGGCAATCACGGAGAAAATATCCGCGCAGGAACATCCGGGGATTACCGTCGTTCTCGACAGAAAATACCGGGTCATCGCGCATTCCGACAGGGCGGAAATCGGGAAAAGCTATATCTCGGAAAGTGGGACGCTTGGCAACGCGCTGGTAAACGAACTGCGGACATCCGGCAAAAAGGTCTTCTCGCTGCGGTTCGACGGCGCGGATTACATTGTTTATACGGTATCGGTGGCAAACGACTGGCTCTGCCTGTCCGTGTTCGACGCGACGTCCGAATTCAGCCAACTGCGGTATATGCTGATGGGTACGATCGTCGTGGTGCTGCTGGCCGTTTCCGTCCTGCTCTATATCATGCGCCAGCTGAACCGGAAACAGGAGCAGATTGCCCAGTTGAGCATCCACGCGGTCGAGGCGATCGCCGAGGCCATTGACGCAAAGGACTCCTATACAAAGGGGCACTCCGACAGGGTAGCCAATTACGCCAGGGAAATCGGCAGGCGGTACGGGTACTCCGAAAAGCAGCAGGATGAGCTCTATATGATGGGGCTTTTGCATGATGTGGGAAAAATCGGCATACCGGACGCCGTGATCAACAAGCCGGGAAAACTGACGGACGAGGAGTTTTCCCTGATCAAGAGGCACCCGGATATCGGCTGGCACATCCTCTGCAAAACAAAGGAGCTGGCAAGGCTGGCCATGGGCGCCCGCTGGCACCACGAACGCTTTGACGGCTCCGGCTATCCGGACCGGATATCGAAAAACGATATCCCGGAAGAAGCGAGAATTATCGCGGTGGCGGACGCCTACGATGCCATGACCAGCCGCCGCAGCTACAGGGACGCGCTTCCGCAAGCTGTCGTCAAGCAGGAAATCGAAAAGGGGAAGGGCACGCAGTTCGATCCGGCCTTTGCGGACGTCATGCTGCAGATGATCGACGAGGACCATGATTATCGGATGCGCGACCGGTAGCAGGAGGCTTTCGTCAGCTAAACGAGAATTCATCGGGTCCGAAGGGAGATTCCCTTCGGGCTTTTTCTTTACGTTAGCCGATTTTTCATGTATAATAACAGCAGTTTGTTTTAGGGAGGGGGCGGCGCATTGTTCGCGAAATCTCATGGCGCGACCACTTTGGGCGTGGACGGCGTAATGATTGATGTGGAGGTGGACTGTGCCAACGGGCTGCCGGCTTTTGACATCGTTGGACTTCCCGATGCTTCGGTAAAAGAAGCGAAGGAGCGGGTGAGGACTGCCATCAAGAATTCCGGCGTGAAGCTCAAGGCGGAGAAGGTGACGGTCAACCTGGCTCCCGCCAATCTCAGGAAAGACAATCCGGGTCTCGATCTTCCCATTGCCGTGGGGCTTCTCGCGGCTTATGCCGTTCTTCCACAGGCGTCTTTGGAGGGACGGCTTTTTTCAGCGGAGCTTTCTTTGGAAGGGGAGCTTCGCGGTGTGAACGGGATTCTGCCGATGGCGGTGAAAGCGCGGGAGATGGGATTCAAGGAAATCTTCACTTCCCGGCACAACGCCAACGAGGCTCTCCTGGTGGACGGACTGACGGTCTATGCCGTGGACAATCTTCGGGAGTTAGTGGATTATCTCTCGGGAAGAGCGGAACTGTCTCCAGCGAAGCCAAATATCGAAGAACCGGAAGAAGATGCTTTCGCCGATGACTTTGCCGATGTGCAGGGGCAGTTCCAGGCAAAGCGCGCATTGGAAATCGCCGCAGCCGGAGGGCACAATGTATTGATGAGCGGCGCTCCCGGATCCGGCAAGACCATGCTGGCGCGGAGGATGAACTCGATCCTCCCGGACCTCACCACGCAGGAGGCGCTGGAGGTCACGAAGATATACAGCATCGCGGGGCTTCTTCCTCCGGGCGGCGGCCTGATACGAAAACGTCCGTTCCGCAGCCCGCATCATACGGCGTCGACGACGGCGCTCATCGGCGGCGGCACATATCCGCGCCCGGGGGAGGTTACGCTGGCGCAGCACGGGGTATTGTTCCTGGACGAAGTGCCGGAGTTCAACAAGGCGACGCTGGAGGTATTGCGCCAGCCGCTGGAGGACAGGAAGGTGACCATTTCCAGGGTGAACGCCACATTGACGTTTCCTGCGAACTTCATCCTCCTGACAGCCGCGAACAGCTGCCCGTGCGGAAATCTCGGGATTTCGGACGGCGTTCACAAGTGCACATGCACGCCGCAGGAGATAAAACGGTATCAAAGCAAAATCTCCGGGCCGCTCCTGGATCGCATTGATATACATATTCGCGTCCCGCAAGTGGAGTACAAGGATCTGAGTTCCCAAAGCAAGGCGGAAAGCTCCGAATCCATTCGGAAGCGGGTAGTCGCGGCGAGAAATGTCCAGCTTGCGCGTTTCAGGGGAACCGGCATTTTCACCAATTCCCAGATGAACCATGCCATGCTGAAAGAGCAATGCCCGCTGGGAAACGATGCGCAGAGCCTTTTGGAAATGGCGTTCAGGAAAATGGGCTTGTCGGCGCGTTCCTATGACAGGATTATCAAGGTGGCACGGACGATTGCCGATTTGGAGGGCGCGAAAGATATAGGGGCAAAGCACGTCGGCGAGGCCATCCAGATGCGGAACGACGTGGGGATGAGCGCGGAATGACGGCGCGAGAATTGGGATAATGAAAGGACGGTAACATGGTTTCGGGAACGACGAAAAATCTGGGCGTCATCGGCTGGCCGATTGCCCATTCGCTTTCGCCCGCGATGCAGGCGGCGGCTATCCGTGCGGCGGGGCTGGACTACGCCTATATCGCGATGCCCGTGCGCCCGGAGGCGCTCCCAGCGGCGGCGGAGGGGCTTCGCAGTCTCGGCTTTCGGGGCTTCAACGTGACAATCCCGCACAAGTCCGCCGTTATGGAATTGCTCGACGAGGTGGACGAGGACGCGCGGCGGATCGGCGCGGTCAATACCGTGGTCAATGACAACGGGCGGCTGTCGGGGCACAATACCGACGTGACCGGATTTTTGCGCGGTCTCTCGCGGCACGGAGTGGCCGTGCGGGGGAACCGTGCGGTTGTCCTCGGCGCGGGAGGCGCGGCACGGGCGGTGCTTTGGGGGCTGCTCCGGGAAGGCGCGTCCGATGTCGTCGTCGGCGTGCGAAACGCGCCGAAGGCGAAAGAAGCACTTTCGGATTTTGCGGGGGACGCAGAGATCCTGCCGTGGGACTGCGACGCTTTTGCGGGAGCGCTGGCGGCCGCGGATATCCTCGTGAATACGACGCCCCTCGGCATGACCCCGAAGACGGAAGAAATGCCGCCGGTGGACTGGGAGCGCGTTCGCGATGAAGCTTTCGTTTACGATATTATCTATACGCCGGGCTGCACGCGGTTCTTGCGCGAAGCGAAAGCGCACGGCCATCGCGTGACGAACGGCGTGGCGATGCTGGTAGGGCAGGGCGCGGAAGCGCTTTCGCTTTGGACGGGCGTCCGGCCGGACGAAGGCGCGATGGAACAGGCGCTTCTGGAGGCGCTGGCGCGTTGATGGGACGGGCGGAAGAAAACACAATCGCGGCTTTGGCGGAACAGGCTGTGCGCGGATTGTCGCAGAACGGGCGCGGCGCGGAGACGGCGCTTCCGTCGGTAAAGGCGGCGCCGGTGGTGGCGCTGGCGGACAAGATCATTCATCAGGCAATTTTGCAGAATGCCAGCGACGTCCATATCGAGCCGATGAAGGAACGTCTGCGCGTCCGTTATCGGATCGACGGCGTGCTCCGCGATATGTACGGCGGATTGCCGCTCCGGCTGAAGGACGTCCTGCTTTCGCGGATCAAGATCATGGCGAAGCTGGACACGACGGAGCGAAGACTGCCCCAGGACGGAAGGATTGCTTTCGGGGAAGGGGATTCTGCGGTCGACATCCGTGTCTCGACGATGCCGGTGCTGTTGGGAGAGACGGCGGTGCTCAGGCTTTTGAGCGGCGCGCGGCGACTCCTGCATTTGGATGAGCTCGCATTCTCGCCGAAGAATCGCCGCCTGTTCGACGAATGGATGCATCGCCCGTCAGGCCTTGTCCTTACAACCGGGCCGGTAAATTCAGGGAAAACCACTTCGCTTTATGCGGCGTTGAGTGAGTTGAATTCGGCCGAGAAAAACATTGTGACAATCGAAGATCCCGTCGAGTATTTCCTGCCCGGCGTCAACCAGATCCAGGTGAGCGCCGAGACGAAGATGACCTTTGCCCGGGGCGTCCGTTCGCTGATGCGGCAGGATTTTGACGTCGGCATGGTAGGGGAGATTCGCGACGAGGAGACGGCGGAAATCGCGGTTCGCGCGGCGATGACGGGACGGCTGCTGTTCTCGACGCTGCATACGGGAAGCGCGACGGGCGCGATCTACCGTATGATCGACATGGGGGTGAAGCCGTATCTTTTGGCGGCGTCATTGCTCGGCATCATGGCGCAGCGATTGGTGCGGCGGCTTTGTCCCGAGTGCAGGGAAGAATATGACGCGGATGAGGAGGAATCGCGGTTCCTCGCGGCGCACGGTTACGAAAAGCGGCGTTTCTTCCGGGCGCGGGGCTGCAAAGCATGCCTCGGCAGCGGCTATCAGGGACGCATGGCGATCCATGAGCTGCTGCCGGTGGATGTCTCTATCCAGCGCGCTATTGCGCAGGGGAGCGACAATATGGAAGCGCTGGCGAAACAGGCGGGGATGGTTTCCTTGGCAGAGGACGGCATCCAAAAAGCGGCGGCGGGGCACACATCCCTTGCCGAAGTCAGGAGAGTGGTGTATGGGGGGCTTTGACGAACAGGCGTGGCGCGGACTTCTCGATCGTGCGGTTCAGGAGGGCGCGTCGGATATCCATCTTGCGCCGGGCGCGCCTGCCTTTTTTCGTGTGAACGGCGCTCTCATGCATGCTGCGGAAACGGAAAACGCGCCGACGGAACGGGAAATCTCGCTGCTCCTTTCGTCGTGGATGACGACAGAGCAAGGGGAAAAGTTCCGGACGCGGGGAGAGATTGATTTCGCGCGGGAGGATGCGGCGCTTCGGCTGCGGCTGCGCGTCCACGGTTTTGCGGCGCGGGGCGGTACGGCGCTTTCGATACGGCTTGTGCCGGAGCGCATACCTTCGCTGGAGTCGCTGGGCGTCCCCCCTGTCTTTCGGCGGCTTTTGCCGCTCCGCTCCGGCCTGGTGCTCGTCTCGGGAAAGACGGGCGCCGGGAAGACGACGACGCTGGCGGCGTTTCTCAATCAGATTTCCCAAATGCGCGCGGCGCGCGTGATTTCGCTGGAAGACCCTATCGAGTATGTCTATGCGTCGGGGAAAAGCCTGATCAGTCAACGGGAAATCGGCACGCATTTCGTGTCCTTCGGCGGCGCGATCCGAAGCGCGCTTCGGGAGGATCCCGATATCTTGCTGGTAGGGGAGCTGCGCGACGCGGATGCGGTACAGGCGGCTCTCAGCGCGGCGGAGACGGGACAGCTGGTGTTGGCCAGTCTTCATACGCGTTCCGCCGCCGAGGCTGTGCATCGGATCGAGAGCTTTTTCCCTGCGGCGCAGCAGCAGGAAATCCGCGCGCAGCTTGCCGCCGTTTTGGAGGCGATGATTTCGCAGGAGCTTTTGCCGGCGGTGAACGGCGGGCGCGTCCTGGCGTCGGAGGTACTCGTCGCGACAGACGCGGTGCGCCATCTGATTCGCGCGGGCAAGCCGGAGCAGTTGGCGTCCTGCATCATGTCCGGCGCGTCCTGCGGGATGCAGACGATGGGGCAGGACGTCGAGCGATTGCGGGCGGCGGGGAAAATCGACGCGGAAACGGCGCGCCGGTTTGAGAAATTGCGATGAGCGCGAGCACGATGACCGAATACGACTACAAGGCGCGCGACGCCGCCGGACGTATGCGCCGGGGAAGGCTTCGGGCAGCTTCGAAGCGGGAAGCCGCAAAGCGGCTTTCCGAGGGCGGTCTTTTTGTGGTACGGCTTCGGCCCGCGCGTATGACGTGGCATTTAGAGGCATTGCCGGACCGCAGGTTTCCGGTGCTGCTCTGCCGCCGGCTCGCGGTGATGCTTTCGGCGGGCGTGACTATCGGCGAGGCGCTTCGCGTGCTTTCGGAGCAGGAGACAAAGGGCGCGGGAGGGCAAGTCCTGAAGGGGCTTTATCGCGCGGTGTCCGACGGCGAGCGGCTGTCCGAGGCGATGGGGCAATGGCCGCAGGTTTTCGCGCCGAGGATTACGGCACTTGTCGACGCCGGGGAAAGGAGCGGCAGCCTCGATATTCTCTTGGAGCGGTTGGCGGATTCGCTGGAATCGGATTACGCCGCAAGGGAAAAAATGTTGACGCTGATGATGTATCCGTGCGTTTTGGCGGCGGCGGTGGCGATGGCCGCGGGTTTTTTGCTGATGTTCGTGTTTCCCGTGTTCGTGTCGATGTTCCGCTCCCTTTCGATTGAGCTTCCGCTTCCGACGCGTTTCTTGCTCGGCGCCTGCGATTTCCTTGGCGACTATGGCCTGTTGCTTTTGCTCGCGGCAGCCGCGTCGGTGGGGTGTGTGATTTGGCTATACCGACGAAAAGACGCGTTCCGCGTCCGAGCCGATCGGGGGCTGGTGCACTGTCCGGTTTTCGGGGATCTGATTCTTTCCGCCGAACGGACGAGCCTCGCGGGTACGCTTTCCGTGCTGCTCTCCAGCGGAATGGTTATCGATCAGGCGCTTTCGATCGTGCAGGGCGTCACGGAAAACGCGTTTCTCCGGCAGGGGCTCCGGCGGGCCCATTCCGAGGTGCAGAAAGGTTATCCGCTTTCGACGGCTCTGCGCGGGAGCAAAATTTTCTCGCCGATGCATTTGGAGCTTTTGGCGACAGGGGAAACGGCGGGGGAATTGGAGGGCATGCTGGCGAAGATTGCCGCCTATTGCCGTCTCGATCTGGACACCCGCGCGGAGCGCGTCCGCGTGCTGATGCCGCCGCTGGCACTGCTGATCCTCGGCAGCGTCGTAGGCTTCATCATTTTCTCGACGGTGCTGCCGCTTCTGGACAGCATGACGGCGTTTATGTAGAATAGATATAGATGGAATCGTTTATGTTTCGCAGACGGGAGGGAAAGGCTTTGCGTTTTTCTGTCGAAAGGAGTTTGAAAAATCAGCGGGGGTTCACATTGCTGGAAATGCTGATCGTCATCAGCATTGTCGGCGTGCTTGCGGCGGTTGCCGTGCCGCGGTTCACGAATGCGGTGGCGCTGGCGAACACGGCGCGTATACAATCCGACCTGCAGGTATTGAATGCCGCCGTCGTGATGTATCAGACGGAAAAGGGGACGAACCCGACGAAAATCGAGGACTTGGGCGATTATGTGCTGGATATTTCCAACGTGAAGCCGCCGAAAGGGGAATGCAGGCTCAAGGACGGCAAATCTCTTACCGTTACGGCGGCCTCTTACGGTCTGGTCTCGGATGAAAAGGACGGAATGCAGGCGACCTGCGAAGGGAAAAAACTCAGTGAATTTTGGCGGAAGGAATAGATGATGGACGAAAACTTGACGCTGACGGGCGCGCTTTTTCGCCGTCATCGCCGCGTGCTTCTGGCGGGCGGCGTTCCGCTGTTTTTTTTATGCGTTTTCCTGGGGCGGGAAAACGGGCGGCTTCTGGAAAGCGTCGTGCTGACCGCGTTTCTTTGGACGGCGGCCGTGTTTGATTATTATTACGGGCTGATTTTCGATCGGCTGACGTTCCCGATGGCACTTTTGGCGGTATGTTTTCGTTTCCATGGGATCATGGACGCGCCCGATTTGCTGCTCGGGGCTTTGGCTGGCGGCGTTCCGCTTTTGGTTTTGGCGATCTTGACGAACGGCGGGATGGGCGGCGGCGATGTGAAGCTGCTAGCGGCGGGCGGTATCTGGCTCGGATGGCAGGGCGCGCTTCTCGCGCTGGCGATTGCCTCCTGGTTCGGCGGGCTGGCGGCGATTTTCCTGCTCGTGTCGGGGCGTAGGAAAAGAAAAGAAGCGATGGTGTTCGGCCCTTTTCTTTCCATCGGGATTTGGACGGCGTTTTTCTTCGGTCATCGGCTGCTTGCGGCTTATGGGGCGAATTGTTTTGGATAAGCGCGGCGAAGGGGTGGCGGAGCTTCTGATTGCGCTGCTGATCGTTTCCGTTTTCGCGGCGTTTGCCGTGCCGCGCCTGTGGGGCTTCGGGACGGCGCTCCGGCTGGACGGGGAAGCGGCGCAGCTTGCCTCGGAACTTATGCGCTACAGGGAAACGGTTATTACGCGCCAGCCGATACACAGAGACTTTCCGGGCGCAGGGGAAGAGGCGCAGCCGAAATTCGAGCTGAACGCGGACGGATACGGAACGCGAGAGAACGGAAAAGATGTTTTTTGGCATCCGCTGCCGAAAGATGTCGAGCTGATTTGCAACAGTGACGTGGATTTCCGCATGACGGGAGACGCGCAGCCGATGACGATCATGCTGCAGGCGGGGAAAGAGGTACGATATGTCATTATCGACGTTGTGGGCAGGGTGCGGGTCTCGCTTACGCCGCCGCAGGAGTAACCAGCGGGGCTTTTTCCTTTTGGAAGCACTTGTCCTTTCTTTTCTCGTGCTCGGCTACGGCGCTTTGGTCGTCGCGTACCGCGCGATGGCGGAAAGCCGTGCCGCGGCGGGAGCGGAAATCACGGCGGCGTATCTCGCGCAGGAGCAGGTCGCGTGGATTGAGGGACAGCAGGCGTCGTATCTTCATGCACACGGGACGATTTCATGGCGCGGCGGAGAGTCGGCGGCTCCGGAGAGAAACGGGACGCAATTTGATATTTCGTCCTCGGTTTCACAGCACTCGGAAACGGCTGCCCTGGCGGTTGTAGAGACCCACGTCCGATGGCAGATCCGCGGGCGGCAGCGGGAAGAAACATACAGAAAGCTCGTGGCGTATCATGAGTGACGGGCGACAAAAGGGCGCGGCGCTTTTGGAGCTGGCCGCGTCGATGCCGATGATTGCAGCCCTTTCCGTGGCGCTGGGAACGGCGTTCATATTCGGCGTTCGCGCGTACATTTTCCTGATGAGCGACTGGGCGCTCCAGGAACAGGTGGGCTATGCGATGGAGCGTATGGTGATGGATCTTCGGTACGCGGAGAAAGCGCAGATCGAAGGCAAACGTCTCAGGATTTATTGCCGTGGAGTGGGCGGCTCCGTCCGGTCGGTCGTTTACGAGCGGACGAACGAAACGGTCCCGCGTATCCGCTGCGACAGCCAGCCGTTGACCGGGCAGAGCACGTTGGGGAAAATCGCAATGGAAGAATTTGAAGCAACCTTTTTCGATTCGCGGGAACAGGCTGTTTTTTTGCGCCTTGTAGGGAAAAATACGCTGACGGATCAGACCTATACGCTGGAAACGATGGTAACCATGATGGGGAAGACGCCGTGATGAACAAGCTTTTGCGCGGGGAGCGGGGCATGGTCTCGATTTTCGGGCTGTGCGCGCTCGGGATTTTGATGGTCGTTTCCGCGACCATGTACACGGTGAGCAAAAATCATATCTCGTCGACGCGCCGTTTCCTGGCGAGGGACGCGATCAGGAACGCGGCGGAGGACGGCGTGCGGCTGGCGGTCGCACGGATGAACGAGGATGCGGCAACGGCGGCGAAGGCGAACGGAGCGAGAAATAAAAAAGAGCTGCTGCTTACGACCAAGGCGGACGACGCTTTGGTTGAGGTTTTCGCGCGAAAAAAAGAAAATGAGATCCTGCTCTTGGGCGTCGGCCATAAAGGAGAGAAAGAAAAAGACGAGGACCGCGCCCGAACTGTCGGGGTGGTGAAGGAAAAAGAGGGAAAGTACGTCATCGAGCATTGGGAGAGATAGAAAGTTTACTTTTGGGTTCGGTTTTGCTATGATGCTGGTAAACAATGAAGATTGGGAGGGAATCTTATGATGCAGTCGGAAAAAGTGAAAAAGGCATTGGATGCGGTGGAGGACGCCTGCGGGCATTGCGCGGTCTGCTCGCCGGATTGCCCGATCGCGATCGCGAAGCGGGCTTTGACGGGGCTTCTTTACGACCTGAAGCAAATGGAGGGAGCGCCGGCGGAAGATTCGTGTACCTGCTGACGCTTGCAGGGGGAGAAAGGGGAAAACAGCTTTATGGACATGGCAGGATTTTTTGCGCCCGAAAACATATCCGCCGAGGCCTATCTGAAGCACCGTTATGAAATCCCGGAAAAAATGCCGGAGCTGCCCCTGGCGGACGAACCCTTCGTCGCATCGTGGCGGGAAACAGAGGGGCAGGAAGTTCTTGATTTCCTTTCGAAGGATTTTGAGCTTCCTGTTTCCGGTTTTCCATGGGAAAATATAGGTGCGCTGAACATCTCTTTTGCCGAGAGTTTGGGCGGGCGGCTTCCCGTGATCGCCACGCAAAGCCATCCGGATTTTCGGGCTATGGAAGCGTTGCTGAACGGGAGAAAGAAGCCGCAGGAATATCCGCCGACGGTGAACGCGTTCACGATGCAGACGCGGGCAAAACCGATCTATCGTCATCGCGTGCTGCTTTTGAACTATGCGCCGTACAGCAACATTCCCGCTGAGGCGATGGGGCTTTCCGAAGAGGATTGGCTGATACGATCCCATCGTCTGCGCCTGCGCCATGAATGTGCCCATTACGAGACGCTCCGGATTTTCGGCGGAATGCAAAACCACGCGTTGGACGAGATCATGGCCGACGCATTGGGGCAGATCGCCGCCTTCGGAAAATTCGACGCGGATCGGCAGCGCGTTTATTTCGGCCTCACGAAAGGAAAAGACACCTGCACGGGGCGCTTGTCCTTTTATTGTCAGGATGTGGCGGAAGAGGAAAGACCGAAGGTCTATCGCGCCGTGGATCGGGTATTGGACGCAGTCGCCGAGGAACTCAATAAACTGCAGGCGCGAAACTCGGGAGATATGGAGCTGCTGTCAGCGCTGGCGAGGAAGAGCATCGCGGAGAGATTAGAAGGCATGGGAGAATAGAGGCTGCTGTGATGCGATATGCTTTCGTCGGCTGCGCCGGAAATGCGCAAGCGGCTGCCGCAGGAAGGAGGGAATTCTTCCTGCGGCAGCCGCTTTTTTGCAAACCAAAAGTTTCTGCCTATTTAGGGAACCGTTGCGTTGCAAGAGCTTTCGCTCGATGCATGTTCATCAAAAATTTTTGCGTAAAAAACAGGAAAATCAGAAAATCATATTTTCTTACCGCATATAATTTTTGTACGGCAATCTTTATTCGTTTCCGAAGATGTCGCTATGCGTGCCGGTGCGCGAAAGAGTCAATACCAATGTGTCTTTGATGATTTGATAGACCAACAACCAATCGGGCTGGATGTGGCATTCGCGAAAGTTTTTCCATTTGCCTTTGAGCGCGTGGTCTTTGTTTTGGGGCGGCAGGCTCTCTCCCATAACTAATTGCCTGATTGCCTCGTCCAATAATTGCATAGGCAGGCCGCGTTTTTCCATCGTGCGGTAATTTTTGCGGAATTCAGCCGTTGATTTTAAGATGTATTTAGTCTTCGCCATGTTTCAGATCCTCGAAGAATTCGTCCAAATCCGTATAACCCTTCACAGAAGGATCGCGTGCGATGCGTTCGCTTTCCAGCATGGCGGCGATGGTTTCCTCGTTGGGGCGGTCGACGGAGATATGGAAAGGGATGCGCCCTTCGCGCAGGGTTTGGCGGATGAATACGTTGAACGCTGTCGACATGCTCATACCGATTTCGCTGAAAAATTCGTCGGCACGTTCTTTCAGCTCGCGATCCATGCGGATGCTGATGTTGGTCGTTGCGGTTGCCATAGTATCATCTCCTTTGTTTTTATGGTGTTATTGTAAATGATTTGCACGAAAAAAACAATATACTGCACGAATTATAGAATGCGCGTTGCCGGCAGTGGACAATGCGCCTTTTTTCTGCGACAATAGACAAGATAAACTGAAAAGGAGAATTTCGATGGCGGGGAAGAAGCGGAAGACGGTTTATGTTTGCCAGTCCTGCGGGGCGGAGTCGGCGAAGTGGATGGGGAAATGTCCCGGGTGCGGGGCCTGGAATACGATGGCGGAGGAGGTTGCCGTGTCGGAGTCGACAGGGAAGGGACTTCGGCTTGGGCTGTCTGACACCGTGCCGCCCCGGCTGATCGGTGAAGTGGAGACGGAGGATTTGCCTCGTTTTCCGACGGGCTCGGAGGAACTGGACCGGGTGCTGGGCGGCGGCGTGATTCCCGGCTCGATGGTGCTGATCGTCGGCGATCCCGGCGTGGGCAAGTCGAGCCTGACGCTTCGCGTGTCCGCCGATGTGGCGCGGCTCGGGCGGCGGGTGCTGTATGTGACGGGCGAGGAATCGACGCGGCAGATTCGGATGCGCGCCGACCGTCTCAACGCGGTTGCCGACGGGCTTTTTGTCGTCAGCGAAACGAATCTCGACACCATTTCCCTGCATATCGAAAACATAAAGCCGGAGCTGCTCGTCATCGACTCAATCCAGACGATTTTCCGGCCGGAGCTGGAGAGCGCGTCGGGCAGCGTCAGCCAAGTGCGGGAGTCCAGCGTCGAGATTCTTCGTATCGCGAAGGCGGGCGGCATCGCGGCGTTCGTTATCGGCCATGTCACGAAGGACGGCAGCCTCGCGGGGCCGCGTGTCCTGGAGCATATCGTTGACACCGTGCTTTTCTTCGAGGGGGAGAAGAACGCGGGCTATCGCGTGCTCCGCGCCATCAAGAACCGCTTCGGCAGCACGAACGAGATCGGTTTGTTCGAGATGCGGGACACGGGGCTTTGCGACGTGCCGGACATCTCTAAGTTTTTCCTTTCGGAGCGGGAGGCGGATTCCGGCACGGCAGTCATTCCGACTGTCGAGGGGACGAGGCCGCTGCTGGTCGAGGTGCAGGCGCTTGTCGCGCAGACGCCCTATGTGCCGCCGCGCCGTACTTCCGACGCGGTGGATTTGAAACGGCTCCAGCTGCTCCTCGCGGTTCTGGAAAAAAGAGTTCGACTGCCGCTGGGTAATTCCGACGTCTATGTCAAGGCGGCGGGCGGCATCCGCATCGACGAGCCCGCCGCCGATCTCGGCCTTTGCGTGGCGATGGCGTCGAGCTTCGCGAACCGTCGTCCGCGCCCGAAAACGATCGTTTTCGGCGAGGTCGGGCTGTCCGGCGAGGTGCGCGCGGTGGGGCAGGCGGAGACGCGGCTCCGCGAGGCGGCAAGGCTCGGCTTTGAGGCAGCCGTGCTGCCGGAGAAAAACGCCCGCGCGCTGAAGGGCACGAAGACAGGAATCAAGCTGCTGCCCGCGGCGACTGTCGGCGACGCGCTGAAGCTGGCGCTGCCGAGGGAAGAAAAGGAATAAAGAGGAAGGCTATATGCAAAATCGCCGCGATGAAAAAACATCGCGGCGATTACCTATCTATGGAAATGTTTTCGGTTATGCCGTACCGACGGGGACACTGTCATCATACAGTTCATGCGGCGCAATGTCGCAGCCGTTTTTCCATTCTACCGTGTATTCGTTGACAAAAACTTGATTGAAAACGTCCTTATCCTTCAGTTTGGCAAAGAAGGGCATATCGAGATAAGGGCGCACATCGAATAGCCTCTGCTCTCCGGTGGAGAACGTCAGGAGCAGTTTGTAATCCGATGTTGGTTTGACAGCTGTGGGGCGAATCATCCCAAATCCCTCCTATCTCAGCGGCTCAATGCGGAAGGGTGTCTGCCCATCAAGCATCAGCTCGTAGTTTGCTTTCAGCTCTTCCTCGTGCATCATTACCCATGCGATAACCATCGCCTGTTTTTTTCGCGGCAGGCTGCCGTCCAAAACATTTCCGTCAAAATCAACTGAAATCGCATCTTCTCCATAAAAGGCGTGAATATGCGGCACTTTGTGCTTTCCGCTTTTTTCCACGTAAATGTAAATTTTGATTCCGTAAAACATGGAAATAACAGGCATCCAACATCATCCTTTCTGTTTTTTCTATCGTATCATAAAACGGAACGGGGCGCAATTCTCTTTGGAAAACCCCCTGTGTCCCCGTTGCCAAACACTTTCGCCCCTTCGAAGAAAAACGTAAAAGAAAACGCGATCAGGAGTACCAAAAACGCGAAAAAATCATACGCCGTCATAGGCTCGTCCCCTTTCAGGGGCGTGATTTGACTCCTGTATATTAGAGGCTCTAAGCGATAAATCGCCAAGAGCCTCTGCACGCCTACCATTGAGTGGCAAGCACCTTTCCAAATCGAATGATAACGTGAATGTTCGGGGGAAACAAGGATAAGGCATAAAAATTGACAAAACCTTTGCTTCATAATAAAATTTCATTTGTAGCCGTTTTACGGTGAAAGATTGGTTCCGCGATATTTGCGGATTTCAGGGGGGAATTATATGGGCATGAATATGAGCGAGAAGATTCTGGCGCGGCACGCGGGGCTGGAATCCGTCGAGGCGGGGCAGCTGATTACCTGCAAGCTCGACATGGTGCTGGCGAACGACATCACCGCGCCGCCCGCGATCAAAGAGTTTGAGAAAATCGGAGGAAACGTGTTCGATCCCGCTAAAATCGCGCTGGTACCGGACCATTTCACGCCGAACAAGGATATGAAGACCGCCGAGCTGACGAAGATCGTGCGGGATTTCGCGCGGGAGCAGAAGATCGTCCATTATTTCGAGGTCGGCCACGACGCGGGCATCGAGCATGTGATCCTGCCGGAGCAGGGGCTTGTCGGGCCGGGCATGCTGACCATCGGCGCCGACTCCCACACCTGCACCTACGGCGCGGTGAACGGCTTTTCCACCGGCGTCGGCACGACAGACCTTGCGGTGGCGCTGGCGACGGGCGAGGCGTGGTTCAAGGTGCCGCCGGCCATCCGCGTGGTGCTGCGCGGCGAGAAACCGAAGGACGTCTGCGGCAAGGATGTGATCCTGACGCTGATCGGCATGATCGGCGTAGACGGCGCACTGTACCAGACGCTGGAGTTCACGGGGGACGGCGTTTCGTCGCTGGGCATGGACGACCGCTTCACGATCGCGAACATGGCCATCGAAGCGGGCGCGAAGAACGGCATTTTCCCGTTTGACGACAAGACGCGGGTCTATCTCGAAGAGCGCATCAAAGATTATGAGCCGGTGTTCTCCGACTCGGACGCGAAATATGCGCGCACGGTGGAGATCGATCTTTCGGCGCTTCGTCCCGTGGTGGCGTTCCCGCATCTGCCGGGGAACACGAAGCGCATCGAGGATATCAAAGAGCCGATTCCGATCCAGCAGGTGGTTCTCGGCTCCTGCACGAACGGGCGTATCGAGGATCTCGCCGTGGCGGCGGAGGTCTTCTCTATGCACAAGGTTCATCCTGACGTCCGCTGCATCGTGATCCCGGGCAGCCAGCGCGTCTATCTTGAAGCGATGGAGTGCGGCTACATCCGCACGTTCATTAACGCGGGCTGCGCCGTTTCGACGCCGACCTGCGGGCCGTGCATGGGCGGCCATATGGGCATCCTGACGAAGGGCGAGCGCTGCGTTTCGACGACGAACCGCAATTTCGTCGGGCGCATGGGCGACACGACAAGCGAGATTTATCTGGCGGGGCCGCAGGTGGCGGCAGCCAGCGCGATTCTCGGCCGCATTGCCGAGCCGAAGGAGGTGGAGTAAATGAAAGCGGAAGGAAAGGTCTGGCGCTACGGCGACAACGTGGATACCGACGTCATCATTCCCGCGCGCTATCTGAACTCCTTCGACCCGAAGGAGCTGGCGTCCCACTGCATGGTGGATATTGACGAAACTTTCGCGAAGGAGGTCAAAGCGGGGGACATCATGGTCGGCGGCAAGAATTTTGGCTGCGGCTCCTCCCGCGAGCACGCACCGATCGCCATCAAGGCTTCGGGCGTTCCCGTGGTGGTGGCGGCCAGCTTCGCGCGCATCTTCTACCGGAACGGCATCAATATCGGACTGCCGCTGCTCGAGATCGGCGACGACGTGGAGAAGATCAAGGCGAACGATGTGCTGCGCATCGACACGTCGGAGGGAACCATCGAGGATTTGACGACGGGCGACACCTTCAAGGCGCATCCGCTGCCCGGCTTTGTGCAGGACATCGCGAAGGCGGGCGGCTTGATCCCATATATCAAAGAGAAACGGAAGTAAAAGTACATAAAAAATACTCTGCTTGAATCCAAGCAGAGTATTTTTTATGTACTTTTACTGCACGACGGCGCCGGTGCTGGCCGAGGTGGTCATCTTCGCGTAACGGGCGAGGTAGCCGGTCTTGATTTTCGGTTCGGGCTTTTTCCATGCCGCTTTGCGCTTCGCCATTTCGTCGTCGCTGATCTTGAGCTCCAGCTTGCGGTTCGGGATGTCGATGGAGATGATGTCGCCGTCCCGGATCAGCGCAATCGGGCCGCCTTCCATCGCCTCCGGCGAGATATGGCCGATGCAGGCGCCCTGGCTGGCGCCGCTGAAGCGTCCGTCGGTAATCAGGCCGACCTTGAGGCCGGCGCCGGTGATGGCTGCCGTCGGATTCAGCATTTCCTGCATGCCGGGGCCGCCCTTCGGTCCCTCATAGCGGATGACGACAACGTCGCCGTCGTGGATCTCGCCGCCCATGATCGCGTCGATGGCCGCCGTCTCGGAGTCGTAACATTTTGCTTTTCCTTCATATACCAGCATATCCTCGCTGACCGCCGAGGCTTTGACCACGGCGTAGTCCGGGCAGAGGTTTCCGCTGAGGATGGCGATGCCGCCTTCCTTGCGGTACGGGTCGTCCACACTGTGGATGACGTCGGGACGCAGGATTTTCGCGTCCTTGATGCGGTCGCCGAGCTTGCCGGTGACGGTCAGCGCGTCGAGGTGCAGCAGGTCCTTTTTCGCCAGCTCGTGCATGACGGCGGAAATGCCGCCGGCCTCGTCGAGGTCCTGCATATGGTGTTTGCCGCCCGGGCTGAGCTTCGTGATGTACGGCGTGCGGCGGCTGATCTCGTCGAAAAGCGGCGCGGGAATCTCGATGCCCGCTTCGTGGGCAATGGCGGTCAGATGCAGCACCGTGTTCGACGAGCCGCCGATGCCCATATCCGTCGTAATCGCGTTCTCAAACGCTTCGCGGGTCATGATGTCCCGCGGGCAGATATTTTTCTTGACGAGGTCCATGACGACCGCACCCGCGCGCTTCGCCAGCAGTCGGCGCGCGCCGGTGTGGGCGGCGGGAATCGTGCCGTTGCCCGGAAGCCCCATGCCGAGAGCCTCGGTCAGGGAATTCATCGTGTTCGCGGTGAAAAGCCCTGCGCAGGAGCCGCAGCTCGGGCAGGCGTGGGCCTCAAGATCCGCCATTTCCTCGGCGCTGATCTTGCCCGCGGCGAACTTGCCCGCCGCTTCGAAACACTGGCTGACGCTGACGTCCTGCCCGTGGAAGCGTCCGGCGAGCATCGCGCCGCCGCTGACGACTACCGACGGGATATTGAGCCGCGCCGCCGCCATCAGCATACCGGGAACGACCTTGTCGCAGTTCGGGATCAATACCAGTCCGTCGAAGCCGCTGGCCGTCGCCACAGCTTCGATGGAGTCGGCAATCAGTTCGCGACTTGCCAGCGAGAATTTCATGCCGGTGTGTCCCATGGCGATGCCGTCGCAGACGCCGATGGCCGGAAACTCCATCGGCGTGCCGCCGGCCGCTGCGACGCCCAGCTTCGCAGCTTCGGTGATTTCCCGCAGATGCATATGGCCCGGGATGACCTCATTGAAGGAATTGCAAATGCCGATCAGCGGCTTCTCAAGCTCCTCCGGCCCGAAGCCGAGGGCATAGAACAACGACCGATGCGCGCAGCGTGTCGGTCCTTTCTTTACAACGTCACTTTTCATTTTCATTCTCCCCTTGATTATTCAATTTCAATTATCCCTATGCGAATAACTTTTTTCATCATATCACAAAAGCCGGCAAAATACATCCTGTTTTGCGGCAGCCGATAAAAATTTTGACTGGGACAGAAAAAATAGCAGACGAAAAAATAAACTTGTGGCGAATCGACACATTATATATAATATAAAGATACAAAGTGATAATAATTTCAAAGGAACCAAAATTTGCTTGCGGCGGCAGGGACGGATAGCCACAAGAGAGGGCGGCGTTTTGCGTATGGAAAGATACGAATTCACACAAGAACAGCAATTCTTCCTTGAAGGATTGAAGCAGCCGTATGCTGTCTATCAGTTTGTGGACAAAAAGGTCGTCACCCTTGCCCTTTCGGATGGGTTTTGCAAATTGTTCGGGTACGATAAGGATCGGGTGCAGGCGTATTACGACATGGATCACGATATGTACAAGGAAGTGCACCCGGACGACGCCGCGCGCGTGGCCAACGAAGCCGTGCGGTTTGCCACCAAGGGCGGCGAGTATGACGTCATCTACCGGACGCAGAAAAAGGGGAGCAAAGACTACATTGTCGTCCACGCCATCGGCGAGCACGAGATCACCGAGACGGGGGCGCAGATTGCCCATGTCTGGTATACGGAGGAAGGGGAGTACAGGGACGGCAGCGGCTCGGGGCTGAATCGGCGGCTTTACAACGCGCTCCACGAGGAAAGCATCCTGAAGGAGAACCGTTACGACTACCTGACCGGGCTCCCCAGCATGACGTATTTCTTCGAGCTGGCCGAGGCGGAGCGGAAAGCCATCCGGGAGGATGGAAGGACTCCCGCGCTCCTGTATATCAATATCCTCGGGATGAAGTTTTTCAACCACAAGTATGGCTTCACGGAGGGCGACAGACTGCTGCGTTCCTTCGCCAAGCTGTTGAGCCGGATTTTCCACAACGAGAACTGCTGCCATATCGGCGCCGATCATTTCACGGTGCTGACGGAGGCAAAGGATATTGAGGAAATCCTCGGCTGCCTGTTCGAGGAATGGCGGGAGATGAATGGGGGCAAGCTTCCGCCCGTCTGCGTCGGCATCTATATCGGCCAGACGGAAGAAGCGTCGATCAGCCTGGCCTATGACAGAGCCAAGATTGCCTGCGACGCGATCAAGGGCACTTATGCCTCGGGCTTCAATTATTACAGCCAGTCCCTGGGGGATGACCTGAAAAAGCAGCGGTACATCCTGGAGAATTTTGACAGGGCGCTTTCGGAAAAATGGATCCAGGTCTATTACCAGCCGATTATCCGGGCGGTCAGCGGCACGGCCTGCGACGAGGAAGCGCTGGCGCGATGGATCGACCCGGTCAAGGGCTTCCTGCCGCCGCTGGATTTCATCCCGTATCTGGAAGACGCCGGGATTATCTACAAGCTGGATTTGTATGTGCTGGAACGGATCCTGGAGGACATCAAGGCGAGGGAAGCGGCGGGGCTTTATATCGTCCCGCAGTCCATCAACCTGTCCCGCTCCGACTTTGTTGCCTGCGACATCGTGGAGGAAGTCAGGAAACGCGTGGACGCGGCGGGGGTCAGCCGCGACAGGATCAGTGTCGAGATCACGGAAAGCGTGGTGGGACGCGATTTCGAGTTCATGAAAACGCAGATCGAGCGTTTTCAGGCGCTGGGGTTCCCCGTATGGATGGACGATTTCGGCAGCGGCTATTCCTCGCTGGATGTGCTGCGGAGCATCCGGTTCGATTTGATCAAATTCGACATGGGCTTCCTGCGGAAGATGGACGAAAGCCACAACGGCAGGGTGCTTCTTTCCGAGTTGATCAAAATGGCCATCGCGCTGGGCGTGGACACCATCTGCGAAGGTGTGGAAACCGAGGAACAGATGCGGTTCCTGCAGGAAAGCGGCTGCTCCAAGCTGCAGGGCTATTATTTCAGCAAGCCGCTTCCCTTCGCGCAGGTGCTGGAATGGCAAACAGCCCATCGGTCGGACGGGTACGAAAATCCCGAGGAATCGTCCTATTATGAATCGGTGGGCCGCATCAACCTTTTCGATTTTTCCGCTATCGCAAACGAAGAGGAGGATGCCTTTCAAAAGGCGTTCAATACGATCCCGATTGCCGTCCTCGAGTTCCGCGGCGATTCTTCCCGCTTTGTCAGGAGCAATCCGTCCTATCGGGATTTCGTCAAGCGGTTCCTGCATTACGATTTGTCCAGCCAGGGCTCTTCCTTTGCGAAAAATACGGGAGAGTTCCTGCGCAATATTGTGCAGACCTGCTGCGAGCAGGGGCTTCGCTCGTTCTTCGACGAGAAGATGCCCGACGGTTCCGTGGTTCATTCTTTTGCCCGGCGGATCGGCGTGAACCCGGTTACGGGGACTGTCGCGGTGGCCGTGGCGGTGCTGTTCATTTCCAGCCCGAACGAGGAAGCGACCTATGTGGATATTGCGAGGGCGCTGGCCACCGACTATTACAATATCTATGTCGTGGATCTGGAAACGGATAAGTTTGTCGAGTACAGTTCCCTTGTCGGCGGGCAGGAAATGGCTGTGGAACGGCACGGGGAGGACTTTTTCGAGTCGAGCAAGCGGGACGCCCATCGTATTTATGAGGAAGACAGGGAAATCTTCTATGCCGCTTTTTCCAAGGAGCAGATTATAAAGGCGCTGGACGCGCAGGGGGTTTTCACGGCAACCTACCGTCTGGTGGACACCGGCGTCCCGGTATATGTCAACATGAAAGTCACGCGGATGCAGCCGGGCAGCAGCAAGATCATCCTGGGCGTCAGCATCATCGACGCGCAGATGAAGCAAAATGAGCGTTATGAGAAGCTGCAAAACGAGCGTGCGATGCTGGTCAGGGTCATGGCGCTCTCCGACGGCTATCTCAGCCTTTTTACGGTCGATCCGGAAACAGGCCATTTCCTGGAATATACGCGTTCGTACGCCACTCTCGGTACGCCGAAGGAAGGCGACGATTTCTTCGGGCAGTCGATCGAGAATGTCCCGAAGGTTTTATATCCCGATGATCAAAACGAATTCCTGCAGCGGTTTTCAAAAGAGAACATCATGCGGGAGATCCGGGAGAAGGGAAGCTTTACCGTCCAATACCGCCTCATGATTGACGGCGTGCCAAAGCCCGTCGAGCTCAGGATCGCGCCGTTCAAGGAGGGGAAAGAGCTTAAATTGTTCGCGGCCGTGAAAGCACGGTAGGGAATTGAAAAAAGCGGAACGCGTATTGCGTTCCGCTTTTTGAATTGGCTGATTGGCCGGCGGTCAGTTGAATGCGCCGAAGGGCGTCATGAAACGGGAGAAGCTTCGTCCGCAGGGACAGGGTTCGTCTATCCGCATGACGGTCTGACCGGTCCGATAGCGAATCAGCGGCAGCGCTTCCGCCGTCAGCGACGTCAGTACCAGTTCGCCCATGCAGTTCGGATCGTTGACAACGACGTCCTGGCCGAAGGCCGCTATTTCGGCGTAGTAATAATCTTCCTGCAAATGATGGCCCGCGTGTTCCGGGCATTGATAGAACATGCCGCTGGTGCCGAAGGACGACGACGCGAAGAAATTGTAAACCTGCGTGCCCGTGCGGTTCCGCATATGCATTTTCAGTGGATTCTGCAGATTCTCGTTGAAGCAGAGTATCGTCGCGAGATTGAATTCCTTCATTTCCCGGCCCATGGCCTGGGCCTGGATAATCAGGCGCAGCACGCGGCGGGCAGAGCCGACGATGATGCCGAGATAGGTGGCGTCAAGAAGCTTGATGGCGCGCTCGTATTCCGTGCCGAGGGGGACTACGGTGGTACCGAGGACTTCCAGCGCGTATTGCGTATCCATCAGTCCGCTGTCGGCGAGATCGCCGAGAATGCCGACCACCGAGGCACGTGAGATGTCCGCCGCCGCCAATGCGCGCGTCATCATTTCCACGTTGCAGGCGATGTCGCGCGCCGTGTACATTCGAATCAAATGCCGGGGATGCTCCCAAAGGCTGACGCGGGAAATCGCGCTGAAGGGGAGTGTGAGAAATTCATGAGCCGAATGTTCTTCAACTTCCCGTTCTGTCGTGAACGGCAGTTTTTCAATGTCATCCAGAGAACGGATGTCTTCAGGCTTCACGCCCGCGGCGTCGAATTTTCGGCGATAGATGCCGCTCTTTTCGTAGGCCCAGGCCACTATTTTTTTCAGACGCTGGAGCTGGAGCGACCGAAGCTCATCTCTCGACATTTGCTCCAGCTGCGGGTTTGCGAACATCCAATCACCGCCCTTTTCGGGTTTGTTTCTGATAATATAACGGCATTACAACGGGTGCCGATAGAAGAAAGGCTTATAGTTTTCATAGCCCATGCTGCGGGAGTTCAGGATGGCCTCGGTTGCGCCGACGAACAGGACTCCGCCCGGTTTCAGCGATGCGAAGAAGTTTCTGTACAGCTTGTCCTTCGCTTCCTCGGTGAAATAAATGACCACGTTGCGGCAGAGGATTAGGTCGAAGCCCTTCTCGAACGGGTCTTTCAGCAGATTATGACGCTTGAATTCAACGCACTGCTTGATTTCGCTCTTGATCGCGTATCTGTCGTCGTCGGTTTTCGTGAAGTATTTTTCCTTGCGCTTCGGGTCGAGGGCCTTCAGCTCGTTCGCGGTGTAAATGCCGGCTTTGGCCTTCGCGATGATCTCGATATCGAGGTCGGTGGCGAGCAGGCGGTGCTTTGTGGTCGGAGTCAGTTCCTTCAAAATCATCGTCAGGGAATAGACCTCAGCGCCGATGGAGCAGCCCGCGCTCCAGATATTGAGCTTCGGCGACCGGGTCAGAAGCTCCGGGATGACCTCTTTCTCGAGCTGGCTGAACTTGTCCGGCGTACGGTAGAACTCGGATACGTTGATGGTCAGGTACTCGATGAAGGCTGCGAATTCTTCCTTGGTCTTTGATACATGGTCAAAATACGCCGCATAGGAATCGAATCCGCCGCGCGTTACAAGATTGCCGATCCGGCGTCTCATCTGCGCTTCCTTGTAAAGGTCAAGATCGATTTCTGTCTTTGCTTTCAGCTTTTGCTTAAAGGCTGCCCAATCTCTTTCGTCCATCATAGGAAATCTCTCCTTCTGGCCATAAATATGGAATCGGTCTTTCTATCTGTAGTAACTTCTACCTAAAACGGAAAAATCCTCTTTTTACGGAGAAATATTTTTTTGTCACTTTACAAAATGGCTGAAACTGCCGATTGTTAAGGTGGGAAATGATTCGTGCAGCGCCTGGAGGAAAGCCTTCGTGCCGAGGGGCTTATTATGGGACGAAGGGACTGCAATGAGAAAAACGTCCGGGTCTAAGTTCAGGTTCCGCATTTGGATCATCTGTACGTGCAATTCGCGGAAAAAATCCTTCCAGGCGTCCAGCTCCTCCGGGCGGTCGTTGAAGCCGGGGAAGTACAGCAGGTTCAGCGAGACGTAGACGCCGTGGTCCAATGCGTATCGGATCGACGCTTTGACGTTTTCCAACGGATAGCCCGCGCGGTAATAAGATTGGTAGCTTTCCTCCCGCGCGCTGATGATGCTGACGCGCATGGTGTCAAGTCCCGCGTCGACGATTTTTTTTATGCCCTTGGTGAATCCCGCGTTCGTGTTGATATTGATTTGCCCGCGCTTTGTCTTCGCGCGGACGGCCCGGATACTTTCCGCGATCACATCCGCCGCCAGCGACGGTTCGCCCTCGCAGCCCTGCCCGAAGCTGACGATGGCGTCGGGAGCCTCCGACAGGTGATAGACAGAAAGTTCCGTGACTTCCTCCACCGTCGGGCGGAAGGTGATGCGGCTTTGGGGCGACGGGCAGCACTCGGCGGGCTGCAGCGAAATGCAGCCCAGGCAGTTCGCGTTGCAGACGGGAGAGACGGGGATACCGGCCTCCCAGCGGTGGTAAAAAAGATTCTGCGCGGTGCAGCAATGCCATTCCAGCGAACAGTTCGCCAGATGGGCGACGAGCCGATTGCCCGGGAATCTTTTTTTCATGTCGCGGACATGGCGCTTCAACGAACGGGTGTTGTACTTCATCGGATCCCATTTGTCGTTCTTGTCGGTGTAGAGTGCCGCCGCGTACATTCTGCCCTTGCGGAGCGCCACCGCCGTATAGCCGAAAAGCGGCAGCATCGACGCGTCCTTTTCCTTTTTGAACGCGGGCAGCAGCAGGCGCGTATACCCTGCCGGCAGGATTGCCGATACCGCGCGCCCCGGCAGCGTCGTCAGGTTCCCTTGCCTGTCATAGCCGACGGCGCTCCGTTCCGGCAGGAACATCAGGTCGGCGGAGTCTGGCAGCGGAATCAGCATATCCTCGGTCAGCGGGACAGTCTCGCCGCCGATCCGTGCCGCAGCTGTCATGCCCGCCGCGAAGAAAATCTCACCGTTCTCGTCCGCGTAAAGCGCTGTAATCTTAGCCATCGGAATTCCCAGACCTTTCCGTTTGCCTCGCGTTTCCGTCCGGTTCGCCGGAGGCGTTTGCTTCGTTCTGTTCCCCGGCGTTTTTCGGCGGCTTCGGCGTTTTTTCCTTTTTCGGGTTGTATTTGTTCATCGCGAGGTCGATGCCCTCTGCTATGATACATTCGACAGCGGGCAAAAGATATTCTATCGCCTCGCGGATTTTTTGCGCGTCCTCGGCGGAAAACGGCGAAAGCACGTGGCGGATGACCTGGTCGCGCCCGTGGACGGGATGGCCGACGCCGATGCGCACGCGGGGAAAATTCTCGTCCTGCACATGGTAGAGGATCGACTTCATGCCGTTGTGTCCGCCCGCGCTTCCTTTCTTCCGCAGCCGTATCATGCCGACGGGCAAATCCATATCGTCGTGGGCGACGATCAGGTCCTCAGGGGCGAGCTTGTACCAGGAAAGCAAAGGGCCGATGGCGCGCCCGCTTTCATTCATATAGGTAAGCGGCTTCACCAGCAAGATCTTTTCCGCGCCGAGCCGCGCCTCCGCTACAAGCGCGTCCTGCTTCGTGCGCCAGCCCGCCGCGTCCCATCGCGCCGCCAACGCGTCCGCCAGCATGAACCCGACATTGTGCCGTGTAGCCGCATACTCCGCGCCCGGATTCCCGAGCCCGGCAAACATTTTCATACATTCAACCTCCTGTTTTCCATATATATTGTACCATGAAGTTGAGCAGAGGATAAGGCGTTTTGCGCAAAAATGTTTACGCAATGTTTCACGTGAAACATTCGAACATAACCTGAAAATTTTTGCACAATTTATATAAACCCTTGAAATCACAACTATTTCAGGTTCCTGGTTATATAAAAATTAGCTGCAAGAGGAAAATAATTTCCGAAAAAATGTTTCACGTGAAACAATGGAACATAACCTGAAAATAAAATGAAAAACTTCCGCACGCCGTTGCGGCATGCGGAAGTTGCGCTTTTTGTATCTTATTCGATCAACGCTTCCTTGCAGAAATCCATGAAGGCGGAAGCGGCTTTTGACAGGTAGCGGCTCTTTTTCCACGCCAGGCCGATGTCGAAGCGCTTTGAGGGCTCGAAGGGCAGGACGCGGAAATTTTGCGCGTCCTGGGTTACACAGTCCAGCAGGCACGCGAGGCCGATGCCGTTTTCGACCAAGTGCTTGATGATTTCAATCTGGTTCGATTCGAGGACGATATTCGGCGAGATGCCTTCGGTGGCGAATTTGTCGGAGAGCATACGGCGGATGAAGGAGCCGTGCTTCATGACAATCAGGTTTTGCCCGTCGAAGTCCGAAAGACGCAGCGATGAACGTGCGGCCAGCGGCGAGTCCTTCGGTACGCAGGTGACCAGCTCGGAGCTGCACATCGGGAAGGTGTTCAGCGCGGCGGGGATGTCCGACAGGATGATGATGCCGAAGTCCAGTTCCCCGGCTTCGAGGTTTTCCCGGATGGCCATCGAGCCTTCCTCGTAAAGGCAGATGGAGAGATTGGGATAGATTTTCTGGAAGTCCGAGCAAATGCGCGGGAAAAGATAGGCGCCGATCATCGGCGGAATGCCGATGCGGATGTTGCCCTTTTCGAGGTTCTTGTAATCGTCGAGCTCGCGCATAGCGTCGTGCAGGATGTCGAGGGCGTCCTCAACGCGGCGCAGGAAGATTTCGCCTTCCGCTGTCAGCAGGAACTGCTTTTGGCTGCGGTCAAAGAGCCGCAGTCCGAGGCTCGATTCCAGCTTCTGGATGGCGACGGTGATGTTCGGCTGGGAGACTTTCAGCTCGGCGGCGGCGCGGGTCAAGTTCCGCAGCTTCGCGGCCATGCAGAAATACTCAAGCTGCCGAAGCTCCATTGGGATTTTGGTCATTTTTGCTCACACACTTTCTTTTTTGCTTATACTTCTCTATGAGTTCATAGGAAGCATTTATCTATTCGATTATAATTATAACATATACGCTTTTGGGAATCCATAATTTTTTTTGGAGCGTTCGATTTTTTTGTTTCTGCGAAAATAAATCAACAACCCCTAGCATAATCAATAGGATTGTGCTACACTATAGACTGTAAAGAAATGATTATTTTAAAGCGGCAGGGCGCAGGGAGCCGCGCCGCATGATTTTCCGCGCTCTTTGAGCGAAAAGGAGAGGACTTGTTTTGGAAACATCAACAATTGTCGGTCTTATCATGGGCTTGATTTCAATCTTCGTCGGTATGGTCATCAAGGGCGCTCCTTTGTCGGCTTTGAATAATCCGGCGGCGTTCCTGATCATCATTTGCGGCACGATTTCCTGTCTCTTCACGGGTTTCCCGATGGAGAACATGAAAAATATTCCCAACCTTTTCAAGAAGGTTATCAATCGTCCGCAGCTCAAGGAGCCGGGCGAGCTCCTGAAGACCTTCGTTGAGCTTTCGCAGATTGCGCGCCGCGAAGGTATTCTGGCCCTGGAAAGCAAGGTGCAGGAGATCGAGGATCCGTTCTTCCGCTCCGGACTCGGCATGGTCATCGACGGTATGGATCCTGAGTTCGTTTCGGACGTCATGGACGCGGAGCTGACGGTCATGCAGGCGCGTCACGCCGAAGGCCGCTCGGTGTTCAAGCAGGCCGGTACTTACGCGCCGACGCTGGGCGTTTTGGGCGCCGTGGTCGGTCTGATCGCGGCTCTCGGCAACATGAACGATATCGACAAGCTCGGCCACGCGATCGCGGCTGCGTTCGTTGCGACGATTCTCGGTATCTATACGGGCTACGTGCTTTGGCTTCCGTTCGAGAACAAGCTGAAGGTGTTCTCGGAAATGGAAATCAGCCAGAAGCGTATGATTATTGAAGGAATCCTTTCGCTCCAGGCGGGCGATTCGCCGACGGCGATCGAGGCGAAGCTGATGGTATTCATCCCGCAGTCCGCGCGCGAAGGTTTGAAGACGGAGGGTTAATCAATGGCGAAGAAGAAAAAACACGGCCCGCCTCACGAAGAAGAAGCGGGCGAGGCTTGGCTGCTCCCTTATTCCGACTTGATGACGCTGCTTTTGGCATTGTTCCTTTGCCTGTTCTGTATGTCGAAGGTTGACGGCGGCAAGGCGCAGGCGATGGGCGCCGCGTTCGGAAAGGCGTTCGGTATCGGTATGGGCGGCGGAGGACTGCTGCCCGGACTTGGCCTTATGACGTATCCGCAGGCAGGCAACGGCAGCGGCGACGGAACCGGCGACGGCGCTGACGACGGCAACCGTGCGTATCTCGCAGAGAACGAAACGCTGGAACATTTGAAGGAAACGATGGACTCGTACATTGTGACGAACCATCTGAAGGACGAGCTTCGGACGACGCTGACCGAGGAAGGGCTGATGATCCGCATTAAGGAAACGGCACTTTTTCCGTCCGGTTCTGCGGAGCTGGTCAGCGAGTCGCAGATGATCGTGCCGGTGGTGGCGGGACTGCTCGCGGCGATTCCGGAGCGCGTGATTATTTCCGGGCACACGGATAATGTGCCGATTGCGACGGCGCAGTATCCGTCGAATTGGGAGCTTTCGTCGGCGCGCGCGATGACGTTCATGAAGGCCTTGTTCGCTGCGAATTCGACGTTGAATCCGGCGCGGTTCAGCGCAATCGGTTACAGCGAGTACCGTCCGGTGGCGCCGAACGATACCGAGGAAGGGCGCAGGCGGAACCGCCGCGTCGAGATCATGATTGCGCGTTCCTTCAAGATGGCGGAAGGCACGCTGGTCGCAAAACAGTAAAACTACGGGCTGTCGTGTTGCGCGGCAGCCCTTTTTGCAAGGAACTGGAGGAAAAAGCATGAAAATTGCCTTGGTTGAGGAAATGCGGCGCATCGATAAGATGGCGGCAGAAATGTACGGTATTGACGAATCGCTTTTGATGGAGAACGCGGGCCGCGCGGCGGCGGACGCTCTGACCGGGCTTTTGGGAGAGGTGCAGGGGCGGACGGTCTGCGTGTTGGCGGGCAGCGGCAACAACGGCGGTGACGCCTTCGCGGCGGCGCGGCATCTTTTCAGCCGGGGCGCGAAGCTCGCGATTTACACCGTTGGCAATGCCGAGCATTCCAAGGATGCGACGCGGAAAAACCTGGCGATTTGCAAAAAGCTGGGGATTCTCGTTCGTCCTCTGGCGGAGGAACGGGACTGGGAGAAGCTCAGGATTTATTTGCGGCTTTCGGACGGCGTGCTCGACGGCATCCTCGGCACGGGCGTCAAAGGGCCGCTCCGGGAGACGGAGGAGCGGCTGATTCGCATGGTGAACGAAGAGGCTCGCCATGTAGTCGCCATCGACATTCCCAGCGGCGTAGACGCGAACACGGGCGCGGCGCATGGAGCGGCGATCATTGCGGAGACGACGGCCACATTCGGATTGCCGAAGGCGGGACTCTTTTTCTGCCCCGGCGCGGCGTGCGCGGGCAAGATCGTCGTCGATCCGATCAGCCTGCCGCAGGCGCTTTTGGATGACAAGAGCATCATGCAGGAATACATGGACGATGCATCGGTGCGAAACCTTTTGCCGGTGCGCGCGGCGGATGTGCACAAGGGCGTCTGCGGGCGCGTGCTGGTGGTGGCCGGTTCGCGCGGTATGACGGGAGCGGCGGCAATGGCTTCGACGGCGGTGCTGCGGGCCGGAGCCGGTATTTCCACAGTGGCTGCGGCGGACGGGGTAGCGGATATTTTGGCGTCTAAAACGACCGAGGTCATGACGAGTCCGCTGCCGGAGCTGCGTCCCGGCGTGCTGGGGACGTCGGCGGTGGATGCGCTTTCCGTGCTGCTGCCGAAATTCGACGTGGTGCTGATCGGGCCTGGTTTGGGCCGCGACTCGGAGACCTGCGCGATGGTGCGGCAGATCTCCGCGCGCGTGCAGATGCCGTTGGTACTGGACGCCGACGCGCTCTATGCGTTCCATGGGCACACGGAGGAACTCAGGAAGCTGGGGGCGCCGCTTTTGATGACGCCGCACCTCGGCGAGTTGGCGGAGCTTTTGGATATCAAGGTGCCGCAGCTTCGGGAAAATCTTGTCGCTTACGCCCGCAAGGCGGCAGCCGAATGGCAGGCTATCCTGGTCGTCAAGAGCGAATGCACGATTGTGGCGTTTCCCGACGGGCGCGTCTGCTTCACTTCGAAGGGCAATCCGTCGATGGCGACGGCGGGCGCAGGCGACGTGCTGGCGGGCGCGATTGCAGGGCTGGTCCATGAAGCGGGGGCGGAATCGGCGGCTGTCCTCGGCGTTTATCTGCACGGCCTGGCCGGGGACATGGCGGCGGAGGAAAAAGCGGAAGGACTGGTAGCGGGCGATATCCTCGACAACCTTCCGGGAGCGCGGCTGCGGCTGAAGAACGGGGAATAATATTGGCCTTCCCCTCTGGGGAAGGGGGACCGCTTTAGCGGTGGATGAGGTTTTTGTGACGTGACGATTGCCGCAAACTCAATTATTTTACACTACACAAAGGAGATGATCTGATGAAGGAGTACACTTTTCATTACGGGCGGGGGACGAAGAAATTTTCTCTCGACGAAAGCCGTGTGCTCAAGGAAATCGTAATGCCGAAGCAGCCGCTTCTGACCGACGTCAAGGCGGCGGTGCTGGACGCCATCGAGCATCCGATCGGCACGCCGCCGCTTTCCCAAATCGTCAAGCCCGGCGATACGGTCACGTTTATCTGCAACGACCCGACCCGCGTGGCGAACAGCTTCGATTTCATGCCGGTGTTGGTCAACGAGATGAACCGCCTCGGCGTGCCCGACGAGAACATGCAGATCGTCTTTTCCCTCGGCACGCACCGCCTGATGACCGAAGAAGAAATGAAAGAGGGCGTCGGCGAAGAGGTTGCTTCGCGGATCAAGATGTTCAACAGCGACTGCAACATCCCCGAGGATTTCGAGTATTTCGGCACGACGAGCTTTTTCACGCCGGTGCTGATCAATAAGCGTATCTGTCACAGCGATCATGTGATCCTGACCGGCACTATCGTCCATCATTATTTCAGCGGCTACGGCGGCGGACGCAAAGCGGTGCTCCCGGGCTGCGCGGCGATGGAGACGGTGCGCCACAACCACAGTTTCATGATGGATCCGCGTGCCGGCCTCGGCAAGGCGGCGGGTAATCCCGTCTATGACGATCAATTGGAGGGCGTCGCGCTTTGGGCGAAAGGGCGCAGCGTGTTCCTGTTCAACGCGGTGCTCGACGCCGAGCATCGTTTCCTGAAAATGTTCGCGGGCGACTATGTGAAAGCGCATATCGAGGCCTGCAAGTTCGTCGACGCGACCTACGGCGTGCCGATCGAGAAGGAGGCCGATGTGGTCATCGTCAGCTGCGGCGGTTATCCGAAGGATATCAACGTCTATCAGATGCAGAAGACGATGGACAACGCGTCGCTGGCGGTGCGCGAGGGCGGCGTGGTCATCCTGCTCGCCGAGTGCGAAGAGGGCAGCGGCAGCAAGGTCCTCGAAGAGACGTGCAAGCGCCTCGGTTCGCCGGAGGCCATCGAAAAGGAACTGGAAAAACGCTTCGTGATCGGCGCGAACAAGGCGTATGCGGTCACTCGCCTGATGAAGAAGGCGAAATTCATCCTCGTGACGGCGCTCGACAAGCAGCTTGCGAAGGATATGCTGTTCACGGCGGCGGTGGACGAGGTGGACGAGGCGCTGAAGCTCGCGGAGCAGTATGTCGGCAAGGACTACACGGTAACGCTGATGCCGACGGGCAGCCTGACTGTGCCGCTGTATAAAGGAACCACTGAATAAGTCCCTCCGCGCCTCTGACGGATCTTTTTCCGACTGCCGTCGTCAAATCCCCTCTCGACGTAGCGATGCTACGCCTTCGAGGTCTTTTCCTAGACAGTCGAAAAAATCTCTCGCCAGATGCACGAATTGACTTAATCAGTGATTCCTAAAGGATAAGTTGAGGAAATAAACGGGTCATACATTCCATGTCTGTATGGCTCGTTTATTTTATCATCATGGTTCAGGTGCGTATCACGGATTCAACCGTTCTGCCGCTTTTACGCCGTCCCATGTTTTGGATCTGTTCATTAAATAATAGTAAGGTGTGACAATCTGGAACCCCCGTTGACTAAAATATCAAACAAAAATAAACTGGTATTGAGCCCGCGCAGGGTTAAAATTCTATACGAGGAGGAGATCCAATGACTATCTCTAAAAAAGCGTTCCGGCTCTTTTTGACAGCGCTTATGGCGTTCAGTTTCGCCGTTTGCGTTTCAGCGGCGCAGGCGGCCTCATTCACGGCTCCGAAGAAGTTGGATAATTACTTGTACTACATGGAGTACACCGACTATCCGGTTGACCTCTCGACAGGCGAGCAGGTCAAAACCGGCTTCGCATGCTCCGCCGTACGCAACGGAAACTTCTACGGCCGCAATTTGGATCTGGATTACGCAGACGTGCCGGAATTCGTGATCAAGGTTGCCGCAAAAGAAGGACGTTATGCAAGCATAGGACTGGCCGCGATTCTCACGCTGAAATCCAATGAAGTTGACAAGGTTTCGGAATCTCAGCTGCTCGCATTGCCGAACCTGACTTTTGACGGCATCAATGAAAACGGCGTGGCCATGAACTGCAACGTTTGTCCCGCCGTCGATCTGGACTTCGCCACGCTTCGCTCCACCAATTACGGAAAACCGCGCATCCATGCCGTCTCCGTAGTCCGCTACGTTCTGGATCACGCAACATCCGCCGCTCATGGCGTAGAGCTGCTGAAGAATATGGACATTTACGGCGGCTATGGCACCTGGGGGCTTCACTGGATGCTCTCCGACGAGAAAGAGACGTATATCATTGAATGCATTGACGGCGAGCTTGTTGCCAGAAACGACACGGACAAAATCATGACCAATTTCTATGTCAACTACGGCAGCTACTCCAGGTACTCCAAGTTCGCGGCGCAGAAAGGGCAGACAGCAGCGGGCAAAACCTATGAGAACTTCCCCGTCCTTACGCCTCATGCCTGCGGAGTTGAGCGTTACGCCATCCTGAAGGAACATTACGCGGAGGGCGGAGAATCCGCTGAAGGCATGGCCCGCTTGATGGAGCGTGTGAAATATACCCAGGCTTATGAATCTGATACAAATCCGTTCTGGTACACGGAGTTTACCGACGGAAATCTGACAATCGCAAGCGCGCCGATGGATTTCACCCCGGTTATTCAGGCCTGCATTGATACCTACAAGATGCACGACAGGAACATCCAGCCCAATAACTTCTGGCAGACATGGCACACGGCGGTTTACGACCTGGCGAACAGGACGCTCCGCTTGAACATCCAGGAGGATTATTCCAGGCATTACGACTTCAAGCTGGATTAATGAAATTCATTGTGTCCCCTTTGAAGCTGACAGAGCCGAATCGTAATGGGAGGTATAGTGAATGAACAGGTATTTTTTCAGGAAAGCACTATTCGCGTTCATGGCAGCAGTGCTGATTACGTTTTTTGCATCAGGCGCAAATGCAGTTTTTGCCGAGTCGAAGTATTCGGAGGAAGAGCTGGCATACATGCCTGCCGTACAGCTCATAGAACTGTTTGAAAAAGGCGAGGTAACGCCCAGCGAAGTGCTGGAAGCACAAATCAGCCGTGTAAAGAAGTACAACGGCGAATACAACGTATCGCGTCGGGATTTGGTAAACGAGCTGGACACGTTCAATGCCGGCAAGGTCAATGCCATCACCTTCGACAACTTTGACGAGGCCAGGAAGCTGGCAAAGGAGGCCGACGAACGCTACCGGAACGGCACTGCACGCAGGCTGGAAGGGATTACCGTCGGCGTCAAGGACGAGAATGAAGTTAAGGGATGGCGCGTCGACGCCGCGTCCCTTCTCCTGAAGGACCGCGAGGTGTGCGCCGACGACGGCGCCATGATTCAGAAACTCCGTAATGAGGGCGCAATATTTGTCTTCCAGACGACGGTACCCGAGCAGTACCTCAGCCCCATGACATGGTCGCGCCTCTACGGCGTCAGCCGCAATCCGTGGAACCTCTATTACGGCACCGGCGGATCGTCCGGCGGTTCGGGCGCGGCGCTGGCCGCGGGCTTCTGCACGCTGGCCACCGGTTCCGACATGGGCGGCTCCATCCGCATTCCCTCCTCCATGAACGGGGTGTACGGCTTCAAGCCGCCGTACGGCCGTGTAGCTACGTCGGACAACACCTACGAAACCTTAGGCCCGATGGCCCGCACTTTTGCCGACATGGCGCTCATGCAGGACGTCATTGCCGGTCCCAGTCCGCTGATTCATGCCTCGATTCGTCCCAAGCTGGACTATCCCCAGGAATACGCTCCAATCCAGGGGCAGAAGGTCGCCGTCGCTTACTTCAAGAACTGGCTCCAGGGCGGCCTGAGCCAGGAATCCGACCATGCCATAGACGCCGCAGTGGCGGCGCTAGAGGAGGCCGGAGCGCAGGTTGAAGTGATAGAGCTCGACCTCAGCGCCGAAAGCTTCATGCCGACCTATTTCAAGGGGCTCATGTCGACAAGCATGTACGCCATTTTCGACGGTTTGGAGCAGCATCGCGACAAATTCAGCTCGTACGTGAGGAATCTGGAGACGTATGCGGGCAAGCTGACTCCGCAGGATCAGGTGAACGCAGAAATGATGCTGGTGAAGCTGCACCGGGACGTCCAGCAGAAGGTCTTCGAGAAGGGCTGCATCGCTCTGGTCATGCCCACGCTGGCAACGCCGCATTTCCCCGCCGATCTTGATGCGACGCCTGATAAAGCTGCCCAGGTACGCGGGGAAACCTATCCCAGCACCAACCTTATGCTGACGCCGATTTGGAATCTTGCCAGCAGATATCCGGTTGTGGCGATGCCGATTGAACTGTCCGACAAAAACGTTCCCGTCGGCGTGCAGATTGTCGGCAACACCTATGATGACCTGAGTGCCTTCCGTGTGGCATACGCCCTGTCAAACGTCGTTGCTCCTTTCTATCAGGATGGACGTTTCCCGGATTTCAGGAATGAAAAATAGTACGATGGGGCCTGTATGGATACATGCAAGCTGCATGACAGGAAATCCACCCCAATAATTTCTGGAATACATGGCACACAGCGGTTTGCGACCTGGCGAACAGGACGTTCCGCTTGAACATTCAGGAGGATTATTCCAGGCATTACGACTTCAAGCTGGACGAGTGAAATTCATTGTGTCCCCCTTGAAGCTGACAGAGTCGAATCGAGCAGGGAGGGAGGGGTTCGCCCCTCCCTCCCGTACTTATCGGATGTGTGATTACCTATAGGAACCACTGAATAAGTCCCTCCGCGAAACAGTCCACTGGACTATTTCGCTACCGGGGCTTTTTCCGCCTGTCGTCGTCAAATCCCTCTCGACGTAGCGATGCTACGCCTTCGAGGCGTGATATGCCACTGGCATGTCACGTCCTAGACAGTCGAAAAAATCCCTCGACAGATGTACGAATTGACTTAATCAGTGTTTCCTATAAGGCACAATACAAAGCTGTCTCAATCCGGAACTTTCCATTGATTTAAGCGCAGAGAGGGGATAAAATAAGAAAGGGAAAGTATACATGATTCGAAGGAAAAGGGAGGATACCACAATGAACAAGTTTATCAACAAATTGGCAGCATGTTTGATGACGGCGCTTGTGCTGTGCCTGCTGTCGACTGTCGCCCTGGCGGCCGATGCGGACAAAATCGTGAAGGAACGGGAGAAGATTGAAGAATTGTCCGATAAAGCGCTTGAGAATCTGTATGAGAAAGTCCCGTCGGCCCAGAATGTCATAGAGAATTGTTACGCCTATGCTACGCTGAGCAATACGGGGATCAAGCTGGGAATCTTCGGGGACGCGCACGGACGAGGACTGGCGGTGAACAATGAGACGGGCGAACGCCTCTATATGCGCATGAAGGAAATGGGAGTCGGCCTTGGCCTTGGTGTGAAGGAGTATGATCTGATTTTCGTCATTGGAACGGAAACTGCTTGGGATTCCTTTATTTCCGGCGATATCAAGTTTGCCACTTCAGCGGAAGCGGCGGCCAACGACGGCGTAACGGGTGATTCCATCGAGGGCGCCTCCATTGCCGCGAAGGGAATTTGGGTCTATCAAATCACGAAAAAGGGTTTGACTTTGGATGCGTCCATCAAGGGAACGAAGATCTACCCGGACAAGAAACTGAATACATACGAGGAGCAAGAGGAATAGCAATCCGGATCAAGGGCAAGATCAAGCGCATGTAACCTTAAGGAAACACTGATCTCGACGTAGCGATGCTACGCCTTCGAGGGCTTTTCCTAGACAGTCGAAAAAATCCCTCGACAGATGCACGAATTGACTTAATCAGTGTTTCCTTAAACGTATGACGGCGAAAATAGGCAAGAAGCAAGGGAACTGCTTGAGGGGGCGAGGAATAAGCGGTTTTCCGGGCGAAACAATTCTATGAAAGAAGGCGTTTTATATGACAGCTTTTTTGATATCTCTCGCAGCTCTTGTGATCGGGTATGCGGTTTACGGCAAAATCGTTGATTCCGTGTTCGGGCCGACGGACAGGACGACCCCGGCGATCCGGCTCAATGACGGCGTGGATTATATGCCTCTGCCGACATGGAAGGTCTTTATGATCCAGCTCCTCAATATCGCGGGACTCGGCCCTATATTCGGGGCTTTGGGCGGTGCCCTCTGGGGGCCGAGCGTATATTTCTGGATTGTGCTCGGGACGATTTTCGCGGGCGGCGTCCATGATTATCTTTCGGGCATGATTTCCATACGGGAGGACGGCAAGAGCATTTCCGAAGTGGTCGGCATTTATATGGGGTCGACGATGCTTACCGTCATGCGCGTGTTTTCCGTCGTGCTGCTGGTGCTGGTCGGCACGGTGTTCATGACGGGGCCGGCGATGCTCCTCGCGAAGCTTACGGCGATAGATTTCAAGATATGGCTCCTCGTCGTGCTCGCGTATTATTTTCTCGCGACGCTGCTTCCGATTGACACGATCATCGCGCGGTTTTATCCGCTCTTCGGCGTCTGCCTCATCGTTATGGCTCTCGGGATCATGGTGGGAATGTTCACGGGCGTGGGCGGTCATGTGATGCCGGAGATGGCGCTGGAAAATCTCCACCCGAAGGGGGCGTCGATGCCAATTTGGCCGTTGATGTTTATCACCGTTGCCTGCGGCGCGATCTCGGGTTTTCATTCCACCCAATCTCCTATCATGGCGCGTTGCCTGAAGGATGAGCGGTTGGGGCGTCCCGTATTTTACGGCGCTATGGTCGCCGAGGGAATCATCGCGTTGATTTGGGCGGCGGCCGGCATTACCTTCTACGACGGGACGGCGGGCCTTGCGGCAGGGCTTGCGAAGGGCGGTCCCGGCGGAGCGGTCTATGACATCTGCGTCGGATTCCTCGGAACGGGCGTCGGTGCGACCCTTGCGATGCTGGGCGTCATCGCCTGCCCGATCACTTCCGGCGATACGGCTTTTCGTTCCGCGCGACTAACGCTGGCGGACTGGTTCGGGGTGCAGCAGAAAGAATGGAGCAAACGGCTTGCCTTCGCGATTCCCCTTCTCGCTGTCGGCGGCGCGCTTTCGCAGATCAATTTCAATATCGTATGGCGTTATTTCTCATGGACAAACCAGACGCTTGCCATGATCGTGCTCTGGACGGGCGCCGTGTATCTCTATCGCAAGATGGACAACAAAATGGTCTCGCTCGTCGCGGCTATCCCGGCCACATTCATGTCGGTAGTCACTACCACCTATATCCTTCAAGCCGGGGAAGGACTAAAGCTCCCCGTAAGCGTGAGCTATCCTGCCGGCGTGGTGTTTGCCGTGATTTTCCTGTTGCTGTATCTGAAATCCACATTCTGGAGCGGCTCGAAAGCCGTATGAAAACAGTCTAACCAGCAATATTTGACGCATGTAAGCGCAAAGGAAGAATGCGGCTGTCGCAAGAAGCGTTTTAGAAAAAAGAAAGGGAATGATGATTATGAACACGAACCTCAAAAAGAAACTTGCTTTGGCCATGGTCGCCGGCCTTTTGACGGGCAGTGTGGGCTATGCCACTCCTGCCCTGGAAGAGCGCGAGAGCCTGAATCAGGTGGCGCTTTTGCAGTCTCTGGCGCAGGGGTATTTTGGCGGCACGGTTAAAGTGAAGGATATGCGCTCCCTGGGCGATACGGGCATCGGCACCTTTGAGGGGCTGAACGGGGAGATGATCATGCTGGACGGCACGGTCTACCAAGCTCTGGGCGACGGCCGGGTTGTGGTGGCCGACGACAAGGTTGCCGTTCCCTATGCTACCGTGACGTATTTTGACAATGATATTGCCGTTGAGATGAAGGACGTCAAGGATAAGGAAGCCTTTGAACAGATTCTGAACGAGGAAGTCAAAAAGTGCGGGGAAAATAGTTTTTACATGATTAAGCTGCATACGGAATTTTCCTCGGTCCTGTTCCGCAGCGAGTATGGCAGCCAGAAGCCCTATCCAACTTTGGTGGAAGCTCTCAAGGGAAAGCAGACGGAGTTTACGGCCCAGAATATCAAGGGTACTTTAGTGGGATTGTACTGCCCCAATTATATGGGCGGACTGAACACGCCCGGCTGGCATTTCCATTTCATTTCCGACGACAAGCAGCAGGGCGGCCATATTCTGGAGCTTTCCCTGAAGAAAGGCGTCGTAGAGCTTGACAAGACAGATAAATTTGCTATGATACTCCATAATGACAAGCAGTTCCATGAGATGAACCTGGCCAAGGATATGAGCAAGGACATACAAAGCGCGGAGCATGATACCCAGTCGGATATGAACAAATAGGGCGGATGAAACGCTGATAAAAAGAGCCGGCCCCAAATCGGAGTTTTTCCTGATTTATGGCTGGCTCTTTACAGTGGAACCGTCAAGATGAGGGGGAAGCAAAGATTAACGGAAGCAGGGAAAAAGCCAAGGGGCTGGCTGTTTTGTTTGGATGGTTCGTCCTGATGTATGTGGCGAACGCTTGGATGCCGCTGTACCGGGATGACTACTGGGCAGGCCTTGTCTGGCTTACAGGGGATCATTTGCAGTCCATGGGAGATGTATTTCTTTCGTTGGAGAGATATTATATGATGCATGGGGGCCGACTGGTCAGCTTTTTTATCCAGTTCGTGTTCATGCTTTGGGGGAAATTTTGGTTCAACATCGCGAACGCTGCCGTTTTTTCCGCGATGTGCGCGGTCATTGTGATGCACGCGCGGCGAAAGGCGGCCTGTCTCGACGAGCCGAAGATGCTCGCTGTGGCCGGGGCGTTTCTATGGTTCGGCCTGTCCCACTTTGGAGAGGTGGCGATTTGGCTTTGCGGCTCCGCGGTTTATCTGTGGACGGGGCTGTTGACGGCTGTGTTCCTGCTGCCGTATAATCTCGCGTTGACGGAAGGGACGGTTACGCGCCGTCCGTGGCTGACGGCGGTGATGCTTCCGTTGGGAGCGGTGGCCGCCTGTTCCGTGGAAAACCTGACTGTGACGACGACACTGCTTGTCTTTTGGTGTGTTTGGCGCGCATATCGACAAGGCGTTTTCGCTCCATGGATGGGAACGGGAGCAATCGGTTCGCTTCTCGGCAGCGTGGTCTGCATTATCGCGCCGGGGAATTTTGTCCGTATTGATGAAGACCGGGACCGCGGATGGCTGTTCCATATTCCCAATGTGATTTCAGGCAATCTGGAAATGATCCTGTACATGACGCCGATCCTGCTGACCCTTGTGCTTGCCATCCGGCTTCTCTATCTGGAATCGGCGCAGCGGCGCGGAATCGCCGTCGCATCCGCACCGCAGTACGGTCGTCATTACATCCTGCTTGGCGTTCTTCTCGTGAGCACGATTTCCTTTTTCACTACGGGATTTTTTTGGCGGGCTGTCGAGATGGCCGTCGTTCACGGGATCTTCTTGCCGCTGGGCCTTACGGACGCCGCGCTGCATGCGCGTTTCAACAACACGATGCAGGGCTTCGAGGAAGCTTTGATTTATCTTTTAGGCGTCGCTTATGTTTATTTTTCCAGTGTCCGTTCTCTTGACGTTTCCAAGGAAAGCGTCAAGGCGCTGAAAGATCGAATTTCATGGCGGATGCTGGCGGAGGATTATCCCGAGCTTCGCTATGCGGCTTTTTGCGTCGGACTGTGTTTTTTCAACAATTTTATGATGGTGGGGGCTCCGTCCTTTCCGGGACGCGCGTTGTTCAGTTCGTCGGTGATGCTGATTATCGGCGCCGTGGCGGTTCTTCGGATTCCCGAGGTACGAGCGCCGCTGCTTGACCGTTTGGAAGGCAGGAATTGGCGCAGGGGCGGCGCTTGCGTGCTGGGGTTCATCGTAATCGCGACGATGGCAGTGTTGTACAGCATTTGGCGGGAGGACGCGCTTCGGCTTGCGTTTATCGCGCAGAAAGCGGAAGCGGGAGAAAAAACCGTTTTTGTACCGTGCAGTGAGATTCCGGAACGGCGGAGGATTCTTCGCCATATCGCGTATGATGATTTCGATACGGGATTGACCCGCGATCCTGTTCGCGATTATTACGGGCTGGACAAGCTGCAACTTGACAAGACTATGAGTATTTCAGAGCTTTATCCGGCAGTCATGCGTGGAGAAGCAGGATCAGCAAGATAAACGCAGTCAAGGAGAGTTTGTCTTTGACAAACTCTGAACTAAGGCATTATAACTCGTTGATACTCGTTGAAATGCTGTCAAGGAGAGTTTGTCTTTGACAAACTCTGAACTAAGGCATTATAATATATAAATCGTCGTATATATTTTAAGATAAAGTTTGCAAGGGGATGGGTTTTCATGGCGGAAATCAGAATTGTGAAGGCGGAGGCTTTGAAAGAGAAGCCGGACGTTTCGAAGATCGGCTTCGGCACGCACTTCACGGATTACATGTTTGAGATGGACTATACGGAAAAGGACGGCTGGCATGACGCCAGAATCATTCCGTATGGCGATATCGCGGTCAGCCCGGCGAATACGACATTGCATTACGGGCAGGCGATTTTCGAGGGATTGAAGGCGTACCGGCAGGGCAAGCGCGCGGTGATTTTCCGCCCGAAGACGCACCTCGAGCGCATGGAAAATTCCTGCCGCCTCCTGGACATTCCGGAGTTCCCGATGGAGACGGTGCATGAAGGGCTGAAACAGCTCGTCGCGTTGGAAAAGGACTGGATTCCGACGGAGCGCGGTCAGAGCCTTTATATCCGTCCGTTCATTTTCGCCGACGATCCGTATCTCGGCGTCAGCGTCAGCGGCTCCTACAAGCTCCTGATTATCCTTTCGCCGGTTGCGGCGTATTACGCCCACGGCTTCGCGCCGGTCAAGATCATGGTCGAGGACACTTATGTCCGCGCGGTGCGCGGCGGCCTCGGCGAGGCGAAGACACCGGCGAACTACGCGGCGAGTCTGCACGCCGGTCTTGTCGCCCATCAGAAGGGCTATGACCAGACCCTGTGGCTGGACGGCGTCGAGCGTAAGTATATCGAGGAAGTCGGCTCGATGAATATTCTGTTCAAGATCGGCGGCAAGGTGGTCACGCCGGAGCTGGACGGCAGCATCCTGAACGGCGTCACGCGCCGTACGGTGCTGGCGGTGGCGAAGGAGTGGGGCGTTCCGACGGAGGAGCGCAAGATTTCTATCGACGAGATTATCGACGGCTACAAGAGCGGCGCGCTGGAAGAAGTCTTCGGCTCCGGCACGGCGGCGGTCATTTCCCCGGTGGGCGTGCTCGGCTACAAGGGCCATGATATGGTCATCGGCGGCGGCAAGATCGGACCCTTCGCACAGAAGATGTATGACTATATCGAGGGACTGCACGTCGGCGAGGTCGAGGACAAGTACGGCTTCATCGAGACGGTGGCGGAATACTGAAAAAGAAATAAGGAAATAGAAAATCCTCGGCGGGAAGCGGTTTCTGCCGAGGATTTTTTGATGACAAACGCGGCACGGTATTGTAATATTATGGATAAATGCAGAAAACGGAAAGGGGCGGCGCGATGAAGTACGGGGAGTTCATGGCGAAGCTTCGCGCGGGCGTTCCCCATGTGACGCTGTTGGCGGGAGAGGAGCCGTATTATATCGGAAAAGCGGAGGCGGCGATTCTCGCTGCGCTGCTTCCCGACGAAGCGGAGCGCGCGGCGTCGGTGCAGGTCCTGGAGCGCGATCCGTCGCCCTACGACCTTGCGGGCATGCTGGAGACGGTGCCGTTCTTGTCGGAGAAATCTGTGCTGGTACTCCGGGGGACGAATTTTTTCCGCGAGAAAAAGGGCGCGGAGGAGGACGTGCCGAAGGGAAAGGCGAAGGACAAAGAGACGGAGCGGCTGCTGGCGGCGATTGCCGATATGCCGGAGACGAACTATGTGATTTTTGAGACCGGCGCGAAGGCGGACAAGCGGAAAAAGCTCACCAAGGCGGTGGAGAAGGCGGGCGCGGTGCTCGACGCCGAGCCGGAACGGCCGTGGACTATCGAGCCGTGGCTTCGTGGAAAACTGGCGGAGATGGGGCGGTCCTTCGATCGCGAGGCGACAGTGTATTTTATGAACGTGATTTCGGCGATGGATCCGGTTTCGCTAGGTTTTCTTGACCAAGAGCTTTCAAAGTTGGCGCTTTATACCGACGCAAAGCGGTTCACCCGAGCCGACTTGGAGCACGCGTTCTCGTCGGTGCCGGAGGTGTCCGGCTTCGCAATCAAAGACGCGATCAGCGAGCGGAATGTGAAAAAGGCACTGTCTATTTTGGAACGGGAGCTTTCAGACGGCGTTTATCAGCCTTTGATTCTTGCGGGTTTGGTGCGTCATGTTCGCCAGCTTTGGCAGGCGAAGAGATTGATGGCGCGGGGCGTGCGGGGCAAGGCATTGGCACAACCGTTGGGGTTGGAAAAAAATCCATATATTGCGGAAAAACTTGGGCGTGCGTCACAAGCTTTTGAAGAAAACACGCTCCGCGCGGCTTTTTTGGAACTTGCCGACGCCGATTATCTGCTGAAAACGGGGCAGGCGGGGCCGGAGCTTCTGGAACACGCGGTGATTTCCCTTTGCGGGCGGGGCTCGACAGCGACGAAGTGACGGGCGGAGATGGATTCGCCCTGCCTTTTTTCATAAAGTGCGTGGATAATATATATGGAATTGATTTTGCCCTCCCCGCTGGGGAGGGGGGACCGTCGAAGACGGTGGGGGAGGTTTTGCAACGTTGCGATTCGTGTCATAACCTCATCCGTCAGCCTTCGGCTGCCACCTTCCCAAAAGGGGAAGGCTAAATATAAAGGAGGAGTTTTCATGCGGGTACTTTTGGCGGAGGACGACGCCCGGCTCGGGAAGCTGACGAAATACATGATGGAGCAGAACGGCATTCAGGTGGAATGGGTGAAGCGCGGCGACGAGATTGTCGAGTATGCGAACTACGACGACTACGACGTGCTGGTGCTGGACTGGATGATGCCGGGGGAGAGCGGCGTCGATGCCTGCAAGCGGCTTCGGGAGAACGGCTACGAGAAGGCAATTCTGATCCTGACGGCTCGGGACGATGTGGCCGATCGCGTGACGGGATTGGACGCGGGGGCGGACGATTATCTCGTGAAGCCTTTCGAGTTCGCCGAGCTTCTCGCTCGTCTTCGTGCGCTTGGCCGCCGCAGCAGCCAGAAAATCCAGCAGGATGTGGTGAAGGTCGGCGACTTCACGCTGAATCGCACCGCGAAGGTGTTGAAAAAGAAGGATCAGGTCATCCAGCTTTCGCCGCGGGAGTTCCAGATCTTCGATTTATTGGCGCAGAATCTTGGCATCGTTGTGCCGCGGGAGATTATCCTCGACCGCATCTGGGGACTGGAATCCGAGGTCAGCTCGAACAATATTGATTCCTATGTGAAGCTGATTCGCAAGAAGCTTGATCTCGGCGACGGCTCGACGATGATTCAGACCATCCGCGGCGTCGGCTACAAGCTGGAAGCGGAGTGAGTGCGGTTCGATGAATGTATTCCAGCAAAGCCGCCGTCAGCTTACGCTCTATTATTCGCTGATCATGGCGGCGTTCCTGGTCGTCCTGATTTTCTTCGTGCACCAGAGCATGGAGTGGTCAATGGAGTCCGAGCAGGCGCGGGAGCTCGTCGAGACGGCGGGACGTATTGCGGGCGGGCAGGAGTACCTGATGCAGCATCCGGAACTCATGGAGGACGCGGAGGATTGGCGGATCGGAGAGAGCGACAGACTCTTCTTCTACGTGTTCGATATCTCCGGCGAGCCGGTCAATTTTTCCCGCGCTTCGAGCCAGCTTGAGCCGTTCGTGATGGACATTATCAGCGCGTGGGACAAGGAGCCGGGGGAAGTCGCCGTCGTGTCTGATCAGGGGAAGCGCCGCAATGTGCGTGTGATGATGACCGCGCAGCCGATGATGGAGGACGGCGAGCAGATTGCCGTCGTCTATGTCGGCAAGGATGTCACCGCGATGTACAATGGTCTCCAAAAGGCGACTTACTCGCTGGCGGCGTTGGCTGTACTGGCCCTGGCGGTGGCGGCGGGCGTCGGGCATTTTCTCGCTGGCAAGGCCATCGTGCCGCTGGTCGAAGCCTACGAGAAGCAGCGGCAGTTCGCCGCGGACGCGTCCCACGAGCTGCGGACGCCGCTTTCCGTCGTCATGGCATCGGCGGACCTTTTGGAAAACGATCCGTCGATTTCCTCGCCGTTCCTGAAGCAGGTCATCGCCGACGTACGGGACGAGGTCAAGAAAATGACGAAGTTGGTCAGCGACCTCTTGTTTGTCGCGCGCAGTGACAATCAGGCGTTGAAGGTCAAGCTTTCGAAGGTCGACCTTGCAGCCGCCGCCGATCAGACCATCCGGCTCATGCAGCCGTTGGCGGACAAGAAAAGGATTTCCCTGCTCCGTGAGGGCGAGGCTGCGCTGACAGCAAAGCTGGACGAGCAGAAGATGAAGCAGCTTTTGCTGATTCTGGTGGACAACGCGGTCAAATACACGCTGGAGGGCGGCAAGGTCACTGTACGAGTCATGGCTCCCGCCGCAGGGAAAATCCGCCTGGAAGTGGAGGACACCGGCATCGGTATCTCGAAGGAGGACAAGGAGCGGATTTTCGACCGCTTTTTCCGCGTGGACAAGGCGCGGTCAAGAGAAATGGGAGGCAACGGCCTCGGCCTGGCCATCGCGCAGGAAATCGTGAACCTGCACAGCGGCAGGATCAACGTGGAAAGCGAACTGGGAAAAGGAACGAAGTTTATTGTGACGTTGAAGGGTTAACAAATATATTGTGCGGAATGAAACGCCCGCACCGTTTGCGGAAAGACAGACGGTGCGGGCGTTCCTGTATGCTTTTGCAGCGGAATGCAGAAGCCGTGGAGGGGAGTCGGCATTGCGTATTTGAAAGGGATTTGATAATCGGTGCAGCATTATGTTTACAGTAATCAATCGGGAAAATGTATACAATCATTTTCCGGGAATTTCCGTAGACTGGAAGCACACAATCCGTTACAATAATAAAATCAAAAATGTTTCCCGTTTGTGCAAAGGAGGAATCGTCGTGAATTTCTTTTCTCCGGCGGAGGTTGCGAAAAATTATGTTTCGACGGGGACGGCGAAGGCACGCACGCCGGTTCTGCGAATGCTCCTGCTTTCCGTTTTGGCGGGGGCGTTCATCGCTATGGGCGGCGTCGGCTCAACGACTGTCGCGGTGTCGGTGCCTTTTGCGTCTCTGGCAAAGTTCCTCGGCGCCTGTGTCTTTCCCGGCGGCCTGATCATGGTGCTGCTGGCGGGGAGTGAGCTGTTTACGGGAAATTGTCTTTTGGTGATTCCTCTGTTGGAAAAAAAGATTTCCGTCGCTGAAATGCTGCGGAACTGGGGCTTCGTTTATTTGGGGAATTTGATCGGCGCGTGCCTTGTCGCCGCAGGCGTGGTGTTCAGCCATCAGCCAAGCCTGTTCGGGAACGGGCTGGCGGTGTCCGTGCTTTCCACCGCCGCAGGGAAGTGCGCGATGCCTTTCGGCGACGCGCTGGTACGCGGGATCCTCTGCAATTTCCTCGTCTGTATCGCGGTCTGGATTTCTTTCGCCGCAAAAGACGCGGTGGGGAAGATCGCGGGGGTGTTTTTTCCGATTATGATGTTTGTGCTTTGCGGATTTGAGCACAGCGTCGCGAATATGTATTTTATCAGCGCGGGGCTTTTCGCGAAGTCGGTGCCCGCGTATCTGGACGCGGCTGCTGCCGCCGGGGTGAATGTCGGCGCGGTGACGATGGACGGCTTCCTGGTCGGCAATTTGCTGCCGGTGACGCTGGGCAATATCATCGGCGGTGCGGTTTTTGTGGGCTGCGTGTATTGGTATTGCTATTTGCAGGGAAAGGAAAACGGCTGACAGCCAATCGGCAATATTTTCCGAAATTTTCCACTTTCCCGGTAGACGCGGGACGTAAAATCCGCTAAAATAGATTATATGCAATCGCCGTTATATGGCAAGAATCATCGTGCCAGCACACCGAGAGCGCGGCGGGCAATTTTATGGGGGAGGCAAGTCTATGAATATTCATGAGTACCAGAGCAAGCAGATCCTCAAGGAATTCGGCGTCAAGGTCCCGAACGGGAGTCCGGCGTTCAGCCCGGAGGAAGCGGCGCGTTTCGCGAAGGATCTCTCGACCGACGTGGTCGTGGTCAAGGCGCAGATCCACGCGGGCGGCCGCGGCAAGGCAGGCGGCGTGAAGCTCGCGCACAATATCGACGAGGTGAAGTCTTATGCTTCGGCGCTTCTCGGCAGGATCCTCGTGACCCATCAGACGGGGCCGGAGGGCAAGGAAGTTCATCGCCTCCTGATCGAGGAAGCTTCCGATATCGAGAAGGAGTATTATCTTTCCCTGACGGTGGACAGAAAGACGGCCCAGATCGTGATGATGGGCTCCGCCGAGGGCGGCATGGAGATCGAAGAGGTCGCGGCCAAGACTCCGGAAAAAATCTTTAAGGAATATATCGATCCGGGCGTCGGCCTGATGCCCTTCCAGACAAAGCGCATGGCCTACAACATGGGTTTCAAACAGTCCGTCATCGCGAAGGCTTCGAAGACGATGGAGTGCCTGTATAACGCTTTCGTAGCCAAGGATTGTTCCCTCGCCGAAATCAATCCGCTGGTGGTGACGAAGCAGGGCGAGGTCGTCGCCCTTGACGCGAAGCTGAATTTCGACGACAGCGGACTTTACCGCCATCCCGATATCGAGGCGCTTCGCGACATCGATGAGGAGGACCCGAAGGAGCGCGCCGCGGCGAAGGCCTCCCTTTCCTATGTCAACCTTGGCGGCGATGTGGCATGCATGGTCAACGGCGCGGGCCTCGCGATGGCGACGGTGGATATTATCAAGTTCTACGGCGGCGAGCCTGCGAACTTCCTCGACGTCGGCGGCGATTCCACGGTGGACAAGATTGCCGAGGCGTTCCGCATCATGCAGTCCGACGATCAGGTGCACAGCGTGTTCGTCAATATCTTCGGCGGCATCAACAAGTGCGACGTCATCGCGGCGGGCATCGTCGAGGCGGCGAAGGTCGTCGGCCTCCGCGTTCCGGTTATCGCGCGTCTAGACGGTACGAACGTCGATGAAGGGCGGCGCATCCTGAAGGAAGCGAACGTTCCCGGCGTCCATATGGCAAAGAATATGGTCGAGGGCGCAAAACTGGCCGTCGAGCTCGCGAAGGAGAAGAAGCTCCAGGCGCGCATCAAGGGCTGAAAACGGCGATAGCGGAATACGCTTTATATAGAGGAGGCAGACAATATGGGAATTTTTGTTGGAAAAGACAGCCGCGTCGTCGTGCAGGGCGTTACCGGCAAGCAGGCGATGTTTCATACGAATATCATGAAGGAATACGGTACGAACGTGGTGGCGGGCGTGTCGCCGGGAAAAGCCGGTGAAACCGTGCTGGATACGATTCCGGTTTTCAATACGGTTTCGGACGCCGCACGCGAGACCGGCGCGAACGTCTCGGTTATCTATGTCCCGGCGCGGTTCGCGGCGGACGCGATCATGGAGGCGGCGGACGCGGGCATGGATCTCGTCTGCTGCATTACCGAGCACATCCCGGTGCTGGATATGGTCAAGGTGCGCCATTATCTGAAAACGCGCAAGACGAAGCTCATCGGGCCGAATTGCCCGGGCATCCTGACCGTCGACGAGTGCCGTCTCGGACTCTTGCCGACGTACATCCACAAGAAAGGACATGTCGGCGTCATTTCGCGCTCCGGCACCCTGACCTATGAGGTCACTTATCAGCTCACGATGGCAGGCATCGGCCAGACGACCTGCATCGGCATCGGCGGCGACCCGGTTAAAGGGCTCGACTTCATCGACGTGTTGGACGCATTCAATCAGGATGACGAAACGTTGGCGGTGATGATGATCGGCGAGATCGGCGGCACGGCGGAGGAAGAGGCCGCCGCGTGGATCAAGGAGAACATGAAGAAGCCCGTTGTCGGCTTCATCAGCGGGCGTCAGGCGCCTCCGGGCAAACGCATGGGGCATGCCGGAGCCATCATCAGCGGCGGCAAGGGCACGGCGGCGGACAAGATCAAGGCGCTGAACGACGCGGGTATCGAGGTCGCGGACACTGTGGCCAGCATGGGCGAGATGGCAGTGCGCGTGCTGAAAGAGGCGGGACTCTACGAAAAGTGCCACACCTGCTGAATAAAATTTGAGTGTAAAAAGCTGCACGGCGTTTGTCGTGCGGCTTTTTTGTTGCGGGAAGCGCAGACTTCGTGTAAAATACGGAATGTATGTGAATTTCGGAAAGGCGTGTGTTGACGTTCATGCAGTTGTCGGAGTTTATGCCATTCTTCGGCGCGAAGCCGAACCGTGTTTTGGGCGTGTTTGTCTCGGCGGACGCGCTGTTTCTGGTCGAGCTGGAACAGACAGGGGAAGCGGACCGTTTTCGCGTGCGGCAGGCGCGGGAGGAAAAATGGCGGGGGATGGAGGCACCGTGGGAGAACAGGGCGGCGTTCCCGGAAAATCTGATGCGCCTTTGCGTGACATACGGGCTTTCTTATGATCATATCAGCCTGTGCCTGCCGCGGGAGCTGTTTTTCGTTTACGAGCGGGAATTTCCGCCGTTGGAGCGTGAGGAGTTGGAAACGGCTGTGCGCTGGGACATCGAGACGAACGTGCCGTTTGACGAGGGAGCCTACTGGCCGGGTTTTGGAAGACATGAGGAACGGCTGGAGCTTGCGGCGTTGCCCTCGGAGTACGGGCGCGATCTGGTCAACGCGATGACGGCAGCGGGACTCGGCGTTTCGGGGATGACGATGGCGCCCCTGCATTTTTCTTGTCGGCGCGAAGACAGTCGCTTGCTCTGGCGCGACGCGGCGGTGGAACTTTCCGCGCCCGCCCGTCGGGAAAAATGGACATGGGATTTATCAATGGCGCTTTACGCGGCGCTTCGCGTTCATTATCCGTCGTTCGGAGTCGAATTTTTGCCGCGGGAGGAAAAAGCTGAACGCGTGCGTCTTTGGCAAACGTCGGGAAATATCATGCTTGCCGGGTCACTGCTTCTGATTTCCATACTTTTTGCGCGGAATCTTTGGCTGCTTTCGGCGGCGGACACGCAGGTGGACAACTTGCGGCAGGAATATGCGATGGAAGCGCGGGAACGGGAAAAGATGGAAGGCTTTGCGGGCGGACAGGCGGAGGTCGAGGGGACGGAAAAAGCGCTGCGAAAGCTGTCGGCGGAGCGACGCTCGTGGTATGCCGTTATGAGCGCGCTCGGTACGGTGGGCGTGGACGGCGTGTACCTGACGGAATTGGATGTGCAGGAGGACGGCTCGTTGCTTTGCGTCGGACGCGCGACGGATCACGGGCATCTCATCACATACTTGGAACGGTTGGGAAATGAAGCGGCGGAGCTTCGGGAAAAGCCGCTTTTGAAGGAGTCATTGGCTGATGAGCAAGGCGAGCTTCGGTTCAAGCTTCGGTTGAAATTTTAAGGGGAAGAGGCGGCATGGGAGCAAAAAAGGCACGGCTGCGATTTTGCGTCATGGCTGTTTTGGCAGCGGTTTTGGGCGCTTCGTTTTATCTGCTGTCCTATGAGCCGCAGAGAAACGCCCTTCGCGCGAAGGAATCGGAGGCGGTCTCGCTTCGGCGGGAAATCGAGTCGGCGGCGGCATTCCGGCGCGCGCATCCCGATCCTGCGAAAGAGGCGAAGTCGGCAGCTGAACGGAAGCGTTATTTGGACGCTATGCTTCCGGCGCGGCTCGAAGCGGGCGCGTTTTTGGCCGGGGCGGAGAAACGTGCGGCGGAATCCGGCGTCACTCTGCTCGGCGTCGTGCCGGAGGAGCCGGGAACGGCGGGCGGTTTCGCGGCGGAAAAGCTGCGGTTTTCCGTACGAGGCGACTATTTCGCGTTGATGGATTTTCTGTACGCGTTGGAACAGCGGGGACGTTTTGTGAAAATCGACGCAGTGCGCGGCAAGACCGAAGACGGCATATTCAATGGGACGATAGAGCTTTGGATTTACGCACGGGCGATATAAAGGATAGAGAAAGAAGGAAAGAAAGTATGGCACATTTTCGTTTTTTGACGGCGGGGGAGTCCCATGGGCCGGCGTTGACGGCACTATTGGAGGGAATCCCGGCGGGGCTTCGGCTCGATCTGGAAAAAATCAATCGCGACCTTGCGCGAAGGCAGCAGGGCTACGGGCGCGGCGGCCGTATGAAAATCGAAACGGACAAAGCGGAGATTTTGTCCGGTGTGCGTTTCGGCGAGACCATCGGCAGCCCAATCACGATACAGGTCAGGAACAAGGATTTCGCGAACTGGACCGACCGCATGGCGGCCTTTGGCGATCCCGCCGGGGAAAAGGTCACGGCGGCGCGCCCCGGTCACGCCGATCTCGTGGGCGTCAAAAAATATGACCGGGAGGATATCCGCGACATCCTCGAGCGCTCCAGCGCACGGGAAACGACCATGCGCGTCGCGGCGGGCGCGGTGGCGAAGCAATTCCTTGCGGCGCTGGGAATCGAAATCTCGTCCCGCGTGCTGAATATCGGCGGCGTACGTGCCGACGCGGATAAAAGGCAGGGAAACGAAGGCTCGGAATTGAACTGCCGGGACGCCGAGGCGGAGGAGCGTATGAAAACGAAAATCCGCGAGGCGAAGGAAGCGGGGGACACGCTGGGAGGCGTTTTCGAGGTCACGGTGACGGGCGCACCGGTGGGGCTCGGCAGCCATATCCAGTGGGATATGAGACTTGACGCGCGGCTGGCGGCGGCGATGACGTCAATTCAGGCAATTAAGGGCGTTGAGTTCGGTGAAGGCTTCGGTTACGCGGAGCTTCCCGGCAGTCTCGCCCATGACGAGATGTTTTTTGATGAAGCGGGTCATATCGTGCGGAAGACAAATCACGCGGGCGGTCTCGAGGGCGGCATGACGAACGGCGAGCCGATTGTGATCCGCGCGGTCATGAAACCAATCCCGACATTGATGAAGCCGCTTCATTCAGTGGATATCGCGACAAAACAGCCGGTGCTGGCGTCGAAGGAAAGGAGTGACGTCTGCGCGGTGTCGGCGGCTTCCGTCGTCGGCGAAGCCATGACGGCACTGACAATCGCTGCTGCCGTCACGGAAAAATTCGGCTGTGACGCCATGGGCGACCTTTTGCATGTGATGGCCGATTATCATGGGCGTTTGCAGAAACAAGACTAAATGAAAAAGGCTTCCGGGGATATCCCCGGAAGCCTTGATTTCTCTATGGAGCTAGCTATAGGACTTGAACCTACGACCTGCGCATTACGAATGCGCTGCTCTACCAACTGAGCTAAGCTAGCGTTGACTGACAACAACTAGTATATCTCAGCCGATGGGGTTCTGTCAATAGGGATGTTAATTTTTCTTTGCATTATTTGACATACGGGCGAATAAGGCTTAGAATCTTTACTATGGATTTTTATGTTATTGGTTTATAGACGCAAGTGTCTTGCCCCGAAGCGGGCAGAGGAGGATTTTCATGTCAAAGCAACCGGCGAAGGCGGCGCACGCGAAGAAGTCCCGTTCCTCAAAAAAGAGCGGCGGTCACTTTTGGCGGATTCTCGGCGGTTTTATTCTCGTAGTGCTGGTGATGATTACCGGTATTGGCTGCGGTTTTTTGACGGCGAGCATGAACACGCGGCCGAATCTCGCGGAGGATCTTACGCCGTCGGCGTCGTCGCAGATTTACGATATCAACGGCAATGAGATCGCGAATATCCACGCGACGGAAAATCGTATGCCTGTGAAAATTTCACAGATCCCGAGGGATTTGCAGAACGCTTTTATCGCGGTAGAGGACGCGCGTTTTTATGAGCACTCGGGCATCGACCCCCGAGGGATTTTGCGCGCGGCTTGGGCAAATATCACCGGCGGCGGCGTGACAGAGGGCGGCTCGACGATTACGCAGCAGCTGGCGAAGAACGCGTATTTGACGCCGGAGCGCACGATGAAGCGCAAGATACAGGAAATGTTCCTTGCGCTGCAGCTTGAGCGCGAGTATACGAAGCAGGAAATCCTGGAGTTTTATCTGAACCAGATTTATTTCGGGCAGGGCGCGTACGGCGTCGAGGCTGCGGCGAAGACGTATTTCGGCAAGGACGTCAGTGCGCTGACGCTGAACGAGTGCGCGATGCTGGCGGGCATCCCGAAGAGCCCGAATTATTATTCGCCGTTCAACAATCTGGAAGCGGCACGCGCGCGTCGGGCGACGGTGCTGGAGCAAATGGCGAAGTACCATTATATCAGCGATTCCGAAGCAAGCCGCTTGAAGAGGGAAGATTTGAAGCTTGCCCGTCCGGCAGCGGGGGAGAATACGGAGGCCGCGTATTTCATTGATTATGTGGTGCAGGGACTGATCGACAAGTACGGCGCGGACGCTGTTTATAAGAGCGGGCTGAAAATTTATACGACGATCGACATGGATATGCAGAGGGCCGCGGAAGCCGCGATGAAGATGCTGCCGACCTTTGAGACGGATAAGAACGGGTTGGCGCAGCCGCAGGGCGCATTGGTGGCCATCGATCCGCATACCGGGCAAATCAAGGCGATGGTCGGCGGGCGCGGTACCGACCAGTTCAACCGTGCGACGATGGCGGAACGGCAGCCGGGCTCGGCCTTCAAGCCGTTCGTGTTCGCGGCGGCGCTGGAAAACCGTTTCACGCCCAATACGATTATCGAGGACAGTCCAATCATGGTCGGCGATTGGGAGCCGGAAAATTACAACAGGAATTATAACGGCAAGGTGACGCTTCGTTATGTGGCGGAGCAGTCATTGAACGTGCCGACGGTCAAGATTGCGCAGAAGATCGGCATGGACAAGGCTATTTATTACGCGCAGGAAATGGGAATCACGACCTTTGTGCTGGACGGTCCGACAAACGATCGCGGACTTGCGACGTCGTTGGGCGGCCTGACACGCGGACTGACGCCGCTGGAGCTGACCAGTGCGTACGGGACATTTGCGAACCAAGGCATCCATGTGGAACCGACGGCGGTTATCAAAGTGCTGGACCGCAACGGCAAAATATTGGAGCAGGCGAAGCCTAAACAGAAAAACGTGATCAGCGAGGCCAGTGCCAACGACTTGACCTCGATGCTGCAGGGCGTCATCGCACGCGGAACCGGTACGGGCGCGGCGCTTGACCGTCCGGCGGCGGGCAAGACGGGAACGACCAGCGATTATTGCGACGCTTGGTTTGTCGGCTATACCACCGATCTTGTGGCGGGGGTTTGGATCGGCTGCGATGACAACAGCGATCTCGACGGCATGACAGGCGGTAATCTGCCTGCGTCCGTCTGGCAGGCGTTTATGGAAAAGGCGACGGCGAATATGCCTGTCCGCCAGTTCGAGCCGGGGCCGAATTATAAGAGCGACGGTATGGACGAGTTGAAGGAAGAAGGACGTTCTTCCAATCAGAGAAGGGATCAGAGCCAAAAGCCGAACCAGCAGGCGAAGCCGCCGTCCCAGAGGCCGCAGACGTCGCCGAGGCGGGACGATCCGACGCCGCCGCGACGTGATTCGACGTCGCCGCAGCCGACGCGTCCGTCGACAGGAGAAGCGCCGGAGCGCGTTCCAACTCCTCCCGAGCCGGAGCCGGAACCGGAAAGAGAGCCGGAGGCACCGCCGACGAAACCGACGGCGCCGTCGACAGCGCCTTCCACCGCGCCGAGTATGTCGGGCGGCATGGGCAAAGGACGCTGAAAGTAAAAACCCATAGATAATATACGTCTATTATTGATATTCGGGAGGATATATTGATGCCGGGGAATGTATGGGATGAATTGAAGGAACGCGGATATATCGCGCAGTGCACGAATGAGGAGGAAGTCAGGAAGCTCTTTTCCGAAGAAAAAATCACGTTTTATATCGGCTTCGATCCGACAGCGGACAGCCTTCATGTCGGGCACTTTCTCGCATTGATGGCGATGGCACGGCTCCAGCGCGCCGGGCACCGTCCGATTTGCCTTGTGGGCGGCGGCACGGGCACCGTCGGCGACCCTTCGGGACGTACCGATATGCGCCGCGTGATGACCGACGACGAGATTGAGGCGAACTGTGAACGGTTCAAGACGCAGATGGCGCGTTTTATCGATTTTTCCGAGGGCAAGGCGCTGATGGTCAACAACGGCGAATGGTTGCGGAAGCTCAATCATATCGAGTTCCTGCGGGATGTGGGCGCGTGCTTTTCCGTCAATCGGATGCTGGCGGCGGAGTGCTATAAGAACCGCATGGAGCAGGGGTTGACTTTCCTTGAGTTCAATTATATGACGATGCAGGCTTACGACTTCATGGAGCTGAACCGTCGTTACGGCTGCGTCCTCCAGATGGGCGGCGACGACCAATGGTCGAACATCATCGCGGGCGTGGAGCTGATCCGTCGCCGCGAAGGGAAAGCCGCTTACGGCTTGACGCTTTCGCTCTTGACGAAGAGCGACGGCAAGAAGATGGGAAAGACAGCATCGGGCGCTCTTTGGCTCGACGCGGAAAAGACCTCGCCCTATGATTTTTACCAGTACTGGCGGAACATCGATGACGGCGACGTGGAAAAATGTCTCGCGCGGTTGACTTTCCTGCCGATGGACGAGATCCGTCGTCTCACCGAGCATAGGGACGAGCGTATGAATAACGCGAAGAAGATTCTCGCTTACGAGGTCACGCGTCTCGTGCATGGCGAGGCTGAGGCGGAAAAGGCGAGAAAGGCGGCGGAGGCTCTCTTCGGAGGAGCGGGCGATGCGGATTCTATGCCCACGGCTGAGGTAGCGGCTTCGGAGATGGGGATGCGGCTGCTCGATGTATTGGCGAAAAAAGCGGTAATCGCTTCAAAGGGCGAGGGCAAGCGTCTTGTCCAGCAGAACGGCCTCTCCCTGAACGACGAGCGCGTCACGGATATCGAAAGGACGTTGACGGAGCAGGACTTCAAGGACGGCACGGCCATTGTGCGAAAAGGAAAAAAGACTTACGTGCGGCTGACGTTGGCGTAAAAAGGACACAAAAATAACGCCTCTTCGCGAATCCAACCGGATTTACGGAGAGGCGTTTTCTTTTCGGCTATTCCGCAGGCGGCGGAGTTTCTTCCGCCTTGTTGGCGTCGTGGTGGATATCCTCGATGACGAGGCGGATGATGACCATCAGCGGCACGGCGAGGAACATGCCCGGCGCGTCGAGGAGACAGCCGCCGAGGAGCAGCCCCAGCAGGATGGCGATCGGGTGCAGATGAAGGGTCTTCCCGATGAGCGTGGGATAAATGAAATTGTGGTTGGCCTGCGTGATCAGCAGATAGAAGAAAAGTGTCTGCACCGCCATCCACGGCGAAATGGTGGCGGCAACGGACACGCCGAACAGCGAAGCGACGGTCGGGCCGATGACGGGAATGAACTCGCTGACGCCGGAGAGCACGGCAAAGACCACCGCGTAAGGAATATCTCGGGCGGTAAAATAGAGGAATACGAGGATTCCCATCAGGAAGCAAATGGCGATTTGGCTGCAGATGTATGTGTGGAGCGACAGCAAGATGCGGTCGAAGAGCTTGAAAACACGCATGTGATCTTTTTTCGGAAAGAGGCGCGTAATCCATTCCTCGATTTCGCGTCCGTCCTTCAGCAGATAGAACGCGGAGAAAAGAATAATGACGACGTCGAAGATTTTTGAGAAAAACGAGAACAATACGTCCAAAGAGGAACGAAGGGCGTCGATGCCGATGGAGGCGAGTTCCCGCCAGAATTTGTCCACTTCCTGCGCGATGACCGGATAGGCGGCGAACAGGTCGCGCATGTTTTCGGTCAGCTCCGGAAGGTCTTGGGAGAATTTCTGCGCGGAGCGCGCCAGCGGCGTCGACAGCACGGCAAAGAGAACCGAAACGGCGACGAGGAAAAGGAGCAGCGTCATGGCGGCGGCGAGTCCCCGCGGAATCATTCGGGACTTATGCAGATAATCGACCATCGGGCAGAGCAGCAGATGAAGCAGAAGCGCGATGAATACGACGAAGGCAAGCTGCGGCAGAATCCAAAATGAACCCAGCAGCACGACGAAGCTGACGCCGAGCAGGATGGAGGTCTTGCGGGTTGCCCACATATCGGGAAATCACCTCTAATCATATTTTCATATTCATGATTTATTATAACTATTATTATGACGCAAGGTTTTCGATTTGTCCATAGCTAGCAGGATTTTTGCGATGGGCGGCGAATACCTACATGATAAATTTTTGTTCCTTTATAAATCGGAAGGAGTGTTTTGCATGGAATGGAAAAAAATGCGTAAGAAACTGGCGGCGGTGGTTGTCGCAGGAACGCTGACTTTTTCCGTGATCCCGACGCCGACGGCGGACGCGGGGATTCTCGAAACGGTAATTGGTGCAGGGGTGCAATACGCGGCGCTTAACCAACAGATTTCGTATTTGGATAATGAGGGACGCGATGAGCTCTTCCAGCAGATGCAGGAAAAATACGGCGTCAATGACGATCCGTATCTGAACGCGCGTCTCGACAGCATCATGGGGACTCTCACCGCAGCGATTGCCGAGGTCGATCCGACTATCTATGAGAAGCCTTACAATTATTTTGTCAACAACGATACTTCGTTCAACGCTTTTTGTACGTTGGGGCACAATATCAGCGTGAACACGGGCATGTTCAATATGGTGGCGAATGACGACGAAGTCGCGGTGGTGCTGGGGCACGAGATGGGGCACGGTCAGAAGAAGCATGTGCAGAAGGGCGTCAGGGATACTTTGATTGCACAAGTGGGGGCGGCGGTGCTGACCAACAACTCGGCCATCGGTCAGTTGGCCGCGCAGTTTGCGAGCAATGTGCATATGCCGCGTGCGAAAGAGCGTGAGGCCGATAAGCTGGCGTTCCAATATATCACGCATTCAAACTACAATCCCGGCGCTTGCGCGGCCATCTGGCAGCGTGTGATGGAACGGTCGACGAGCGGCGGCAGCTTCCTTTCTGACCACCCCGACCATAAAGACCGCAGGGATACTTATGCGAAATCTTTGACCGAGTACAGCGGCGGTCATGTGAAGATTGACGGAGACGCGGGGCTTATCCAGGTTAACGGCAAGGATTTTTTGGTGCCTGCGCCGGCGGACGACATGAGCAGCCAGGAACGCGCGTACTTCGTGATGGGAAATCTTGCGACCGCATACCATAACGGCCATAACGGCGGCGAGGCATGGGCGGACGGCAATGTACTGATGCTCGGCGACCAGCCGATCATGGAGGCGGCTTCCGGCGATCCGTCGGCTTCGGAGATGGCGGCGCGGCTGAACGCAATCAAATGACGGCACAGGAAAAGGATTGCAGGGAAGCGCGGCTTTCGGAATATGCGCGGCTCGTCATACGGACGGGCGTGAATCTGCGGGAGGGCCAGCCTCTCGTGATCAATGCGCCGATCGAGTGCGCGGATTTCGCGCGTCGACTGACGCGGGAAGGGTATCAAGCGGGCGCGAAGGACGTGACCGTCGTCTGGAACGATGAGCGGCTCTCGCGCATCCGTTTCGAGATGGCGTCCGAGGACGCGCTTTCACGCTATCCCGACTGGCGCCGGCGGCTCTATATGGACAACGCGGAGGACGACGCGGCGGTGATCTCGATTCACGCCGAAGATCCGGAGGCGTTTCTCGGCGTTGCGCCGGGGCGTCTGGCGACGGCCCAGCAGGCGGCGGGGGAGGCGTTGCTTGATTACCGCGCGCGCATTATGAGCAACAAGAACGCGTGGTGCGTCGTATCCGTGCCGACGGAGGCGTGGGCGCGGAAGGTTTTTGCGGATAAAAGCGCCGCGGAGGCTGTCGAAGCGCTCTGGGCGGCCATTTTCTCGACGGTGCGGGTTACGGGCGACGGGAAGGCCGAGGCACGCTGGACGGCGCATACGGATTTTCTGCGCCGCGCGTCGGATTTCATGAACGGATGGTCATTCGAGTCCCTTCATTATACGAACGGTCTCGGCACCGACCTGACGATCCGGCTGCCCGAAGGGCATATCTGGGCGGGGGGCGCGGAGGAAACGCAGGCCGGTCGAATCTTTGTCGCTAACCTGCCGACGGAGGAAATTTACACGCTGCCGCACAGGGACGGCGTGGACGGCACGGTGGTCGCGACGAAGCCGCTGGTCTTCCAGGGAAACCTGATCACGGGAATAAAGCTGTGCTTCGAGGCGGGCAAGGTCGTTTCCTTTGAGGCGAAGGAAGGCCGCGCGCACCTCGAAACGTTGCTGGAAACGGACGAGGGGGCGCCGCGGCTCGGAGAGGTGGCGCTGGTACCCTATGATTCTCCGATTTCAAACAGCGGTGTGCTGTTCTATAACACGCTGTTCGACGAAAACGCCTCGTGCCATTTGGCTTTGGGGAAAGCGTACCCGACTTGTCTCGACGGCGGCGCGGACATGGATTCGGCGACGCTGCTTTCGCACGGCGTCAATGATTCGCTGCTTCATGAAGACTTCATGGTCGGCTCCCGAGATCTCGCGATTACGGGCAGGACGAAGGACGGCCGGGAGATTCCCGTATTCCGTGACGGGAATTTCGTCGAGTTTTGACGGGCGATATATTTGCGCGGTTTGGGAGGCGGAAGCGTGCGGCGATTATGGGAAGTGTTTTTGCTTGTCTTATTCCTCGGCCTGCCGTTGACGGCGGGCGCGGAAGGGCGCGTTTTGCCGGAGGATTTTGCCGTGCGCGGCGTGGCGCTGGGCGAGGCGGCGGATGAAGCCGCGATTGCCAAGGCTTTCGGTACGCCGCTTTTCGATACGGAAAAGAGCGTGTTCGGCATCCGCGTCAAATATTACACCTTCAAGAAGAAATTTTCCGTGGGCGTTTCCGTCTCGACGGGCAAGGTCGTCGATATCGTTATCGAGGATCATGACTACGCGGCGCGGGACGATGTCCGCTATGGGGCGACGCCCCACAGGATCGCTGCGGTATACGGCAAGAACGATAGGGAACAGATTGGCGGCCTTACATGGAACGTCTACAGGAATCCCGAAAAACCCGGACAAAAGCTGATGCTGGAGGTTGAGCCGGGAACATGGATTCTCGTCTCGTGGCGGCTGACAAGCCTTCCGTTGACCGAGGAGGAGGCCGATCTTGGAGGCGGCGAGGAAGAAGATTGGCAAAACGCCGACTTCAACGCACATATTTTGGAAGGTAAGGATATTGATATGAGTGCGCTGAAGAATCGGGACGAGACGGAGCAGGGGGCGACGCCGCCGTGGAAAAGGTAAGTACCTCGCGACGTCTCGCAGAGGCGGCGGCCATTACGCTGGGCTGCCTGATCAGCTCCAGTTCCATCAACCTGTTCCTGCTGCCGAATCATTTGCTTTCCGGCGGCCTCACGGGCATCGGTATGATCGTCTATTTCCTGACCGGGCTGCCAGTGGGCGCGCAGGTGCTCGTTTACAACGTGCCGCTTTTGATTGCCGCGCTCCGGGTGCTGGGGCGCGAGTATTTTGTCGGCGTGCTGTTCGGCACCGTGATGTTTTCCGTCTGCCTCGACGCCACGCATTTCCTGAACGCTTACGCCCCGGTGCCCGACCCGATGCTGGCGGCGATCTTCGGCGGCGTCTTCAACGGCATCGGCTATGGGATCATTTTTCGGAACGACGGCAGCTCCGGAGGGCTTGACATCGTGGCCGCGATTGTGAAAAAATATTATTCGCTGAACATGGGCGGCGTGATTTTTGGCTTCAACTGCCTGATCATGACGATATCGGCGTTCATGTTCGGCGTGATGCCGGCCATGTATACGCTGATCTCGATGTTCATGAGCGCGACGCTGACGGACAGGGTCATCGCCGGCTTCAATCATCGCAAGGTTGTCATCCTGATCTCGGACAAGACGGAGAAGATCGCTGAGGCGATCATCCGAGGCGTCGGGCGCGGCGTGACGTTCCTCGACGGCGAGGGCGCGTTCACTCATCAGGAAAAACGCGTGATTTTCGTCGTCGTGACGCTGACGCAGGTGGCGCGGGTCAAGCGCGTGGCGGACCACTACGATCCGCAGGCATTCATGATCGTGATGGACGCCAACGAGGTCATGGGGCGCGGCTTCACGCTGCCCGGCGTGAAGCTCGAGAAAATGCTCCGCGAGCGTGACAGGAAAGAAAAAGCAAGGAGGGGACAGGTTGACGAGTGATTCGGTGCGCATCGCGTACCTTTTGAACAGCGGTTTTGTCGTCGAAGACGGGGCGGGCCGATGGGCGCTCGTTTTCGACGCTTACCGGGACGTGCGCGGCGACGTCGAGCGTGTATTGGCGTCGGCGGCGCAGGTTTATTTTTTTGTGTCCCACGCGCATTTCGACCATTTCAGCCCGGCCATTGCCCGCTATGAGAAAGCGGCGAAGTTCTTTTTGAGCGAGGATATCCGCGCGCTTTCCGAGGCGAGACGGTTTCCGGCGGAAAAGACCGTATGGCTCGGGAAATACGACGGCTGGCAGGGCGAAGGGCTTCGTGTCGAGAGCTTCGATTCCACCGACGAGGGTACGTCTTTTCTGGTGGAAGTCGACGGCTGGCGGATTTTCCACGCGGGGGATTTCAACTGGTGGCATTGGTCCGGGGATACGCGGGAAAACATCAAATTTGCGGAAAACGGCTTCATGAAACAAATGAAGCGGCTGGACGGCAGGATGTTCGATCTGGCGTTCTTCCCGGCGGACGGGCGGCTGGAAGAGGCGCGGGACTGGGGCGCGAAGGAATTTTGCCGCCGCACGGACACGCGGGCGTTGGTCACGATGCACAGCGTCGGCTATCCGAGATTCGTGCCCAGCGCCGAGTTTTTCTCGCCGGGGCGTGAGATTCCGGTCTGGGCGCCCACGGAGCCGGGCGAACGGCGAATATATCAAAAAGGGAGTGGGTTTTCCGAATGAAAATGAAAAAAGTATTGTGCCTCGCGGCGTCGCTGCTGCTTCTGATTTTAAGCACGGCATGCGCGGCGGGCGGACAAAACAGCAACGGAGGAGATAAGAAGATGGGAAATCGTATCGCGAGATTTGAGACGAGCAAGGGGACGTTCGACATTGAGCTTTTTGAGGACAAAGCGCCGAAGACCACGGGTAATTTCATCATGCTGGTCGAGAAAGGCTTTTACAACGGCCTGATCTTCCATCGCGTCATCGATGGCTTCATGATCCAGGGCGGCTGCCCGAAAGGCGACGGCACCGGCGGTCCCGGCTATACGATTCCCGACGAGTTCCATCCGGATCTTCGGCACAGCGGAGAGGGCATCCTCTCGATGGCGAATGCAGGCCCGAACACCGGCGGCTCGCAGTTCTTCATCACGCTGGCGAAGACCGAGTGGCTGGACGGCCATCACGCGGTATTCGGCAAGGTAATCAAAGGCATGGACGTCGTCAAGGCCATCGGCAAGGTGGAAACGGACCCGTTCCGCGACAGGCCCTATGAGGATGTGAAAATCCAGAAGATCACGATCCTCACGGCGGACGAGGCGAAGGAAAGCAAGTGACCGCCTACGCCTATATCGTAGAGTGCGCGGACGGCACGCTTTATTCCGGCTGGACCAACGACCTCGAAAAACGCATTGCCGCGCACAACGCGGGGCAGGGAGCGAAATACACGCGCTCCCGCCGTCCCGTAACGCTGCGGTACTATGAAGAGTTCGAGGACAAAAGCGAGGCGCTTCGGAGGGAATGCGCACTGAAAAAAATGTCGCATGCGAAAAAACAGGCATTGATTGAAAAAGGCAGGGAATAGCAGCCGCCGGAAGGAGAGGCGATTTCAATGAAACTTTGGAAGAAAATCTTGATTGGCGTGCTGGTGCTTGCGGCGATTGGCGTCGGCATTGCCGGATACGGTCTTTTCAAGGGGTATAAGCTTTACACGGAAAAGATCGCGCCGGATATGATCCGCTATACGCAGATGACACAGGCGGAACAGGACCAGTATATTATTTCCCGTATGGAAGACCTTACGACAATGATGGCCGGCGCAGACAAAGACGGCAAGGGGAAAGCCGTCGTTCAGGCCATGGAGACGGATCCCGAGCTGCGGCAGGCCGGGATCGTTTGGGGACGCGCCCTGTGCGCTTCCATCATCAAGGACGACAGGGAACTCTCGGCCAGGCTGACGCCCGCGCAACGGGCACAGTACGAAAGGGAGGCTGACGATCTCGACGACAAGGGAGAGCACTTCACAAATATGATGAGGCGCTCGGGACTCTTGAGAAAATGATGAACAAGTCCCATCTGCCTTGATGGGATTTATAAAAAAGCGCACGAGCCGGAAAATCCCAGCAGGATTTTCCGGCTCGTGCTTTTATGCAGAAGAAAAGAAAAAAGAAAGGAACGATTTACAATATCTCAACGAAAGGCGTAACCGTCATGTTCGGCAGCGGCTTGGCTGCGGAAGGAACAAGGCTGCATTGATATTGATAAGAAAAGCCCCGCTTATGCGGGGCTGGAGTTCTTCCTGGAACGGAACGGGTAACAAATCAACGCAATGACAGCGGAAAAAAGCCATTTGAAAAGAAGGAGCATGGACAATATAAAAGGTCCGACGTTTTCGACAACCACCAAAAAGAGGTACCAAACAAAAAGGAGAACGAAAAGAGCGCCAACGAGAAACAGGAGAGCCTCCAACATGGTTTCCACCGCCTTTCGAGACTTGTCCACCCGCCTTGATTGTATCACGAAAATTGTATTTTGGGTATCTTTGTGGAAGTTTTTCCGGCAGGCTTCTTCTTTTCTTCGCCGAACAGCAGTTGGATAAAGGCTGAACGGCTGATGACCCCGGACAGCGAGCCCCTCCGGGTGACAAATACCCGCTTGATGCGCTTCCTGAACATGAGCTTTCCGACTTCGGTTACATTGTCCATTTCGTCCACCGTAAGCGCGGGCGAGGTCATGATGTCTCCCGCCGTCCTACCCATGTATTTTTTCGCCGCGTCCATGCGTTCTTTCACTTGTTGTGCATCGAGAATGCCGCCGAGCAGGACTTCCCACAGCCCCGGCTCGTCCTCTTTTATTTCCTTGTGCATCAAATCCAGTTCGCTGACAACCCCAAGCACATTGCCGAGTCTGTCCACCACCGGGAACCCGGAAATGTTGTGCTTCAGCATTAAATTGGCGATTTCCTGCACCGGAGTTTCCTTCCGAATGGAGATGACATTGGGTTCCATCAAGTCTTTTGCCAGCATGCGCGCATCCTCCCAATCCGTTTCTGCAATCCTATTATATCATAATCCAAGACGGCAGGGAAAAAGAAAGACTGATACGCTTCAGCTTTTGATTTTGCTAAAGTGTATCAGTCTTTCTACGTCGCTCCTCAATGCCAACGGACGACTTTTCGCTCGAGTTCGGCAATTCCGTAGTTTAAAGCCGAGACGACAATGCCAATCAGGAAGATTCCGGCGATGACGCGTGTATAGTCTGCAAAATCCGCATAATACCGCACAAAATATCCGAGGCCCGACGTGGCGCCGATCATTTCGGCGGCGGTCAGGACCATGAATGCGTTCGCCACGGAAAGAGGCAGCGTCTTCATGATATTCGGCAGGCAGTAGGGCCACAGCACATGGATAAACATCGCCGTGGCGGACAGATTCATGGTTTTCGCCGAATCCAGAAGCTTTTGGTCGATATTTGAAACGCTCAGTGCTACTTGAATATAAATCTGCCAAAAGATACTGCTGAAGATGACGAAGATCGAGGCAATCTCGAAGGTGGGTAGTACGGCTACCGCATACGGGGTATAAATGATCGGCGGGATCGGGCTGATGACTTTCGCCAGCGGCAGCAGCGAGTCCCTGAGACGTGCCACGCTGCCCGTAACGATTCCCAGCAGGACGCCGAGAATTAAAGCCGATGAAAAGCCCACGCCCAAAAGATACATCGAAGAACGAATCCCGTCGAGAATCTTTTGCCAGTCCGAGGCGAATATCGCAAAGACCTTGGCGGGAGAAGGGTACAAAATCAGATTCACATCCTCGACCTTTGTTGTGCCGATTTCCCAAACGATAAAAAGCAGATACAGGATTGCCATGATATCGCTCAGGGAGCGGGAATTCCTGCGAAAGAGCAGGGCAGCTTCGCTGATGGCCAGCACGGCCAGGAAGGCTCCCTTAGGTGTCGAATCGTCGGCTCCAGGCGTGAAAATCAGCCAGAGCAGCACAACAAACAGCACATGGGGAATGAACCATTGAATCGACCGGACCGCCGGCCAAGAAAAAACGGTTCCTTTCTTTGACTGTACCTCCTGTACGTCTGGTACGTCCTGTAAAACTGCCGTCGTCATAGGACGACCTCCTCTCCTCCGATTTTATCCTGCAGACCACGGAAGAAGCATCCCAAAAGGGCCTGCCGCATTTGGATGTATTCCCGCGACTGGAAAATCTGCTCCCGATTCCTCGGACGGGAAAACGGAACGACATATTCCTCGAGGATATGTTTTTTGTCCATAAACAGGATTCGGTCCGACAGCAGGATTGCCTCGTCCACATCATGCGTGACGAATACAATCGTTTTCTGCTGTTTCTCTTTTCCCAGGACGTCCAAAAGCAAGTCCTGCAAAAGAATCCGGTTTCGCGCGTCGATGGCGCCGAAGGGCTCGTCGAGCAGCAGGATTTCCGGCTGCATGGCCAATGTCCTTGCGATTGCTGTCCGCTGCTGCATGCCGCCCGAAAGCTGATAGGGATATTTGTCCTCGAACCCGGCAAGGCCGACTTTTTCCAGATATTCGCGGGCAATATCCGAGGCTTCTTTTTGCGTCGTGTCGGGAAAAGCCTGACGGATGCCGAACGCGATATTCTGTTCCGCCGTCATCCAGGGGAACAGGGAATAATGCTGGAAGACAACCCCTCGGTTCCGTCCTGTCCCGTGACTGACATGCCCGTCGATCAGATACTGGCCTTCCGTCGGCTCCCGCAGGCCGGCCAGTATGCTGAGCGTGGAGCTTTTTCCGCACCCGGATGAACCGATGATACTGACAAATTCCCCGGGGTCCACCGAAAAATTCATTTGGTCCAATGCGTTGTACACTGTGCCGTCATCATTGTATGTCAGCGACACATTGGAAATCTCTATTTTATGCATTTCCCTGTCGCCCCTTTCATAGCAATAGTTACCATGCGCCGTCGTTCTTTTCGTAGTCCACCTTGAATTTCAGCCACGTCGGGTCGTTCGGTTCTTCCTTCAGGAGGGACTCCAGCGCTTCGCGATACAGCGATATATCCAGGTGTTTTTGGATGTCGATTTTTCCTTCGATATAGCCGACGCGTTTCATGCTGTCGTAAAATTCTGCGACGCGCAGGCCCGCCGGATCCGGTTCGAGCTTCAGATGCTCATCTTCAAGGAGCTGGCTGCGAAGGACTTTTTCGTCGACTTCGATGGATTTATTGACAAGGGGCAGCGCTTCTTCCGGATGGGTGTGCAGGAAACGATATGCCTTGAGCTGGGCGCGGAGGAATTTCACGAGATCGGCGCGGCGCGCTTTCAACGTGGCCGGGCGCGTCAGGACACGGCAGCAGATGAAATTCGGTGAGATCTTGTCGACATGGAGCGCGGAGACAAGCCCTGCCTGATGTGCCGTATCGCGAAGATTGGCCTGCACGTTGCCGGCGTCAAGTTCGCCCTTTTTGATGGCCTCGATGATGGCCGGTTCATTCCCCAACTCTACGAATTCAATCGTGGAAAGGTCGATTCCCATACGGGAAAGCGCGCCGCGGAGGGCGATATCGCCGGAGGCGGTACGGACGACGCCGAGTTTCTTGCCCTTCACCGTCTCGGGGGTGATATTCTCCCATTCGGAAGCGCGTTCCGGCAGGGTGACGATATCCGCGCCTTCGCCCATCTGGCCGCCGATTACGACGAAATCAGCGCCGTTTTCCATCATGCGGAGCGGCGCCGTGGAGCCGACGCCGCCCGTCGTTACATGGACTTTGTTGGAGGTCAATGCGCTTAGAATATCCGCATAAGCGACATTCATGACATGAAGATTGACTTTGATATTTTCTTCCTTATTGAATCCGCCGTTCTCGGCCAAAACGGTCAGCGCGCTGCTGACGCGGTTCGTGTTGATTTGGACTTCCAGCGGTTCTCCGGCGCCGTCTTTGCCGGCGGACTTGTTTCCGCTGCCGCACCCGGACAGCAAAAGCGTGCTTACCAAAAGAATTCCCAATAAAATAATACTTCTTGCTTTTTTCATGATAATAACTCCCTCGTATACTAAGATTTGCAGAAACGTTTAACGTGCATCTGCATCTGCACAAAATTCATCAGCAGGTTATGAGATGCCCGTGATACAATAGCTGTAGG
>CACYXR010000013.1 GCA_902778455.1 uncultured Selenomonadaceae bacterium | reverse complement strand
CACTAGGCTCATAAAAGCAAGCTTTCAATCGCCCCGTTCGACTTGCATGTGTTAAGCACGCCGCCAGCGTTCGTCCTGAGCCAGGATCAAACTCTCCATAAAGTTCTATGACTTCATGGAACCGTTCTTGGCTCCGAAATCGTCTTTGTAAAAGAATTGTTAGGTTCATGTGTCTTACACAAACCGCACATCTGGCTTGAATCTAGATGATTCATTTCTGCATTGTTCAGTTTTCAGGGTGCGCCCCCGACCGACGTCCCCGTCAGTCAGCTTGTTTATATTACCTCATCAATTTCCCCTTGTCAACTCTTTTTTTCACTTTTTGCGGCAGGATTTTTTTAAACCGCGGCAAATCTATATTTTATGGGGAGGTATCATGATGATTGATTTAAATCAATTGGAAACCGAAAAGAAAAATCCGGCCAGCACACATATCGACGAACTTTCTCCATTGGAAATAATACAGGTTATTCATGCGGAGGATCAAAAAGCTGTAGACGCCGTTACGCCGCTTGTGCCAAAAATCGCGGAAGCCGTAGATACAATTGCCCATCGGATGAAAATCGGCGGGCGGCTGATTTATTGCGGCGCGGGTACGTCAGGGCGTCTCGGCGTTCTCGATGCCGTGGAATGTCCTCCGACATACAGCACGCCACCCGAACTCGTAACAGGCCTCATTGCCGGAGGATCAGGCGCTATGTTTCGCGCAAAGGAAGGTGCGGAAGACGACGAATCACTAGGTGAGTCCGATCTTTCCAGCCTTTCAGTCACAGAACTTGATTCAATCGTCGGACTTTCCGCCTCGGGACGCACGCCTTATGTCGTCGGTGCCCTCCGATACGCAAAACAACAAGGTGCCTTCACCGCCGCCGTCGCCTGCACGCCCGACTCTCCCATTGCTGCCATTGCCGATATCGATTTAACGGCGGTAACCGGTGCAGAGGTCATTACCGGCTCTACGCGTATGAAAGCAGGCACAGCACAAAAAATTATCCTGAACATGCTCTCCACCGGCGCGATGATCCGATTGGGAAAGGTTTACGGAAATCTGATGGTAGACGTCGCCGCCACAAATGAAAAGTTGCGTGAGCGCGCCCTGAATATCGTCGCCGAGATTGCCCGCTGCCCCCGCGAGAAAGCCGCGGAAGCACTTCGCATTGCAGACGGACGGACAAAGCCCGCAATTCTCATCGCAGTCTGCAATTGCACAAAGGAAGAAGCGAATCGTCTCCTGATGGGAACGGATGGCCAACTTGCCGCCGCGCTCCGTAAAATTGAGAAAGAAGTGAAATAAATGGCTCTCGGCATATCCGTATATCCCGGTCTCGACAACACTTTGGAAGAAAACGTTGCCTTGATTCGCCATGCTGCTCGCCTAAACATTACACGACTATTTACTTCGCTGCATATTCCAGAGCATGACAAATCCACTTTTACTGACGGTCTGCACGCCATTCTCGCCGCAGCACGCGACGCCTGCTTTGACCTGATTGCCGACGTTACGCCTGAAAGTGCCGATATTTTAGGCCTCTCCTCTTGCACGCCTGAAGCTTTTTATGAATATGGCATACATACCCTCCGTCTTGACGACGGCTTTGACGCTACTGAAATTGCTTCGTTCACTCGCAATAAAACAGGCGCGCGAATTCAACTCAACGCCTCCACTATATCCGAAGAATTTCTGACAAAACTCTCACAAAACGGCGCAGATTTTTCACAGATTGAAGCTCTTCACAACTTTTATCCTCGCACGGGAACCGGCCTTTCCGTCCGTGCTCTTATGGAAAAAACGACGTTGCTGCATCATTACGGTATCCGCACTGGAGCCTTCATCGCAACACGGAACGGCAGGAAGCGTTCGCCGCTCCATGACGGGCTTCCCACCCTGGAGCTACATCGAAATTTCTCCGTCGATCTTGCCGCTCGTCATCTGACAGCTCTCGGACTTGACGACATCTTTCTTTCTGACTCGCTACCCACGAATGAAGAACTGCTCACCCTTGCAGGCATAATGCCAAATCAAGTAACGCTTCGCGCTGTTCCTTCCTCAAACAACGACGCTATACGACGTTTACTTGTCCAGCCTTTCACTGCTCGTCCAGACGAAGCACGCGATGCCGTACGCGCAGTCGAAAGCCGGTCTCGCGTCAAAGAACTGTCCATTCCACTGCCGCCGGAAAACACAGTATCCCGCCCTTTCGGCACAATCACGCTGGACAACTCCGAGTATCCAAGATACGCAGGCGAACTCCAGATCATAAAACGCGCCCACCCCGCTGACCCACGCACCAATGTCATCGCCCAAGTTCGGCCAGAAGAATTATTCCTGATTCCCTGTATTCGCCCCGAAAGCAAATTCAAGATCTTGCTCGACGAATAAAAAATCCCATAAAAATAACGATCTCGAAATAAATCGGTTCGAGATCGTTATTTTTATGTTAAAGCATAAATTCCATTCATTGTATGTTTCACACTTCAAACTATGCGGAACAAATCCTCACGGCTGCGTTTCGGCACGCAATAGTCTTTCTTCTCGTCCAGATAATATTTAACGTCGCCATCTTTCATCGGAACGATATGGGATTCATGGGTCGGATAACCAAAGGCCACGATGGTCGCAATTTCCTTCGATACGGGAAGGCCAAGGACGTCACGAATGGGATCGCGCTCGATATTGGCGAGAATGCAGCTTCCAACGCCTTCAGCGGCAGCCGCGAGCGTCATCCGCGTTTCTGCGATACCAATATCGACGTCCGTCCACTTTGCCTTTTCCGAGGCCTCATAAGTTGGAACGATAAACAGCACCGGGTGCTCCCCGTCTTTCGGCTGCCCGAGCTCTTTCGGCAGTATCGCCGCCCAATGGGTAAATGGAAAAATCTTTTCCACCATCTCCGGCGATTTCACAACAAGGAAACGAAGCTGCTGACGGTTCGAGGCCGAATTCGCCAAACGCGCCGCTTCCATGATATTCTCCAGCACGTTTTCCGGAATCGGCTTCGACTGATCAAAACGCCGATAAGTACGGCACCATTCCATCAATTTCATGATTTCCATAACGTTTCATCACTTTCCTTTCTTTCGAATCTCCGTTACTGGCACGCCGCCAATTCCCCAGTTGTCCGTGTCCACCTCGTCTATAGTGACTACAGTGGTCGCCTTGTTCTTTCCGAGTACATCGTGCAGAAGATTCGTTGCGCCTTCAATCAACCGACGCTTTTGTTCCGCAGTGACTTCACCCTCCCGCGTAATCTTGATGTTGACATAAGGCATATATGCTCCTCCTCCTTAAAATTTTAAGTGTACAAAACATCAAATCCCCGAAAAAAATCCCTCTTTTCGGTATTCGCCGAAATGAGGGATTTTCCTTCCTTATTTAATAAATCATTTTCATATCACTCAAAAAGATAGCCATACCGTTTCGCCATTTCGGCTGTCGACAGTTTAAAGGCTTTCGCAACGGACTCGTCCGCAAGGTCTTCCTTCTCCAGTCGAATCATGAATCCCCGCGCAATTTTGTAAGCCGCCGAGTCAATATTGACGCGGCGCACGCGGGTCTTACCCGTCGCCGGATCCTTGATATCGTCAAAATACATCGGCACCGCGCCGTCCTTTTGGATCGTGATCATCGCGCCCGTGTTGCCTTCCTTGAGGAAATGCACCGCCGCGTACCCCAGCGAACGCGTATAGTCGATATCGTACGGAATCGGCGAGCTGCAGCGAAGTTCGTAGCCGATCTCCTTGTCCACAATCGTCATCTTGACGCCAAGACGGTCAAGCTCGCGAAGCGCCTGCTGTTTCAGGATATCGCCAAAATCCAGTTCCGCGTAGCGGATATGCCCATGCTCGTCCAACGCAAGATCGCCGAGCATTTTTAAATCCTCTTCCATGATCTTCTCGATCACGCCCTCAGCGACAACCGCGACACCGTAGCTGCGTCCCGCCGCCTTCTGCTTGATCATGGATCCGACGAGAACATCCACAACCTGATGGAGCGGAATTTTGTCCGCAGAGAATTCCTCGGGAATGACCGTAACAGGCGCGCCGGCCGCCTTGCCGATACCGAGGGCAAGGTGTCCCGCCGTACGTCCCATCGCCACGACAAAATACCAGCGATTGTTCGAGGTGCGCGCATCCTCCATCAGATTCGCGACTTCAATCGCGCCAAGCGCACGAGCCGTTTCAAAACCAAATGTCGGGATTCCTTCGGGCAACGGCAAATCGTTATCGATCGTCTTCGGCACATGGACGGAACGAATCGGATGACCGTTCTTCGTCGCGTGCGCCGCCACCGTCATCGAGCTGAACGCCGTATCGTCGCCCCCAATGGTCACAAGATAAGTGACGCCGAGTTCCTTAAGCGTATTAACAACCGCCGTGAGATCCTCTTCCTTCTTCGTCGGATTGTACCGCGACATTTGGAGCATGCAGCCGCCCTGCAGATGGATCCGGCTTACATCCTCATCGGTCAGTTTGATGTATTTCTTTTCGCCTTTCGCCAAATGCGAAAAACCCTCGTACATACCGAGAACGTCCCATCCCTGACGATGCGCTTCCAGCGTCACGGCAGAAATGACGCCGTTCATGCCGGGCGCCGGACCGCCGCCGCAGACGATAGCAACCGTTTGTTTTTGCTCGCTCATAAGAAATCCCCCTCTTTTTATATGATATCGCTGTGTCGAAAAAATTCTATCATGGATACTATTCGCGAACGCCGAAAAAAATCCTGCAAAAATTACCTTTTTTTCTTCGGGCGGCCATTTCCGCGTCCCTTCGTCTCAAATCTTACTTTAGGATTCCTGCGGCTTCGGGGGTTCCTGCCCTTATGCTCCGCACCTTTACGGTTCGCGTATTTGCTTAAAGGCTTCGCTTCTTTTTTCTTTTCCTCCGCACGTTCCCGCAAAGCCTTGGCGCGAGCCTCGGCACGGGCCTTTGCCTGTTCACGGCTCCGCGTGGAACGCTGCTTCGCGATACGGCTCTTGATACCCGCCTCAATCCGCCGAAGCTGGTCATATTGCCGCGCATTGACAAATGTGATTGCCTCGCCCGTCCTCCCCGCGCGTCCCGTACGCCCAATTCGGTGAATATAATCCTCCGTCGTCCGCGGGATATCATAATTCACGACATGCGTAACGCCCTCGATATCAAGCCCCCGCGCCGCAATGTCGGTCGTCACGAGGATTTGCAGCTCCGCCGTGCGAAAACGTTTCAGGACAAGCGTCCGCTGCACCTGCGTTAAGTCGCCGGAAAGCTCGTCGACGAGATAGCCGCGCTTCGCTAAATCCATTGTCACCTTATGGACACGTTGCCGCGTCATGCAGAACACCATCATCAGATACGGCTGTTTCTCGTTGATAATCTGGCAAAGCTTATCCAGCTTCGTTTCCTCCGTCGTATCAATGACCGTCTGCGCAATCGTGTCCAGCGTGATATGCTCCGCCTCGATTTTTACTTCCTGCGGCAACCGCATATAGCGATGCGCCAGAGCACGGACGCGTTCCGGCATGGTCGCCGAAAAAAGCAGAATCTGCCTGTCCGGGGCAAGCGACGCAACAAGCTGCTCGACATCCTCAAAAAAGCCTCGTTTCATCATTTCATCCGCTTCGTCCAGCACCACACGGTTCGCCTGCGAAATGCGGAGCGTCTTTCGACGCAAATGATCGAGAAGGCGTCCCGGCGTACCGATAATCAACTGCGGATGGCGGCGCAGCTTATCCTTTTGCCGCTCGATATCCTGTCCGCCGTAAAGCGCGAGCGTCCGGAGGGAAAACGCTTCCGCGAGAGAACGCGCCACCTTCGCGATCTGCAAAGTCAGCTCCCGGGTCGGCGTCACGATGAGAACCTGCGCCTCGTCCACATGCGCCTTCATTTTCTCCATCAGAGGAAGCAAAAAAGCCAAGGTTTTTCCTGTGCCCGTCGGCGCCTGCACAATGACATCCGCGCCACTGCGCACCAGAGGAATCGCCTTTTCCTGCACCGGAGTCGCCGTATCGATCCCGAGACGGCGGAGCTTCGCCAAAGCCGCCTCAGAAACATTCATCTCCGAAAAACTTTTCATCAGCTCGACAAGACCTCCGTTCCCGTCTCCGTAATCAGGATTGTCTTTTCCCACTGGGCGGACAGCTTATGATCCTTCGTGCGCACCGTCCAGCCGTCCTTTTTGTCCGTCGTGACTTTATAAGTGCCCTCGTTGATCATCGGCTCCACTGTCAGTACCATGCCCGGCACCAAAAGCATTCCCGTATTCTTCTCCCCAACGTGCGGCACGAACGGCTCCAGGTGGAACGCCTTGCCGACGCCGTGCCCACCGAGATCGGTCACGACGGAGTAGCCGTTCTTATGCGCGTGGCTGCCGCAAGCCGCGCCAATATCTCCGAGATAATGCCACGGTTTCGCCGCCTCGATGCCAAGCTCCATGCACTCCTTCGTCACCCGCACCAGCCTCTCCGCTGCCGGCGACACCTCGCCAATCATGAACATCCGCGACGCATCGGCAAAATATCCGTCGAGAATTGTCGTGCAGTCAATATTGACAATGTCGCCTTCCTTCAAAATCGTATCCTTGGAAGGAATCCCGTGACAAACCACGTCGTTGATGGAGATGCAGACGCTTTTCGGATAACCTTCATAATCAAGGCAGGCGGGAATCGCACCGTGGGACACGATATACTCATGCGCCGCCTTGTTCAGCGTCTCCGTGTCGATGCCGGGGCGGATCATCTCCCCCATCAGATCCAACGTGCCGTCGTTGATAACGCCGCTTTTCTTTATTCCTTCAATATCCTTTTCATTGTTGATGATTTTCTTCGGCGGACGCACCTGTCCGCGAAAAAAATTGAATTTCATCCCCGCAATACGCTCATCAAACGCCAAATGGCAATGTTTGTATTTTTTTCCGCTGCCGCACCAGCACAGCGCGTTTCGTTCTGTCATGGTTTCGCTCCTATCCTGTGATCTTCCCTGTTTTCATATTTTTATACGGCAAGCGCCATACCTGTACAAGTATACCACAAAGAGACTCCATTGCACAGCAAACCTTGACATAAAATTCCAGTTGCTATATATTTTGTCTTGAAATTTTATCTACATTGAGGAAGATGCTCATGAAACCTATTTTGCTTCGTTTATGTATTGCCGTTCTAATTATTTTCGGCTTCGCCGTGCTTGCTTTCTATTCCAAGCCGAGCGGCATTCCCGTATTGAACTATCACCAAATAAACGACGTGGACGAAAACCTGCTGACCGTATCGACATCGGAATTCGAGACGCAAATGGCCTGGCTGGAAGAAAACGGCTACCAAACAATTACCGTCTCCGAATTGCTTGACTTCCTTGATGGAAAAGGCTCGCTTCCCGAACGCCCGGTACTGATCACCTTTGATGACGGCTATATCGATAATTATCAGTGCGCGTTCCCCATTCTCAAAAAGCATAATATGAAAGCCTGTATTTTCCTGATTTCCGAATATGTGAGCCTCTACCCGAATTACCTGACATGGGAGCAGCTTGCGGAAATGCAATCGTCCGGCATCGAGTTCGGCAGCCACACCGTCGATCACAATGTGTTGACCGAGCTTTCCCCGAACTCCGTCAACCATGAGCTTGCCGACTCAAAAAACATACTGGAGAAACGCCTGAAACGCCGCATCGAAGTTCTCGCTTATCCCTGCGGCTTCACGAACGAATACATCAAATCTCGCGTCAATGCATCAGGCTATCGTGCCGCCTTCACAGTCAATCTCGGCAACGTCCATACAGGCGATGACCTTTACGCATTGAACCGTGTACCGATTTTCGGCGCGTTGCCGCACACCATGTTCCGTTTCGAGGGACGAATGCGTTGCCCGCGCCTCGCCGCGTGGCTGGAAAATCTACAAAAAGACCTGATCCGTTCCGGTCACACTGGCCTTGCGGAACTTTTGCCTGCGCTATAAAAAAAAACAAACGGATTGATTTCTTCACGAAATCGATCCGTTTGTTTTTTGTTCTTCTTACTATTTGCCCGCCGTTTTCGACGCCAAAATCCCATTCACGATGTCCAGTGCCGCTTCCGCTACAGACCCCTCTGGAATTGGATGAAAGCGAAGCTGCTCTTCCGGAATCCGTGTTTCCTCGATGACAATGCCGCCCCGACTGAAATATTTGTGTCCGGCGGTAGCAAAGGAGTTTTCCCTGCGATTGAGCTTGAGACGCTGTTCCATATGGGAAATCGTATCCTCGTCCAGCACATAGGAATACCGTGCGTTGAGACGAACCAGAATATCCGGCTTCAGCGCCGAGACGCGCAAGACGATTTCCGCCACATCTACGTTTTTCTCGTCCAACGCTACCGATGCGGCTTCATAGGCGTAGGTTCCCGTATCATTCTTCAAGAGCGGCGTCCAGCGGGCCGCTTCCTTCTCCCAACGAGACGGTTCCGGCACCATGCCGATATGCCATTCCTCCGGCGAATCGACACCCCGCGTGTCTTCTGCTTCGCCAGCCGAGACTGTCGGAGGAAAAAACAGGCACGCGGAGAGAGCGCAAAAAACTATCCCTTTGCGTATCATCGCAATCCTCCAAATCCTTCTCATTCTCCCGAAAACGAAAGATGACGGTTATCCTCCTGGCGGAACGCTTCGCCGTAAGCGCAGAAAGCGATTTCCTGGACGCCGAAGACAAAATCCTGGGAACCGTTATAGACATAGCCCTCCCGCGGGTAAATGAACGACTGCTGTTGTATGGCCTTCATCGATTGCAGGGCGGGATCGTCCAAATATCCATTAATGAACTGTTTGGTGTCAAAGGTTCCTTTGTCATCGTAGTTCGGCAACAGCAGGATATCCGGGTTCACCTTGACAAGCAGTTCTTTCGTCAAGATCTGTCCGTTTTGCAGACCTATCGCCGCAACGCCGTTGATAACTCCCGCATGCTTACACATATCGTCAAAGGTACTTCCCGCGCCGCCATATGTCGGCATCACCGACAGCAGGGCTACGGACTTCCGCTCGCTCTCGGGAATCTCTGCCACCTTGGCGTCGATCTCGCGCATCACTTCGTCCATGGCCGCGATAAGCTTTTCCCCGCGTTCCTTCTCCCAAAGTCCCGCCGCCATCATGCGGACATTGGCCTGCACGTCTTCATAGGAATCGCTGGGGCCGCAAACGACGACAGGGATTTTCAAATCCTCTATTACCGCGATTTCCTCCGGGCTCGTCCAAGGCGTAGCAAATACCACGTCGGGGCGCCATGCGATAATCTGCTCCGCCGTGGGTATCCCTTCCATCTTCTCAGGGATTTTCCGCGCCTTTTCCACGATCACGGATTCCTTCGGATCGTCGTGGAAGCGGTTGATTGCCACGAGCTTATCGGTAGTGACAAGCCCGAGAGCAATCTCGTCCGTGTAGATGGACAGTGTCAGGATTCGTTCGGGTTTATGGGGAATGTGTACCGCATTCCCATAGGCGTCCTTCACAATCCGGCCTTCCACGCTGGAAGAGCGTTGGGACGGAGACTTGCCACAGGAAACAGTAAGAACTATGGCGAGGAGGCAGAGAACTGCCGCCACGCCGAGGAAAAGCTTTCTTTTCATCGTGTTCTCCTAATTAAAACGAACAGGTAAGACCAATCTGGAAGAAACGGCCCTTGCCGGGGTTCGGGTTACCGGTTCCGGGATAAACCAGATATTCCTGGTTCAGGAGATTATTGGCTTTGAAATAGGCAGTCAGATTCTTGGTGACGTCATAGCTGACGTTGAAGTCGAGTAACGTGTAGTTGCTGTTGTTATAGAGTCGGTAATTCTGACTGATATCCAGCCCGCTGCCGATGGTGGCCATCAGGTTCGCCTTCCAAGCGCCTTGCCTGTAATGGATGCCGAGTCTATAGGAATTCGGGGCTCCATTTCTTGCATTCCTAGATATATTATTGTTTTCTTCGTCCCCTCGCATATCAAGATGAGTATAGGAATAGGCCGCGTCTACACTCCAATGCTCATCAAATTTCTTCTGCACAGACACCTCAAGACCATGTTTTTTCTCAGAGGCGATATTTTCTGCAACTGCATGATCCCACCAACCCATAGCATTATAGTAGTTTTTCCATAGAATCGCGTCATGTATTTCGCTCCAAAAATAGCTGGCAGCGACAGTCGTTTTGTCATCAAGCTTATGGGTGACGCCAATAGTTTCCGTATGGCCGGACTCTGGCTTCAAGTCTGGATTGCCAAACATTCCCCCACCATTATAATAAAGGTCATCAGTAGTGGGTGCCTTGAATATCCGCCCCCAAGATGCGTAAACTTGAGTATTATTGTCAGCGTTGTAATTGATTGCAGCCTTCGGAGTCCAATGAGTGCCAAACATACTATGATGATCAACTCGGACGCCGGGCACCAACGACCATTTCGGCGTAAATTTCCAAGTATCCTGCAAATAAACAGCGCCGTTGCGGATTTTTTTATCGCTATAGTTGGCACCATCTGTATATTCGTTTGATGATGTGCTTTCACGCCATTCGGCACCAGCTATTAGCGTATGATATTCACCCAAGGTCCATCCGTTCTGATATTCGATACCAGTAGTATTGGTGTAGAAAGGTGGATATTGCTCGTCGGTCCCCATCCATAGGTCCTTTCCAGATGATACCCATTTGTAGTTATTATACACCCGCAAAAAGCCGGGGGTTTTCGTTCCCTCTTTGAAATGGTACGACAAGGCTACATTGTTGTAGAGTTCATCTTGTTTTCCATATTCTGTAAATGGATATGCTCCTGTATAGTTGCCTCCATGGATGGATTTATGCTCGAAATTCAGTCGCACGGAACTGCGCTTGTCAATCTCAGCATCCACACGAGCCGTGAATGTGTTGTTCTTCTGGTCACTGTTCGGCATAGAGCCGTTGCTACCCTTGTACTTATATTCGAAATGGTTCCGGCGCTGGAAGCCGCCAGTAACAAACCAGCTCAGCTTGTCGATGCTACCCTCATTTGACACTTCATAGTTGTAAGTGCCCCAAGAGCCGGCGTTGACGTCCAAAGTGGTGCGGAGACTGTCGCCCTTTTTCGTGATAATGTTGATAACGCCACCGACAGCGTCGCTGCCGTAGAGGGCTGAGCCGCCGCCCTTGACGACCTCGATTCGCTCGATATTTTTCATCGAGGCGATACTATCAAGATTGGCACTGGCTCGAGTGCTGGCAGAACCTTGGTCGTTGTTAATACGACGCCCATCTACCATGATGACGACACGCTCGTCGCCGTTGAGGCGCACTTCGGTATCGTTGCCAGCGTTTCCGTTGGAAATAAATACGCCGTTCACATGCTCTAGTGCCTCGGAGACGCTCGTGTAGTGATTTGCCTCGATCTCCTCCGCCGTGATGACCGAGACGTTAGCAGGGGTGTCCATGCGCGAGGTCGGCACGCGCTCGGCGGTGACGATGACGTCATCCATCGTGTAGGCGTCCGCAGGGCGTTCCTCAACCGCGCCTTCCTCGGCAGCGGCCCAGGCGTGCCCATAACTGACGCCGCTGATAAGCAGCGCCGCCATTACCTGGCGCAGAATCTTTCCCGTTTTTTCTTTGCGGCATTTGGTGTTTCTGTTCATTCCTGTTTTTCCTTCTTTCTTTGGAAGCAGGGCTTCCCTTTTTTATTCCGGGAATCTTAGTTATTTATATGACTTGCCCTTCAACCTGCAACTGATGATGGGCAATCCTCGCCAGCAATAACTCCATTGCCATCGGATATGGCTCCGTGAGTTCTGCGGGCGGCGAGAGACCGTAAGATGAAGCGAGCTCTCGAAGAATCCGCAGCATGGCGTCTCGTGTCTCCTCTTCCTCGAGAAGTCCCCAAAGCCGTTCGTCGATCAGATGAATAAAAAGCACGCCCTCCGACAGCAACGGCGACGAGACACAGATTGTCCGAAGCACCGCGAGAAATCTTTCCTTCGGTACAGCTTCGTCGGGGAAGGATCGCTCACAGGCGTCCCAAATTGTTTCCTCCGTCACGCCGAAGCGCCGAAGCCGACGCAGGAGGTCATGCTGACGAAGTGCGGTCAGCCCATGCTGGTTGGCCATACCGCCCTTGACAGCGGCAATCACCGTGCGCCCGATCAATTCCCCAAGCTTGGAGTGCTTGCCGGCGTCATCAAGACAAAGCTGCGACTCCGGATTCGAGACGAGAATCGTCTGGTCGGTCCCCGAGCCCGTGGCCAATCCGCTCGAATAACGGCTGTCCGCCATCAACTCCTGCAAGGCCGCGACTTTCGCCTCCGTGCAGGTCACAAGGGCTCGCGCCAATGTCCCCGGCGGCAGGTTAGCGTCGATGGACAGCATCAGGTTGATGGTGCCGGGGCAGGGCTTGGTACAGGGCTGAAAATATTGAGCCGGGTCCCCGACGCGCCCGCCGTTGGATTCAATACCGCCGGTAGAGATGGCGGTCACGGTCAAACCTTGATAGGAAAGCGTTTCGACAGCCGCGTTATCCATGTGCGCCGACGTCCCCATTCCCGTGGTATGCTCCGGGTCCAATCCGAGCCGTTCAGCGGCCTGACGAAGGTACGCTTCATAAGATGAGGCGGCCATTCCCTGCACATCCCGGCTCATGTCGAGATTCCATGCCGCCGTCAGGTCCTCACGATAGCCGCCGCCATATACGGAAGTGCTCAGCACATTGCGTCGCCCGTCGAAGGAGAGAATCAGGCTGTTGTCGACATGACGCACGATGTCCCCGGAAGCGAGCCGCGATATAATTTTTCCCTTCTCCGTCATAAGCAGTGAATCCTTTTTGTTCCTTATTGCAGCCGGAAGGTAAAAGACTGATACACATAGCAGCGCACAGGGCGGCCATAGCCGTCAAGGCCGGGGCTGAACGTGAAGCCCTCCGCCGCATCCATCGCGGCGCGATCCAACGCGGCGCTGCCCGAGGATTCCGCGATTTCCATGTCGTCCACGCCGCCGTCCTTGGCCAAAAGGAAGCGGACCACCACGGTGCCTTCCGTGCCTCGGCTCTGGGCCGAGCGCGGGTATTCCGGCGCGCGGGAAGAGAGAACACTTGGCGGTACCGTCGGTGATTCGATGGCGTCGCTAGCAGCGGGGATACCGTCGCCGTTTCCTCCGCCGTCACCTTTGCCCGCCTGCTCCTTGTCACCGACGCCTTCGCCGATGCCACCGTCTCCCGTGCCCGTGGCCGTAGAAGGCGTCGCCGCTGTCGGCGCTGAAGGCGGCTGCACAGTTTCCTGCTGCGGTTGCGGCTGCGGGATAGGCTCCGGCGTCGGTTCCTTCACCTGCTCTTTTTCTTCGATGATATCGTCAGGCTCCGGCGGCGGTGTTTGCTCTGTCTGCGTCTCCTGCACGGCAGGCGGTGCCGCGGGCGCGGCCGCAGGGGCGGGCGCAGAGGAGCCGGGCTTACCGATCAGAGCCACATCGTAGATGGTATCCGGCGGTCGGCTTTGTTCGAGGCGTGTGGCCGCAACGCCCAACAATACGAGAAACAACAGATGGAGCAGCACGGAAACGGCCATTCCTTTCGCTGCGCGGTCTCTTTGATCGTTTCCCGTTTTTCCCCCGCCCGTCACGATCCCGCTTCCTTGTCCGTCGCGAGACCGACCCGGGAAATCCCCGCCTTCTTGAAGGCGTCCAAAAGATGGATGATAGCCCGGTATGGCACGCTCTCATCGGCGCGGATGATCACGGCGAATTTCTCGTCCCGCTGCCGTTCTTCTTTCGCCCGCGCCAAAAGCTCCGTTTCATGGATTGGCTTTTCCTGGAGCCAATACGCGCCCTCGCCCTTGACAGTCACGGAGAATTTTGCCGCGCTTTGCGTCTGCGTCTCGGAGGCGACCGGCAGTTTGACAGGGATTGTGCGAAGCTCGCTCATATACATCGTGCTGACGATGAAAAATATCAGCAGCAAGAACATCATGTCGATCATCGGGCTCAGCATAAGCTCCGGCACGCTCCTGCCGCGCCTTTTCAGCTTGATCATAAGGCTTCCTCCCGTTGTCGGGCACTCTCCTGGGAGGGGTGCTTGTGATCAAGGTTTTTGGCGATGGCTTCGAGAAGCGTGTTTCCCACTTCCTCGATATTCAGCGAGATTCCTTTGAGTCTGCGCATGAAATAGGCGTACATACAGATAGCGACGATAGAAATGCAGAGACCGAACACTGTCGTGATCAGCGCCTCACCGATGCCTGCGGTCACGGCCAAAGGATCTTCCATTCGCTGATTGAAGTTGTTGAAGGAGCCGATCATGCCCGTCACAGTGCCGAGAAGCCCAAGGACAGGAGAAAGGGTGACCAACACGTTCAAATAATTGAGATTCTTTTCAAACTTGTCCATCGCTCTCTCGGCGCGAACGCTGACAAAGCTCTCCAATCGCTCGAAATTGCCATGCCGCGACATGACAACAGTGGCCAGCTTCGCCACTTCCCCTTGAGTAGAATCCGCCAGTCGCTTCGCGGTTTCCCAATCATCGCGCTCAATAGCGTCGCAAAATTTCTGCGTAAATTCCCAACCGCTGTCACCTGCGCGGAAGAACAGCCAACGCTCCACCGAAATCGCGACAGCAGCCAACGAACAAAAAAGCAGCGGATACATGACCGGTCCACCATTGACAAAATATTGGGCGCCTGCAGAAAAAATCCCCATGACAGTTCTCCTCTTTCAATTTTCTTATTGCATTGTGTTCCGAGAACGGCGAAGCAGCCAAAGGAAGTACGGCGTACCGATAAAAGCCGTCATGATACCGACGCGCACCTCCGTCGGATACGCAATCACTCGTCCCACGGCGTCGCAAAACACCAGGAACGTCCCTCCAGCCAAAAGGCTGGACGGCAGAAGCCGCCGATGATCGGGACCAACAATGAGCCGCATCATATGCGGTACCACCAACCCGACGAAGCCGATATTTCCACTGATGCAGACGCCCGTGGCCGTGACAAGCGAAGCCACCGCCAACAGGCCAAGCCGGTATTTTGCCACCGGCATGCCTACGGCCCGGGCTTCCACATCGCCAAGCACCAGGACATTCAAATGCCGTGCCATGAGAAGCATCACGGCGATGCCCCCAAGTATCGGACCCACGCCCATGATCACATGATCCCATCGTCGATAGTCGAGACCGCCGATGGTCCAGAAAAGATACTGGTGTATTATTTGCTCGCTGAGAACTGTGAGAATGCCCGCCGTGACCGCCCCAAGCATCATTCCCACGACGACGCCCGCGAGCAGCAGCGTCATCATAGGAATTTTCCCATGGCGCATGGCGAGAAAGACCGTCAGGATCACTGCGGCGAGAGCGCCGCAGAGTGCCGAGATTGGCAATGCGAAGAGACTTGTCTCGCTGAACCCGAAAGCGATGGCGGCCACAGCCCCAACTGCGGCGCCGCTGGACACGCCAATGACGCCCGGATCAGCCAAGGGATTGCTGAAAATGCCCTGCATGACCACGCCTGAGGTTCCAAGTCCCGCGCCGACCATCAGCCCAACCAGGGTCCGCGGCAAACGGATATGGAGCAGCACAGTCTCCTGCTCCGGCGTCACCGGCACTTCCGAAAGGAATGGAAGCCCCACAGACCGGCAAAAGGTCGCGAGAATATTCTCCGTCGGGATGTCGATTTGCCCACATGCCATGGAAAGAAAAACAGCCCCGAGAAAAGCAACCGTCAAGATGGGCAGGACGATGGCGTTAGGAAGATTTCCCACTCTCATGCTTTGCCCCTCCCCAATATCGTGTCCAAGAGCAACGCACGCCGCCCGGCGTCCGGCGGCGGTTCCGTGAAGACCTCCACCGATCCCGTCATCGGGTTTTGAACCACACGCACAGGAACCCCGTAACAATGGCTGAGATTCTCTGAAGTCATCACCATAGACGGAGGGCCGTCGGAGATGATACGACCTCCGCCCACGAGCATAAGCCGCGAACAGAACTTCGACGCCAATGAAATCTCATGAACCACCATCAAAACCGTCTTGCCCCGGTCACAAAGCTCGCGGCAAAAGCGGAATATCTCCTCCTGATAAAAAATGTCAAGCCCTGTCGCTGGCTCGTCCAGAAAAAGAAGCGGTGTTTGCTGCGCCAGCACCTTGGCAAGCAGAACTCTTTGCCGCTGTCCGCCGGACATCATATGGACAGGACGCTCCGCCAGATCCTGCACTCCAGTATATGCCATGCAGGCGTCCGCAATCCGTATATCCTCGTCGCTTTCCTTTTCCCACCAATGAAGATGCGGATAACGGCCCGTCATTACAATTTCTCTCGCGCTGTATCCAAACGAAATCTCGATATCCTGTTGCAGATATGCCACTTCACATGCAAATTCACGGCTCGAAAGATTAGATGTCTCGCTTCCTTCGATTTCCACACGCCCTGACAGCGGCTCCAATAACCCCCGCAAGGTTTTCAGCAAAGTTGATTTCCCGGCGCCATTGGGCCCGATGAGCCCCACCATCTCCCCTTGCCGCACGGCAAAGGAAACGTCCGCCAAAATATTTATATTCTTTTGGTAGCCTGCGGATAATCCCTCGACCGCCAAAACCACATCATTCATTGCAAACTTTCTTCTTTCATTCAAATATGCAAGCAATATAAAAAAGATGAATCCCCCATATTTGCAGTATCAAATATAGGACATAACATGAAGAATTGTCAAGAAAAAAGAATCGAGACAAAGCTTTTTACAAAAATTACCATTGGTAAAAAGCAATAAAACCGAAAAAAGGGTCTGTCAAAGGAAGATTTCCTTCCGAAGACAGCCCCTTTTTTCAAATATCAAGTACCATTGCCACTTCGTCGCAGTTTGGGAACTTCGGGCAGTCAATGCAGTCTTTCCAGACCTTCGGCGGAAGCTCTTCCTTCGCCACTTTCCGAAAGCCCATGGCGGCAAAAAAATCCACCTGATACGTCAACGTGAACACGCAAGTAACATCGTACTGCCGCCCCTCATTGAGAAGCCGCCGCACGATTTCCGCTCCGATGCCCCGGCGGGTGCAGCCGGACGCCACCGCCATCGTCCGCACCTCGGCAAGCTTGTCCCAAATGAAATGAAGCCCGCCGACACCGACAATCCGCCCGTCTTCTTCCGCCACGATCATATCGCGCAGCGTCTCATAGAGTGCATTCCGCGAACGCGCGAGCATGGCGCCTTCCTGCGCGTAGTCGTAAACCATCTGATAAATCGCCTCGACATCGTCAAAGGTCGGCTTCCGGTAAATCACGCTTTCTTTCCTCCATTTGCCTTCTTCTTTCCGTTCGCCTTTTTTTCGTCTGAGCCGTCCGTGCCGAAAGACGGACAAAGCTTCGCCAACGGGCAATCCGCACAAAGCGGACGACGCGACTTGCATATCCTCCGCCCGTGCCAAATCAGCCAATGATGTGCGTCGCTCCAATGTTCCCGTGGAATCGCCTTTTGCAGCCCGAGCTCGACTTCCTCAGGCGTCTCGCCCACCGCGAGACGCAGTCGATTCGCCACACGAAAAACATGGGTATCCACTGCAATCGCAGGATAATTAAACGCGACACTCATCACGACATTTGCCGTCTTTCGCCCGACGCCGGGCAAAGCAATCAGCGCGTCAAAATCCGCCGGCACCTCCCCGCCGTAATCGCGGGCAAGGATCTCCGAAGTCGCAAGGATATTTTTTGCCTTCGCATGGAAAAAACCGCATTCATGAATCTCTTTTTCCAATCGCGAAAGCCCCATCTTGGCGATCGCCTCCGCCGTCGCCGCTTTCGCGAAAAGCCGCTTCGTGACGATATTGACCCGCTGGTCAGTACATTGCGCGGACAAAATCACGGCAATGAGAAGCTCAAAGGGATTTTTGAACAGCAGCGCAGGCTTCGCGTCCGCATATACTTCGGACAAAACGCGAATCATTTCGTTCTTTGTCTTCTTCGTCACACGCACGCATAAGTCTCCTTTCGCCAACTATTATTCCTTTACAATATGCGCTCCTCGCTTGTCAACATCGAGCGCAAGCGCACGCGCGGAAACCTCGTGCTGACGAAACGCCTCCACCATTGCGTCTCCTACCGTCGCCGCATGATTCGTCGTATACGCGATAATGCACGGTCCCGCTCCGCTCATCGCGACGCCGAGCGCCCCTGCGTTCCGCGCCGCCTCGAACACATCATACATGCCGGGAATCAATTTCGCCCTATACGGCTGGTGCAACGCGTCGTCAAACGCATGACGCAAAAAAGGAATATTCCCTTTCGCCAGTGCAGCTACCAGCAATGCCGCACGCCCCACATTGAACACGGCGTCCTTCATAGGCACTGCCTCTGGGAGCGCATTGCGAGCCGCCTTTGTCGACAGATGAAAATCAGGAACGGCTATCACCAGTTTCAATGGCAATTTTGGCAAAAAGGCAAAACTTTCGGGTACCCCTTCATGAACCAGACTAATCGTGAATCCCCCATAAATTGCAGGAGCGACATTGTCCGGATGTCCCTCGATTTCCGTTGCAATCTGCAGCAATCCACGGCGATCAAACGGATTTCCCACCAGCACATTCGCCGCTTTCAGAGCGCCCACAATAGCTGCTGCGCTGCTTCCGAGACCACGGGACAGCGGAACGCCGTTTTTCATTCGGATAATCGCACCCCGATATTCCTCATCCGCTTTCACGCGACGCAAAAGGAGTTGAATAGAGCGCCATGCGAGATTGCGCTCGTCCGTCGGTATGCTGTCCGCCCCTTCACCCTCCGCTTGGATTTCAAGCGTCGGCTCTTTCAAAAGCGTCAATTCCAATTCATTGTAAATCGTGCAGGAAACGCCGAGGCAATCGAAACCGGGGCCGCAATTTGCGCTCGTCCCCGGAACACGAATTTTAACTGATTTTCGCATATCACTCCACCTCCATTGTCGGCGGCGTTTCCACGCGAATCACGCTCGATATTTTAGTCACGACAGGAAGTGCCGAAAGCGTACGCTGCGCGCGTACAATGCGACGATGCTTGACATGATGGGTGATTGCCACAATCTCCGCAAGATTGTCCACCTTTCGCGTCTGAATTACAGAATTCAAGCTCACACCCTCGTCCCCGAATGCCGTCGCAATTGCTCCCAGCACACCCGGCATATCCGCCACAAGCAACCGCACATAATAGGCGGAAACCGTTTCCTCAATCGGGCAAATCTGCTTTTGTCCAAAGACCTGGAATCCGACCTCATGCACTTCACCGTTGACGATTCCCCGCGTCAACGAAACTATATCCGCAATCACTGCGGACGCCGTAGGGAGAGAGCCGGCGCCCCGCCCGTAAAACATGGCTTCACCGATAGCATTGCCTTTGACAAAAATCGCGTTGAATACGTCGCTGACTGACGCCAACGGATGATCCTTCGGCAGAAAAGCCGGATGCACGCGCACATCAACGCCTTTTTCCGGCGAATCCTTCGCAATCGCCAACAGCTTAATCACATAACCAAGCTGACGCGCATAGTCAATGTCCTCCGGCGTAATGTTTGTGATTCCTTCGACGGACACCGACGGAAGCGTTACCCGAGTATTAAACGCAAGCGACGCGAGAATCGCCGCTTTTCTTGCCGCATCCAGTCCCTCGACATCTGCCGCCGGATTTGCCTCGGCATATCCTTTTTCCTGTGCTTCCTTGAGAACGGTCTGGTAATCTTCCCCCAATTCCGTCATCTTCGTCAGCATATAATTGGTAGTACCGTTGACAATCCCCATGACCTCGGTAATCCGATTGGCCGTCAGGCATTCCATGATTGGACGGATGATCGGGATACCTCCGCCGACACTTGCCTCGAACAAAAAGCCGACGTGATTTTTCTCAGCCGCGTCAAACATATTGGCGCCAAACTGTGCAATAACGTCTTTGTTTGCCGTCACCACATGCTTTCCGGCTTCCATCGCAGCAAGCATATACTCTCGTGCCGGATGGAGTCCCCCCATCAGTTCGACGACAATGTCAATTTCCCTGTCTTCCAGGATATCCTCAATCTTATCCGTAGCAATAAGCCCTTCCATATTCGGACGCTGCTTCTTTACATCACGAACAAGCACCGTTTTGATTTCAACCGACGCTCCCGCTTTCAATGAGACCTCCCGGGCATTTTCCCGCAGCACCTGCAATACGCCCGAACCGACAGTCCCCGCGCCTAAAAGACCAATTTTGACTGTTTTTTCCATTCCAACCCCTCACGCCTGTCCAAGAATATCAAGCCGCCGAACGCCATTCAGTGAGCGCAGTTTTTCCAAAAGCGACTCCAACTCCACCGTCAATTTGTCCGTTTCAATCGACATCGTCGTATTCGCGACCCCCTGCAAAGGAATACCCTGATTGATTGTCAGGATATTGCCGGAATGCTCCGAAACAGTATTCAGTACATTTGACAACACACCTTTTTCGTTGTCGAGCAAAAAAGTCAGTGTAATGACTTTATTTTTGCTCGCCTCGTAAAAAGGAAACACATAATCCTTGTATTTATAATACGCGCTCCGGCTTAAATCCATTTTTTCAACAGCTTCATTGATGGTTCGCGCGTCGCCGCGTTTTAGCAATTCCTTGACACGAATGGTCTTCTTGATTGCCTCGGGAAGTATCTCCTCGCAAACCAAATAAAAACTGCTTGTTGTTTTTTTCATACTGTCTTCCTCCGTTTGTTTCCAATGGAACATTTTCTTCACGCAGGGGAAATTATACCATTCCTTATCTGTCGATTGCAATAGATAACACATGAATAGCAATCGGCTGTTTTCAGGAGATGTTAAAAAACTTGACAATCCCCCTATGCACAGCAGTACAATATCATACGTGCGGGGCTTTTCTCACACAACGCAATCCATCAGGAGGCACTTCATGTTTACATCTTTTTACTACGGCCTGCAGCAAGACATTAAGCTTTTCCTTATACCTCCTGTCTTGTGCGCCCTGTTTCGTTTCGTATTTGTTGTTATTTACGGCCAATATTCATTTTCAACGGTAATGAGCCAATGGAAAAAATTCTATCATTGTTTTCGTTACGGTTTTTGGTGGGGCATGGACTGGAATACCTATGTTTTACTGTATTCCTCAATACTCGTGAGCCTGCCGGGAGCATTTTTCCCTGCATGGTTCTCCCTTGGCGATACAATCCGAACTTGGGGCATATGCGTCTATTTCGTCATCCTTTATGCCGCATTCATTGGAAAACTCATTTATTATTACCATTATCGGGATATCTACAATAAAACGCTTTGGATGGGGAAAAACGCCGACAAGAAAAATCTGCTTGATATTTTTTTCCATCAAAATCACGGCCTGCTCGTTTTACTCAGCTTTATCCCCTTCAGCATCCTTTGCTTTTATGCTGTGCATTTCTGTCTTTCCACGCCCGTATTTCCATATCCTGTTTTTTCCTCAGCCGTTGCTCAATACGCCTTCAATACGGCGGTTGTCTTAGCGGCTGTCGCTCTATTTTATTATTGCCGTTACGGCGGAAGTTTCAACCATGCCAAAAAACCGGAATGGGACGAAATACCGCCTGTTGTGAAGGAAGATATTTTTCTCGCGAAAGCTACCATCGACGATTTGGTCGCTCTGGAGCTCGTCTGGAAGCATCCTCCGCATGAACTTCTGAACCACACCGACGAAGAATCATCACCGTACATTACGACCATCATGCCCCGCAAAGATTGGCAGGAAAAACCGCAGCCACTGGAACTCTTTTCACGCGTTGCACGCGGCGCTCGCATTACGCCGCCGAAGCATATCTTTTTCCTGCTGGCGGAAAGCTACGAGCAGGCCCCGCTGGATCCGCCCTATGCTAACCTCCATATTGCCGACGGCGGAAAAACATTTTGCAATGATTCCCACACCTTCCATATCCCCCATTTCTTATCCGCCGGACTCCTGTCGCAACCGTCTCTGGTAAGCCTTTTGCTCGGGATTTATGACGCGGGGCTTGAATTCAACGAAACGGAAGCGTTTTGGCACGGCACACTTCCCACTTCTCTCCCTGTCCAGTTTCGAAAACTCGGTTATCGGTCCGCCTTCTGGTATGGGGGCGAACTGAACTGGGGAAGCCTGCAGCATTTCCTTCCGGCAGTTGGATTTGACATGATGTTCGGCGCACCGGATTTCTCCCCCCCGGACGCCCCCCGCACATGGCTCGGCGTTTACGATCATATTTTCCTTGAAGAAGCGGGAAAGAAAATCCATGAAATGAACAACGACGAACCAACCCTTCATTTCCTCTATACGACTTCAAACCACGGCCCTTACACTATCCCCGTCGATTCCTACGGATACAGCGTCGACACTGTCATGCCTGACGCGTCCGACGCCGTCCGCCACCATCGGATGGCACAGCGAAAACTCGGCTGTTATTGGTATACCGACTGGGCTCTTTTCAAATTCATCCGGGATATGCAAGAGAAATTCCCCGACAGCCTGTTCGTGGTAACCGGTGATCATGCCATGCATGTGCTCCCCTTTGATTGCGATATATCGCACAGAAAAAATCCCACATTGCGGGAAAATATAGGTGATTTCTTCGCAATATGGCATCCGGAACTTCATGCTGATTTATTTGCGGCTAATACCATCGGCGGCCATATGAATATTCTGCCTACATTGATTGAACTTATCGCCCCCAAAGGACACGAATATCTTTCATTGTTTCCGCCGCTGACGGAAACACTCACAAGCGTTGTGACCCCGCACCATTGGCTGACACAAACGCATATCGGTTCCTTTGACGACAATCTCTGTCAAACCATTGACTCCGATGAAGAAGACAGCTTTTCTTCCACTGGCGACTGGCTTCGTCCTGAACGCGACGGCTGGTGCGAACTGTCAGGATGGATGAGACGCCACACGGAAATTTTGAAACCTCAAAACCAAATATAAAAATTTGGGGCTGTCGTTAGAAGACAAATCTTCAACGACAGCCCCATGTCCTTTTGGCTGATGGATTCTAACTTATACTTTGTCGTTATCGTCGAAAGGATCGCCGCACTGCGGACAGAATTTCGGCGGATTCTTCGGATCCGGCGGATTCCAGCCGCACTTGTCGCACTTGTAAAGCGGCTCACCGGCCGGACGCTTCGCGCCGCAACCCTGGCAGAAATTCCCCTGGTTCACAGCGCCACAGGAACATTTCCACCCGTCGCCGCCCTCCGGTTTTGGCTTTCCGCAGGCCGTGCAGAACTTGCCCGTATTGCCGCCCTGTCCGCAGGCACAGGTCCATGCCGCCGCCGGAGCAGGCTGCGGCTTTCCGCAGGCCGTACAGAACTTGCCCGTATTGCCGGCTTGACCGCAGACACATGTCCATCCCGCAGCCGCCGGAGCCGCCTGCTGCATTTGCGGCTGCATCTGTTGCTGCATTTGTTGTTGCTGCTGTCCCATGGCGAAAAGATTGGCCGCGTTGGCGCCGCCCATATTTCCTGCCATGCCCATGCCCATGAACGCGCCCATCGCGCCCATGCCGCCCTGGTTGTTCGCTGCATCGCGCATTGCGCCCGCTGCTGCCGCAGCCATCGCGCGCCCCGCCGTATTCGCATCGCGAACGACCTGCATATCCTTCAACCGCTGCTTGTCCTCATCGGTCATGCTGATGTTCGAAATACCGAACTTCACGACCTCAATACCGCGTCCTTGTGTCCAATCCTGCGAGAGCTCTTCTTTCAGCGCGTTTGCAATTTCTTTCGTATAGCCGATAAGCTGGCTCGGACGCGCGCCGAGGACGCTGATTTTCGCGAAAGCCGGCTGGAGTGCCGTCAAAAGCTCGCTCTTGAGCTGACTGTCAATCTCCTTGCGGCTGTATTCACTTTCCACGTTACCGCAGACTTTCTTGTAGAAAAGAATCGGATCCACAATGTGGTAACTGTACTCGCCGAAGCACTTGATGTCAAAATCGGCGTCGATGCCCGCGCCCTGGTCCACCACGCGGAACGAAATCGGGGTCGGCGTGCCGTACTTGTTCCCGATGATTTCTTTCGTATTGAAATAATAGATGCGCTGGTCCTTGCCCGGATCGCCGCCGAACGTAAAGCGACGTCCCATTTGCTTGAAGGACGCAATGATACTCTCCCCGAGATCACCGGAGAAGACCGACGGTTCGGTGGATTTGTCGTAAGTATACTGTCCCGGCTGGGCGCAAACCTCAACAACCTCGCCCGATTCAACAATGATCATGCACTGTCCGTCATTGACTGCGATACCGGAACCGTTGGAAATAATGTTATCCTCAGCACTGGTGTTGGAACTGCGCCCCTGTGAACTGGTGCGCTTTTGTCCCTTCGCCACCAGGATGTCCGCGGTCAGGCTTTCACAGTAGAAAAATTCTTTCCACTGATCAGCAAGCACGCCGCCTACAGCTCCCATTGCAGCTTGAATAAGTCCCATATCGTTGCCTCCTTTGCCTATTGAGAAACAATAAAAGTGGAAAAAGATTCAGATAACTCTTTTATATGATACCAAATTCTATGCCATTTGAAAACTGTTTTTCACTTTTTGAGACAAATTAATCAAAAATTTTTACAATACAAGCAAAGGATATTAAGTCTTTCTGTCGAAAATAGGACTATCATCTTTATATATTATATCAAGAAAGGAAGCGATACCATGACTGCCGTCACATCAGGAGAATTCCTTAACGAATTCACCCTATACGCCGACCGCGCCCATGAGAACAGCGAAACTTTCATTATCCAGCGGGAAAACGGAAAGCATCTTATCCTCATGTCGCTGGATTCTTTCAACGCTTTACAAAAAGAACTTTACTTCGCGAAAAAACAAAATAGTCCTGAAGCCTGAAAAATCCTCTGCACTTCAGGACAGGCAGCACAGTGGCGTCGATTTTCGGCATGAAAAAAGCCGCCACTTTCGTGACGGCGGTTTATACTCTACGATGCAAAAGCCTCTTCACTTCGCAAGCGAATTGACCTTCTTCGCAAGACGCGACTTTTTGCGAGCCGCATTGTTCTTGTGATATACATGATTCGCAGCGGCCTGATCGATCGTCTTGCAGGCTGCGTGCAGGAGGGTCGTCGCTTCATCCGCGTTCCCTGCGGCAACCGCGTCGAGCACCTTGCGGGACGCTTTCTTGACACGCGTCTTCTCGGCCACGTTCTTCGCATGACGTTTCGCATCGGTCTTGACACTCAAAACAGAAGATTTGATATTCGGCAAATGTTTCACCCCCCTTTCCAATTTCGTTACCGATGTATTTTATCACGCTGTTTTTGAAAAATCAACTCTTATTTTTCTCTCCTTGCTCACATAAAGTCGTAATGATATAATCAAACGAGTTAATTTATTGAAAAGGAAGATTTCATGCAGACAACACATATCCGCAATTTTTCTATCATCGCGCATATCGACCATGGGAAATCGACCCTTGCCGACCGTTTGATTGAGCGAACCGGCATGCTGACCGAACGCGAGATGAAGGAGCAGGTACTCGACTCCATGGATCTGGAGCGCGAACGCGGCATCACCATCAAGGCGCAAACGGTGCGCCTGACCTACAAGACGAAAGACGGCGAAACTTACGAACTGAACCTGATCGATACTCCGGGCCACGTTGATTTCACCTACGAGGTTTCCCGCAGCCTGGCGGCCTGCGAAGGGGCGCTTCTGGTCGTCGACGCGACGCAGGGCGTGGAAGCGCAGACACTGGCGAATGTCTATATGGCTTTGGAGCACGACCTTGAAATTGTCCCTGTCATCAACAAAGTGGACCTGCCCAGCGCCGACCCCGAAAAGGTGAAAAAAGAAATCGAGGACGCCATCGGTCTCGACGCTTCGAACGCGGTACTGACCTCGGCGAAGACCGGCCTCGGCGTCGACGATATATTGGAAGCTATCGTCAATCTGATCCCGCCGCCCTCCGGCGACGAGAAAAAACCACTGCGCGCGCTGATCTTCGATTCGTATTTTGATTCATATAAGGGCGTCATTGCCAATATCCGGCTAATCGACGGCCTGATCAAAAAAGGCATGGAGCTTCAGATGATGGCCACGGGCAAAGTCTTCGAGGTCACGGACATCGGCTGCTTCCAGCCCGCGCCCGTAGAAGTGCCGCAGCTCGCGGCGGGCGACGTCGGCTTCATCGCCGGCAGCCTAAAAAATGTCCGGGACGTGCGTGTCGGCGACACTGTAACTACGACAGAAAATCCTGCACCCGAACCGCTGCCCGGCTATCGCGGCGTGACGCCGATGGTCTACTGCGGCCTCTATCCGGTGGACAGCGCCGATTACGACAACCTGAAAGACGCTCTTGAAAAACTACAACTAAACGACGCGGCTCTCGTCTTCGAACCGGAGACCTCCGTTGCCCTCGGCTTCGGCTACCGCTGCGGATTCCTCGGCCTCCTGCACATGGACGTGATCCAGGAGCGCCTGGAGCGCGAATACCATTTGGAACTGATCACCACCGCCCCCAGCGTCATTTACCATGTGCATACGACGGCGGGCGAAATGATCGCCGTGGACAATCCGGCGAAGCTGCCGCCGCCGCAAAACATCGACTTCATCGAAGAACCGTTCGTCAAAGCCACCGTCATAGTACCGAACGACTATGTCGGCGCTGTGATGCAGGTCTCACAGGACAAGCGCGGCGAATACAAGAGTATGGATTACCTCGACACGAACCGCGTCATGCTGATCTATCATATCCCCTTGAGCGAGATCATCTACGACTATTTCGATCAATTGAAATCCACCACGCGCGGCTACGCCTCCCTCGACTACGAGCTGGCCGACTATCAGCCGTCGAAGCTGGTGAAGCTCGACATCCTGCTGAACGGCGAGCCGGTGGACGCGCTGTCCACTATCGTTTTCTCCGACCAGGCCGCCCATCGGGGCCGACAGCTCGCGCAAAAACTGCGGGAGCTGATCCCGAAGCAAATGTTCGAGATTCCGATTCAGGCCGCCGTCGGCTCGAAGATTGTCGCCCGCGAAAACGTGCGCGCGTATCGGAAGGACGTACTCGCGAAGTGCTACGGCGGCGACATCACCCGCAAGCGCAAACTGCTTGAAAAACAGAAGGAAGGAAAAAAGCGCATGAAGGCCGTCGGCAGCGTTGAAGTGCCGCAGGAGGCTTTCATGGCCGTGCTGAAGATACACTGATATGGAATACGGCGTTTACATTCATATCCCGTTCTGCCGACAGAAATGCTCCTACTGCGATTTTTCTTCCATCGCTGGGCACGAAGCGGACATGGAAAAATATACTGACGCGCTCTGCCGAGAGCTTGCGGCGAAGGGCGAAACGCTTTCATCGCTCGGCAACGCGTCGACGATCTACATCGGCGGGGGCACGCCCACCGCGCTTCCCGTTCCGCTGCTTGCCCACGTCATCCAAACCGTGCGGGCGGTCGTGCCGACGACGAATAATCTGGAATTCACCGTCGAGGCGAATCCCGGCACCGTCACCCTGGAAACGATGACCATGCTTTCGACGCTGGGCGTCAACCGTGTCAGCATCGGAGCACAGGTCTTCGACGACGCCATCCTGAAACGCATCGGGCGCATCCACACCTCCCAGGACATCCGCGACGCGGTGCGTTGGGCGCGCGCCGCGCTGATCGTAGACGTCAGCGTCGACCTGATGTACGGCCTGCCGGGGCAGACGATGGACATCCTGAAATGGAGCGTCGGCTCGTCGATGGACCTCGCCGTCACGCACATCTCCGTCTACGGACTGACCGTCGAGGACGGCACGCCCTTCGCCCGGGAAAAAGCAGCCGGAACGCTGAACCTCCCCACCGAAGAAGCGGAAGAAGAAATGTACGACTATCTGGCTGAAACGCTGCCGAAATTCGGCTTCCGACGCTACGAAATCTCGAACTACGCCCGGCACGATTTTCTCTGCCGCCACAATCTCGGCTACTGGCAAGACCGCCCTTATTTCGGTTTCGGTGCGGCGGCGCACTCCTACCACAACGGCAAGCGCACCGCGAACACAAAAGACGTCGGCGCATACATCAAAGCCGTCGAAAGAGACGAATCTCCCGCGCATACCGAAGAAACCGTCACGAGGGAAAAACACATTGAGGAATTCTGCTTCCTCGCGCTCCGTACAGCAAAAGGCATCGACCGACAAAAATTCTCTGAATCATTCGGCTGCGAAGTGGAAAGCCTTTATCCAAAAACCGTCGACAACTTAAAGGCAAGAAAATATTTGGAGGAAACGCCCACGCATTTCCGCCTGACGCCCCTCGGCATGAAATTCGGGAATCAGGCCTTTGCGGCGTTCCTGTTATAAAGAGTCGCATCCCTAGCCACCCACGCATTGGGTGGTTTTTTTATATAACGGCAGGCGATTTCTTCTTATCGATTGACACGGCCTTGGCGTGAAAGTATGATAAAGGAAATCACACATATAGGAGAATCCGATTATGGCCTCTTCAGAAAAGAAAACGGAAGAAATTGGACTTTCCCGTTACCTTTCCCCAGTCGCCGTCTGGGCTCTTTCCTTCGGCTGCGCCGTCGGGTGGGGCTCTTTCGTGATGCCGGGGAATACCTTCCTGCCCATCGCCGGACCGCTGGGCACGACAATCGGCATACTCATCGGCGCCGCCGTCATGCTCATCATCGGACTGAACTACCATTACATGATGAACCGCTATCCTGACGCGGGCGGCACCTATTGCTACGCGAAGCGGGTACTCGGTTTCGACCATGGCTTCATGAGCGCATGGTTCCTGCTTTTGGTCTATATCGCGATCATCTGGGCAAACGCCACCGCACTCCCTATTATCTGCCGGAAGCTCCTGGGCTGCGTGTTCCAATTCGGTTTTCACTACCAGATTGCGGCCTTCGACGTCTATTTTGGCGAGGTTCTGCTCTCCCTCGCCGCGCTTATCGTTTTCGGCCTTGTCTGCGTGCGCGGCGGCAAATTCGCCGCCTATGTACAAACCTTCTTGGCCTTCGTGCTGTTCTTCGGCGTCCTGATCGTCTTCGGCACGGCCGTTTCCGTCCGCGGCGCTGAACTCTTCACTCTCGCGCCGCCTTTCGCGTCGGGTGAATTCCCCCTGAAGGAGATTGTCGGCATCGCCGTCCTCGCGCCGTGGGCCTTCTCGGGCTTCGATTCCATTTCCAACGCCGCCGAGGAATTCCGATTCTCGCCGAAAAAGGCCTTCGGGATCCTGGTCGCGTCGGTAATTGCCAGCACGCTCATGTATGCCGGCCTCGCGCTTTTGGCCGTCTCCGTTCTTCCTGATGGCTACAGGACTTGGGACGCTTATATCGGAAACCTGTCCAAGATATCCGGGATTGCGGGTCTGCCGACCTTTCACGCGGCAAACGCGCTGATGGGACAAACGGGATTCCTCGTCCTCTCCGCCGCCGTCGTCGCAGGCGTCGCCACCGGCCTCGTCGGCAATTACATCGCCGCCAGCCGCCTGATCTACTCGATGGCGCGGGACAACGTGCTGCCTGGCTGGTTCGGGCGGCTGAACAGCTCGCGCACGCCCTCGAACGCTATCCTATTCATCCTGCTGGCGTCCCTGCCAATCCCCTTCCTCGGGCGTACCGCCATCAGCTGGATTATCGACGTCACCACCATCGGCGCGACCATCGCTTACGCCTACACCTCCGTCATCGCGTTTCTGGCCGCCCGCGAAGAGAAAAATCGCCTGATGGAGCTTGCGGGCGCTATCGGCAGTTTATGCGCCCTCATGTTCTTCATCTACTTCATGGTTCCGAATTTCTGGACGATCAGCGCCATGGCCACGGAATCCTTCCTGATCCTGATTGTCTGGAGCCTTCTCGGCTTCCTGTTCTTCCGCTTCGTCTTCCATCTGGACACCCGGCGGCGCTTCGGCACCTCCATCGTCGTCTGGATTGCGCTGCTCTTCCTGATTTTCTTTACCTCCACTATGTGGCTCAGACAGGCGACCCACGACACCACCAGGACCGTCCTCGGCAACCTGGACAGCTACTATGTGGAAGAGTTGGTAGAGCACGGCGTCCGACTGGACGACACAGACCAGGCTGACGCCGAATATTACCTGCAAAAGCAGATGGAAATCGTCAATCAATCCCTGACGAATCACAATCTGCTGCAAATGGTCCTGATTACCATCTCACTTTTCATCATGTTCAGCGTCTACTCCACCATGACGAAGCGCGAGAAGCGGCTGGAAGTGCAAAAAATCGCGGCGGAAGAAAGCAACAAGGCGAAAAGCACATTCTTCTTCAACATGAGCCACGATATCCGCACGCCGATGAACGCTATCCTCGGCTACACGGCCCTCGCCCAGAAGGAAAAGGACCTGCCGCCCACCGTCGCCGACTTCCTTGGCAAGATTGAAGCCTCCGGTGACCACTTGCTTTCGCTGATCAACGACATTCTGGAAATGAGCCGCATCGAAAGCGGGAAAATGGAGCTGGAAATCGCGAAGGGCAATCTCGAAAAAATGCTGAACGACGTCCGCGACCTTTTCGCGACGCAAATGCTGGAAAAAAGCCTCTCCTACGTCGTGAAGGCCGAGAACCTCACCCACAAGACGGTGCTTTGCGACGTGAAGCGGCTGGACCGCGTGCTGCTGAATCTCGTCAGCAACGCTTACAAATTCACACCGGAGGGAGGCAGCATCACACTCACGCTGAAAGAGACCGGCGCAACGGAAACCGAAGGCAGCTATGAGCTGCGCGTCAAGGATACCGGCATCGGCATGAGCCGTGACTTCGCCGACCGGGTATTCGACGCCTACGAGCGCGAGCGCACCGCCAGCGGCATCCAGGGAACAGGGCTGGGCATGGCCATCACGAAGCACATCGTGAACCTGATGAACGGAACCATCGAAGTGGACACGGAAAAAGGGAAAGGCACCGAATTCATCCTGCACTTCGCCTTTCCTATAGCAGAAGACGAACCGGAGCCGGCAAAAGCAGAAACCAACGCCGCGGAGGGTACAGAATCCTCCACAGACTTCACCGGGATCCGGCTGCTCCTGGTAGACGATCTCGACGTGAACCGTGAAATGACGAAAATGATCCTCGGCGGTTACGGCTTCGAAATCGAAACCGCCGAAAACGGAAAAATCGCGCTGGACATGGTGGCGGCCTCTGCCCCGGGCCACTATCGTCTGATCCTGATGGACGTGCAGATGCCGGTGATGAACGGCTACGAAGCGACGAAAGCCATCCGGGCGCTGCCCGATCCCGCTCTCTCCTCGATCCCGGTCATCGCGATGACCGCCAACGCCTTCGCCGAAGACATCCGGAACGCGAAAGCTGCGGGCATGGACGACCATATCGCCAAGCCCATCGACATTCCCGAGATGATGAAGACATTGGAGCACTTCCTTCGGGAAAACAATCCCGAATAATCATGGAGAAGGAGTGAACCATTATGAAGAATCTGCCGCAAAAAACCGCCGCCCTGCTCCTGCTGATGTTCGCCTTACTGCTGCAAGGCTGCGGCGGCCCCGGCTTCAAGCACGTCAGCATGGATGAGGCCGCGAAAATGATGAAGGCGGACAAGAACGTCGTAATCGTCGACGTGCGGACACAGGAGGAATACGACAAGAAACACGTCCTCGGCGCCATCTGCGTCCCCATTGAAGATATCCGTGCAGAGAAGCTCGACAAGCTCCCAGACAAGGACAAGACGCTGATGCTTTACTGCTGGACGGGCCGCCGCTCGGAAGACGCTTCCGCCCTCCTTGTCAAGCAAGGTTATAAAAAGGTCTACGATTTCGGCGGCCTCGTGGACTGGACCGGAGAGGTCGAAGGCGCGGAAGTCGGGAAGAAATAAACGCAAATACCTCATCTTGACACCTCCCCTCCCATGCCCTATACTAACCCTAGTACCAGACTATGATTATGGAGGCGTTGACGATGAGCTACAAACTTTGGGACACGCTGGGCGAGCTTCGCTCAGACACGTATGAATGGGTGGATCTGACGCATTTGATGGATAACGGAAGCCCCTATTGGTCGGGAATCCCCGACGGCTCGGTGGAGCTTTGCAAAACTTGCTTCGACTGGGGCAACGAGATGCTGGACTGCCTGATCCAGACATTCAAATTCCCGGGGCAGTTCGGCACCCATATCGACTTTCCGGGACATTTCATCAAAAACGCACCGCTTTCGGAGAAATATGGCGTACGCGATATGGTTTTCCCGCTTTGCGTCATCGACATTACCGAAAAGGTAAAAAAAGACGTCCATTATGCGGCGACGGCGGAGGACATCAAGGACTATGAGGCGAAATACGGCACGATTCCCGACGGCGCTTTCGTCGCGCTCCGCACCGACTGGAGCAAGAACTGGCCGAATATGGACAAGCTTTCCGGCATCGCTGAGGACGGCAGCGAGAATTTCCCCGGCTGGTCCCTCGACGCGCTGAAGTACATCTACGAGACGAGGAATGCCGCCGCAAACGGCCACGAAGCCCTCGACACCGACGCTTCCGCCGAGGCGGCAAAAGCTGGCGATCTCGCCTGCGAGCGCTATGTGCTTTCCAAGAACAAGCTCCAGATTGAGGTGCTGCAAAATCTCGACCGCGTAGCTCCGGCGGGCGCGCTGCTGATTGCCGCGTGGCCGAATATCAAGGGAGCGACGGGAATGCCCGTCCGCGCCTTCGCGATCACACCGAAAAAATAACCCCAAAAAAGTAACGGATGACTTTTTGCAACGCAACGCTAAAAGCAATCGTTACTCGCAAAAACTCACCCGCCGCTTTGCGGTCCTCCCGCCCCAAAATGGGACTAAATGCAAACAAAAGGAACGCTGTCTGCAACCTGATGCATGGCAGTGTTCCTTTTTGTCTGTCAAGAATGATTCGTGATGTTGAGTTTCGGCTCCGGTGTTCCAAGGGGAACTTCTTTCGTTTCGTCCGTCAATCCCGAAACCTCCACCGACACCGCCGGCGTCGTCGGAATCGGCGTCATCAGCGGCGTGCCGTCCTCCGGCGGCTTTTCCTCTTCTTTCGGCTTTTCCGAAATCTTGCCTTTCGTCATCAGTTCCTCAAGCTCTGACGCGTCCAGCGTCTCACGCTCCATCAACGCCCCGGCAATCAGGTGCAGCTTGTCGATGTTGTCGGTGATGATCTGCCGGCATTCTTCGTAAGCATCCTCGATGTAACGGCGGATTTCCTTATCGATTTCCGCTGCGACGTCTTCCGAGTAATTGCGTTGGTTGTTGAAATCGCGCCCGAGGAAGACCTGATGGTCGCGCCCCTCACCGTATGTCACCGGGCCGAGCACGTTGCTCATACCGTACTGAGTAATCATGCTGCGGACAATCTGCGTCGCGCGCTGGATGTCGCTGGAAGCGCCGGTGCTGATTTCACCAAGCACGACTTCCTCCGCCACTCGCCCGCCGAGAAGTGTTTTCAGCCGGTCGAGGAGCTCGCCCCGGGTCTCGTAGGAACGATCCTCTTTTGGAAGCATCAGCGTGTAGCCGCCCGCACGTCCGCGCGGGATGATTGTGACCTTATGTACCGGGTCGGCATTCGGGAGCATCATGCCCACCAGCGTATGGCCGCCCTCATGATATGCCGTCAGGCGTTTTTCCTTGTCGCTCATCACATGGGATTTGCGCTCCGGCCCCGCCATGACGCGCTCGATAGATTCCTCCAGCGACTCCATGTTGATGGTTTTTCGATTGCGCCGCGCAGAGAGCAGCGCCGCTTCATTGACGAGATTGGAAAGGTCGGCGCCGGTGAATCCCGGCGTACGCCGCGCGAGAATATCGAGATCGGCGTCCTCGTCCACCGGCTTGCCCTTTGTATGCACTTTCAAAATCGCGAGACGACCACGCACATCCGGCTTGTCGACGACAATCTGACGGTCAAAACGCCCCGGCCGCAGAAGCGCCGGATCAAGAATATCAGGACGGTTCGTCGCCGCGATGATGATGATGCCCTCGTTCGCCGCAAAGCCGTCCATTTCGACGAGAAGTTGGTTCAGCGTCTGCTCGCGCTCGTCATGGCCGCCGCCGACGCCCGCACCGCGCTGACGCCCTACCGCATCAATCTCGTCGATGAACACGATGCACGGGGCGTTCCTCTTCGCCTGATCGAACAAATCGCGAACGCGGGAAGCGCCGACGCCGACGAACATCTCGACGAAGTCCGAGCCGCTGATACTGAAGAACGGCACGCCGGCCTCGCCCGCCACCGCCCGCGCAAGGAGCGTCTTGCCCGTGCCCGGAGGACCAAACAGCAGCACGCCCTTCGGAATACGCGCGCCAAGGTCATTAAATTTTTTCGGCTGGCGCAGGAACTCCACGACTTCCTCCAGCTCCTGCTTAGCTTCATCCGCTCCGGCGACGTCGCCGAAGTTCACTTTGACTTTGTCCCCGCTGCTCATGCGCGCATGACTGCGGCCGAAGGACATCATGCGTCCGCCGCCGCCCTGAGTCTGCTGCATGATAAAGAACCAGACACCAGCCAACAGCAGAATCGGCAATACCGAAGACAGCACAGCCGTCCACCAGGGCGGTTCTGGCGGATTCTTCGCGCGAATCTCGACATTTTTGTCCTGCAGGCGCTTTATAAGCGTCGTATCGTCGTTCGGCGCATCCGGCGTCACAGTCACGAATTCCGTCCCGTCTGTCAGCACGCCCTCGATGATGTTGTTCATCATAGTGATTTTGGCGACCTCGCCTTTGTCCACTTGCTGCAAAAAGGCGGAATAGCCCATCTCCTGCTTTGTCGTCGAGCTCTTGACGGAAAAATAGTCAATGAACGTGATGGCGATGAAAATAATCAGCAGGTAAAAACCTATATTTTTCATAAAACGGTTCAACGATCTTGTCCTCCTTCCCCTTTTGGGGAGAAATCGACGTAAAATACATCTTTATTATTATAACGCAAGGGTATTTATTCTCGCCAGGTTTGCGCATCGCCTTTTGCTCGCACTCACCAAGCTTTCACATTATATCATCAAACCAGAAATCATACAATCATACTAATCTCCGTTAGAAATATTATTTCTTACGGAGATTAGTATGAGGAGATTTATTTATGAGACTGCATCCGAGCCACAGGCTCGGAGGCAGTCTGTGTAACAGGAGTATATCGCGTGCTCTTTGGGTATCGGTCAAAATTTTATAAATTTGGGTCGAAGATACGTATCAAAATCGATCAGGAATATATTTCCGGCTTCAAAACCCCGATGCAGGGAAGATTGCGGTAACGCTCCGCATAGTCCAGCCCGTACCCGACGAGGAATTCATCCGGCACTTCCCAACCGAGGTAATCGATCTTGATTTCGACTTCCCGCCGCGAGGGTTTCGAAAGCAGCGCGCAAAGCTTCAGGCTTGCAGGCTTCCGCGTTTCAAACAACGGGAAAAGATTACTCATCGTGACGCCGGAATCAATAATGTCCTCACAGACAATCACATGACGGTCTCTCATATCCGCATCGGCGTCTTTGCGAATCTTGACTGACCCGCTGGTCTTAGTCCCCGATCCATAGCTGGATACGACCATGAAATCAAGCTGCATCGGCGTATTCATATGACGTATGAGATCCGTAGTGAATACGGACGCGCCCTTCAGGATGCCGATAACCAGCGGGTCCTTTCCCTCGTAGTCCCGCGTCAATTCTGCGCCAAGCTCTGAAACCCGCTTCGCAATTTGTTCCTCGGTGAAAAGCACGCTTTTCAGATCGTCGGTCAACATATCATTTCTCCTCCCGTTTTTTCTTCGCTGCCATCATCCCACACCATGCGAAACGCAATCCTGCGCCGCGTCTCTGCCGTTACCAATGCGACGGCCGCCCGCCGGACGCCGCCCACCCAGAAAATCTCGTCGCCCACCGCAAAAATCGGCACACGTTCCCGCAACTCACGAGGAATTTTCCGGTCAATCAAAAGCGATTTGACCTTTTGCCTCCCGCCGTTTTCCAAACGGAAGGAATCCCCCTCCTGTCGGCTGCGCACAACAAGCGTTGACGACATGGATTCGAGGGCGTCAAGATCTGCAATGGCCAGCCGCGAATCCGTCGGATTTTCCGCCCCCTCCGACGACGAAGCATAAACCGTAAGCCCGATTTCCTCGATCCGCGTAACTCCAAAAAGAGCCAGCGGCCTCTCTGTCCACGAAAGGCCCTGTTTCGCCGCGCGCCGAAGGACGACTTTATCATAGCGGCATTCAGCCTCGCCGCCTCCAGGAAGCGTCAATTTCTTTCCCGTCTCACCAAAGCGGCATAATTCATCCAATGCCTCGTAATGGAAAAAACCGAGCGACAATCGAAACCCTAATGTCTCCGCCGCCCGCCGCAAAAGCGCCTTTCGAAGAGCCACATGCTCTGCGCCGTAGGCCTTCCGATGCAGGATAATCTCCCCGCTTCTATCTTCCGCCGCTTGATTCCATACCGCACTTGCCGCTTCCCGCAAGAAACCCGCCGCCTCCGCTTCCGCTGCCGCTAAACGGCAAAGCGCGTCGTCCAGCGACGGACGATAGCGGCGCAGCATCGGCAAAAGCTCCAGCCGGATACGGTTCCGCTCCGCGTCGGGCAGGAAATTCGTCTCGTCCTGTCGCGGCTTCAAACCTTTTTCCCGGCAATATTCCGCAATCTCCTCCCGGGACAAAAAAAGCAACGGACGAATAATCCGCCCCGAACGCGGCCGCATGCCTGCCAGACCGTCAATCCCGGTGCCGCGCAAAATGTGCATGAGCACCGTTTCCGCCTGATCGCCCGCATGATGCCCCGTAGCAATCAGCGTATCAGCGCCCATTTTTTTTGCCGTTTCGGTCAAAAACGCATACCGCCGCTCCCGCGCCGCCGTTTCCAGGGAAATCTTAGCACGCTTCGCATAAGACGGAATGTCTTCTTGCGCAAGGCTGCACGGCAATCCTTCTTGCTCCGCGAAGGCGCATACAAACTCTGCGTCCGCAAGCGACGCGGCGCCGCGAATCCCATGCTCAAAATGCGCAATCCGAAGTGAAAGCCGCCACTTTTCCCGAAGCGAAAGAAGAATTGACGCCAAAGCAAGAGAATCCGGGCCGCCGGAACAGGCAACGACAATCCGGCTGCCCGGCGTAAAAATCCCATGCCGCCTCACAAACGCTTCGACACGGCCTTCCAGTTCCATCCTGTCGTTTTCCTTTCCTGCCCCTAAACCAGAAAAAGCACCCTTTGCAGAGTGCTTTCTTTTTAATTTTAGCCCGAACGCCTCGAACCCCGGCCTCCCCGCTTGGAATCCGTCTTCCGACGCAAATCGGTCAATCTCTCATCACTGTCCTTCAGAAATTTCGACAGCTTATCCTCAAAAGAAACAGGTCCGGCGGAAAAACGTCCGGCCGGCTTGGCTCGAAAATCATTTCCGGCAGGACGACGGGGCGCACGCGAAACCGACTGCGGATTTCCTCCATCGATGGCTTCCGTTTTTCTAGGCTGCAAACGTTTGATGGAAAGACCAATCTTTCCCTTGTCGTCCACATTCAGAACCTTCACTTTGACCGTCTGGCCCACTTTCAGAAAATCATTGATATCGTTTACATAGACATCCGCAACCTCAGAAATATGGACAAGTCCCACCTTCCCGTCCGCCAAATCGACAAACGCGCCAAACTTCGTGATGCCGGTGACCTTACCTTCCACCACGCCGCCAACTTCAACTGACAAAACCCGTTCCTCCTCATATTTATAAAAATCTGTTCCATTATACCTTCGCTATTCCGCCCCTGTCAAGGAAAAGGAATAGGTGCAGAGCCGCCGTTTTTGTTATTTTTTCGCCGCAATATACGGCATCTCCCCATGGCGCGTCATCCCGAGTTCTTCTCTCGCAACCTTCTCGATATACTCCGGCTTTTGCAGCCCATCACGTTCTTCCTTCAGCGCCGCATTACGATTTCGCGCCTCTTCCAGCCGCGAAATCGCAACGGCCCGGTCCTCCTCGACCTCGTTGAGATGCGATTGCTGCATACAAAACGTATACCCGAATCCGATGACCCAAAACGCCACGATAACGGCAAAAATACTCGGCGACCATCCGCCGCGTTTTTCTTCCATCCCTTTTTGCCCCGCTTTCCTGTCTCCTGTAATCTTCCCCTGCTAAGGGCACGACTTTATAATACTAATATTTCACGCAACTTGCAAGAAAAAAACGCTGATTTCGGCAAATTGCCGTGATTATTTTTCCGTAAACTGGAAATAATCGGTATTGACAATCCTGCGGAAGACCGAATGGCAATTCCCGCAATGAAAATGATCCCAGACGTTCTCCATATCCGGTTTTCCATCCACCAGATGCACCGCCTGCCCTTCGACGTAATCCATCATGGCTCCGCAGCGCGGGCATTGGCATTGATTGTTCTCATTGCACTTCAGTATCATCGGCGCAATGTCGCCGGTCGAAAGCACCTTTGACGGCGCCGGCTCTTCATTCGCCTTAAGTTTATCCTCTTCTTCCTGCGGATACGGGAGATAAAACCCGGAGGTCAGCACCTCACGATAAAAAACGCCGCAGGTATCGCACTCGTACTTCGGCTTGATATTCTCCATGTCCACTTCGCCGTTCACGACACGAACCGCGCCGCCCTCGACAAAACGAAAACGTTTTCCGCAAACGGGACACGTCTCGTTTCCCTTCGGCTCTTTCGGCAATGCAATCGGGCCTCTGCCCGCCGCAGCCGATTCCCCCTTTTTCTCTTCCGAAGCATCCGATTTTTCGGCAGACGACGGCACAGGAATCCTATCCTCGTCCTGCTGTGGATAGGGTAAATAAAAACCGGAGGACAACACTTCGCGATAAAATACGCCGCAAGTATCGCATTCATACTTCGGCTTGACGTTCTCCATATCCACTTCGCCGTTCACGACACGAACCGCGCCGCCCTCGACAAAGCGAAAGTGCTTCCCGCAAACAGGACAGGTCTCGTTCCCCGTCGGCTCCTTCGGCAGTGCAATCGGCCCTTTTCCCGGAGGCTTTTCCGGTTCCTTCACCGCCGGCTGCGGCTCCTGCTTTTCCTCCTTAGTCTCCTCCAATGGAAAAACATCATAGTAGTCCGTCGTCAGCACTGCGCGATAATATACCTTGCAAGCATCGCAAATATAGCGTGGCTTGTAATTCTCCATATCAAGCTGTCCGCCTACAATCGCCACGGCTTCGCCGTCCTTGAACCGAAGCGGATTGCCGCACCCGGGACACGAGAAACTCCCATCGTCCCGTTTCTTTAGCTTTCTCAGCGTCATATTCTCACCCAAATGCGTTCAATATCTTTCACGCTACTCTATTTATATTCGAGACGCAGAAAAAAATCCCTGCCAAACCTTATTATCTTCCATGAATTTTTTTCAAATCCGAAAATTTCTCGAATGCCGCCGCAAAAAATTCCGCAATATCACGCGCCGCGTACGGCTTCTTCATCTCGTGCGCCGCCGCGCGCATCGCTGCAAGCTCTTCCTCCGACGAAAGCAATCGGGAAATCGCCTTTGTCAGCTTCTCTTCCGAATTCGCCCAGACCGCCGCGCCTTTTCGAGCAATATAAACGGCGTTTTCCGTCTCCGGTCCCGGAATCGGGTCGTGCAAAAGCATCGGAAGCTCGGCTGAAAGCGCTTCGCTGATGGTAAGCGCTCCCGGTTTTGTAATAATAAAATCCGAGATCGCCATAAACTCGCGCACGCGCGCCGAATATCCCCAAACGAGAATCGTATGATGCGACGATGACGCCAGTTTGTCAACACGCAGGCGAAGCTTTTCGTTTTTGCCCGTCACTACGAGAATCTGGATTGGAGCGGGCACGTTTTCCAACGCCAGCAACGCCGCATCGAGTCCCCCGATCCCGAGGCCGCCCCCCATCAAAAGCACTGTTTTTCGCTCCGGAGAAAGGCCGAGACTTTCAACAATTGTCTCCTTGTTCTCCCGCTGATGAAATTTAGACGTAACCGGAATTCCCGTCACGAATACTTTTTCCGGCGGCAGTCCCGCCGCAATCAAATCCGTCTTCATTTCCTCCCGTGCGACAAAATAGCAGTCCGCGTTCGGATATATCCACATCTGATGCACGGAATAATCGGTAATGACCGTCGCGTACAAAAATTCTTCCGGATGACGCTTTTTCCTCCAGGAAGCTGCCCCAGCGGGAAACGGATGTGTACAGATCACGGCTTCCGGGTGATACTTCTTCACAAGCGCCGCGATGTCCCGCGCCGTAAACGCGGAAATCAGACTCTGCACGGAAAGCCCGCCGGACCGTCCGCCTGTAAACCGGTACATCAGTTCATACAAATTGGGGATGAAACGCAGCATAAAAAGATAGCACGCCTTCATGAAAGCCGTAGCCCACGAGACGCGCCACATCGTGAAATCCTCCGTATGGATCTGCACGTCGGGATATTTAATTTTCAGCGCGTCTGCCACTGCCTCTGCCGCTTTGGTATGCCCTGAGCCGATGGACGCCGCTATAATCAGGAAATGTTTCTCCCGCATCGCCAATCCTCCCATGCGGTTATTGTAGCACAATCGCAGGACGTGTGGCAATCAAGACCGGCGTCTTATCAAAAATATTTTAGGCGTGCCGAATGACACGCCTATCCGAAATCCCGTTCAATGTATTCCCTTTTCCTTGCCCCACGCGCTGATTTTGTCATAGAGCGGCGTCGAGACATGATATTCTTTGCCGAGACGGGAAACCCGATGCACCAGCCCGTCAAATTCAGACGGACCTCCGCCCTCCACGTCACGCTGCATGGAAGTCTTGAGATCCTTTGTAAAAGAATCCATCAGTTTCAGGTTCACATCAACGAGCGACTGCTCAAACCGAATTCCCATGCCGACCCCAAGCGCCTCAATTTCCCGGATCAGCCCGACGAACATTTTTCTCGGCTCGCCTTCCCGCAGGAAATCCCCGCTGACCGCGTCAAAATAAAGCCCCGCAGCGCCAAGCGGCGACACATAGCTGAACTTCTGCAAAGCGTCGCGCCGAATCTGGTCCGAAAAATGACCTTCAATCCCGGCTTCTACCAAAACCGGTTCCATGTTCTGCGCCAACGGCAACAAATTTTTCTCCTCGTTCGGACGATAACCGTAAAAAATCCGCAAAATCGGCGCGGGCTGCGCCACAATCCCAGGCGACTCCACCATACCGTAAATGTAAACGCAGCCGTCAAGTACCGTTACATCCGGCAATTCCTTCTGCATGACCTCGCCTGTCCCGAACACATTCAGGAGTGGAATCACAAGCGTATTTTTCCCCGCGTGCCGCCGCGCAAATCCAATCGCCGCAGGCAAGCTGTAATACTTGAAACAGACAAAGATCACATCCGGTGTATCATCATATTCTTCGATGGAACTGGCCTTGACCGTCTTTACGGCAAGATCGCCCCGATGCGATGTGCGAAGCGTGAGCCCGTTCTTTTGAAGCGCTTCGAGATGTGCTCCTCTGGCAATGAACGTCACCTTGTTGCCCGCAAGCGCAAGATAGCCTCCGACAATCCCGCCGACGCCGCCGGCGCCGAGAACCGCAAAATTCATAAGCTTTTCCTCCTGCAGACCATCAATACAACTTTTCCAATGTCTCGTCCGCAATCTTGAACGTATGCGTACCTTCCTCAGGGAACGCGCGCGCCGTCACTTCCTCCTTGTAGCCCTTCATCGCCTTAATGATCTCGTCATGGATGTTCGCGAAGCATTTGACGAACTTTGGCTTGAAGCCATTGGTAAATCCGAGCATGTCGTTCACGACGAGCACCTGGCCGTCGCAGCCGCTGCCTGCGCCAATGCCGATAGTCACCGCCTCGACGCTTTCCGTCACCTTCTCCGCAAGCCGTGCCGGCACGCATTCCAACACGATTGCGCAGCATCCCGCTTTGTCGAGCGCTTTCGCGTCGTCAATCAATTTTTGCGCCGTGGCGGCGTCTTTTCCCTGTACCTTGTATCCCCCCAGCTGGTTCACCGACTGCGGCGTCAGCCCGAGATGTCCGACGACGGGAATCCCGGCGGCAATCATTTTCTCAATCCCCGGAAGGATCTCCACGCCGCCTTCCAGCTTGACCGCCTGACAGCCCGTTTCCTTCATGATCCTCCCTGCGTTTTCCACTGCCTTTTCCGCGGAAACCTGATAGCTCATGAACGGCATATCGACAACGACAAACGTATTTTTGACGCCACGGCATACAGCTTTCCCATGATGAATCATATCTTCCACTGTGACCGGCAGCGTCGAGCCGTAACCGAGCATTACATTCCCCAGCGAATCCCCCACGAGGATTGTGTCAATCCCGGCTTCCTCGACAAGCTGTGCCGTCGAGTAGTCATAAGCCGTGAGCATCGTGACCGGCGTATGGCTGGCCTTTCTCTCCTTAAAAGTGGCGACGGTAAACGGTTGATTGGACATATATGGACACCTCCTGCTATATTTCGGCAAACAACGACCGGACGCTTTGTGCACCCATATACATGCAAACAAAAAAGCTTCTTTGCCCATGACAAAGAAGCCCCTATACGACCCCGGCGACCGCCTGCGCTCCGATGTCGTCCCGGTCAAAACGATCCGGGCAACTCCACGCAAAACACATCGAAAAAACCGGCATTGGCAGTATAACTCAAGCCTCTTGATGTCATCTGTTTACCTGCGACAAGAATACCATACGCTTTATTGGAAAGCAAGGCCTGAAACAAAAAAATCCACCGCCTCTGATAAAAAGCAGTGGATTCCGTAAAATACGATTCAATTGTCCATCCGATGACGGTTGATGGAAGTCAGCCCCCGATAAATCAGCCCCAAGTCCACATCATGCCCGCGGGATTCCATGTATTTCTCCAGCTTGCGTTTGACCCGCTGGAGCGCGTTGTCAATGGACTTGACACGGCGATGAAGATCGACGGCAATTTCCTGATAGGATTTCCCGTCCAGATACGACATCAACACTCGCCATTCAAGGTCGCTGAGAATCTCCTCCATTTTCGCCTCGATGTCGATAAATTCCTCACGGCTGATGACAAGCTCCTCCGGGTCGGCAATGCAGGCGCCGGAAAGCACGTCGAGAAGCGTCCGCTCCGAATCCTCGTCATAAATCGGCTTATTGAGCGACACATAAGAATTCAGAGGAATATGCTTTTGTCTCGTCGCCGTCTTGATGGCGGTGATAATCTGCCGCGTCACGCAAAGTTCTGCAAACGCCCGGAAAGAAGAGAGCTTATCGTTCCGAAAATCGCGGATTGCCTTATACAATCCGATCATGCCCTCCTGGATAATGTCTTCTCGATCTGCGCCGATCAAGAAATATGATCGAGCCTTGGCACGAACGAAATTCCGATACTTATGAATCAAATAATCTAATGCGGCGCGGCCTCCGGCAGCCTTAATCTTTAGAACAATCTCCTCATCGGTCAGGTTGTCGAATTCGTTAGAAACCGTTTCGTTGACAGCAATGACTGCGTCTGTTTCCATTCGATCTCCCTCCAGAAAATAATAAAGCGTTCCTATGGAACGCCTTATAGCGCACCTTTAAAATTATAGCCCAGAAGGCTTTCCGCGTCAAGGAAGGAATCCTTGGATTTAGTGATTCTCGCAAAAATATCGCATAGCGGCCTTTTTCCATTCCCTCACGGAATAAAAGGTTTTCCGTTCCCCTAAACCATTTTCCGCCGAAATCCGGTCCGCAATTGACTCACAGACCTCCCGGCTATGCGCGTGTATCATGGCGTAAAAATTATACGGCCATTCGGGCGCCGTCTCTCTCGAATAGCAATGCGATACGGACGGCTCGCGGCTGACGGCAGCCCCGACCCCGTCCAGCCGATCTTCGGGAACGTTCCAGATGCAGAGCGCGTTCGCAGAGAATCCGGCTCGTCGATGTTGGAGCACCGCGCCGACCCTCCGCAAGATTCCCTGCGTTTTGAGGTCTTTGAGTCTCGAAAGGAATTCCTCTTCCTCCATGCCCGCCTTCTCTGCAAGTACGGCATAGGGTCTCGGCACGAAAGGAATACCGTCCGCCAACGCACTGACGATTTTCCGATCCTTTTCCTCCAGCATCCCTTTCCCTCCTAGTCCAAACGAAACTGTACACGCACCTTGTATTTCTTTGCAGAGCGAAGCTCCAACATCTTCTCCACCCCAGGCAAGCCGTGAATCTCGTCGAGGATTATTTGCCGCTGCGATTCCGACGCCGTCTGTAATGTGAACCAGAGATTGTATTCTCCTTCTCGTTCATAATTATGCGTAATGCCGTCATATCGATTGATGGCCTCAATGACCGAGGCAAACTTATCGGGAGACACATAGAGCGCAATCAAGGTTCCTTTGTATCCGAGAGCATCGGAATCAAAATACGCCCCAAGCCGACGCAAATATCCGTCCCGTTTAAGTTCCGTCAAACGCGCAATCAGCGTCGTTTCATCCGTGTGCAGCCGTTTCGCCAAAACGGCAAACGGACGGCTTTCCAAAGGAAACTCGCCCTGCACCGCGTTCAAAATTGCCTTGTCGAATTCCGAAAGCATGACGACCTCCACTTCCTACAGTTTGAAGTCGGTTTCTTGACAAAAAAGCATCGAGCCGCCGCTTTGGCAAGCGAATTGCCCGATGCTCCCCTTTTTTATTATTCTATCAAAGAATCTGCGATAACGTCAAGCAATTCTGAACGTCCTTCACCTTTGAGAGAAGAATACGGCAAAATATCCAACTCCGGCACGCCAAGCGCTCGACGAATCTGCCCGATCTGCCTCTGTCCCGAGTCGCGCCCCAGCTTGTCCGACTTGGTCGCAACGGGAAGCACGGGAATCCCGTTTGTCGTCAACCAACGGAACATATCGACGTCCGATTTCATTGGATCATGACGGATATCAATCAACTGCGCGACGAAACGAATGCTTTTCGAATGGAGCAGATATTCCTCGATAAACTTTTTCCAGGTCAGACGCTTTTCCTTGCCTGCCTTCGCGTAACCGTACCCGGGAAGATCGACGAGATAAAAGTCCCGCCGCATCTCTTCGCCCTCGATTTTCATACCGACGTCGTAAAAATTGATGGTCTGCGTCTTGCCCGGCTGCCCGGACACATGCGCCAAATTCCGGATTCGCGTCAGCGAATTGATCAGGGACGACTTGCCGACATTCGAACGACCGATGAAAACAATTTCCGGCCGTTTCTCCGAAGGATACTGCCCCCTTTTTACCGCAGAAGCAAGATAGCGTCCTTGGGTGATGATGACGCGCTCTTTCACGGCGTCACCCACACATGGTCAAGTACCTCGTCCATCGATGTGACCGGCACGAATTCCAATTGATCCCGAACGGAATCCGGGATTTCCTCAATATCTCGTATATTTTCCTTCGGCAGAATAATCGTGCGCATACCTTCCCGGTGCGCGGCCATCACTTTCTCCTTCAAACCGCCGATTGGAAGTACGCGCCCGCGCAGCGTAATTTCCCCGGTCATGGCGACGTCGCTTCTCACCTTGCGGTTCGTCAGGGCAGACACCATGGCCGTCGCCATCGTGATTCCGGCGGACGGCCCATCTTTCGGCACCGCGCCTTCCGGCAGATGGATATGGATATCGTTCTTTTCATAAAAATCCCCGGGGAGCTTGAACCGCTTCAACCGGCTCCGAATATACGAAAGCCCCGCCTGCGCCGATTCCTTCATAACGTCGCCAAGCTGCCCCGTCAGGATCAGGTTTCCTTTTCCTTTCAAGATCGTGACTTCCGTAGGAAGGATATCGCCCCCCAGTTCCGTCCACGCCATTCCGGTAACAACGCCAACCTGCGGCTCCTTTTCCGCTTTTGTATGCAAAAATTTCGGACGTCCCAAAAAATCCTCCAGCGATTTCGCCGTTACGCTGACTCGGCTGACGTCGTCTTCGACAATACGGCGCGCCGCTTTTCGGCAAATCTCCCCCAGCTTGCGTTCCAGCTCGCGAACCCCCGCCTCGCGGGTATATTCCGAAATTACGCGCTGGAACACGCCGACGCCCAATGAAATATTCCCGGCGTTCAGGCCGTTCTCTTTCCTCTGACGCGGTAAAAGGTAACGTTTCGCGATTTCCAGCTTTTCCTGTTCCGTATAGCTGGAGAGCGTGATGATTTCCATACGATCCCGCAACGCGCGCGGAATCCCGGCCATATCGTTGGCCGTGACAATCCAAAACACGCCGGAAAGGTCAAACGGCAAATCGACATAATGATCCGTAAAGGAACAATTCTGCGCCGGATCGAGAACCTCCAAAAGCGCCGACGCAGGATCGCCCTGATAATCATGCGACAGCTTGTCTATCTCGTCCAGCAAAAACACAGGATTCTTTACGCCGCAGCGACGAATCCCTTCCATGATGCGCCCCGCCATCGCGGCGACATAAGTCCGCCGATGGCCGCGTATTTCCGCTTCGTCGCGAATGCCTCCCAACGAGGCGCGCGTGAATTTCCGTCCGACGGCACGGGCAACCGAAGAAGCCAATGATGTCTTCCCCACGCCCGGCGGCCCGACAAGACAGAGAATCGGAGCCTTCCATCGAGCGTCATCCTTTTCGGAAGTTTTTTCCATAACAAGCTTATGCACGGCAAGATAATCGAGAATCCGTTCCTTGACCTTTTTCAGTCCGTAATGGTCATGCTCCAGTACCTGCGCCGCTTTCTTGATTTCTATAGAATCTTCCGTCGTCTCGTTCCACGGCAGTTCAATCAGACAATCAAGATATGTGCGGATAACGGCGGTTTCCGCCGAATAACCGGACATGCCCTCCAGTCGATGGATTTCTTTCTCGATGGTCTTTTTCACCGACTCGGGAAACTCTTTCTCCTCCAACTGCTTTTTGTATTCTTCCACGGCGGCCTGCCTGCCGTCCTGATCTCCCAGTTCCTTTTGAATGACCTTGATCTTTTCACGCAAATAATAATCACGCTGCAGCTTTTCCATCTGCTTATGAACTTCCGTGCCGAGCTTGCGCTCAATGGCAAGGACTTCCAATTCGTGCACGAGGATTGCGTACAGCTTTCGCATCCGATCCCCTACGTCGATAAGCTCCAGCAGCGCCTGCTTGTCTTCCACAGTCAGATTCAGATGGCTGGCAATCAAATCCGCCAATCGTCCAGAATCATCAATGATGGCAACGGAAACGAGCGCCTCCGCCGGAATCTTTCGCGTCGCCTTGACCCATTCCTCAAAACGATGAACGACGCCCCGCGTAAGCGCCTCCATTTCCAGCGACGGCGTCACCTGATCATGAATCGGCAGGATTTCGGCTTCGTCGTATTTTTCCAGCCCGCGGACTTGCTGGATCTGTGCCCGGCCGGTTCCTTCCACCAGCACGCGAAGAGCCCCTCCCGGCAGCTTGAAAAGCTGCCGCACTTCAGCAATCGTCCCCACGGGAAAAAGGTCTTTCGGCGTCGGTTCTTCAATATCCGCGTTTTTTTGAGCGACAAGCAAGATGCGCCGATTCAGCAGCATCGCCTGTTCAACAGCGCCCACCGAACGCGCTCGCCCAGCATCCAAATGAATAATCATCGAAGGAAATACAACCATGCCACGCAAAGGCAGCATAGGTATTTTTTCCGTTTCCCTCATATCGGGCTCCTTTCTTGATAAAAAAGGCACTGTCGTGAGACAGTGCCTAAACGAAGTCATCGCTTCCTCTTCCTTTAGGCAGAGGCAACGTGCTGTCTGAGCATTTGCGACGTCTTACCCGAACTCATCGTCAAAATCGGATCGATACGATTGAGAACGACTTCCTTCGTCACACGGCATACCGATACGCCGTCGATGGACGGAAGCTCGTACATGACATTTCGCATGATATCTTCCAGAATCGCCCTGAGTCCCCGCGCCCCCGTCTTATGCTTCAAGACTTCTTTCGCAATCTCCCGCAGCGCGTCATCGTCAAATTGCAGCTTGACGCCGTCAAGGGCGAACAACTTTTGATATTGCTTCACCAAAGCGTTTTTCGGCTCGGTCAGGATTCGGACGAGAGCGTCTTCCTCCAGCGCGGACAATGTCACAACCACCGGCAACCGTCCGATGAATTCCGGGATCAGGCCGCCTTTCAGTAAATCCTCCGGAAGAATATGCTTCAAAGTTTCACCGATATTCTTTTTTTCCTTCGTGCCCATCTCAGCGCCAAAACCGATTCCCTTCTTGCCCATGCGGTCTTCGATAATTTTCTCGATTCCGTCGAATGCGCCGCCGCAGATGAACAGAATATTTGTCGTGTCTATCTGGAGCAAATCCTGATGCGGATGCTTACGCCCGCCTTGCGGTGGAACATTGGCCAAGGTCCCTTCCAAAATCTTCAAAAGCGCCTGTTGGACGCCTTCGCCGGAAACGTCGCGGGTAATGGACATATTCTCGGACTTGCGTGCGATTTTGTCGATCTCGTCAATATAGACGATACCCTTTTCCGCCCTCTCGACGTCGTAATCCGCTGCCTGTATCAGCTTCAAAAGAATGTTTTCGACATCCTCGCCGACGTAGCCCGCCTCGGTCAGGGAAGTTGCGTCCGCAATCGCGAAAGGCACGTTCAAAATTCGCGCCAGTGTCTGCGCGAGAAGCGTCTTGCCGCTGCCGGTAGGCCCGAGCATCAGGATATTCGATTTTGTAAGCTCGACATCGTCTCCAGTTTTTCCGGCCGGAAGACTGATACGCTTGTAATGATTGTAAACCGCCACGGAAAGAGCTTTTTTCGCTTCCTGCTGCCCGATGACGTATTGATCGAGAATCTTGGAAATTTCCTTAGGCTTCGGAACGCTCTGAAAATCCACTTCCTCTTCGCCGCTGAACTCTTCCTCAATAATCTCGTTGCAAAGCTCAATACACTCGTCGCAGATATAGACACCCGGGCCTGCTACGAGCTTTCTGACCTGCTCCTGCGCCTTGCCGCAGAAGGAACATTTCATCTGTCCCCTGTCATCCCCGAATTTCATTCTGCCGTGGCTCCCTTCTTGGGCACTGGTCCCAAATCAGTTCCTTATTTTTCTTCCTTTTTCGGCGGCCGATTCGCAATAACCTCGTCGATAATGCCGTATTCCTTTGCTTCCTGCGCGTTCATAAAATTGTCGCGTTCCGTATCCTGGACAATCTTTTCCCGATCCTGTCCCGTATGCTTGACGAGAATGTCGTTGCCAATTTCCCGCAGGCGCAGTATTTCTCTCGCCTGAATCTGGATATCCGTAGACTGGCCCTGCGCGCCGCCCAGCGGCTGATGAATCATGATACGAGCGAGAGGCAACGCGTACCGCTTGCCCGGCGCCCCCGCCGCCAAAAGCAACGATCCCATGCTTGCAGCCTGGCCGATACAGATTGTCGACACGTCCGGCCGGATATACTGCATCGTATCGTAAATCGCCAATCCTGCCGTCACAACGCCGCCGGGACTGTTGATATAAAGGTTGATATCCTTGTCGGGGTCCTCGGCCTCCAGGAACAGAAGCTGTGCCACGACCACATTGGCGACGCTGTCGTCAATCGGCCCCCCGACAAATACGATACGATCCTTCAAAAGCCGCGAATAAATATCGTAGGCGCGCTCCCCACGGTTTGTGCGCTCCACGACCATCGGCACATAATAATTCATATTCGGTTCTTCATAATTCATATTTACTCTCCCCAAAAGGCGATTACTCCGCGAGATTGTCCACGATGAATTTTGCCGTCTTGCGGCGCATAACCGTAACCGCAAGGTCGTTCAGACGGCCCTGCTGGCGGACAATTTTCTGCACCTGCGCCGGCGTCGCGTTGTAAAGCTGCGCAATCATCGCAATCTCCGTGCGGATATCGTCTCCCGTGACCTCAATCTTCTCCGCCTTGGCGACAGCCTCCAGCATCAAATCCGTGCGGACATTCTTTTCCGCTGTCTCGCGGTACTGATCGCGCAGCTTCGTCATATCGCCGCCCGAAATCTGCAGATACTGCTCAAACTTCATTCCCTGCTGCTCCAGTCGCATAGCGAACTCATGAAGCATCTGGTCGATACGATCCTCGACCATAACCTCGGGAATCTCCATCTCAGCATTCTCTGCCGCCTTGTCGATGGCCGCTACCCGGCGGTCATTCTCCGCCTTCGACTCCGCCGCCTTCTCCAGCTTTTCGCGAACGTCCTTTTTCAGTTCGTCCACCGTCTTGAACACGCTGGCTTTCTGTACGAACTCGTCATTCAGCTCAGGCAGGACCTTGTTCTTCAGCTTGTTCAGCTTGCAATGGAAGACGGCCTCTTTGCCCGAAAGGTTTTCAGAATGGTAATTTTCCGGGAACGTAACCTTGACATCACGCTCCTCGCCGACCTTCATGCCGACCAGCTGATCCTCGAAGCCGGGGATGAAGCTGCCGGAGCCAAGACGGAGCGGATAATCGGTGCCTTCGCCGCCTTCAAATGCCTCGCCGTCCACAAAGCCTTTGAAATCGATCGTGGTCAGATCGCCCATCTGCGCTTCCGCCCCTTCCGGCGCATCCACCATCTCAGCCTTGCGGTCACGCATCTTGTCGATATGCTGGTCTACCGTCTCGTCAGTGACCGGCTCGACCTTCTTCTCAATCTTCAAGCCCTTGTATTCGCCCAGCTTAACCTCGGGCTTCGGCGTAATCGTCGCCTTCAGGATAAAAGGCTTGCCTTCCTCCGCCTGCACACGCTCAAAATTTGGATAGGATGCAAGCTCCAGCTTTTCCTCCGCCATGGCCTCGTCGAAAACCTTCGGCCCGAACTTTTCGTATGCCTCGTCAATCAGCGCCTCTTTGCCGATCCGCTGCTCAATAATATGGCGCGGCGCCTTTCCGCGACGGAATCCCGGAATATTCACTTCTTTTGCAATACGCTTCGCGGCGTCCGCAATCGCCTTGCCCCAATCTTCCGCCGGCGCCTCGATCGTCAAGATAACCTGCTGATTTTCCCCGTTTTCTCTGGAAACCTTCATGCCTGAATTGCCCTCCTGTTAATTGGGAATACCCTGTCGCATTCCCTTCTCTTCATATTAAATCTTCGGTACGTCATGCCTGAGCCAAACATACCACAACGCATAATACCATAATTGACTGTGAAAAACAAGCCCAACCTTGCCCTTTTACCGACGCATTCCGACAAAAAAGCTCTATATAAAAGCCTCGGCGTAAAGAAAATGCTTGACCGCAGCTTTTACATAGAGCCCGTATTTCTTCCTGAATGAATTATTGCACCAACCCGGTCGGCCTCGTAAACGGCTCACTGGTGTCGAGATGGCCGGCAATCGTCTCAATCCGTTCGCCCTCCACCGTGATCAGCACGCGTTCGATCTCGGGAAATTCCGTCATTGTGTTTACAAGGGCGCTGACAAGCATTTGCTCGCCGGTGGAGCCGCCGATAAATTTATGCGTCAATTCCTTGCTGAAATCTACCGTCGCGAGATTACCTTCAACCTTTACGCCAAGGACTTTAACGCCTTTCGGGAAAATCCCCGTAAGCCCCGGCTCCTTCGTCCCGGAAACGAGTTCCTTTGCCGCCGCCGTGTATTTGTCCTCCACGGGAACGCTGACCTTCACGGAACCGAGACTGTCGCCTTCTTCGTTCGGGAAATACAGCTTGACCTCCGTTTGTGCCGGCACCGCCGGAGTCGTCGGCACCGTAATATTCTGCTTCTGCGCCGGATTCTCGGCTGCCGTGGGCGGTTTAGACGATTGCCCCGGCTTTCCCGTTTCCTCACACCCCGCCGTCAAAAGCAACAAGGACGCCATCATTGCGGCAGCTACAGCTTTTCCTGTCATATCCATCATTCATCGCCTTCTATACTAAAGATTTATGTACCGCTGGCCGCGAAATAATTCGCAAGCCCTTCCGCGATGCCCTGCGCCATTTCATCTTGGAAATCCTCGTCTGCCAAAAGATTTCCTTCCACATAATTCGTGATAAACGCAAGCTCTACAAGAGCGGCGGGCATGATCGAATGACGGCAGACGTAAAAGCGCGCCTCATGAATGCCGCGATCCCGGCGATCCCCGTGCTCAATCATAGCTTCCTGGAGATTCTGCGCCAGCAGCGAATCCAGCCATGTCTTCGGATAGTAATATGTCTCGGTCCCGTTGGAAGATTCGCTGGTGAACGCATTGCAATGAATGCTCAAAAACACATCGACGTTCGGCGTGAAGTTCCCATAATCGACTCGCGCCTGAAGCTCCTGGGAATCCGTCGCCGTCGGCCCGTAAACGTCCCGATCGTCTTCGCGTGTCATCACGACCTTGACGCCGGAATTTTCCAGAATGTCCCGGACTTTGCCAGCAACCTCCAGCGTAATGTCCTTTTCCCTAAGCCCGCCGACACCGACTGCGCCCGTATCCGAACCTCCGTGGCCCGGATCGACAACGATTGTTCTTCCTTTCAGCCCTGCCACATGGCCCCGCCGTCCGCCTTCACCATAAAGCTCAATGACAAGCCGATGCGGTTTGCCCGCACGGCGATCCTTTTCCAAAGTGTAAACACGGTAATTCCTCTCTGACGCCGGAACCTGCATTCCGATGGTTACCCGAAGCTTCTTCCCCATTTCCTGGAAGCGAAGCGTCTTCGCGAATTTTCGGTCCAGCGGAATCTCCGAGCGGACGTCGCCTTTCTCCGCTTTCTCGAAGTCAATGGTCAATCGGTTCGGATTCAGGATTCCGTCTCCCTTGACTTCATAGTCCTTGATTGGGCCGTTCATGCCGATTTCAATACGCAAAAAGGTCTGACGGCCTTCCGTAACCACCTGCGACTGGAAGGACGTCACCCTGCGTGTGGGAGCCGCCAACGCCAACGTCGGAAGAAGCCACAGGCAAAGCACAACCAGTCCCAGGATCCGTACCGCAATTGCCCGCTTCATGATCGACGCCCCCTCAACGCATCAAGCAGACGCGTCGTTTCTTCCATCGCGGCTTTCGTCGCCTTCGCGTCGTATGAAATTTCCATACGAATATGATCCCCCTCACTTAAACCTTCCGGCAGACCTGCCGCCGGAAACATCGCCTGCCGCTCGTCTTCCCCGACAAGCAGCACCGCATTTTCATCTTCAAAACGGTCAATGACCGCTCTTATTTTGACTGCATTTTTCATGGATTCGCCCCGGCGTCGGCTTTTTCGCCCCGCTCAGTCTCTATAGAGTAAGTTTTCCCGTCTGTCCTGACCGTAATCGTTCCGTCGCGGTCAGTCCGAAAAACATCCATTTCCTGCTTTTCATACCGGGTAAGCACCGACGGATGCGGACAATGGTACTCATTGTCCTCTCCGCAGGAAATCAAGGCCGCGTCCGCGTCGAGCGCCTGCAAGAATTTTGAGCCGGAAGCCGTTTTGCTTCCATGATGCCCGGATTTCAGCAGACGGCACCGCAGCAGTTCCGGCGCGTAACGGTTCAATATCCCCATTTCCGTCAAGGCTTCCGCGTCTCCGGTCAGCATCATCGAAAAATCCCCATACTCCAGTTTCGCAACGAGAGAATTGAGATTCAGGTTTACCTTGCCGTTCTGCATGCCGCGTTCGTCCACCATTTCCTGCGTCGGGCTCATCACGCGAAGCAAAGCGCCGCCGCCGAGGTCGAGCACATCCCCGTCGCGGAGCGTCCGCGACGGAATCCCTTTTCTTTGGATGGTTCTCAAATACTCGCGATAGACATTCGTCGAAGTCGGCTGCCCGTTGTCGAATACCTCTTTGACGTCGCAGGTCCGAAAAACGGTTTCCGCGCCGCCGATATGGTCGCGATGCGGATGAGTAATAATCAACTTGTCAACGCGCCGCACGCTCTCCTTTTTAATCGCCGCGCGAAGCCGATCCGTCTCACTTGTATCGCCGGTATCGACGAGAATCGTCTGTTCCGGGGTTCGAATCAGGATTGCGTCGCCCTGCCCGATGGCCAACACCTTGACGGTAACACCGGTCTCCATCGGCGTGGGCGGAGCACTTTCGAGCCAATCCGTCGGCAATCCGAAAGCGGCGAAAATCGCTGCCAATACGGAAATCAAAACCGCGCCTAACGCTTTTCCCATGCCGTCAGGCATCCTTCCCCATAATGCTCCGATTGATTCTGGTGAAATAAATCCGCGCCAGCAGGAACAGGAACCACATCAGGAACGTGGTCATATAAATCACGTCGACGAGTGTGACGTTCGCGAAATCCACCCGTGAGATCATGATTCCGCCGACAATCAAAATCACAAAATCCAGCGGCTTGACCCATACGAAAATCTTCTTCAGGAAGCCGAACGACGATTTTTTCTGTTCCGCCTGCTCCGGGACTTCCGGCGTTTCCGGCACGGGTATCGGCTGTGGGCGGTTTCCGCGCTTTCGATGACTCATGCCCTGCGCCTCCATCGTGAAAAATAAGAGTACATATCTGTACGGCTCTATAGTATACGAAAACACCCCGCAAAAAGCAAATCCATACAGGATTTTTTCATATTTGCCCCGTAAAACACCGCCGCACGAACGCATGCGGCGGTGCTATAATCTCAGATTTCCTGCCGATCCGGCGGCACCGGATGGAGTTCCAATTTCGGATTGTTGTCTGTAATCCAGCCCAGCGCCCACTCGTTATTGACGAGAAGCACGGGGCGGTCCTCACGGTCATAGACGAACATGCCGCGGTCCGCACCGCGGAGCGACTCCGGAGTGACCGCTTGCCCGTCGGGATAGGTCAGCCATCGCGCGACCTCGAAAGGCTGCATGACCAACTCGATATCAACGCCATACTCGCTTTTCAGACGATAGGTCAGCACGTCGAACTGGAGCGTACCCACTGTACCCACAATATATGACTCGATTCCAGCGCCCGCCTGCCGGAAAAGCTGGATAGCGCCTTCCTGCGTAAGCTGCTCGACGCCCTTGACGAACTGCTTGCGCTTCATTGTATCCTTCGCCTGCACCCGCGCGAATTTTTCCGGCGGGAATACAGGGAAATCGGCGAACTTGAATTTGTGCGCCTCGTCGGCAAGCGTATCGCCGATACCGAAAATCCCCGGGTCAAACAGACCGACGATATCCCCCGGCCAGGCCTCGTCGATAATCTGACGGTCCTGCGCGAGAAACTGCTGGGGCTGCGCCAGCTTGATGACCTTGTCCGATGCCGCGTGCCATACGGTCATGTTCCGCTCGAACTTGCCCGAAACGATGCGGATAAAAGCAAGGCGGTCGCGATGCGCGGGATTCATATTCGCCTGAATCTTGAAGACGAACGCCGAAAACTTCTCGTCCTCCGGCTGAATCTCCCCGTCGGAAGATACACGCGGAGCGGGCGGCGGCGCGAGACGCAGATATTCCTCCAAAAAATTCTGTACGCCGAAATTCGTCATAGCGGAACCAAAAAACATCGGCGTCAAATCACCGCAAGCGATTTTTTCCTCGTCGAAGGCTTCCCCCGCCTCGTCCAGCAAAGCGATATCGTCGAGAAGCGCCTGATACGTCTCCTCGTCCAATCTTTCCCGAAGCTCCGGCGCGTCCAGTGCGAACTTCTCCGACGTGCGCGTTTCCTGCCCGTGGGTCTCGTCGGCGGCGAAAAGCTCTACCAGTTTCGTCTGCCGGTCGTAAACACCGCGATACCGTCCGTCCGAACCGACAGGCCAATTCATCGGGCAGGAGCGGATGCCCAGCACATTTTCCAGCTCGTCCATCAGATCGATCGGCGCCTTGCCGAAGCGGTCCAGTTTGTTAACGAACGTGAAAATCGGAATCCGCCGTTCCTTGCAGACCTTGAACAGCTTTTTCGTCTGCGCCTCTACCCCCTTCGCCGCGTCCAGCACCATGACCGCGCTGTCCACCGCCATCAGCGTGCGGTAAGTGTCCTCGCTGAAATCCTGATGGCCCGGCGTGTCGAGAATATTGATCCGGCATCCGCCGTAATCGAACTGCAAAACGCTGGACGTCACCGAAATGCCGCGCTGCTTCTCAATCTCCATCCAGTCGGACACCGCGTGCCGCTGCGTCTTGCGGGATTTGATGGAGCCCGCCAAATGAATCGCCCCTCCGTAGAGAAGCAGTTTTTCCGTCAAGGTCGTCTTGCCCGCGTCCGGGTGCGAAATAATGGCGAAGGTTCTCCGCCGGTTGATTTCCTGCTCTAACTGCTCGCTCAAAACATTTTCTCCTTTGCAAAAATAAGTCCTAACTATTATACACGTTTTTCCCGATTTGAAAACCATAAACACAAAAACAGGCTATTTCAGCCCCAAATCTTGTGCTATACTATATTGTATGCAAACTCGAAAGGGGACTTTTCGTTGGACGCAAAAACCTGTCTCGAAATACTGCGCGACGTTTATAAAGGCAACCAATTCATTTCCTATTGCGGCATCACGATTGATGCCGTAAAATGCGGCGAAGCGACGCTAAGCCTCGTCGTCGACGACACCAAGCACACGAACCAATATGGTTTCACCCATGGCGGAGCCTTGGAAGCGTTGGCGGACATCGCTCTCGGCGTCGCCTGCGCCACTGTCGGGAAACGGGTCATGACGCTTTCCTTCAATATGAACTTCATCAAAAACATCCACGCGGGAGAGCGTGCCACCGCCGTTGCCATCGTACGTCACAACGGACATCGCACGATGGTCGTCGACGTTGACACCGTAACGGACGACGGCGTGCTGATGACACGCGCCACCGCCACCATGTTCGTCCGCGACCTCTACGACAACATCCCGGAACAGTGGTAATTTCCATACATATATAAAAAAGGAGAGAAACGAATCTCTCCTTTTTTTGCGTTATAGAACCTTCCCCTTATAATCAGCCTTCCGCCTCTTTGTCTAGGTATTCGCGCACTGCTATGCAGGCCTCGGTGTACGCCTCGGTTACCATATCCACGATTTTCTGTACGTTCTCCGGACTATCGTTTCCCTTCAGCTGCAGCACGGCCTCACTTGCTACATGATGCAGCAAGTCCAGGCTGAGGTTGGCCGACGTGCCGATCAACGTATGCAGCGCCTCATCCGCCATTACCGTATTCTCCATCGCCGTCGCCGCGCAAAATTCCTCAAAAGATCCGTCGAAAAGAAACTTCTCCAGATAATCACGGTACAGCTTCTTGTTTCCGATAAAACGCTCCAAACCAGTTTTCGGGTCGATGACCAAAATCTTTTCCCTGTTCTCCATACCTTGCTGCTCCTTTCATCACCGTACGAAACGGTCGATAGCCTGCTCCAGCCGCGTCAAAGCCTCTCGGTCATTTTCCTGCACTGCGTCCACGATGCAGTGCTCCAAATGATCCTTCAAAATAATTTTTCCGACGTTCTTCAGCGCGGCGTCTACCGCCGAAATCTGCAAAAGCACTTCGCTGCAGTCGCGGCCTTCCTCAACCATGCGACGCACCGACTGCAAATGCCCAATCAGCCGCGCCATGCGGTTCAGCACCGCTTTCGTTTCCGTATGGATATGTCCATGGGAATGACTGTGTTCGCCATGCGCATAAGGGTGAAGATGTTCTTCCTGCAAAGCCGGCTCCGAGTTGCTCTGAACGTCGGGCCTTTTTTTCTTCTCTGCCATTTTCTTCAAAGGCCGCTTCGCGTCGCGATACGGCGATAAACTTCCATTTCCTTCATTATCTGCTGGTAAATATCCAGCAATTCGTCACTGTACATTCCGGCCCGAAGCGGCTCGACGATTTTCACCGCGAGATTGTGGATCGGCGTCAGCCCCATATTGGCCGCCAGCCCTTTCAAAGTATGCGCGTGACGGAATGCCACATCCGCGTCCTTCTTCTTCAATGCTTCATCCAGACCCGCAAACGCCGGATCGTCGAGAAACTTCTTATAGCATTTCGCATAGAAATCTTCTTTGTTCAGGAATCTGACAAGCGCCCCGTCCACATCGCAGCCACGCTCGCGAAGCTCGTTCAGCAACGCGCTCATAATCTTGCCTCCATACTCAGCTTTTTGGATTATTTTACCATGACTTCCTTTTATTTGCACGAACTTTTTTGGGAGATAAGAAACAGAAAACATCGGGAAAAAAGGGCAGAACGTGAAACAATTTCGAGAAGAGCCGCATAAAAACCGGCAAGGAAAAAACGCGGGCATCGCTTCGACACCCACGCGTTTACCTTGCCTATTCTATTTTACGGCAATCGTCACTTTTTCTCCGTTGACGTCCCATTCCTTGCTGAAGCCATCTGCTGTCCCGTAAATTACCGTGTCGGCAAGCGTGACCTTGCGCAGCGTTTCCTCGTTCTTCCTGACGATTTCCGCCAACTTCTCGTTGCCGGAAATCCCCACCGTGATGTGGTCGGTGACCTCGAAACCGTTTTCGCGGCGCATTACCTGAACCTTGCTGATGATTTCACGGACGAAGCCTTCCTCAATCAGCTCCGGCGTCAGCGTCGTCTCGAGGGCGACTGTCACGCCGCCGTAGCGCTGGCAGAGATAGCCATCGGTCTGCGCCATCGTGACCTCGATGTCTTCCGGCAAAAGGTCGATGCCGCCGTCGGCCAGGTCGAGATGTAGCTTGCCCGTCGTGTCCAGCTCCGCCTTTGCCGCGTGTCCGTTCACCTGCGCCAGCGCATTCTTGATCGCGCTCATGCGCTTTCCGGCCTTCGGCCCAAGCACCTTGAACTGCGGCTTGAAGCTGTACGAGAGATACGCCTCCATGTCGTCCTTGAAGGTGACAGTCTTGACGTTCAGCTCGCTCTCGATGACCTCGATAAAGTATGGTGACAGCGTACGCTCGGCCTTTACAAAAAGATTCGCGACAGGCTGACGGTTCTTGATATTTGCCTCATTGCGCGCGGCGCGGCCAAGCACAACAATTTCCAGTACCAGCTCCATATCCTTTTCCAGCGTCTCGTCAATGAACGACTCGTCTGCCTGCGGGAAGTCGCAGAGATGAACGCTCTCCGGCGCATTTTTGTCCACCGAGCAGACAAGATTGCGGTAAATGCTCTCGGTGATGAACGGCACCATCGGCGCGGCTGCTTTTGCGACAGTCACGAGAGCGGTGTAAAGCGTCATATAGGCGTTGATCTTGTCCTGCTCCATGCCCTTCGCCCAGAACCGCTCGCGGCTGCGGCGCACGTACCAGTTGGAAAGCTCCTCGACGAACTCCTGCAGCGCCTTCGCCGTTTCAGTGACGCGGTAGGCGGATAAATGTCCGTCGACTTCCTTGACCAACGTATGGAGCCGCGAAAGAATCCATTTGTCCATGACGCCCAGCGAATCCTTGTCCAGCTTATGCTTCGTCGGGTCGAAATCGTCGATGTTCGCATACAGCACATAGAACGCATAAGTGTTCCATAGAGTGCCCATGAACTTGCGCTGTCCCTCCTGTACCGCCGCGTCATGGAAACGGTTCGGCAGCCAGGGGGCGCTGTTCTCGTAGAAATACCAGCGGATAGCATCGGCGCCGTGACGGCGCAGCGCGTCCATCGGATCGACAGCGTTGCCCTTGGACTTCGACATTTTCTGCCCATCCTTGTCCTGCACATGGCCTAACACGATAACGTTCTTGTACGAGGATTGATGGAACAGCAGCGTGGAAATCGCGATCAGCGAATAGAACCAGCCGCGGGTCTGGTCCACAGCCTCGGAGATGAAGTCCGCCGGGAATCGGTTGTCGAAAATCTCCTTGTTCTCGAACGGGTAATGCCACTGGGCAAAGGGCATCGCGCCGGAATCGAACCAACAGTCGATGACCTCCGGCACGCGGTGCATTTCGCCGCCGCACTTCTCGCACTTAATGGTCACATTATCGATATACGGGCGGTGCAGCTCGATGTCGTCGGGGCAGTTGCCGGAAAGCGACTTGAGCTCCTCGATGGAACCAATCGAATGCTGATGGCCGCATTTGCACTCCCAGATATTGAGCGGCGTGCCCCAATAACGGTTGCGGCTGATGCCCCAGTCCTGCACATGCTCCAGCCAGTCGCCGAAGCGTCCCGTACCGATGGTGGGCGGAATCCAATTCACCGTATTGTTGTTCGCGATCAGCTTGTCGCGCACCGCCGTCATACGGATGAACCACGACTCCCGCGCGTAGTACAGCAGCGGCGTGTCGCAGCGCCAGCAGTGCGGATAGCTGTGCTCGAACACCGGCGCCTTCAGAAGCTTGCCGGAGATCTTCAGGTCTTTCAAGATCAGCGGGTCGGCGTCCTTAACGAAGACGCCGGGCCAGTCCGTGTCCTCGGTCATGTTGCCGTGCGTATCCACGAACTGTACGAAGGGCATGTCGTATTTCGCGCAGACGCGTCCGTCATCCTCACCGAAGGCCGGCGCCATGTGGACGATGCCCGTGCCGTCCTCAGTGGTCACATAGCCGTCGCAAGTCACGAAAAACGCCTTCTTGTTGATCTTGCCGACGGCAAACGGATAAAGGGGCTCGTATTCACGGTATTCAAGTTCTTTGCCCTTCAGGCGCCCCAAGACTTCGCGCGGCTCTTCGCTCTCCGCGAACACGCTCTCCACAAGGGCCTCCGCCATATAATAAACCGTCTCGCCGACACGAATTTTCACATAGTCAACGTCAGGATTCACGCAGAGCGCAAGGTTCGACGGCAGCGTCCAGGGTGTCGTCGTCCAGGCGAGGAAATAGGCGTCCTCCCCCGCCGCCTTGAACTTGACGATAGCGGAACGCTCCTTGACGTCCTTGTAGCCCTGCGCGACCTCGTGAGAGGAAAGCGGAGTTCCGCAGCGCGGGCAGTAGGGAACGACTTTGTGCCCCTTATAGAGCAGTCCCTTCTTCCAAATCTCCTTCAGTGCCCACCAGACAGACTCGATATAATCGTTTTCATAGGTGATATACGGGTGCTCCATATCCGCCCAGAATCCGACCACATCGGAGAATTCCTCCCACATGCTCTTGTACTGCCAGACCGACTCGCGGCACTTCTTGATAAACGGCTCGATGCCGTAATTCTCGATTTGCTCCTTGCCGTTGATGCCAAGTGCCTTCTCGACCTCCAGCTCCACCGGCAGTCCGTGGGTATCCCAGCCCGCCTTGCGGAGGACATGCTTTCCCTTCATCGACTGGTATCGCGGCAGCATGTCCTTGATGACGCGGGTCAGGACATGACCGATATGCGGCTTGCCATTGGCCGTCGGAGGCCCGTCGTAAAACGTGAAGGTGTCGCAGCCCTCGCGCTGGTCGACAGCCTTTTGCGCAATGGCCTTTTCCTTCCAGAAATCGAGCACCTCCTTCTCGCGCTCGACAAAGTTCAGATTCGTGTCCACCTTTTGATACAGCACTGAATTACCCCTCCTAAATAAATAAAAAACGCCTTCACCCAAAACAGGATGAAGGCACACTCCACTTATCAACCACCTATTTCGCATACAGCTATCTGAAACGATATGCTATCCTTTTAACGGGGGACTCCGGCAAAGCTTACTAACATTTCAGCCCGCTGCTCGCGAGTGATCTTCCGCGCGCGCCTACTCAGACCGCTTTTCACCAACCGCGGCTCTCTTTGCTTTTCCTCGCGCGTTTACTGTCTCGCTCATCGCAAATTTCGATATAACGTGGATATGATACCACACTGCGAAAAATTTTTCAATAAATTTTAAGGAAACACTGATTAAGTCAATCGAAGGCGTAGCATCGCTACGTCGAGAGGGATTTGACGACGACAGGCGGAAAAAGACCCGGCAGAGGCGCGGAGGGACTTATTCAGTGGTTCCTTAATACACGCCCGCAAGTTTCAAAGCCAAAAGCCCCAAGACAGCGAGAATAATCGGCTTCACAATCTTCGTGCCCTTTTGCATCACAAGGCCCGCGCCGAGATAGCCTCCGATCATATTGCAAACCGCCGCCGCAAGACCAAGCGTCACCAGCACATTCCCGCTCAACAGGAAAACTGCCAGCGACGCAACATTCGTCGCCAGATTGATGACCTTTGACTGCGCGTTCGCAGGTGCGACGCCCATCTTCGCAAACACCGTGAGCGCGATGATGAGGAACGTCCCCGTCCCCGGCCCATACGCGCCGTCATACATGCCAATGACAAAAGCCGCAACACATGCCGTCATATAAGTACGACGGTTCAGCACGAGGCGTTCTCCCTCATGGGCGCCAAACAGCGACTTGTTCATCACGATGAATGCGGTCACCGGAAGCACTACATAAAGCCCGCGCTCCATCACCGCCGCATCGAGTAAAAGCGAAATCCGCGCGCCGAGGGCAGAGCCGACGATCGCCGCCGCCACCGATGGCCCCGCCAGCTTCATATTGATTAAGCCGTTTCGCCAGAAGCGGAGCACCGCCAGTGTCGTCCCGCAAGCTGATGACAGCTTATTTGTCGCAATCGCCTGATGCATCGGAATTCCTGCGATAACATACGCAGGCAGCGAAATCAGCCCGCCGCCGCCGCCGATGGCGTCCACGAAGCCCGCAAGCCCCACCAATGGACAGACAATCAGAAACGTCGTCCAGCTTGAAAAATCCATTTCAATTCTCCTGTCATGCAAAACTCAGTCTAGTCATTATACATGAAAATCCTTAGTCTGTCACAAGCGTGCGGAATTTTTTGCTCTCGCAAAGAAATAATGTTATAATCGGAAAAACTTGAACAAAAATTTATTGGAGGGAATCATATAAAGTGGACAGCAGCGAAATAGGCCTTTTATGCCTGCTTCTCATCGGTTGCGTTTTTTTCAGCGCTTTTTTCACGCAGATCAAGACGGCGCTCATCGAGAGCCGAAAAAGCCGGATGGAGCATTTCGCGGAGAGCGGCGACCGGCGCGCGAAAGAGCTTCTTCGTTTTTTGGACGAACCGGAGACCTTGATTGCCGCCTCGCAAATCGGGATTGCTTTCACCGGCGTTCTTTTGGGCGTCGTCGCCGGATTCCGGGTGGCGCCTGCCCTTACCGGAACGTTCTCCGCCCTGCCGCATCCTGATCTGCTCTCCCTGGCCGCAAGCATCTTTTTTTTCACCTATGTCAGCCTACTTTTCGGCGATTTCATCCCGAAAATCATCTCGGTGCAGGATCCGGAATCTGTGCTTCTGCGCCATGCGCACACGCTGTCGTTTATGGAAATCGTCGCGCGGCCCTTTGTCGGCTTCCTTACCTCCTCCGCCAACGCGGTCTTGCTGCTCTTTGGACTGAATCCCCATATCGACGACGCCGTCACCGAGGACGAGGTCAAGGATCTGATCGAGCAGGGCACCGAGGACGGCACCTTCGAAAAAACCGAGCAGGACATGGTAGACCGCATTTTCCACATGAGCGACCAAACTGCATACTCGTTGATGACGCCGCGCCTCACCATGAACTGGCTCGATATCAACGACCCGACAGAATACAATCTTCGACTCATCCAAAAAAGCGCGGATACCGTTTTCCCCGTCGGCGACGGAAACCTTGACAACTTCCTCGGCGTCATCTACGCCAAAGACCTCTTGAACGCCGCCATTGACAATAAAAACATCCAGCTTTCTTCTTTTATCAAAAAGCCGCTGCTTATCCCCCGTGCGATGGAAACATTTCGCGTGCTCGAAAAATTCCGTGAGAGCAAAGTCCACGAAGCCGCCGTCCTTGACGAATACGGCGGCGTCATCGGTTTCATCACCCTCGGCGACATTGCCGAAGAAATCATCGGCGACATCGAGCGACAGGACGAGCCGGAAAACCCACAGATTACGCCGCGCTCCGAGAACTCCTGGTATATCGACGGACTCTGCGGCATCGACGACTTCAAGGAAAAATTCGACATCGACGAGCTGCCGAACGAAATCAAAGACCACTATCAGACGATGGGCGGCTTCCTGACCTCCTATTTCGGCTATATCCCGAAAGTCGGAGAAAAATGCACCTGGAACGATTTCACCTTTGAAATCCTGCGTCTTGACCGCGCCCGCATCGCGAAGCTGATGGTCATCCAGGGGAAAAAGCCCTCGCCGACAGCCCCTCGCAAAGACAACTGATACTGTTCTTCGACCAAAATTTAAGCAAATTTTGACCGAAGATACGCCTGCCTTGCAGGCTATAGCCGCGCCTACGGCGCGGCTGACGTCTCATTAATCTCAGTAAAGATTAAACGTCTCAACTGAGATTAGTATGATATAGCAAAACTCCGCTGCCATCCTCACAGGCAACGGAGTTTTTTATTGCCACTCTATATTTTCCCATACCCTTATTCTATGGCTTCCGCCAATTTTTTGACGTTGACGGCGAGACCGCAGACGACCAGATACACCTCATCCGCCGCGCGGGCCATCCATTGATTCGCTATACCGGCCACATCCCGGTATTCACGGGAAAGATGGTCGCCCGGCACGATACCGCTGCCCACCTCGTTCGTCACGAAAACCGTGGTTCCCGGATTTTCCCTCGCCTGCGCGATCAGCGCGTCGAGCTTTTCCTTCGCCAGCGAATAGTTTTGATGGGAATCTGCAATCGAATCAAGAGAGCAAAGCAGATTACTCATGTAAAGCGTCAGGCAGTCAAACAATACAGCGTCACATTCCGCCCCCGCTTCTTTCAGCGCAATATGCGCATCGTGGGGCGCCTCGTATGTTTTCCATTCCGCCGGACGGCGCTGGCGATGCAGCTTGACGCGAAAAGCCATTTCATCGTCGTAGACCTCCGCCGTCGCGATATAGCCGATGTGCTCTCCTGCGCGCGCCACATACTGCTCGGCGAAGCGGCTCTTGCCGCTTCGCGCGCCTCCCGTTACGAGAACGATTTTTCCCATCTTCACGCCTCTTTTTTCGCGTATTTTCCGCACGCCGCCACGAAATTCGCCGCCGCGTCCTCCGCACCCGCGAAATGCAGATGCAGGTACGAGCCGAGGATATTCCCTTTCGCATAGCCCGCCGGATACGGTGCCGGATTCCGCGTCTTTCTAAATGTGAATGCCCTTGGATAATCGGCGCCCGGCTCCGGCTCGCATTCCGACGAGAAATGAAACTCGTGGCCGCGAAGCACAGTCCCTTTCGCCCCCAACACCGTGTCCCGCATCATTTCCGCGCTGACATAGCCGACGGTCTGGAGCTTCTTGTTCATCACGACCTCGCCGGGAATCACACCGAGCATTGGAAACGAATTGCCGTCAAAATCGGTCACGCGACGCATCAGATACATGAAGCCGCCGCACTCGGCGTAAATCGGCATCCCTTTTTCGGCGGCAGCTTTTATAGACGAACGCATGGATTCGTTTTCATAAAGCTCTTTCGCGAACATTTCCGGGAAACCGCCGCCGAGGATCAGGCCGTCCGCCTCCGGCAACGCTTTGTCATGCAGCGGGCTGAAAAAAACGATTTCCGCGCCCTTCTGACGGAGCACGGCAAGACTTTCGGGATAATAAAAAGAAAAGGCCTCGTCGCGGGCAACCGCAATTGTTGCTTTGCTTTTCACGGCTTCTGAAAAGCCGCGTCCTTCCTCGATCGGCGGCGCAGTCTTCGTCAACGCGATGACGCGCTCTATATCCACCGACGAGCCGACGACGCGCCCGATTTCTTCCACGGTCTCCCGCTCCCGCGCATTTTCCTCGACGGGAACAAGTCCCAAATGGCGTTCCGGCATCGTCATGGCGTCGTTGCGCTTGATTGCGCCGAAAACCGGCACGCCCATCTTTTCCAGCGCTTCCTCGATCATCGCCCGGTGGGTGTCCGAACCGAGACGATTCAAAATCACGCCCGCCAGATTGACTTCAGGATCGTACTGCCTGAAGCCCATGACAAGCGCCGCCGCCGACTCTCCCATTGACTTGGCGTTGACGACGAGCAACACGGGAGCTTTCAGGAGCTTCGCGATTTCCGCCGTGGAGCTGACGCCATTTTTTCCGCCGTCATAAAGGCCCATCACTCCTTCAATGACCGCCACGTCGGCGTCCGCCATCGTGCTGATGAATATATCGGCCAGCCGCTCCTTCGACACCAGCCAAGCGTCAAGATTGTGCGCGGGGCGTCCGCTGGCCAACGAATGATAGCCCGGATCGATATAATCCGGGCCAATTTTGTACGACTGCGCCTTGACGCCATGCGCGCGCATCGCCGCCAAAAGCCCCGTGACCACAGTGGTCTTGCCGGAGCCGCTCATCGGCGCGGCGATGACAACGCGCGGGATTTGCCGCGCGCTCATCTTCTGTTGTCCAAAAGGTACATGATTGCGTTGACGACAGATGCCGCAATCGGGCTGCCGCCCTTCGTGCCCTCCACCGTCACATAGGGAACAAGGGTATTCTCCGCCAGCAGCTTTTTCGAGTCGGCGGCGCCGACAAAGCCGACAGGGATACCGATGATGACCGCCGGAAGAATGTTTTCTTTCTCGGCGAGCCGAAGCACCTCGAAGAGCGCCGTCGGCGCGTTGCCGATGGCGATGATGGAACCGGCCAGATCCTTGCCGAAGGCGCGCATAGCCGCCATCGAGCGCGTAATACCTTCGCGCTTCGCAATCTCGGCAATCTCAGGATCGGCCACCCGGCACTCGATTTTCCCGCCGTACCGCCCGAAGGCTTTCTTATTGATGCCCGTCCTCACCATTTCCACGTCAGTGTAGATGTTCGCCCCGCGCTTCAGCGCCTCCTGCGTGACCTCGATGGCCTTCGGGTGCAGGCGTATCACCTTCGCGTAGTCCACATCGCCGGAGGCGTGAATCATGCGCGAATAAACCTTCGTCTCGGCTTCGCTGAGGTTCAGCCCCGCCAAATGCGGCGCAATAATTTCCATGCTCTTGTTCTCGATATCCATCGGCTGTTTGATAAAATCCATGCTTCATCTGCCTCCGATTTTTTCTTTTGCAAATTCCAAAACCTCTTCAAATGTATAGGCAATCACGTCGTAATCAAGCTTTGGCCTGTCGATCATCACCACGGGCAGCCCCAGTTTTTGCGCGGCGGTCAGTTTTGTATCGGTGCCGCCGATCTCGCCGCTGTTCTTCGTGACGACGACCTCCGCCCCGTATTGGCGGTAAAGTGCGATATTCAGCTCCTCGCTGAACGGTCCCTGCAATGCGACGATTTCCTTCGGCGTCAAGCCCAGCTCCTCGCACTCCGACAAGACCTTCGCCGTCGGCAAAATCCGCGCGATTACGATATGGCCTTTCAATGCCTCCGAAGACGTGAAAACTTTCAGGTTGCGGCTGCCCGTCGTCAAAAAAACCGTTTTGCCGAGACGTGCCGCTTCTTTTGCCGCTTCCTCGTAAGTCTCAACGGGATATACATTTTCGTAGTCGACAGGCACGCTCCGCCGCTCGTAACGGATATACGGAATCCCCGCCGCATGGCAGGCCTCCATTGCGTTCTGCGAGACATTCGCCGCATAAGGATGGCTCGCGTCCACGAACAGATTGACATCATGTTCGCGGATATACGCTTTCAACGCATCCTCGTCCAACGGCCTGTCGTTAATACCCAGCCCCGGATACCGCTCCAGCAGTTTTTCGCCGTAACTGGACACCACCGACGCAGTAACCGGGTAACCTTTCGAGAGCAGCGCACCGGCCAGTTCACGCCCGTCCTGCGTTCCTGCCGCAACAAAAATCATACTTTATATCCCCGCGGCGTAACCATCCACCCGTCCTGTATAAAGGTCTTGCTGTTCCCGATGATGACCATCGAGAACATATCAATGTCTTCTTTCGTGAAATCCCGCAGGTTTGACAAAATTTTCTGCTCGTCGGCACGCGAAGCGTTTTTCACGATGCCGACAGGCGTGGACGGCGATTTGTACTGCAGCAGGATGTCATGAATCTCGTCGATGTTCTTTGCCCGGGACTTGCTTTTCGGATTATAGAGCGCGATGACAAAATCGCCCTGCGCCGCGAGAGCCGCACGTTTTTTTATCAGTTCCCAGGGCGTCAGACGATCGCTGAGGCTGATAACCGCGAAATCGTGCATCAACGGCGCGCCGAGCACCGCAGCCGCAGCGTTGACCGCCGAAAGCCCCGCTACGATATCGACCTCCGGACGTTCAGCCTCATCGTATTGCAGGATAATTTCCAATACAAGTCCGGCCATGCCGTAGACGCCGGAATCACCGCTGGACACCATGACGGTATTTTTGCCTTCCGCCGCCGTTTTCACCGCCAGACGGCAGCGGTCAACCTCCTGCATCATGCCCGTGCCAATGACTTCTTTACTTTCCAGAAGCGGCTCGATCAGCCGGATATACGTCGTGTAACCCGCGACGACCTCAGCCTCCTGGATTGCTTTCAGCGCCTTCGGCGTCATCTGCTCCTGCCCGCCGGGGCCAAGGCCGACAACCGTTATTTTTCCCATACCAATGCCACCGTCGCTTTCTCCCATTTTGTTTTCGGCAGCGCAATCCTGCCCTGCTCCACACAGCAAAGTGCCGCCGCCTCCGAGACGTTCCCCGCGCCAATCTGCCGCCGAACGAACTCGGACTCTTCAAGCCCGTATGCTTCAATCTTTTGTTGCAAATCTGCTGTTTCAAAAAAACGCGCCTCGGCGCCGAGCTCCGCCGCCAAAGCCAAGAGCCCCGCCTCGTCCTTTTTGACCGCCGCGCTGGCAATTATCGAAACCGCCGAAATCTCTTGCCCAATCCGTGCGCAGGCATCTGAAAGCGCCGCCTTAAGCACGTCCTTCGGTACTCCGCGGCGACATCCCATACCTGCAATCAGTCGTCGAGGCACGAGACAAAGCAGCTGCTCCGAGCGCAGCGATTCATCGGCTGTAATGAACACTGTGCGTCCTTTCGCCGCCAGCGCATCCGATGCAGATATTCGTGCGACGGGAATACCTCTCTTGGAAAGTGCGCTTTCGAAAAAATCATGCCGCGGAAGCTGTTCATCAATGGCGTACAACACGTCTTTCCCTTCCAGGAGAGCACCGCTTATCTCCTGGATCATCGGCTTCGGCACGGGGCGCAAGCCGAGTTCTGCCGCCAAAGCGTCAGGCGAAGTCAAGCCATTGACGTCTGTCGCCGTCGTAATAATCGGAATCCCTCCGAGACAGTCGGCCACCCGCCGCGTCAAGCCGTTTCCTCCACCCACATGCCCCGAAAGCAGGCTGATGATATGCCCGCCCCGCTCGTCGGCCACCAGCACCGCAGGATCGGTCAATTTACTTTTGAGATGCGGCGCAATCATGCGCACGGCAATACCCGCCGCCATGAAAAAAATCAGAGCGTCATATTGTCGGAAGGCTTCCGCCACGGCGTCGGCAAGCTTGGAAAATCGCTTCGCCGGAACCTCCGCTTCCCGCCCGTCCTTCAAGAAAATATCGACGGCGTCGGATGCGAGACCGTCTTTCAGTCGAATCGCCGATCCAACACCGCGACGCGTCGCGGCAAAAACGGCGCATCTCATTTGGAAGCGGCGCGGAACATATGACTGAATTCCGGCGCGTATAGCCGCGACAGCGAATAGTCGGTCTCAAGGCAGCGGCCGACAACGATCATTGCCGTTCGCGTGATATTTTCCGCCTTCACCTTATCGGCGATAGTTTCCAGCGTCGCACGAATCACCTTCTGATCCGGCCAGGTCGCCTTGTGCACGATGGCAATCGGCGTCGTCTTGTCGTAACCGCCCGCAATCAGTTCCCTGACAACGTCCTCGATCATGTGGACGCTGAGGAATATGCACATCGTGGCCTGATGCGCTGCGAGGCTCTTCAGGCTCTCCCGCTTCGGCACCGGTGTCCTGCCTTCGTCCCGGGTAATGATGATTGTCTGGGAAATGTCTGGCAGCGTGTATTCCTGCTTCAGCGCCGCCGCCGTCGCAAGGAACGAACTGACGCCGGGCACGACCTCAAACTCGATATTACGTTTTTTAAGCTCGTCCATCTGCTCCTGTATCGCGCCGTAAATCGCCGGATCGCCGGTATGCAGGCGTACCACCATTTTTCCCTTTTCCACGGACTCGGTGATCTTGTCGATGACCTCCGGCAGCGTCATTGTAGCGGAATTGTAAATCTCCGCGTCTTTCCTGGCGACCTTCAGCACGTCGGGATTGACAAGCGAGCCCGCGTAAATGATGACGTCCGCCTCCTTGAGAAGCCGCTGCCCCTTGACCGTGATGAGTTCGGGATCTCCGGGCCCCGCGCCGACAATAAATACCTGCATTCTCTGTTTTCCCCCTAAATATATTTCCTGATATATAAATGGTTATTTCTTTTCTCCCGTCACAATGTAAATCGGGTTGATCGCCTTTGCCATATCGTAGGCGCCCACCGCCTGCAGGCGGTTGATCTGCACCTGTATCGCCTCATAGGAAAAATCCCCTTCGTGCGTCCGCAGATAATCGAGAGCTGATGCCAAGGTCTGGATTGTGATGCAGTTAATCACGACACGCCCGCCTTTTTTTAGTCGGGCGGATATTTCGTCGATTATATCGGATAAATGGCTGCCGCTTCCGCCGATAATAACGGCATTGCAATCGGGAAGCCCTTTCAAAGCGTCCGGCGCTTCCCCTTCGACAACCGTCAGATTCCTGACGCCGAATTTTTCCTTGTTCTTTTCAATCAACGAGACGCCTTCGGAATTTCGCTCTATTGCATAAACCTGGCCGTGATTTGCCAGCAACGCCGCCTCCACCGACATCGAACCGGTGCCCGCGCCCACGTCCCATACGACGTCCGTCGGGGAAATTCGCGCCTTTACCATCGTCAATACGCGGATTTCCTGCTTTGTCATCGGCACCTTGCCGCGAATAAACGCTTCGTCCTCAATACCCAGCCCGGCCATCAGCCTATCACCACCATCACGCAATGCGTCTCTTCTTTTTCCGTAACTGCCCCGGCCAGCGTCGTCCTGACGATACGCTCATCCTCATAGGAAAGGCGCGAGCAAATCGCTGCTTGTGCGTCTTCCGGCCAGCCCATTTCTATCAAAAGTTCAGGGATTGTTCGGGAACTGTTTTTCGTATCGGTCAGCATACCAATGATACGCCCCGGGGCATAAGCCAGCTCCGCATCGGAAGGCCGCCTGCCGTGGAAGCTCAAAAGACTCGCGTCATGCCACGGAAGCGCAAGCCGCGCAAAAGCGAACTGCACGGAGCTGATTCCCGGAATCACGGAAAGGCAATCCTCGTCAAATTCGCGTCTGAGCGCGTCAAGCAGCGAATAATAGCCGGGATCCCCTGAAACCATCACGACCACACTGCTTTCCGACAGCGCCTCTCGGATAAACGCCAGCACCGCCGGAATGTCGCCGCGGATTGTCATGGTCCGCTGCCCTTCGCCCGCGAAATCCGAAAGGGCGCGGCTGCCGCCGACCAGCACCTTCGCTTCCCGAATCACACGGAGCGCGGCGGGCAAAACATAGTCGGGGTGTCCCGGTCCGATACCCGCCACGATTATTTTATGCTCCAATGAAAATCCCTTCCAATCTCCCGTGCATGACCGTCCATGCCGAGAAGCTCACCTTTCAGCGTCACCATCACCGTGCCCACCGTCAGCTCGCCGAATACATGGCGCTCCGATCGAAGCGACGCGCGCTCTGCCAAAATATCATAAACCTTTGTCAAGCCGTATTCCTCAATCACCGGCATCGCATCCTCAGTCGTCGTCGCCGCTAGAACGCGCCGAACGCCTTCCGCCGGCAATCCTTCCGCTGCCGCATAAGCTGCCATCGCTTCCAGACGACCGTCGCCGACACGGTTGTGGGTATGGAAAACGCCTGCCGCCACCTTCGCCAGCTTGCCGAGATGTCCGAACAACAACACCCGTTTCAGCTTTTTCTCCGCCGCCGCGTCCAGCATGAAGCCGATGAAATTGCTGGTCTGCACAATCGCCTCTTGGGGCAGCCCAAACTTCACAGCGATATTCTCGCCGATCTTTCCGGGCACGAAAATCTGCGTATCGTAACCCGCCGCTTTCGCGACGTCAATTTGCGGCAACAGCGAATTTTTGAAGCCTTCCTCCGACATAGGACGAAGCACCCCGGTCGTACCGATTACGGAAATGCCGCCGACAACGCCCAAGATAGGATTCAATGTCTTCTGAGCGAGCTGCACGCCCGCCGGAATCGAAACCGTAACTTCGAGCGACGCGTCATCGCCCAAAAGCTCATGAACTACATTTTCTGTCAATCGCCGAGGCCCCGGGTTAATAGCCGGACTGCCTACGGGAAGCGAAAGCCCCGCCTTCGTCACCGTGCCGATTCCCTCGCCCGCGCGGAACACGATGCCGCTGCCTTCGGGAAGGTCCCGGATTGTCGTGAACACCGACGCGCCGTTCGTGATGTCGGGGTCGTCCCCCGCGTCCTTGACAATCTCCGCACGAATCCCATCCTCCGTTTCCCGGACTTCCTTGACGGGAATCTCCAGCATTGTGCCGTCCAATGCGGCCAATGTCAACCGTTCACAGTATTCGCCCGCGCGGTACAAAAGCGCGGCTTTGACCCCAGCCGCCATACAGGCGCCGGTTGTGTATCCCCCACGCAGTTCCTTTCCCAACGCAACCCTTCCTTAATAAGACAGTGCAACAAAAAATTATATTATTTTAAGCCCTATAATTCATTTTTTGGCACTTTTATATTATAACACAACTTTTTCAACTAACAACTTTTTTCTATATGGGATATAATGGAAAGACAGAAAAGGAAGTGTCCTAAATGCAATTTCATCTGCCGCAATCGTATTTCAGCAAAATCATGCGCGCCATCGTTGAATTTGAAATGATCGAGCGAGGCGACCAAATCCTGATTGGACTATCCGGAGGCAAGGACAGCCTGCTTTTAACATACGCGCTGGCAATGATGCGCGAACGAACAAAGCAAAAATTTTCCCTGCGCGCGCTGACCATCGACCCGATGTTCGACAATGCCTTCGACACGAAAGAACTTTCCCTCTTCTGCGCGTCGCTAAGAATTCCTCATGAGATCCACAAAGTCGATATCGCCGGCGTCATCCGAAGCGAGCCGAAAAACGCGCCCTGCTTCACCTGCGCCTTTTTCCGACGCGGAGCAATCAACCGTTACGCCAGCGAGCATCAATGCAACAAAGTGGCCTATGCGCACCATAACGACGACGCCGTGGAAACATTGCTCCTGAATCTTCTGTACTCCGGGCAGATTGGCACCTTCCAGCCGAAAACATACCTTGACCGCAGCAACCTGACCGTAATCCGCCCCCTTATCTTCCTTCGGGAGCGGGAAATCATCGAAGCAATTCAATATCACGGAATGCAGCCGGTCAAATCCCCCTGCCCCATCAACGGAAAAACGAAGCGGGAAACAGTCAAGCGGCTCGTAGCCGACCTGACCGATAATAATCCGCTGATTTACGACCATCTGGCCGCCGCCCTGCGGAAAAGCGGCGAAAACGGTACAAGCGAAATGAACCGCCTGTGGCCCGCCGCCAAGAGCCGGCAGGAAATGCGGGAAAGCTACGAACATTTTATGAAGGAATAATTATCCCTTATATTATTTCCCGCGAATCTGCGTGTCGTAGTTTTCGTCACCGAAGAAGCGCGGTCTGGACGCGTCGAAATCATCGTTAATGACGCTCTTTGCCGGATTCCATTCCGCAGTCTTGATATCGGCCAGGTCCATCAGCGTATGGATCATGTCATCCGTCCGATACGGACGATCAGCCGCTTCCTCGATGGCTTCCCATTTTTCCGGGTACTTATCCCGAAATTGTTTTGACGCCCAAAAAATCACGGGAATCTCAATCATATGGCGGTCCGGATTTTCCTCCAGATGCCCGGCGATACTGCCGCCCTCATCATATACCGCTTCGCCGTGATCCGGCACGTAAATCACCAGCGCCTCCTTGTCACGGAAACGTTTGATGATCTCGCTTACGATATAATCGTTATAATATAGCGCATTGTCGTACTGAGCCACGATTTCCCGGAAATGCTCGCCGATCTGGAGCCGGATATCCCCTGCCTTGAACTTATGGAACGAGTACGGATAACGGTTGTAATACAACCCGTGTCCGCCCATCAAGTGCAGCACATAGAAATTCTTGTCCGGCGACGCCTCGGTAAGCGCTTCGTCCAAAATCGGGAACAGTTCCTCATCGAGAATACCCGAATCCTCCAGTGAATCCCGAAGACGCGTGAATTTGTGCATTGTACTGTGATTCGCGTAAAGCTGGGCGACGTTGCCCCACATGCCGGAGCTTTCCTGATTGGACAGCCAATGCGTCCGATATCCGGCGGCATTCATCACGTCGATGAAATTATGGTATTCATACCAAGGCTTTTCCGACTCGTAATCGCAAAACGTGAACAACTCGCTCAAAACCTCCACCGTCGTCGAATGCGGGCTGATCACGTCGCTGTATGCGACAATCTCGCCCTTCGCCTGCAGCTCGTCGAGATACGGCGTATTGGGCAAATAATACCCATACAAATGCATATGGTTCCGATTCGTCGACTCGCCGAGAATAAACACGATATTTTTGATTTCGCTGTTGTTTTCCGTAAGATCGATTTTCGTGTCGATAGCGTCCGCCAGCCGATGATAGGCAATCGCATTTTCAATCGCCAACGACGTCGCGCCGACAATGCGGGCAACAGGCAGCAAATTGCAGGCAAAAAATTCCGCGTAATACGGCAGCACATAAGCAAGCGAAACCAGCCCCGCCGCCATCAGGCCTTTGCAGAGCGCACGCTTTCCGGCTTCCGGAAGAGAGAATTTTCGCAGATAACGCCATGCACCGAGAATCACGACACTCCCGGCGAAAACCGCCGCCAGCTCCCGCCAAGTCACATACATCTGCAAAAACTCAACGGCTTCCTTTCGGTTCGTCTCCAGCACGGAATTGACAATACCCGCGCCAATCAACGCCTGATAAGTGTGCATGACAAACGATTCCACGACGAAAAACAGGAACGAAACGGCAAGAAACGCCGTTTTCACACGTGAAAGCCACGCATCGGAAAGAAACCGGCGCAACGCCGCCGTCAAAAGCACAAAACAAAAGAAAAGCGCCAGACCGCAGGAAACCAAGAGAGCAAGCTCTCCCTTCAACGCCAGCGACCACGCCATCGTAAAATAATTGAAGAAAAAAAGCAAAAAAAGAAAACCCGTATGCTCGGCAAATGTTTTCTCGATCGCTTCCCACAAACGAAGGGAAGCGTTTTTTATGCCGTTTTGCTCCATAGACTTAGGCTCTCCCCCGTCGTTCATCGTATCCCCATCATGTTATGCGCCTGTGGAATCAATCGGACGTCGCGCAGTACGCAAAGCGCCTGCTCCTGCATTCGCAGAAGCGCCTCCGCTTTCGGCGGAACACATCCGCCCTTGGGCGTCACCGGCTGCAAAATCAGAGGAATATCCTCCCGTACATCCGCAATCAGGCGACAGGTATCGGACATCTCCTCCGCCGTCAGATCCGCCGTAACCACAAGCTTGACATAAACGTCTTTTTCTGCCGCCGTCGCCAAAAACTCGCGATGACGGTCCCAAAGCGATTCCCCCGCCGCGCTGGGCGGCTTGACATCCATACTGACAATATCGACATACGGAATCACTTTTTTAAGTTCGTCGACAAGCGTTCCGTTCGTCTCCAGAAAAAACCGCGCGGAAATCCGCTCCGCCACCGCCGCGATAAAATCGGCGTGCAAAAGCGGCTCGCCGCCGGTAAAACTCACCGAATGATGCGGCGCCGCATCTAAAAGACGCCGGATATATCCTGCCGCCCCCGCAACGGAAACGGGATTGGGCGCGGAAACCTCCGGCTCCTCCGAGCATAGCGTTTCCACTGTGCAAAAAGGATGGCTTCCGATTGCGTGCTCCGTATCGCAATAACGGCATTTGAGATTGCATCCCTCAAAACGAACGAAAACCTGACGGCAGCCGATATACGGCCCTTCGCCCTGCGCCGAGGAAAAAATCTCGATCAGATGGTCCGTCATCCTTACGTTTCCTCAAAATACCGTACCGCTGAATGCGCGGACTCCCAGACCAGTACCTCGGCAAGGCGCACTCTCCCCTGCCGGAATATTTCATTTGCTCCCATGGTCCGATACACATACTGCGCAATATTTTCCGCCGTCGGATTCTTGCCCTCGAACACGGGAAGCTCATTCAACCATTGATGGTCAAGGGTTGCCGCAACGTCCTTCAACGCCTGGTTCAGCAATTTGAAATCGACAAGCATCCCCAGGCTGTCCAGTTCCTTCCCCTGTATCTTCGCCGCAATTGTCCAAGTATGCCCATGCAGGCGGTCGCATTTCCCCGGATACCCTTCCACCCGATGCGCCGCGTCAAACGTACACTTAACTTCCAATTCAAACACCAAAGACACACTCCCAAAGCTTCATTATAAATACAATCACGCAAAAGTTTACCACTTTCTCCGCGCTTTGCCAAGAAGTACCGATAATAAACACCGCATAAAAAACAATCCAACAAAATTGGACAAGCCGATAGATTCATGCTATAATTACACACGCTGATTGTTTGCGCTCGTAGTCCAGTGGATAGGACGTTAGCCTCCGGAGCTGAAAGCGTGGGTTCGACTCCCGCCGAGCGCACCATCTTTGAAGAGTCTTGCGGCGATTGGATTTCCGATCGCCGCTTTTTTGTTTTCTCTTTTGGAGTATGCATTAAGGAACCACTGAATAAGTCCCTCCGCGCCTCTGCCGGGTCTTTTTCCGACTGTCGTTGTCAAATCCCTCTCGACGTAGCGATGCTACGCCTTCGAG
>CACYXR010000012.1 GCA_902778455.1 uncultured Selenomonadaceae bacterium | reverse complement strand
CTTGAGCAAAGCGAAAGCCAGCGCCTTGAGACGCTGGCCTAGTAGTGCGGGCTTATAGCCCGCGTCCCGAGCCACCCGTTTTACGGGTGGGGGCGACTTACAAAAACGGAAGGGATGAGTTTATGTTGAAAATTACGTTGAAAGATGGAAGCGTCCGCGAGGTTGCCGAGGGGACGACAGTGCAGGAGTTTGTCAAGGGCGTCAGCAACAGCCTTGCGAAGAAAGTGCTGGCGGCGAAGCTGGACGGCAAGACCGTCGATCTGACGACGCCGCTTCAAAAAGACGGAGCGGTGGAGTTTCTGACATTCGAGGACGCAGACGGGCGCTGGGCGTTCCGCCACACGGCGTCTCATATCATGGCGCAGGCAATCCAGCATTTGTATGGAGAGAAGGTTCAGTTCGCCATCGGCCCGGCCATCGAGAACGGTTTCTACTATGATATCGACATGGAGAAGCGGTTGACTGACGAGGATTTGCGCGACATCGAGAAGGAGATGGAGCGTATCGTCAAGCAGAATCTTCCGATGGTGCGCAAGGAAATCAGCCGCGCCGACGCGCTGAAGCTGTTCGAGGAAAAGGGACAGAGCTATAAGGTCGAACTGATCAACGACCTGCCTGAGGACGCGCTGATTTCCCTTTACGAGCAGGGAGACTTCGTCGATCTCTGCGCGGGGCCGCACGTCGTTTCCACCGGCAAGGTCAAGGCGGTAAAGCTCCAGAGCGTTGCAGGCGCATATTGGCGCGGCGACGAGCACAATAAGATGCTCCAGCGTGTTTACGGTACGGCCTTTGAGAAAAAGGAAGACCTGGCCGCATACCTGACGATGCTGGAGGAGGCCGCGAAGCGCGATCATCGCAAGCTCGGCAAAGAGCTTGATTTGTTCAGCCTGCACGAGGAGGGGCCTGGATTCCCGTTCTTCCATCCGAACGGCATGGTCATCCGCAACGAACTGATCAATTACTGGCGCGAGGTACATCGCCGCTACGGGTATCAGGAGATCAAGACGCCGATGATCCTGAACCGCAAGCTTTGGGAGACCTCCGGCCATTGGGACCATTACAAGGAAAATATGTATTTCACGCAGATCGACGATCTCGATTACGCGATCAAGCCGATGAACTGCCCGGGCGGTATGCTGGTTTACGCGACGCAGCCGCGCAGCTACCGCGACCTGCCGCTCCGCCTCGGCGAGCTGGGCCTCGTCCATCGCCATGAGCTTTCCGGCGCACTGCACGGGCTGTTCCGTGTGCGGAACTTCACGCAGGACGACGCGCACCTCTTTATGACGCTCGATCAAGTCGAAGGTGAAATTCAGACGACCATCGATCTGTTTGACGAGGTCTATTCGACTTTCGGCCTGACCTATACGGCGGAGCTTTCCACGCGGCCGGAGAACTCCATGGGCTCCGATGAGGTATGGGAAAAAGCCACGGCGGCGCTCCAAAACGCACTGGAACATCGCGGGCTCAAATATATCATCAACGAGGGCGACGGCGCGTTCTACGGGCCGAAGATCGACTTCCATATCAAGGATTCTATCGGGCGTACCTGGCAGTGCGGCACAATCCAGCTCGACATGATGCTGCCGGAGAAGTTCGATTTGACCTATGTGGGCGAAGACGGGCAGAAGCACCGCCCGATCATGCTGCACCGCGTCGTTTACGGCAGCATCGAGCGCTTCATCGGCATCCTGATCGAGAATTACGCGGGCGCGTTCCCGGTCTGGCTCGCTCCTGTACAGGTGAAGATCCTGCCGATCACGGACAAGCACCATGATTACGCCTATGAATTGAAGAAAAAGCTCTTTGATCAGGGCATTCGCGTCGAGGTGGACGCGCGGAACGAGAAGATGGGCTACAAGATTCGCGAGGCGCAGGTCAAGAAGATTCCTTACGCGCTGGTGGTCGGCGATCAGGAGGTGGCCGACGGTACGGTCAACGTCAGGAAGTACGGCGAAAAGGATTCCGCGACGATGAAGGCGGACGAGTTCCTTGCGATGGTGCAGGAAAAAATCGCTAAACGGGACGATAAATATTGATGAAGCATAAGCGGAAATGCCGCGCTGCAAATATGCGGCGTGGCGTTTCTTTTGTAAGGAAGGAATGAGTCGATATGAAAAAGATGCTTTGCAGGGGCCTTTTGGGAATCGTTTTTGCATTTTCCGCTTTCGGTACGGCCAGCGCCGATTTCGGCGGCGAGATCGGCGTCTATGTGCCGGTGGGGGGCGGCGGATATTCGCGGACGAGCGGGGCGGAAGAGAGCTTTGCGTCGTTTACCATGGACAAGCTCGTCCATGAGTTGACGGTTCAGAAGAAAAGCGGACGGCTTTTGCTGGAGTTCCGCGTGTCAAACGGTTCCGACACTCCTTTTACCGTCGAGCACAGCACCGGGCAGGAATATGAATTCCTCGTACTGGATAAGCGAGGGCGGGTGCTCTGGCGCTGGTCGGATGGGATAGCTTTCACGCAGGCGCTGACCAGTTCGACGATTGCCCCGCAGGGAGAGGTTGTCTACAAGGCGGAAATTGCGCGCAAGGATTTCAAGAAATTCAAGGACGACGCCGTGGTAGTGATGGCGTATCTTGTGGATACGCCCTATACGCTTTCGGCGGCGGTGCCGGAGACGACGGAGACGAGCTCGAGCGGCGCGGCGGTTTTCGGCGCGGTTATACTGGGTTCGGGGCAGGTGGGGCGATGGTAGAACAAACAAAGCCGCCTGTCAGACAGGCGGCTTTGTTTGTTGAATACTTGTTTAGTTGTCCATCCATTGATCCTTTGAATAAACGCCCTTCTTGATTTTTTGGTTTTCGGCGTTTTTTCGGACGCGTCGGAGACTTGCCGCGATTTCGCCGGTGATTTTTTTGCCGCACGCTTTGCAGTATCGGCCGTGACTGATCTTTTTTCCGCAGGCGGCGCAGGGATATTTGATGTTGATATTAATTTCCTCAAGGCGGCCGGAGCGGAGCATGTCGATGACCAATGATTTTTTTACCTCGAGGGCGGTGCAGATTTCGTCCACGCTGGAACGCGGATTATCGCGCACATAGGCGGCGATTTCGTCCATTTGTTTCTCATGCTTCTGTTTGCAGGCGGGACAATATTTTCCCGTTCCGGGATTCAGGAAGAGCTTGCCGCATCCTGCGCAATTTGTGGGTTTCGGCGACATAACAACCGACCTCCTCTCATTGCATGGTGTTCTTGCTTTCATTATACCGCTTTCAGAAAAAATGACAAGGCTTTGCTGTCGTATGATATAATAATATTGAAGTTTGAAAGAAAGGGGACAGGATAATGAAGGTGCTTATGGTTAACGGTTCTCCGCATCCGAACGGGAATACGGCAACGGCGCTGGCGGAAATGCAAAAGGTTTTCGAGGCGGAGGGCGTGGAGACGACACTCTTGCAGGTTGGCAGCAAAGTGGTTCGCGGCTGCGTGGCCTGCGGCTCGTGCAGGGAAAAAGGGAAATGCGTATTCGACGATGTGGTGAACGAGGCTGCGCCGTTGTTCGAGGCGGCGGACGGACTGGTGGTTGGCACGCCGGTTTATTATGCCTCGGCGAACGCGACGCTGGTTGCGTTCATGGACCGTCTGTTTTTCAGCGCGTCCTTTGATAAGTCGATGAAGGTCGGCGCGTCTGTGGTCGTCGCGCGGCGCGGCGGCTGCTCGGCGACTTTTGACGAGATGAACAAGTATTTCACGATCAGCGGCATGCCTGTTGCGTCGAGTCAATATTGGAACAGTGTTCATGGGCTCGTGCCGGGGGAAGCGGAAAAAGACGCGGAAGGGCTGCAGACGATGAGGACGTTGGCGCGGAATATGACGTTCCTGATGAAGAGCATCGCGCTCGGCAAGGAGAAATTCGGCCTGCCGAAAAAAGAGGAGCAGATTGCGACGCATTTCATTCGGTGAGATCCTTGTTTTGAAAAGATAATGTGTGAATGTGTTTGCACCAAGCGAGAGCGGCTCGGCGACGGGCTGCTCTTTTTTCGTTCAAAAATTTTTTATTTACTTATTGACATATCAAATTTAATTGTGTACAATCAAAATACAAAATCAATTTTATACAATTTAATTTTATGAAATGAGGTGAGGTAATGGCAAAGAAACGTCAGAAGCGCGATGTCGTGATTATCGGCGCAGGCATGGCAGGGTTGACGGCGGCGCTTTACGCCGGACGGAGCGGACTTTCCGTTCTTGTCCTGGAATCGGAGTTGGTCGGCGGTCAGATTGCGAACGCGGCGGACATCGAGAACTATCCTGGGATTCCGGGCATCGGCGGCGGCGAATTGATTTCCGCCGTGCAGACGCAGGCGGAAAAATTCGGCGCCGTCGTGGACGAGTTCGACCCGATTGTGCGCGTGGAACTTTCCTCGCAGCCCAAGATCGTCGAAACAGAAGGGGCTGTCTATGAGGCAGCGGCGGTGATTCTCGCCACGGGTATGAAGCGCCGCAAGTTGTCTTTGAAGGAAGCGGATCGTTACGAGGGCCGCGGCGTCCATTATTGCGAGCTTTGCGACGGGCAGGCGTACGCGGGGAAAACGGTGGCGGTCATCGGAGGCGGCAACGCGGCGGTGGATGCGGCGGAGTACCTTTCCAAGCTGGCGTCGAAGCTTTATCTGATCCAGCGGTCGGAGCTTCGGGCGGACAAGGCTTCCGTTGAGCGGCTGCGCAGTCACAAGAATGTGGAGATATTGCTCCAGACCGAGCCGAGGGCTTTGTCCGGCGATACGAAGCTGACGGCGGCGACACTCTTTGATAGGAAAGCGGAGACAGCGAAAGAACTGCCCATTGACGCGGTATTCGTCAATATCGGCGTCGAGCCGAACACGGCGATGTTCGCCGACCAGGTGAAGCTGGACAAGGCGGGCAATATCGTCGCAGGCGAGGACTGCCGGACCAATCTCGACGGCGTGTTCGCGGCGGGCGACGTCCGTACAAAGGAAATCCGTCAGCTCACCACGGCAGCGGCGGACGGCACGGTGGCGGCGCTGGAAGCGGTGCGTTATCTGCGCTCGCTGGAAAACGACAAGAAAAAATCAAGTAAGAAAATCAAAAAATAAGAAAGTATGAAAGTAAGAATTGCTTACCGCAAAAAATTACATTGTAAAATCTGAAGGAGGAAAACAAAATGGTAAAAGTGTATTCGATGACGTCCTGCCCCTGGTGCGTGAAAGCGAAGAAGTATTTGGAGTCGAAAGGCGTTGAGTATCAGGATCTGAACATCGAGGAGGATGAGGCGGCGCGCGTGGCTTGCCAGCAGCTTTCCGGCGATCTGATGGTGCCGGTCATCACGGCGAACGACAAGGATTATGTACTCGGCTTTGATAAGGCGAAGATTGACGCGCTGCTGGGGATTGCAGGATGAAACGCGCGGTTGCGGCTTTTGCGGCGGCCTTGGCTTTTTTCGCCATTGTCCCGGCGGGGCTGTCGGCGAATTCGGGGGATACGGTGGTGCAACCACAGGAAATAAAGGAAGGAGAAACAAACATGAGCGTATATGATTTTTCGGCGAAGAACAGCAAGGGAGAGGAAATTTCTCTTTCGGAGTACAAAGGCAAGGTTCTCGTGATCGTGAATACGGCCAGCAAGTGCGGATTCACCCCGCAGTACGAGGAACTGGAAGAGCTTTACAAAACTTACGGCGACCGCGGCCTCGTGATTCTCGGGGTTCCCTGCAACCAGTTCGCGGCGCAGGAGCCGGGCACGGACGAGGAGGTGCAGACCTTCTGCCGCCTGAATTACGGCGTGACCTTCCCCGTCTTCGCGAAAGGCGACGTCCGCGGCGAGACGGCGCAGCCGCTGTTCAAGTATCTGACGAAGGAAAAGGGATTCAAGGGCTTCGACGAGAGCCATCCGGTGGCGAAGCCGCTGATGGAGGCGCTGCAAAAGAATTTCCCCGAATATCTGGAAGGGGATTCCATCAAATGGAATTTCACGAAATTCCTGATCGACCGCGAAGGGAATGTCGTGGAGCGTTTTGAACCGACCACCACGCCGAAGGCGATGGCGAAGGCCATCGAGGCGCTGCTGTGAGCGGCGAGGCGGCAAGTCTCGGTGGATGCGGGGACATGCTGCTTCTCCGCAGCCAGCTCTGTTTCCCGATTTACGCCTGCGCACGGGAAGTCATCAAGGCGTACCATGAGCCGCTTTCCGCGCTGAACCTCACTTATACCCAGTATCTCGTGATGATGGTGCTTTGGGAGGAAAAGAAAAAGAGCGTCCGGGAGCTGGGCGAGTGCTTGTATCTCGATTCCGGCACGTTGACGCCGCTCTTGAAAAAAATGGAAGCGAAAGGGTATCTCGTCCGCGAACGTTGCCCGGAGGACGAGCGATGCGTGATCGTCAGCCTGACGGCGAAGGGGGAAGCGCTGCGCAAAGACGCGGAAAGCGTGCCCCGCTGCATGGCGGCAAAATCCCCGTTGTCAAAAGAGGAAGCGGAAACGCTTTACAGGATACTCTACAAATTGCTGCATAGCATACATGACGAAGGTTGATGCAGCCGCAAAAAAGACCGATTCCGATTTGGAACGGTCTTTTTGTGATTTCGGGGCTTGCCAAATTGACTGTTGTATATCATACTGATAACATAAAATAAGCGAGACTATGCAAGGAGGTTTCGTTATGATCTTGCGCAGAATGATCCCGCGGCAGGACTTGCACGGATGCGTTTTTTGCGGGAACGCGCCCTGTGATTCCGCTTGTCCCCGTCAGGTTTTCCCCGAAAGCATTTTGCGGAGCGTATGGATGCATAATGAAGTTTGCGCCGCCGCTTCGCTCCCCGAAGGAAATTCCTGCGCCGGATGCGACGCGCCCTGCGAACGCGCCTGCGTGAAGGCGGAAAAGGTGCCAATCCGGCGGTTGATCTCGAGACTGGCGAAGGAAGTAAAGCCCTGCCTCGATTCTGTGCTGCCTGAGGATGAAACTGCGCTGGAAACCGATATTTGCGGTGTCTGGTTGGAAAATCCGTTCCTGCTTTCTTCTTCCGTGGTTGCCAGCACTTACGATAAGTGTGCGAGAGCCTTTGAAGCGGGTTGGGCGGGCGCGACGTTCAAGACGATCTGCGCATTCGAGATTCATGAAGCGTCGCCGCGCTATTCCGCCATCAAGGGCGAAGGCGGCGCGATTATCGGTTTCAAGAACATTGAGCAGCTTTCGGTTCACAGCGTGTCGGAGAATCTGGCGACGTTCCGCAGACTGAAAAAGGCGTACCCGAACAAGGTGATCGTCGCCTCATTGATGGGGCGGGATGATGCGGAATGGGCGGATTGGCGCGGCAGTGCGAGGAAAACGGCGCGGACGTCATCGAGCTGAATTTTTCCTGTCCGAACATGATGGACGAGGTGCTGGGTTCGGCCATCGGCCAGAATCCCGAGCTTGTGGAGCGATTCACTGCCGCGGCGCGTCGCGGCGCGAAGATTCCGATTCTGGCGAAGCTGACGCCGAACGTGGATGCCATGAGCCCGGCGGCGGAGGCGGCAATGCGCGGCGGGGCGAGCGGCGTTTCTGCCATCAATACAATCAAGAGTGTCATGGAAATCAATCCGCACACCTATATTTCCTCTCCGGCGGTGCATGGCATGTCCGCTGTGGGCGGGTACAGCGGCAATGTTGTCCGCCCGATCGCGCTACGGTTTATCTCCGAAATGGGGCGCAATCCTGCGCTGTCCGACATGTATATCAGCGGCATGGGCGGCGTGGAGACATGGGTGGACGCGCTGGAGTTCCTTTTGATGGGAGCCCGCTCCATACAGATTACCACGGCGGTGATGCAGTACGGATATCGGATTATCGACGATCTGAAATCGGGGCTGAATTATTATCTGAAGGAAAAGGGAATCAAAAACGTGCGGGAAATCGTCGGCGAGGGACTGGAATTCGTCAGCGAATCGACGGACGCGCTGGAGCGGGACACAATCGTTTATCCGAAGTTTGACAGGAACGCTTGCATCGGCTGCGGACGATGCGAAATCTCCTGCTTCGACGGCGGTCATCAGGCCATCCGGCTGAACGAGAATCGCCGCCCGATCCTCGACCTGAAGCGTTGCGTAGGCTGTCATCTTTGCGTGCTGGTCTGTCCGATGGAAGCCATCCTTTCGTCGGGGAAACGGGTAGCAAAAAAAAATAAAAAAGAGTGCTATGAAGAACTTGATTCCTCATAGCACTCACTTTTTTGTCCAAGATCAGATTGCGCGCTGGACTTTTCCGGAGCGCAGGCAACGCGTGCAGACGTTGACGCGCTTCACCTCGCCGTCCACAATGGCGCGTACGCGCTGGATGTTCGGATACCAGCGACGCTTCGTCTTCAAGTGGGAATGGGCGACGTTCATACCGCTCATCGGCCCCTTGTTGCAAATCTCACAAACATGTGCCATCTATGATACACCTCCTTGCACGAAGTAATAGTCTTAAACTCTTTCAAAACAGCAATGATATATTATCATAGCGTTGGGACGATTGCAAGTTTTTTTCGAGATTTTCTTGATGGTGGTTCGTTACGGTTCACGGAACAGGCTTCGGTTCGCGTTGATAATCTCCGCCATCAGCATTTTTCCGAGAATGTCGGGATGAAGGCCGTCGATGGCCAGCGTGGCGTCAAGCTGCGTTTTTGTGTTGTCGTAGAAGTACGGCTCCAAATCGATGTAATACTCCTGCTTTCGGATGAACGCGTTGATTTTCGAGAGCTTGGCACGCCAGCCGTCGCTCGTTTCCGTCCGGAACGCCGTATAAATGTTTTTTGGATGGATTGGCATCAGCGTCAGGAAAATCGGGCGGATATCGTTTGCCGTGCATTTGTCCCGGATGGTTGCCAGATCGTTGATGATTTCCTCCGCCGGACGGTCGGAGCGCAAATCGTTGGAGCCCGTCAGGATAATCAGGTTGTAAGGGCGATAGGGGAGTACGTCCTCATCGAAACGGAGCGCTGATTCCCGCGACCGGTCCCCGCTCTGCCCGAGATTCATGGCAGGAAAATCAAGATAAGTCATATAGTCGTATTCGCGGTTCGCGGGCGAGTAGGAAATCGCGCCGCCGCCGTGGGTGATGCTGTCGCCGAAGGCAGCCGCGTAGGGACGTCCTTTCGTTTCCGGCACATAGAACGAAGCCGTTTCCGAATAGCGCCCGATGGTGTTGCCGTTCTCGTCGATTGCCCGGACGCGCCAATAGTAGTCTCCCGGATCTTGGCGCTTGTATTCGTCGTAGCAGCTGAAGGAGTCGTTGGCGATACGATACCATTCGCGGTCGGGAGGCGGCGTTTTCGCGTACTTTTCCTCCGGCGGCGAATACATGAGCTCGACTTCGTAACGGAGGACGCCGTTCATCGGAATCCACTGATAGACCGGATAGAGAAGCGGGTAATTGTCGGGCATCTGCACGAAGGTATTGATCAGCGGTGCGTCGGGAACCGGAGCCGACGGGTCGACGACGATTCTTTCCGCGCGGGAAAATTCGCCGATGGGTTTCTTTTCCAGTGTCAGGGCACGGACACGCCAATACAGTTCACGGCGGTTCTTCCACTCCGTCAGGTCGGCCTGGTAGCCGTTGGTATAGACGCGCTGCGTGTCAAAAAGATTGTACTTGTCCGAGAGTTTGACGTCGCCTTCGGTTTCCGGCGGTTCGGAAAGAATCTCCAGCTCATAGCAGACAGCGCCGGGAACCGGGTGCCATACGAGGTAAGGCTTCAGGCTGGCCGGGGCGTCTTCCGTGTAGTGGAGAACGCTGTGCGGCGAGAAAGGTTCGGTGTAAGCCGGGTGGGGAATCGTCGGGAACGGACCGGCGATTTTGCCGAACAGCCCATAGGCCGACACCTGGTAAAACATTGGAATCGTGGTCGGGGGAACTTGGAAAGACGCCGTCGTCGTCGTCCCGGATGAAAAGCGGTGAAGCTGCGGCTTGCCGTCCGTCGTCCGTCCGGTGGTTTTGGAGAAACACTCCACCTCATACCGGCAGGGATACGGCAGGGGCTTCCAGCGCATTGTCACGACGCCATTCTCGTCCGTGAAATGCACGTCGTCGAGGGCGGCGCCCGAGAGCGGAATCAGCCCCGTGCGTTCCGTCATATACAGCCATATCGTCGAGAAGCTCGCGATAATCAGCAAAAAAAGAATAAACTTTTTCATAATTGCCCCGTAATACATTCGCGCCCGGAAACGAGCGCGGGATGAAATATCCTAAATAATATAGTACATCTAACAGGGAAAGTAAAGGAGGAGACCGGTTATAAAAATAATAATACGGCGATGAAAACAAGAACGAAGCCCTGCGCGATATTGAGGACGCGCCCGATTCCTTTTTTGCGGAACAGGATGCGGCGGAGACGTCCCGCGCAAAGGGCGACGGCGGAGAAAATCAGGAATGCCTGCACAGCAAACAGAAAGCCGAGCAGCGCAATCTGCCTGCCGACGTTTTCCGTGTCGGCAGGGACAAACTGCGGCAGGAACGTCAGGAAGAAGAGCAGAACCTTCGGATTCAGCACGTTCATGAGGATTCCCCGCCGATAAAGGGCGAAGCGGTTTTCGGACGCGCCCGCGCTTTCGAGGCGCAGCTCGCTTTTGTCGCGGAACGCGCCGAAGGCGAGATAAAGAAGATAAAGCGCGCCAAGGTATTTCAATGCGGCAAGGGCGACAGGGGAGCCTTGGATCAGCGCCGCCACACCGAGAATCACGAGCGTCGTATGAAAAAGGATGCCGCTGGAGAGACCGGCGGCCAACGCGATGCCGTTTCGTGCGCCGTCGGCGAGACTTTTTGCCAGAAGGTACATGATGTCAGGCCCCGGCGCCAGTGTAAGCAGTACCGAGGCAAGCAGGAAATAGAGAAGTGTTGCTGTGTCCATCCTTCTTGTTATTCTCCCAATAACTTTGCTTTCAATGCCTTGTATTTTTTTGTATAGTATGGGCCGTTCTGGGATTCGCGATGATCGAAGCCGAAGGCGCGGCGGCTGACCGCGAGGATCGGCGGCGCCTGGATGCGCTTCGCGACGGCGAGGCCGGAGAATTGGTTCCACCATCGTTCAAGGTCGGCAATAAAGTCCTTCGGCGTCGGGAAGTATTTCGCGACAAGCCCCGGCGCACAGCCGATTTCTTTTTCCAGCGCGTCGTCGGCGTACCATTCGAGAATATCCTGGGGCGTCGCCTTTTGCCAGCGCTCGACGAAGGAACGGAACAGATAATCGTGGTACGGATAATGGAGCGGATCGCCCTGCCCCTTGTCCACGTCCTGGGCGTCGGAAAGCTCGGCACTGGGCACGATGTCGATGGTTTCCTGCGGAATTACCTCGCGATTGTAGACGGTTTCGTTCAGATAACGGGCGAGATCGTAGACCTGATATTTCCAAAGGTCAGCCAGCGCGGAAAGGAACCCGCTCTGGTCGCCGTACAGCGTCGAATAGCCGACCGTAGTTTCCGCTTTGTTGGCGTTGCAGGTGAAGCCGCCTCCGAAGGCTGCCGCCAGTCCCGCCAGGATACGGGAGAAACGGTCGCGCGCCTGGATATTTTCCGCCATGAAGGAAGAAATATTGAAGTGTTCCGTCGTGCCGTCGAAAAGATTTTCGATTGTCGCGTTTTCCAGTTGCTCGACGGTCAGTTCCACCGAAGGCTGGATCGGGACCGTCGTATAGCGGCAGCCGAGATTATCCGCGAGCCGCCGCGCCAGCCCTTTTGTCGTCTCCGAGTTGTAGATGCTGGGCATATTGACGAGCAGGAGATTTTCGGGCGGCAGAACCCGCGCGTAAAGCGCGGCGGCCACGGCGGAGTCGATGCCTCCGGAGACGCCGACGACGACGCGCTTCATGCCGATGGTTTCGAGGAACAGTCGAACGCCATAGGACAGCGCGCGGAAAATCTGTGCTGCTTCCGGTTCGTCGGGAATGGTGACGGGCTTTCGCTCGGGGAGCGTTTCGAGGTCGAAAACCTGCGTCGTTTCCTCATAGGGCGCGCCGGAGAGGCGCAGGACGCCATGCGCGTCGTAGGCGGCGTTTGCGCCGTCGAAGGTGTAGACGGTTTTGCCATTGTTCTGGATTCCGACGTTGTTCACATAGAGGAGCGGCGCTCCCGCTTCGGCGGCACGGCCGGAAAAGACGCGGCGCCGCTTGTTGTTTTTTCCGAGGGTGTACGGCGACGAGGAAATATTGACGAAAAAGTCCGGGCGTTCCTTCTCGCAAATAATTTTCATCGGCGAAAGCCCGTAATCGTCGCTCCAGCCGTCCTCGCAGAGAAGGCCGCCGACGGCGTAGGTCGTGCCGTTGACAGCGAGGCGTATGGGCGAAAGCAGATTTTCCGCCGCGACGCCGAGCTCCCGCGCCAGCTTTTGCAGGCTGAAAAAATGGCGGGTATCGTCGAATTCCCGATAATTCGGAAGCAAAGTCTTGACGACGAACGGATAGGGGGATTCTTCCGGCGCGACGAGCCGCCCGTCCTGCGCGGTGAAAAAGGCGTTATATTTGCGGACGCGCCCGTCGTTATTCTTTTTCGCCCAATCGACGGCGACGTTGCCGAACATGACCGCGATTCCCTTCGACGCCGCGATGATTTCGTCGCTGCAGGCTTCGCATTCTTCGAGAAATGAGGTCTGCTCCCAAGTGTCGCCCAAGAGATAGCCGGGAATCGCCATCTCGGGGAAGATCACGAGATCGGCGTTTTGTTTCCGCGCATTGGCAATATATTTGAGCATCGTTTCGGTGTTGCGGTCCGGGCGACCAGGCATGACGCGCATTTGGGCAAGGGCGATACGAAGCATGGCAAAGCCTTCTTTCATAATGATATCATTTTGTGATATAATACAATATTGTGAACTGTAATAGAAATGAGTGTATAGTATGGCGAAAAAGAAAAGCGGCGCGAAAACCAACGCGGCGCGCATCCTCGACGGGCTCGGCGTCCCGTATGAATTGAAGGAGTATCCGGTCGATCCGGATGACTTGAGCGCGGTGCATGTCGCGGAAATGGTCGGAATGCCGATCGAGAAGGTATTCAAGACGCTGGTGGCGCGGGGCGACAAGACAGGCGTCCTGATGGCGTGCATTCCCGGCGACGGTGAGCTGGACCTGAAGGAGCTGGCGGCGGTTTCCGGCAACAAGCGCGTTGAGATGGTGCATTTGAACGAGGTATTGGGATTGACAGGATATGTGCGCGGCGGCTGCTCGCCGCTGGGCGCGAAGAAGGCCTATCCGGTCTATCTTGACGCCAGCGCGGAAACGCAAGCGACAATCTCGATCAGCGCGGGAAAACGCGGCGAACAGATATTGCTCGCGCCCGCCGATTTAATCCGCGCGGCAAATGCCACCGTGGCAAAATTGAATCGCCATGCGTAGCTATTGTAACATATTCTTTACAGAACGAAAAACATTCATTTGAAATAAGGAAAGGAAGATGGAAATGAAGTATTTGAGCACGCGGGGGAAGGCCGAGACCGTTGAGTCGGCGAAGGCGATCCTGCAGGGGATCGCGGAGGACGGCGGGCTTTTCGTGCCGACGGAGATCCCGAAAGTCGACGCGGCATTTTTGCAGGAACTGGTCGGGCTTTCATACGCGGAGCGGGCGAAAAAAATCCTCGGTCTGTTTTTGACCGACTATACGGAGGAGGAAATCGCCCGCTGCGTCGAGGGGGCATACGGCGGCGGAAAATTTGACGATGAGGCGGTGGCTCCGGTCAAATGCGTCGGAGACGTCTCGGTACTGGAGCTTTGGCACGGGCCGACCAGCGCTTTCAAGGACATGGCGCTCCAGCTCTTGCCGCGTCTTTTGTCGGAGGCGCTGAAAAAGACCGGCGAGACGAAGGAAACGCTGATCCTCGTGGCGACCTCCGGCGACACGGGCAAAGCGGCGCTGGCGGGGTTCGCCGACGTGCCGCAGACGAAAATCATGGTATTTTATCCCGACGGCGGCGTCAGCGATATGCAGCGGCTCCAGATGGTCACGCAGCAGGGTGGGAACGTCTCTGTGGTGGCGGTCAAAGGGAATTTCGACGACGCGCAGACGGGCGTCAAGGAAATTTTCGGCGACGGGGATTTTGCATCGAAGCTTGACGGGGCGGGGGTACGGCTTTCCTCGGCAAACTCTATCAACTGGGGACGCCTTGTGCCGCAGATCGTTTATTATTTCAGCGCCTATGCCGATCTTGTGAAGACAGGGACGATCAAGAACGGCGACCAGATCAATTTCACGGTGCCGACGGGCAACTTCGGCAATATCCTCGCGGGCTTCTATGCGCGCCAGATGGGGCTTCCCGTCGGAAAGCTCGTCTGCGCGTCGAACCAGAACAACGTGCTGACGGATTTCCTGCAAACGGGTTACTACGACAAGAACCGCGACTTTTTCAAGACGATTTCGCCGTCGATGGATATTCTCGTTTCGAGCAACGTGGAGCGGATGCTCTACCATACGACCGGGGATGCGCCCGGCGTTCGGGGCTGGATGGAGGCGCTGGCGGCGGAGGGCCGTTATGACGCCGGCGTCGGCATGATCCAACGGTTCCAGAATTATTTCTGGGCGGGTTGGGCCGACGACGCCAAGACGAAAGAAACAATCCGCGAGGTCTTCGAGGCCGAGCATTACGTCCTCGACACTCATACGGCAGTGGCCTGGACTGTCGCCCATGAGTATCAGCGGCGTACCCACGACGAGCGCCCGATGGTGGTCGTTTCCACCGCCAGCCCGTACAAATTCAGCGGCAGTGTTCTCGAGGCGCTGGGGGAGGACGCGTCGGGCAGTCCCTTCGAGCTGCTTGACCGGCTGGAGAAAAAGAGCGGCACAACGGCGCCGAAGGGCTTGGCTTCGATGAAGGACGCGAGGGCGATCCACGAAGGAAGCTGCGAAAAGGGAAAAATGCGTGACGCAGTGCTGGCGTTCGCGGAAAAATAAATATCGGTTTTTCTGAATTTGCGGCAGGATTTTTTATGACGACGTAGAAAATATTATTGTTAAGGAGATTCCCAAATCGAATTTATAAAAAGGAGAGGTAAAAGAACATGGCAGACATTGATTTGAGCAAGTACGGCATTACCGGGACGACGGAGATCGTTCACAATCCTTCTTATGAATATTTGTTTGATGAGGAAATGAAGTCGGAGCTGACCGGGTACGACAAGGGGCAGCTCACGGAGCTGGACGCGGTCAATGTCATGACGGGCGAGTTCACGGGGCGTTCGCCGAAGGACAAGTTCATCGTCGAGGACGAGAATTCGAAGGATACGGTCTGGTGGAATTCCGAAGGCTATCCGAACGACAATCATCGCGCGTCGAAAGCGACCTGGGACGCGGTCAAGAAGCTGGCGCAGGAAGAACTTTCCAATAAGAAGCTCTATGTCGTCGACGCCTTCTGCGGCGCGAACAAGGATACGCGCATGGCGGTTCGCTTCATTATGGAAGTGGCCTGGCAGGCGCATTTCATCCGCAATATGTTCATCAAGCCGACGGATGAGGAACTGAAGAACTTCAAGCCGGATTTCGTCGTCTACAACGCCTCGAAGGCGAAGGTCAAGAACTTCAAGGAGCTGGGACTGAATTCCGAGACGGCGGTGGTGTTTAACATTACGAGCCGCGAGCAGGTCATCATCAATACATGGTACGGCGGCGAGATGAAGAAGGGCATGTTCTCGATGATGAACTACTATCTGCCGCTGAAGGGCATTGCAGCGATGCACTGCTCGGCGAATACTGACATGAACGGCGAGAACACCGCGATCTTCTTCGGACTGTCCGGCACGGGCAAGACCACGTTGTCCACCGACCCGAAGCGTCTCCTGATCGGCGACGACGAGCACGGCTGGGACGACAAGGGCGTGTTCAACTTCGAGGGCGGCTGCTACGCAAAGGTCATCAACCTTGACAAGGAATCCGAGCCGGATATCTACAACGCCATCAAGCGCAACGCGCTGCTCGAGAATGTCACAGTGGATAAGAACGGCAAGATTGATTTCGCCGACAAGAGCGTTACGGAGAACACTCGCGTTTCCTATCCGATTGACCATATCAAGAACATTGTGAAGCCGATTTCCGCCGCGCCTCCGGCCAAGAGCGTAATCTTCCTTTCGGCGGACGCATTCGGCGTGCTGCCGCCAGTCTCGATCCTGACGCCGGAGCAGACCAAGTATTATTTCCTGTCGGGCTTCACCGCGAAGCTGGCGGGCACCGAGCGCGGCATCACCGAGCCGACGCCGACCTTCTCCGCTTGCTTCGGGCAGGCGTTCCTTGAGCTGCATCCGACGAAGTACGGGCAGGAGCTTGTGAAGAAGATGGAAAAGAGCGGCGCGAAGGCGTACCTCGTCAACACGGGTTGGAACGGCTCCGGCAAGCGTATTTCCATCAAGGATACCCGTGGTATCATCGACGCGATTCTCGGCGGCGCGATCAAGAAGGCGCCTACGAAGAAAATTCCGATGTTCAATCTCGAAGTGCCGACGGAGCTGGAAGGCGTCGATCCGAAGATTCTCGACCCGCGCGACACCTACGCAGATCCTTCCGAGTGGGAGAAGAAAGCGAAGGATTTGGCCGGACGCTTCATCAAGAACTTCAAGAAGTACGAGACGAACGACGAGGGCAAGGCGTTGGTAGCGGCAGGCCCGCAGCTCTGATTTACCAAAGATACGGAAAAGACAGGCCCTGTGCCTGTCTTTTTCTTATGGTGGAATTTATAGTCAGTCTGTGATAAAATATTATGCGTATGTGCAAAATACTTTGTACTATGATTTGAAAGTACGGAGGGGATACGGATTGAGTATCGGTAAGAACGCGAAGATCTTTTGCGCGTTGCTTTTAACAGGTGCGTGCGCTTTCTCCTTTTCGGGGAAGGCGGATGCGGGGAAACGGCTTCATGACCAGATCACGAACGGAAACGCGGCGCAGATCCAAACCTCGGCGAGCGGCACGAACGGGGGCATCAAAGCGCGGATTGACGCGCTTCTGCATCCAAAAGCGGAGCAGCCGAGAACAAGCCATGAGAAGGTGGACTACAAGCTTTTGCCCGTGGATCTCGACAATGAGAATATCCTCGGCGGTCCGATGGCGACGGAAGCGCAGTGCGTCAACTATCTTTTGAAGATCAATCCGTCGCCGAATATTTCGGTGACGCCGGAAGAACTTGTTTCCTATTATTATGAGGAAGCGACGAAGGAGGGCGTCCGTCCTGACGTGGCCTTCGCGCAGGCGCTTCATGAGACGGGGAATTTCAGTTACGGCGGTACGGTGACGCCGGATCAGAATAATTATTGCGGGCTGGGGACGACCAGCGATTATGTGCAGGGCGGTTATTTCCCGTCGGCGCAGATCGGCGTCCGGGCGCATATCCAGCATCTTCTGGCTTACGCGACGACTCGGACCCCGTCCTCGGATATCGTGGACCCGCGCTATACGATGGTGCGCGATATATACGGCGCTATGACGCTGCCCCACTGGCTGGATTTGAACGGCCGTTGGGCGGTGCCGGGAACGTATTACGGGCAGCATATCATGGCCATTTTTCAGCAGATTTTGCAGGAGCCGGTCAAGGGATAAAGGCTGATTTCATTTTGTGAGAGGCGTCGTTATGCTGGATAGCCTGATGACAAAATCGAATAGCGAAACAGCGGAGAAACTTCCCGCTCATCGGTTCCGTGAGATGATTCGCGTCCTGCGGAACAGGGATTTGATGCACGGCGTCACGCCGGAGAAAATCCGCCTGATATTGGAGGATTTGGGGCCGACCTTCGTCAAGCTCGGACAGATTATGAGTATGCGGTCCGATTTCCTGCCGCAGGAGTATTGCGACGCGCTGACGACTCTGCAGGCGGACGTTCGGCCGATGTCCTTTGAGACAGTGCTTTCCATTGTGGAGCAGGAATACAAGTGCCCATGGCAAAAGAAATTTGCCTCGATTTCGCCGGAGGTGCTCGGCTCGGCGTCCATCGCGCAGGTGCATCGGGCAGTGCTGGCGACGGGGGAAGAGGTCGTCGTCAAGGTGCAGCGGCCGGGCATTTACGAGGTCATGGAGCAGGACATCATCCTGCTGAAGCGTGCGGCGGCATTGACGCAGGTGGTCGGCGCGGAGCGGGGCGTCCTCAATGTTTCGATACTGCTGGATGAGATGTGGCGGATTGCCAAGCAGGAGATGGATTTCCTGATGGAGGCCGACCATATCGACGAGTTCCGCCAGCTCAACGCGGGCGAGGAGTATGTGGACTGTCCGAAGGTCTACCATTATTTGACGACGTCGCGGATTCTCGTGATGGAATACGTGGAAGGGATACGCTTCGACGATTCGGCGGCCCTTCGCGAAAAGGGCTTCGATATCAACCAGCTTGGACGGCGGCTCGCGGAAAACTATGTCAAGCAGATGATCGAGGACGGATATTTCCATGCCGACCCGCATCCGGGGAATATCCGCGTGAAGGACGGGAAAATCGTATGGCTCGATCTCGGCATGATGGGACGGATTTCCAACCGGGATCGCCGGGCCGTCCGAAAAGCGTTTTTCTCGCTGGCGAACCATGACACGATGGAAATGAAGGTCGCGGTGCTGGCGCTGGGCGTCCCGCAGAAACGTGTCGACCATACGCGGCTCTATGAGGATATCGACGCGATGATGACGACGTACGGGGATCTCGATTTCGGCACTTTCCGGATGGGGGCGCTGACACGGGACATCATGGACGTGCTTCGCCGCCATAAAATCGGGATCGGGCCTGGGCTCAGCATGTTTGCCCGCGGCGTGCTGACGATTGAGGGCGTCATGCGGAATTATTGTCCGGACGTCAACTTCGTGGAGATTTTCGCGCGGAGCATCCAGCTCAATTTGCAGAAGGATTTCAACTGGCGTGTGGAGCTGGAACGCCTGAAAAGCGAAGGCTATGTTTTCTTCAAGAAAACCATGCGTCTGCCGGAGCAGATTTCCGATATTCTGCAAATGACGATGCGCGGGCAGACGAAGGTCAATTTCGAACTGACAGGCTCCGAAGAGCCGCTTCGCCGGATTGACGGGATGATCAACAAACTGGTCCTCGGTCTGATTGGTTCGGCGCTGCTTCTTGGCTCCAGCGTTATCTGCATGACGCAGATGACGCCGAAAATCATGGAGATACCGCTGTTGGGCGTGTTCGGGTACTTGGCGGCGCTCGTTTTGTGCGGGCGGCTGCTTTGGGATATCATACGAAATTCATAGAAATATCAAGGGAGGGCTTCTCTATGCGGGGAATCCGCGGAGCAATTACGATCAAGAACGATACCGAAGCCGAGATTGTCGCGGCGGTTCGCTGGATGGTGACGGAGATGATCCGTCATAACGGGGTGACGCCGGAGGACGTCGGCGCGGTGATTTTGAGCGCGACGGAGGACATCACGGCGGCGTTTCCGGCGGCGGGCGCGAGGCAGATACCGGGCTTTGATGCAGTGCCGCTTTTCGACACGCGCCAGATGGCGGTCAAGGACAGCCTGCCGCTTTGCATTCGCGCGCTGGTGCTTGCCGATACGGACAAGCCGCAGAAGGATATCCGTCACGTCTATCTCGGCGAGGCGGCGCTGCTCAGGCAGGATCTCGTCATGAAGAGACCGGACGACGCAGAAGACCAATAAATAGGAAGGAAGTATTTAGCATGAAAAAAGTCATTTCCACGGCGAACGCGCCGCAGGCCATTGGGCCGTATTCACAGGCCATCGAGGCAGGCGGGTTTGTTTTTGTTTCAGGGCAGATTCCGCTGATCCCGGCGACGGGCGAGCTGGTCGATGGCAGCGTCGAGGTGCAGACGGCGCGCGTACTGGAAAATCTCAAGGCGATTCTCGAAGCGGCAGGCTCGTCGATGGAGGACGTCGTCAAGACAACGGTCTACATCACGAACATGGACGATTTCGCGAAGGTCAACGGCATTTACGGCCGGTATTTCGAGGCGAATCCGCCCGCGCGGGTCTGCGTCGAGGTCAGCAAGCTGCCGAAGGGCGCGCTGGTGGAAATCGACGTAATCGCGGCCAGGTAAATTTCATTAATTAATAGGAAGGCGATGAAGGAATGTCGATAGACGCGATGAGCGTGAACGCGATCCGGGTGCTTTCCGCGGACGCGATACAAAAAGCCAACTCCGGTCATCCGGGTCTGCCGCTTGGGGCGGCTCCGGCTGCTTATGAGCTTTGGGCGCATCACATGAAGCACAACGCAAAAAATCCGAAATGGGCGGACCGCGACCGGTTCGTGCTTTCCGGCGGGCACGGCTCGATGCTGCTGTACTCGCTGCTCCATCTTTTTGGTTACGGTCTGACACTGGACGACCTGAAAAATTTCCGGCAGGACGGGTCGCTGACGCCGGGACATCCTGAATACGGCCACACCGTCGGCGTCGAGGCGACGACGGGGCCGCTGGGCGCCGGCATGGGCATGGCTGTCGGCATGGCGATGGCGGAGGCGCACCTTTCGGCAATGTTCAACAAGCCGGGGTATCCCGTGGTCGATCATTACACCTTTGCGCTGGGCGGAGACGGCTGCATGATGGAGGGAATTTCCTCCGAGGCGTTTTCGCTGGCGGGTACGCTGGGACTGTCGAAGCTGATCGTTCTTTATGACAGCAATTCGATTACCATCGAGGGCAGCACCGACCTCGCGTTTACCGAGAACGTCGAGAAGCGCATGGAGGCCTTCGGATTCCAGACATTGACCGTCGAGGACGGCAACGACCTCGCGGCTATCGGTGCGGCTATCGAGGAAGCGAAGGCGGACAAGACGCGTCCGTCGTTCATCACGATCAAGACGCAGATCGGCTACGGCTGCCCGGCGAAGCAGGGCAAAGCCGCCGCCCACGGCGAGCCGTTGGGTGAGGAAAACGTCGCGGCTCTTCGGAAAACGTTGGGCTGGCCGACGGAGGAATCATTCGCCATACCGGACGAAGTGTACGCGAATTACGCGAAGCTCGCCGAGGCGGGCGAAAAGGCGGAAAGAGACTGGAACGCGCTGTTCGCCGAATATCAGAAAAAATACCCGGAGATGAAAACGCTTTGGGAAAAATGCCATGAGGCTGTTGACGAGAACGCCCTGCTGAATGATGAAGCTTATTGGGCGTACGAGGACAAGGCGCAGGCGACGCGCAGCCTGTCGGGTAAATATATCAACCGGCTCAAAGACAAAATGCCCCAGCTTTTCGGCGGCAGCGCCGATCTTGCACCCTCGAACAAGACGGTTATGGAGGGCGCGGGGGATTTCTCGAAGGAGAATTACGCGGGGCGCAACATCCACTTCGGCGTCCGCGAGCTGGCGATGGCGGCAATCGCCAACGGTCTTGCGCTCCACGGCGGCCTTCGCCCCTATGTGGCGACGTTCTTCGTGTTCAGCGACTACACGAAGCCGATGCTCCGGCTCGCGTCGCTTATGAAGCTACCTGTGACCTATGTCTTTACCCATGACAGCATCGGTGTCGGGGAGGACGGGCCGACCCACGAACCCATCGAGCAGCTTGCGATGCTCCGCGCCCAGCCGAACGTCAATGTGTTCCGTCCGGCGGACGCCACGGAGACAGCGGCTGGCTGGCTCGTCGCGGTGACAAGCAAAGAAACGCCGACGGCGCTTGCGTTGAGCCGCCAGAATCTCCCGCAGCTTTCCGGCAGCGGCAAAGAAGCGCTGAAGGGCGGCTATGTCGTTTCTCCTTCCGAGAAGGAAACGCCGGACGCGATTTTGATTGCCAGCGGCTCCGAGGTTTCGTTGGCCATCGACGCGCAGGCGCTTTTGAAAGCGGACGGCGTGGACGCGCGGGTTGTCAGTATGCCCTGCATGGAACTTTTCGAGGCGCAGGACGCGGCCTATCGTGAAAAAATCCTGCCGAAAAAAGTCCGTGCCCGCGTGGCGGTGGAGGCGCTTTCGTCCTTCGGATGGGAGCGTTACGTCGGTCTCGACGGCGCGACGGTGGCGATGAAAAGCTTCGGCGCGTCGGCGCCGGGCGGCACGCTGTTCAGGAATTTCGGCTTCACCAAGGAGCATGTGGCGGAAACGGTGAAGGAAGTTTTGAAAAATCTTTCCTAATTAAATATAGTGACATCAGAAGACCGTGTCCGGTAGAGACGCGGTCTTTTTTTGTAAATATACAAGATTTCGAAGGTGCCGTTTCATCCTGAAAGAAGTAGCGCGTAAGTCCGGCATAGTTCTTGGGCGCCAAGATTTTAACCGTTCATCGGTTTCGGGAAAATTTGCGAAAAAATGTTTCACGTGAAACAAACGAACATAACCTGAAAAAATAATGAAAGCTGTTTTATAAATTTTTTTTGTATTTTTTTCTTACAATGTCTATGATATAAGGACTTTTTCAATATATGACACACACGGGCGCGTGTGCATGAAAAATCCAGTAAAAATAAGGGTTGACATTTATTTTTTGGGGTGATATTATATGTACTGCTTGGTCACAGACAGGAGCAGAATGCTTGGGGAGTGTGGCGCAGATGACATTGGAAACATTGGCGAAGGCGCCGCATGTAACCGGCGTGAAGCAGGTCACGAAAGCTGTGAGCAAGGGCAGGGCGGTTTGCGTGTTCGTCGCGAGCGACGCGGACGAGCGCGTGACGCGTTCGCTGAAGGGGCTTTGTTCCGAGGCGGGCGTGGAGCTGGTCGAGAGCGCGACGATGGCAGAGCTGGGCAAGGCTTGTTCCATCGATGTCGGCTCCGCGGCAGCGGCGGCTTTGCAAGATCGTTAAAAATCCGGCGCATTGCGCTGGATTTTGATAAATTAAATTCTCAATATGAAGGAAGGAGGTGCATGTATGCCTACAATCAATCAGTTGGTCCGCAAAAGCAGAAAGAGCATGCAGGAGAAATCCACAGCACCGGCACTCAAGAATTGCCCGCAGAAGCGCGGAGTTTGCACGCGCGTCTACACGACGACGCCGAAGAAGCCGAACTCGGCTCTGCGCAAGGTAGCTCGTGTTCGCTTGACGAACAGCATCGAAGTTACCGCCTATATTCCCGGGATTGGCCACAATCTTCAGGAGCATAGCGTCGTTTTGATCCGCGGCGGACGCGTGAAGGATCTTCCGGGCGTCCGCTATCATGTGATTCGCGGCTCGCTGGATACGGCGGGGGTCCAGGATCGCAACCAGGGTCGCTCGAAATACGGCGCGAAGCGTGCCAAAAAGAAGTAATTATTGAAGATTGATGGACAAGGAGGGATTTTGATGCCTAGAAAAGGCTCAGTACCGAAGCGCGATGTGCTGCCGGATCCCGTGTATCACGATAAAACAGTCACGAAGTTTATCAACAAAGTGATGCTTTCCGGCAAGAAGAGCGTCGCGCAGCGCGTCGTTTATGACGCTTTCGAGACAATCCGCGCCAAGACGGGCAAGGATCCGCTGGAGGTCTTCCAGACGGCTCTGAAGAACGTCATGCCGGTTCTCGAGGTTCGCGCACGCCGGGTCGGCGGCGCCAACTATCAGGTGCCGGTGGAGGTCCGCCCGGACCGCCGCATGACGCTCGGCATCCGCTGGATTGTCAATTACGCGCGGCTTCGCGGAGAAAAGACGATGAACGAGCGTCTTTCCGCCGAGCTGATGGACGCCGCCAACAACACAGGCGCGGCGGTCAAGAAGAAGGAAGACACGCACAAGATGGCTGAGGCAAACAAGGCGTTTGCGCATTACCGCTGGTAATCGGCTGTCGTTAAAGGTTTAAGGAGAGATAAACAGTGGGAAGAGAGTTTTCGCTTGAAAAAACTCGCAATATCGGCATCATGGCGCACATTGACGCCGGAAAGACGACGACCACGGAGCGCATTCTCTTCTACACGGGCGTAAATCACAAGATCGGCGAGGTACATGATGGTGCTGCGACGATGGACTGGATGGCTCAGGAGCAGGAGCGCGGTATCACGATTACCTCGGCTGCAACGACGTGCTACTGGAAAAATCATCGCATCAATATCATTGACACGCCAGGCCACGTGGACTTTACGGTCGAAGTAGAACGCTCGCTTCGCGTCCTTGACGGCGCGATTGCGGTGCTGACGGCGCGCGGCGGCGTGGAGCCGCAGACGGAAACCGTCTGGCGGCAGGCGGAGAAATACAGCGTCCCCCGCATGGCGTACGTCAACAAGATGGACACGACGGGCGCGGATTTCTTCAACGTCATAAAGATGATGCAGGAGCGCCTGAACGCGAACCCGGTGGCAATCCAGATTCCGATCGGCGCGGAGGACACCTTCAAGGGCATGATTGACCTTGTGAAGATGGACGCGATTATTTATGAAGACGACCTCGGAAAGGTCAGCTCGGAAGTCGCGATTCCCGACGATTTGAAGGATATGGCCGAGGAGTACCGGGAGAAGATGATCGAGGCTGTCGCCGAGACGGACGACGACCTGATGGAGAAATATCTCGGCGGCGAGGAACTGACGGAAGCCGAGATTAAGGCGGCTATCCGCAAGGCGACCATCGCCTGCAAGATGTGCCCGGTCACCTGCGGTACGTCGTACCGCAACAAAGGCGTTCAGCCGATGCTGGACGCGGTCATCGATTACATGCCGGCTCCGACAGATGTTCCGGATATCGGCGGCGTCAATCCGGACACGGGCGAGGCGGACACCCGCCCGTCCAGTGACGACGAACCGTTCGCGGCTCTAGCGTTCAAGATCATGGCTGACCCGTATGTCGGAAAGCTCGCGTTCTTCCGCGTATATTCCGGCGTTTGCGAGAGTGGTTCTTATGTGTACAATTCGACGAAGGGCAAGAAGGAGCGCCTCGGGCGCATCCTCCAGATGCACGCGAATCACCGTAAGGAGCTTGACAGGGTTTACAGCGGTGACATCGCCGCGGCAGTCGGCCTGAAAGACACGACGACGGGCGATACGCTCTGCGACGAGGACAAGCCGATTATCCTTGAGTCGATGGTTTTCCCCGATCCGGTTATTTCGGTTGCGGTGGAGCCGAAGACGAAGGATGACCAGGAGAAGATGGGCATTGCGCTCCAGCGCCTGGCGGAAGAGGATCCGACTTTCCGCGTCCATACGGACGCCGAGACGGGCCAGACGATCATCTCCGGCATGGGCGAGCTTCATTTGGAAATCATTGTCGACCGTATGCTCCGCGAATTCAAAGTGGACTGCACGGTGGGCAATCCGCAGGTCGCGTACCGCGAGACGATTCGTAAGAACGTCAAGGCGGAAGGCCGCTTTGTTCGTCAGTCCGGCGGTCACGGTCAGTACGGCCACTGCTGGCTCGAGCTTGAGCCGCGCCAGCCGGGCGAAGGCTTCCTGTTCGAGAACAAGATCGTGGGCGGTGTGATTCCAAAGGAATTCATCAACCCGATCGAGGCGGGCGTCAAGGAAGCTATGGAGAACGGCGTTATCGCCGGATACCCGATGGTGGACATCAAGGCGACGGTTTACGACGGTTCGTTCCACGAAGTCGACTCGTCGGAAATGGCGTTCAAGATCGCCGGTTCGATGGCGTTCAAGAACGGCGCCGAGAAAGCAAATCCGGTTCTTTTGGAGCCGTATGTGAAGGTCGAGGTCATCGTCCCCGAGGAATACATGGGCGACGTTATCGGCGACCTGAACTCGCGGCGCGGACGCATTGAAGGAATGGAGCCGCGCAACGGCGCGCAGGTCATCAACGCGATGGTGCCGCTGGCGGAGATGTTCGGTTATTCGACCGACCTTCGTTCCAAGACTCAGGGCCGAGGGAACTATTCGATGGAGGTTTCCTTCTACGATGAGGTTCCTAAAAATATATCCGATGCAATAGTATCCAAGAACAAAGGTGAATAAGGGAGGAAATCAAAGAAATGGCAAAGCAGAAGTTTGACAGAAGCAAACCGCACGTTAACATCGGCACGATCGGTCACGTCGACCACGGCAAGACGACGCTGACGGCGGCCATCACGAAGGTTCTCGCCGAAAAGGGCGGCGCGGACTTCATGGATTACAACATGATCGATAAGGCTCCGGAGGAGCGCGAGCGCGGCATCACGATCAACACGGCGCACGTCGAGTACCAGACCGAGAAGCGCCACTATGCGCACGTTGACTGCCCGGGTCACGCCGACTATGTCAAGAACATGATCACCGGCGCCGCACAGATGGACGGCGCGATTCTCGTTGTCAGCGCCGCTGACGGCCCGATGCCGCAGACCCGCGAGCACATCCTGCTCGCCCGCCAGGTCGGCGTTCCGGCTATCGTTGTGTTCCTGAACAAGGTTGACCAGGTCGACGATCCCGAGCTTCTCGAACTTGTTGAGATGGAAGTCCGCGACCTCCTCACCGAGTATGAGTTCCCCGGCGACGAAATCCCGGTGGTTTCCGGCTCCGCGCTGAAGGCACTTGAGGGCGACGCCGAGCAGCAGGCGAACATCATGAAGCTGATGGACGCTGTTGACGAGTACATCCCGACTCCGCAGCGCGACACGGAGAAGCCGTTCCTGATGCCGGTCGAGGACGTTATGACGATCACGGGCCGCGGCACGGTCGCCACAGGCCGCGTCGAGCGCGGCGAGCTGAAGCTCGGCGAGGAAGTCCATATCGTCGGTATGCAGGATGAGCCGAAGAAGACGACGGTCACGGGCATCGAGATGTTCCGCAAGACGCTGGATTCCGCTGTCGCCGGCGACAACATCGGCGCTCTGCTCCGCGGCATTGACCGTACCGAGATCGAGCGCGGCCAGGTTCTCGCGAAGCCGGGTTCCATTCATCCGCACACGAAGTTCAAGGCTCAGGTTTATGTCCTGACGAAGGAAGAGGGCGGCCGCCATACGCCGTTCTTCTCCAACTATCGCCCGCAGTTCTATGTCCGCACGACGGACGTGACGGGCGTCATCAAGCTCCCCGAGGGCACTGAGATGGTTATGCCCGGCGACAACATCGAGATGGACGTCGAGCTGATCACCCCGATCGCGATCGAGAAGGGCCTCCGCTTCGCTATCCGCGAGGGCGGCCGTACGGTCGGCGCGGGCAGCGTCACGGAGATCGAGGCGTAATCCCAACTAAATAAAAGGCTCTTTATAAGGGCGGCGTTAGCGCCGCCCTTATATAAGGCTTTCGGCATACCACGCGATGATGCGGCAGATTGCCCGCTCTGGTGTGCTGACAGATGGGCGTTTCCAAAGTGCAAGCGCAAATCTGTCAGCACATTATCGGGGTAACTGGCGCAGAGAACTGTCCGGGTCTCGAATCCGGGCGATTAAGGAGGAAAAGGTTTTGTCCAAGCAACAGAAAATCAGGATTCGTTTGAAAGCTTACGACCACAAAGCACTGGATCAGAGCGCGGTCAAGATCGTTGAGACCGCGAAGCGGACCGGAGCCATGGTTTCCGGCCCAATCCCGCTTCCCACGGAGCGCAACATTTACACGATTCTGCGTTCTCCGCATGTCAACAAGGATTCCCGCGAGCAATTCGAGATGCGTACGCACAAGCGTCTCATCGACATTCTCGAGGCGTCCCCGAAAACCGTCGACGCATTGACGCACCTCGATCTGCCGGCCGGTGTTGACATCGAGATCAAGCTGTAAGAGGGGGTGGGATAATGTCTAAAGCGATTTTAGGTAGAAAACTCGGTATGACGCAGATTTTCACCGAGGAAGGCCAGGTCGTTCCGGTGACGGTCATCGAAGCCGGAAACAACGTTGTGATCCAGAACAAGACGACCGAGAGCGACGGCTACAATGCAGTTCAGCTCGGCTTCGGTGAAATCAAGGAAAAACATCTTACGAAACCACTGAAGGGCCGTTTCGATAAGGCCGGGGTTGAACCGGTCAAATATATCCGCGAGATGCGCCTTGCGGCTCCTTCTGAATATAAAGTCGGCGACAAGATCGGCGTCGATATCTTCGAGGCGGGTCAGCTCGTCGATGTCACGGGCATTTCCAAGGGCAAGGGCTTTGCCGGTACGGTCAAGCGTCACGGCTTCGCGCGCGGCCCGATGGGACACGGTTCCAAATCCCATCGTGAGCCGGGCTCGACGGGCGCGATGATCAGCGGCCACGGCGGGCGCGTCCTCAAGGGAAAGAAGCTCCCGGGCCACATGGGCAACGAGCGCGTCACTGTGCAGCGCCTTACGCTGGTCAAGGTTGACGCGGACCGCAATCTGCTTTTGATTAAAGGCGCGGTTCCCGGCCCGAAGAAAGGGCTTCTGATGATAAAAGAAACGGTTAAGCCGAACAAATAAGAATCGGAAGGAGGATATGCTCAGTTATGCCTAAGGTAGCAGTTTACAATATCGACCGCCAGCAGGTCGGCGATATTGAGTTGAATGATAATGTTTTCGGCGTGGAAGTCAACGGCGGGCTCCTTCATCAGGCGGTCGTCATGCAGCTCGCGTCCCAGCGGCTCGGCACGCACGCCACGAAAACCCGCGCGTTCGTCCGCGGCGGCGGGCGCAAGCCTTGGAAGCAGAAAGGCACCGGCCGCGCACGCAGCGGCTCGCGTCGTTCCCCACTGTGGGTCGGCGGCGGCACGGTCTTCGGACCCCATCCGCGTTCCTATGCTTTCAGCATGCCGCGCAAGCAGCGTCGCCTTGCCATCAAGTGCGCGCTTTCGGATAAAGTCCAGGAAGACAATCTCGTTGTTTTGGACGCTCTCGATTTCGAGGCGCCGAAGACGAAACAGGTCGTGAAGCTCCTTCAGACCTTCGAGATTGACAACAAGGCACTGATTATCACGGCGGAAGAGGCCGAGAATGTGGAGCGCTCTTCCCGCAATATTCCGGGCGTCAAAGCCATCAACACGACGGGCCTGAACGTCTATGACATCCTGAATCATGACAAGCTGTTCGTCACGAAGGACGCCGTTGCCCGGATTGAGGAGGTGCTCGCATAATGGAAGCACGCGATATCCTGCTCCGCCCGCTCATCACGGAGAGATCCACCGAGATGATGGAGGAAGGCAAGTACGTGTTCGCGGTCGACAAGAGAGCGAACAAGATCCAGGTTGCCCAGGCAGTTGCCGAGATTTTCAACGTCAAGGTCGTTTCCGTCAACACAATGAACGTCACGGGCAAGAAGAAGCGCGTCGGCCGCAGCGTCGGCCGTCGTCCGAGCTACAAGAAAGCAATCGTGAAGCTTGCGCCCGGTGAGACGATCCAGTTCTTTGAGGCGTAAATTTCGGCAAAGGAGGTAAAATCAGTGGCAATCAAGAGTTTCAAGCCTTATTCGGCAGGCAGAAGATTCATGACCGTGGCCTCGTTCGACGAGATCACGACGGATAAGCCGGAAAAATCGCTGGTCACCCGCCTAAAGCAGCACGGCGGCCGCAACCAGCAGGGCAAGCTGTCCGTCCGCCATCAGGGCGGCGGCCACAAGCGCCGGTATCGTATTATCGACTTCAAGCGTACGAAGGACGGGATTCCCGCTACTGTCGCGACGATCGAGTACGATCCGAACCGCAGCGCTCGCATCGCCCTTCTCAATTATGCGGACGGCGAGAAGCGCTACATCATCGCTCCGAACGGACTCAAGGTCGGCGACAAGGTCGTCTCCGGTCCGGACGCGGACATCAAACCGGGCAACGCTCTTCCGCTGAAGAACATCCCGGTAGGTACGACGATCCACAATATCGAAATGAAGATCGGCAAGGGCGCACAGCTCGCCCGTTCCGCCGGAACGAGCGCGCAGCTGATGGCGAAGGAAGGGGATTACGCCCTTCTCCGCATGCCGTCCGGCGAGCTCCGCAAGGTGCATATCAATTGCCGCGCCACCATCGGTACGGTTGGCAATCTCGAGCATGAGAACATCACCATCGGCAAGGCGGGTCGTTCCCGTTGGCTCGGTATTCGCCCGTCGAACCGCGGCGTCGCGATGAACCCGAACGACCATCCGCACGGCGGCGGCGAGGGCCGCAGCCCGGTCGGCCGCAAGCATCCGGTCACGAAATGGGGCAAATGCGCGATGGGTGCCAAGACCCGCCGCAAGAAGCCTTCGGATAAATTTATCGTCAAGAGGCGCAAGTAATGCCGAGCCGAGCCAGTCGGGTTTCGGCTTGAAGGGAGGATATACACTTTGTCAAGATCGGTTAAGAAGGGGCCTTTTGTGGAAGAGCGCCTGTTCAAAAGAATTACGGCTCTGAACGAAGCGAATGAGAAGAAAGTTCTCAAGACCTGGTCGCGCAGCTCGACGATTCTTCCGGAATTCGTCAGCCATACGATCGCCGTTCATGACGGGCGCAAGCACGTTCCTGTCTATATTACGGAAGACATGGTCGGCCATAAGCTCGGCGAGTTCGCGCCGACGCGTACTTATAAGGGCCATGCCGGTTCGGAGAGAAAGACAGACCTGAAATAATCCGGGAAAGGAGAAGCCTTCATGGAAGCTAAAGCAGTTGCAAAATTCGTCCGCATTGCTCCGCGCAAGGTTCGCGTTGTGATGAACCTGATCCGCGGCAAGAATGTGGCTGATGCGTTCGCGATCCTGAAGTTCACGCCGAAGGTCGGTGCGGAAGTCATCGAGAAAGTCCTTAAATCGGCAGTCGCAAACGCGGAAAATAATTTCGATATGAATGTCGATAAGCTGTATGTCGCGTCGGCTTATGTAGACCAGGGGCCGACACTGAAACGCATTCATCCGCGTTCCCGCGGACAGGCGTTCAGCATTTTCAAACGGACGTCGCATGTTACGGTCGTCGTCGCAGAAAGGTAAGAAGGAGGGGAAACGTATTGGGTCAGAAGGTTAATCCGCATGGCATGCGCCTGGGCATCGTCAAGACCTGGGACGCCAAGTGGTTTGCTGGCAAGGATTACGCAGAGAATCTGCATGAAGATATTCGCATCCGTACGGAGCTGATGAAGAGCCTGAAGGACGCGGGCATTGCACGGGTCGAGACGGAGCGACTGAAGAATCGCCTCCGCCTTACGATTCACACGGCGAAGCCGGGCATGGTCATCGGCCGCGGCGGCTCGGGAATCGAAAAGATCAAGAATGATCTGAAGAAGCTGACGAAGAAGCGCGTCGATATCGATATCGCGGAGATCAAGTCTCCGGATCTTTCCTCGAAGCTCGTCGCGGAGAACGTCGCGAGCCAGCTGGAGCGCCGTATCGCGTTCCGCCGCGCGATGAAGTCCTGCGTGGGCCGCACGATGCGCGCCGGCGCGAAGGGCGTCAAGATCATGGTCAGCGGCCGCCTCGGCGGCGCAGAAATCGCTCGTACCGAGTCCTATCGCGAAGGAAGCATTCCGCTTCATACGCTTCGCGCCGATATCGACTATGGAACGGCGGAAGCCGCTACGACTTACGGCCGTATCGGCATCAAGGTCTGGATTTTCAAGGGCGAAATCCTTCCAGAGAAGAGAGAGGCCGGCAAGGCTGCTCAGGCTGAAAGGAGCGAGGCTTAAAATGTTATTGCCGAAGAGAGTAAAATACCGCAAGCAGTTCCGCGGACGCATGAAAGGCACCGCGCATCGCGGCAACACGGTGGCGCACGGCCAGTTCGGCCTGATGGCTTTGGAGCCGGCTTGGATCACGAACCGCCAGATTGAGGCGGCCCGTATTGCGATGACGCGTTACATCAAGCGCGGCGGTAAGGTTTGGATCAAGATTTTCCCGGATAAGCCGGTTACGGCGAAGCCGGCCGAGACGCGCATGGGCAGCGGCAAGGGCTCGCCTGAGTACTGGGTTGCCGTCGTCAAGCCGGGGCGCATTATGTTTGAGATGGACGGCATCAGCGAGGAAGTGGCGAAGGAAGCCATGCGCTTGGCCGGCCACAAGCTCCCCATCAAGACGAAGTTTGTGAAGCGCGGGGAAGAGGGCGGTGAAGTCAATGAAGGTTAAAGAAATTCGTGATATGAGCGTTGGCGAGCTTGACCAGAAAGTTGCTTCCCTGAAAGAGGAACTGTTCAATCTTCGTTTCCAGCATGCTACGGGTCAGTTGGAGAACCCGATGCGGATTCGTGAGGTCAAGAAATCGATTGCAAGGATCAAGACCATTCAGCGCGAGCAGGAGCTCAAGGCCTGATCCCGGCCTGAACAGTTGAGGAAGGAGGCTTCTTAATGAGCGAAGAGAGAAATACTCGGAAGACGCGTGTCGGCAAAGTCGTCAGCGATAAGATGGACAAGACGGTCGTCGTTGCCGTCGAGGACATCGAAAGCCACAAGCTTTATAAAAAGGCAGTCAAGAAAACGGCGCGATTCAAAGCGCACGATGAGAACAACGACGCTCATATCGGCGACGTCGTCCAGATCATGGAGACGCGCCCGCTCTCCAAGGACAAGCATTGGAGAATCGTCAAGATCGTAGAGCGCGCGAAATAATCGCCGCTTTGCGGTATCCAAGAAGGAGGCAGGAACATGATTCAGCAGCAAACCATGCTGAATGTCGGAGATAACACCGGCGCAAAAGAGATTATGTGCATCCGTGTTATGGGCGGCTCGTACCGCAAGTACGCCAATATCGGCGACGTGATCGTCGCTGCGGTCAAGTCGGCTGCGCCCGGCGGTATGGTCAAGAAAGGCGACGTCGTCAAGGCTGTCGTCGTTCGCAGCGTCAAAGGGCTGCGCCGTCCGGATGGCTCTTACATCCGTTTCGATGAGAACGCGGCTGTCATCATTAAGGAAGACAACACGCCGCGCGGTACGCGTATTTTTGGTCCGGTGGCCCGTGAACTCCGCGAGAAGGATTTCATGAAGATCGTTTCGTTGGCGCCGGAAGTGCTTTAAGAGCGAGGAGGTGCTATTTTGTCGCTGAACAATCATTTGCATGTCAAAAAGGGCGACACGGTCGTCGTGTTGTCCGGCAAAGATAAGGGCCAGAAGGGAAAGATCATCGAGGCCCAGCCGAAGAAAGGCAAGGTCATCGTCGAGGGCATCAACAAGGTCAAACGCCACACGAAGCCGAGCCAGAAGGCTCCCCAGGGCGGCATCCTGACGAAGGAAGCCCCGCTCAACGCGTCGAAGGTCATGGTGGTATGCCCGGCCTGCAAGAAGCCGACGCGTACGGGCAAGAAGCTCGTGAACGGCAAATATGTCCGCGCCTGCAAAAAGTGCGGCGAACTGATCGACGAGTCGAAATAATCGAGAAAGGAGGAGAATAAGTGGATAGACTTAAAGAAAAGTATGTCAAGGAAGTCGTGCCTGAACTGACGAAGAAGTTCGGCTACAAGAACATCATGCAGCTTCCGAAGCTTGAAAAAGTTATTATCAACATGGGCGTCGGCGAGGCCGTCGGCAACCCGAAGGCGCTTGAGGCGGCTGTCGGAGATCTGACCATCATTGCCGGCCAGAAGCCGATCGTGACCCGCGCGAAGAAGTCCATCGCCACATGGAAGATCCGTGAAGGCATGGCCATCGGCGCGAAGGTTACGCTGCGTGGTACACGCATGTACCAGTTCCTGGACAAGTTCATGAACGTCGCGCTTCCCCGTGTCCGTGATTTCCACGGCGTCAGTCCGAAAGCGTTCGATGGGCGCGGCAATTATTCTGTCGGCCTCAAGGAGCAGCTGATTTTCCCGGAAATCGACTATGACAAGATCGACAAGATTCGCGGTATGAACGTCGTCATCGTTACGACGGCCAAGACGGACGAAGAGGCCCGCGAGCTGCTGAAGCTGATGGGAATGCCCTTCGGCGCGTAATTCGTTCAGGAGAATGTTGGGAAAGCGTTCCGAAGAGGAATGCTTGCAGAGCTGGTACGAAGGAGGTACGGATTGTGGCCAAGAAGGCTATGATTGAAAAGTGGAGCCGCGAGCCGAAATTCAAGGTTCGCAAGTACAACAGATGCAAGATTTGCGGTCGTCCGCACGGTTATATCCGGAAGTTTGAAATGTGCCGCATCTGCTTCAGGGAGCAGAGCTACGCCGGAGCGATTCCGGGCGTTACCAAGGCAAGCTGGTAACACTGAGCTTGAAAGAAAGGAGGATATCGATTTATGACAATGACTGATCCTATTGCAGATATGCTTACGCGTTTGCGCAATGCAAACTCGGTTTTACATGATAAAGTGGAAATTCCCGGTTCCAAGATCAAGAAGGCGATTGCTTCCGTTTTGAAAGAGGAAGGGTTCATCAAGGATTTCACCTTTACCGAAAACAATAAGCAGGGCGTTCTGACGCTGACGCTGAAGTACGGTCCGAAGCGCGAAAAGGTGATCTCCGGCATCAAGCGCATCTCGAAGCCCGGTCTCCGCATGTACGCAAAGCACGCGGAACTGCCGAAGGTGCTGGGGGGCCTTGGAATCGCCATCATCTCCACGTCGAAGGGCATCATGAGCGACAAAGAAGCGCGCAAGGCCGGTCTCGGCGGAGAGGTTATCGCATACGTTTGGTAAATCAGAAAGGAACTGGGAGGTGTACAGATGTCTCGAATTGGTAGAGCACCGATTGTGATTCCGTCGACTGTCAAAGTGACGATCGGCGATGATAATACAGTTACGGTCAAAGGCCCGAAGGGCGAGCTGAGCCGCACGCTCCACAAGGATATGAAGATCTCGATGGAGGACGGCCAGGTCAAGGTTGAACGCCCCTCGGAGGACAAGACGCACAAGTCGCTGCACGGCCTGACGCGGACCCTGATCAACAATATGGTGATCGGCGTCACGGACGGCTTTACGAAAAATCTGGAAATCAATGGCGTCGGTTACAGAGCTGTCAAGCAGGGCAACAACCTGAATTTGTCGCTGGGCTTCTCGCATCCTGTAATTGTCGAACCGCCGAAGGGTATTACGCTGGACGCGCCGGCTGCGAACAAGATCGTCATCACGGGCGTCAGCAAAGAAGCGGTCGGCACGATGGCCGCAAAGATTCGTTCCTTGCGCGAGCCGGAGCCGTACAAGGGCAAAGGCATCAAGTATGAGGGCGAGCATATCCGTCGCAAGGTCGGCAAGGCCGGTGCGAAAGGCAAGAAGTAATCACGACATGATAGAAAGGAGTATTTCGTATGCTGCATAAGGCAGATAAGAATAAACTTCGCAAGAAGCGCCATCTCCGCGTGCGCAATCGGATTTCGGGAACGCCGGAATGCCCGCGCTTGAACGTGTTTCGCAGCTTGAGCAACATTTACGCTCAGGTCATCGATGATGTGCATGGCGTTACCTTGGTGGCTGCAAGCTCCAAGGACAAGGATTTTAGCGGTTACGGCGGAAACGTCGAAGCGGCGAAAGCGGTGGGAGCGTCCATTGCCAAAAAGGCGTTGGGCAAGGGCATCGAGAACGTCGTGTTCGACCGCGGCGGCTATATTTACCACGGTCGCGTCGCTGCCCTCGCGGAGGCCGCTCGTGAAGCGGGCCTGAAATTCTGATCTTGCAAAGGAGGTAAATGAATGGCTAGGATGGACAACGAAACTCCGGAGTTCCAGGAGAAAGTTGTATATATAAATCGTGTGGCAAAGGTTGTCAAAGGCGGCCGCCGGTTCTCGTTCAGCGCGCTGGTCGTTGTCGGCAATGAAAAAGGCAAGGTCGGCGTCGGGCTTGGCAAGGCGGGCGAGGTTCCCGAAGCGATCCGCAAGGGCGTGGAGGATGCGAAGAAGCATCTGATCGACGTCGCGCTTCGCGAGCACACGATTCCCCATGAAGTTATCGGTATTTTCGGTGCAGGCCGCGTTCTTTTGAAGCCGGCTGCCAAAGGTACCGGCGTTATCGCCGGCGGCCCGGCGCGTGCCGTCTTGGAGCTTGCCGGTATCCGTGATATTTTGACGAAATCGCTTGGATCGTCCAACCCGAACAACATGGTCCGAGCTACGCTGACAGGACTCAGCCAGCTCAAGCGGGCTGAAGAGGTCGCCGAGCTTCGCGGCAAGTCTGTCAAGGAACTTTTGGGTTAAGGAGGATATTTCAATGGCAAAGCTGAAAGTTACCCTTACCCGCAGCCTAATCGGACGACCGGAGACACAAAGGAAAACCGTAAAATCCTTGGGACTGGGCAAGATGCATTCTTCCTCTGTTCTGCCGGACAATGAGGCTATTCGTGGACAGGTCTTCAAGGTAAAGCATCTGGTGACAGTCGAAGAGGTTGACGAGTGAGGATCGGGAGGTACATTTGATGAAATTGCATGAACTGAGCCCGGAGCCGGGCTCGAGAAAAACGCGCACCCGTCGGGGACGCGGTCTCGGCAGCGGCCTCGGCAAGACGTCGGGCCGTGGCCAGAAGGGTCAGAATTCCCGTTCCGGCGGCGGCGTCCGCACCGGCTTTGAAGGCGGTCAGATGCCTCTGTATCGTCGCCTTCCGAAGCGCGGCTTCAAGAATATTTTTGCGAAAGAGTATGCCGAGGTCAACGTTTCCTCGCTGAACCGTTTTGAGGACGGCGCGGTGGTCGATCCGGTAGCTCTGATCGAAGAGGGCATTCTGAAGAATGTGCTCGACGGCGTCCGCATCCTCGGCGATGGGGAGCTGACGAAAAAACTGACAGTAAAGGCCAATGGCTTTACCAAGTCGGCGGAAAACAAAATCAAGGCGGCAGGTGGGGAAGTAGAGGTGATCTGAGGTGCTTTCAGCCCTCTCGAACATCTACAGGATTCCCGAGCTTAGGCAGAAAATCACGTTTACCCTGATCATGTTCGCCATATTCAGGATGGGAACCCATATCCCGGTTCCCGGCGTGAATCCCGCCGTGATTGAGCAGCTTTTCAGCAGCGGCAACTTGTTCGGATTGCTGGATCTGTTCTCGGGCGGAGCCTTGAGCAAGTTTTCCATCTTCGCGATGAGCATCACTCCTTATATCAACGCTTCCATCATCATCCAGCTTTTGACGGTTGTGATTCCGACGTTGGAGCAGTGGTCCAAGGAGGGGCAGGAAGGCCACAAGAAGACTACGCAGGTTACCCGGTATTTCACCGTGGTGCTGGCATTCCTTCAGGCCATCGGCATGTCGATCGGTCTCAGGGACGCCATCCTGAATCCTGGAATCCCATCGATTCTCGTGATTGCGATTACGCTCACGGCGGGGACGGTATTCCTGATGTGGGTCGGCGAGCAGATGACGGCGCAGGGCGTCGGAAACGGCATTTCGCTGATCATCTTTGCGGGTATTGTCGCAGCCTTGCCCAAGAATCTGGAACGAATTTACAGATACTTGCAGGCCGGCACGATCAACGCGTTCAATGTGGTCATATTCGCGCTCATTGCGCTTGCAATGGTTGTGTTTGTCATCTTGATTCATCAGGCGCACCGCAGGATCCCGATTTCCTACGCGAAACGGGTTGTCGGTGCGAGAGCCTACGGCGGCCATTCAAGCCACATCCCGCTGAAGGTCAATCAGGCGGGCGTCATACCGATCATCTTCGCATCGTCGGTATTGATGTTCCCGGTGACTGTAGCACAGTTTGTGGATGTGCCCTGGGTGAAAACGGTCGCAAGCTATTTCGCTTGGGGGACGCCGCTTCAGACGACTCTATACGCTCTGCTGATCCTGTTCTTCACATATTTCTACACTGCGGTGACTGTGAAGATACCGGATATGGCGGAAAACCTGAAAAAATACGGCGGCTTTATTCCGGGCATCCGTCCGGGTAAGCCCACCGAAGATTATTTGGATTATGTTTTGACCCGTATCACGCTTGCGGGAGCGTTTTTCCTGGCATTCATCGCCATCCTGCCGAATATGGTCGCAGGCGCGACGAATATCGAAGGCGTGTACTTTGGCGGAACGGCGCTTCTGATCGTCGTCGGAGTCGCGCTTGATACGATGAAGCAGATTGAGGCCATGGTAGTGATGCGTCATTACCAGGGTTTTATGAAGTAAAGGAGGAAGACAATGTACATCCTGTTGATGGGGCCGCCGGGTGCCGGCAAAGGTACGCAAGCGGCCAATCTGGTGCAGAAGTATAACATTCCTCATATTTCGACAGGGGATATGTTCCGCGCTGCAGTGAAAGAAGGCACGGAGCTCGGCAAGAAGGCCAAGGCGTGCATGGACGCGGGGCAGCTCGTTCCCGATGAGATCACCATCGGGATTGTCAAGGAGCGTCTTGCGAAACCGGATTGCGCGAAGGGCTTTATCCTGGACGGTTTCCCGCGCACGGTCGAGCAGGCCGACGCGCTGGACGGAATCCTGAAAGAGCTCTCGATTGGCCTGACCAAAGCCGTGGATATCAGCGTTCCGACGAGTGCGTTGATCGAGCGTGCCGTTGGACGACGCGTCTGCAAGAAATGCGGAGCCGCCTATCATATCCGCTTCAATCCGTCGAAGACCGACGGGGTGTGCGATAAGTGCGGAGGCGAGACATATCAGCGCGCGGATGACAGCGAAGAGACGATGAAGAGCCGCCTCTCGGTCTATGAAGCGCAGACAAAGCCGCTCATCAGCTACTATCAGAAAGCAGGGCTTTACAGCGAGATTGATGGGAGCCAGGAAATGAGCAAGGTTTTTGCCGATATAACCGCGTGCCTGGAAAAGTGACGCCTGCCGGGACGAAGAAAGGCGGAGCGTTATGAAGGGCTTTGATAAGATTAAGGAGCAAAACTGATGTCCAAGCAAGATGTTATTGAAGTAGAAGGGAAGGTACTTGAGGCATTGCCCAATGCGATGTTTCAGGTCGAACTCGAAAACGGCCATGTCGTTTTGGCGCATGTATCAGGTAAGATCCGCATGAATTTCATTCGCATCCTGCCTGGAGATAAGGTCACGATTGAGCTTACACCGTACGACTTGACCCGTGGCCGTATAACCTATCGTTTCAAATAAGGGTAAAGGCGTACAGGAAAGGAAAAGGAGGAAAAGCACAATGAAAGTGAAGCCTTCCGTAAAGCCAATTTGTGAAAAGTGCAAAGTTATCAAGCGCAAAGGCCGGGTCATGGTCATTTGCGAGAATCCGAAGCATAAGCAGAGACAAGGTTAAGAAAAGGAGGTGCTCGTTTTATGGCACGTATTGCCGGCGTCGATTTGCCGCGTGACAAACGAATTGAAATTGCTTTGACATATATCTATGGAATCGGCCTGACGACTTCCAAGAAACTCCTTGCGGAGGGCGGCATCAATCCCGATACCCGCACCCGCGACCTGACGGAGGACGAGGTCGTGAAGCTCCGTGAGCTGATCGATCGCGACGTCATGGTCGAAGGTGACCTTCGCCGTGAGGTTTCGCTGAATATCAAGCGTCTCGTCGAGATTGGCTGCTACCGTGGCCGCCGTCATCGTCTGGGCCTTCCGGTCCGCGGGCAGAACACGAAGAACAACGCCCGTACCCGTAAGGGACCGAGAAAGACGATTGCGGGCAAGAAAAAGGATTAAGGAGGGATAGGCTTTGGCAGTAAAGAAAACGGTTCGCACGAAGAAAAAAGACCGTAAAAATGTAGAATACGGCGTAGCGCATATCAGCTCTACGTTCAACAATACGATTGTTACGCTGACGGACAAGAACGGCAACGCGCTTTCGTGGGCCAGCGCCGGCGGGCTCGGTTTCCGCGGTTCGCGCAAGTCCACGCCGTTTGCCGCGCAGATGGCGGCGGAGACGGCGGCGAAGGCCGCCATGGAGCATGGCCTGAAGCAGGTCGAGGTTTACGTCAAGGGACCGGGCGCGGGCCGCGAGGCCGCTATCCGCTCCTTGCAGGCGACAGGCCTTGAAGTCAACATGATCAAAGACGTTACTCCGATTCCGCACAACGGGTGCCGCCCGCCGAAGCGGAGAAGGGTATAATTGGGGGTGCAGAAATAGATGGCAATTGACAGAGTGGCAAGCCTCAAGCGCTGCCGCGCGCTCGGCATCGAGCCGGCAGTCCTCGGACTTTCAAAGAAATCGAAGCGCCAGCCGAAGCGCACGAACCGTAAGGTCAGTGAGTACGGGCTTCAGCTGAAAGAAAAGCAGAAGGCGAAATTCATCTACGGCGTCATGGAAAAGCAGTTCCGCGGCTATTATGACAAGGCCAAGAAGATGCAGGGCGTCACCGGTGAAAACCTTTTGAAGCTTCTGGAGCGCCGCATTGATAACGTCGTGTTCCGTCTCGGCCTTGCGTCTACGCGCCGTCAGGCCCGTCAGGTAGTCCGTCACGGCCATATCCTGGTCAACGGCAAGCGCCTTGACATTCCTTCCGCGCTCGTATATGAAGGCGACGTGATCACGATTTCGGAAAAGAGCCGTTCCAACGCGTTCTTTAAGGCGTTGGCGGAAAATTACAGCGTTTTGAGCGTTCCGGCGTGGCTGGAAGCGGACGCTTCCAATCTTTCCGGCAAAGTGACCCGGTATCCGAACCGTGAGGAGATCGATGTGCCGGTCAGCGAGCAGGCGATCGTCGAGTTGTACTCCAAATAATTTCTTTGACTTCGGATTATTTCTGTTGCAAAGGGTATTGGATTATTGGGGAGGGTATTCCAGATGGTCGAAATCGAAAAACCTAAGATCGAGATCGTGGAGATCAGCGAAGACAATCGCTATGGAAAGTTTGTATGCGAGCCGCTGGAGCGTGGATACGGGACGACATTTGGCAACAGCCTTCGCCGTATTCTCCTCTCCTCCTTGCAGGGTGCGGCTATCACCGCTATCCGCATTGACGGGGTGCTTCACGAATTTTCGACGATTCCGGGGGTTCGCGACGATGTTACCAATATCATCCTGAACCTGAAGTCCTTGTGCCTGAAGATGTATACCGACGAGCCGAAAACCATCCGTCTGGACGTGGACGGGGCGAAAGAAGTTACGGCTGCCGATATTACTGTGGATTCGGACATTGAGATTCTGAACCCGGAGCTCCATATCGCGACGCTTAACGACGACGGCTCGCTCCATATGGAAATGACAGTGGAGCGCGGCCGCGGATATGTCCCGGCGGACAAGAACAAGAAAGTTGACCATGTCATCGGAGTCATTCCGATTGATTCCATTTTTTCTCCGATTCTGCGCGTGAATTATTCCGTCGCCGATACGCGCGTCGGCAATGTCACCGACTATGACAAGCTGACGCTGGAGGTTTGGACCGACGGTTCCATCCGCCCGGAGGAAGCGCTCAGCAAGGCGGCCGGCATTCTGATCATGCACCTGAAGCTGTTCCAGAATATGGCCGGCATGGAAGAAGAGGGAGAAACGGAAACCGAGACTTTCCTCGAACCGCAGGAAAACGACACGGCGAAGGTATTGGAAATGACGATCGAGGATCTCGATTTGTCCGTTCGTTCTTACAACTGCCTGAAGCGTGCCAATATCAACACGGTGGCGGATTTGACGGAGAAGACGGAAGACGAGATGATCAAGGTTCGGAATCTTGGCCGCAAGTCGCTCGAGGAAGTCAAGAAAAAGCTGCAGGAACTGAACCTGTCGCTTTCACAAGGGGAAATATAACAAGGCTGAGATGTTCCCACCTCTATAGGCGGGGATGTATATCGGAGGTCGGAGGGAGTTTAAATCTCCCGACCGCCTCACGCCTTGTTGAAATGCTGGTTGGAGTGATTTTTCTCCTTCGGAGAAAAATTTGATTTATGGCATTTTAAGGAAAGAGGGAAATTCATGTACAGAAAATTGGGACGTGATTCCAGTGCGCGCAAGGCGCTCTTTCGCAGCGTTCTGACCTCCTTCTTCCGGCATGGCCGGATTGAGACGACGGAGGCGAAGGCGAAGGAAGTCAGCGGGCTTGCGGATCAGCTGATCACTTTGGCGAAGCGCGGCGATCTTGCCGCACGCCGTACGGCGATTGCCCGTCTTTATGACGAGGACGTCGTTCGGAAACTGTTTGATGAAATTGCCGACAAATACAAAGACCGTCAGGGCGGCTATACGCGCATCCTGAAACTCGGCCCCCGTCGTGGAGACGCGGCGCCGATGGCTTTGCTGGAGCTCGTGTAATTCGTCTCTGTTACGAATGGCAGGACAGACAAAACCCCGCGCCTCAATCGAAGGCTGCGGGGTTTTTCTTTATGCAAGCTCTCCCCTTTTGGGATGGGGGACCGCCGGCGGCGGTGGATGAGGTTTCACAAATAGTTGCTGTTAAGTGGGGCGCTGCGTTACACGACCTCATCCGACGCCCTTCGGGCGCCGCCGTCCGGGGAGTCCACTGGACTTCCGCGCAAAGCGCCCCCAAAGGGGAGGGCAAGATTTCGTGAATTTCAGGCTTTTTCGGAAAGGGGCCAACAATGGAACGTCAAGGGCTTGTAATCGTGCATACGGGAGACGGAAAGGGGAAAACGACTGCCGCACTGGGCCTTGCCCTGCGAGCGTGGGGCAGCGGGCTGCGCGTCCTGATCCTGCAATTCATCAAAGGCGGGCAACGTTACGGGGAACTGGATGCTATCAAAGCGCTGAAAAGCGTCCGGGATACCATCGAGGTTCGCCAGTGCGGCCTCGGCTTCACGCGGCGCGACGAGAAAAGGAAAGCGGAGCATATCGCGGCGGCGAAGGAAGCAGTCCGCGAAGCGGAAACGGAAATCGTTTCCGGCGATTGGGATCTGATTATCCTTGATGAAATCAACTACGCGGTGAAATTCGGTTTGCTGGAAACCGAGGATGTGCTTCAGCTAATCAAACAAAAGCCTCATACACTTCACCTGGTCTTGACGGGGCGCGACGTACGGCCGGAAATCGTCGAGGCAGCCGACCTAGTAACGGAGATGCACCTTGTCAAGCATCCCTTTCAGCAAGGGATTAAAGCCCAAAAAGGAATTGAGTTTTGAAATTCTTTTCACAGAGGGACTCGGGGGAAAAAGACTCTCGTATCCGCTCTGCCGAAAAGCTGGATTTCTCGAAGGAGTCCGCGGGCGCGGGAGGCCGGTTCATCAGGAGCCGTGTCCCTGCAGGGACGGAAAGATGCCCTATAAAAAAGGAACCACGGAAAAAGTCATCGAATTGACTTTTTCCGTGGTTCCTTTTTTTCTAACCAATAGGTTGCTGCCCGTAATAGGCGTTCGGCCCATGTTTTCTCTTATAGTGTTTGTCTAAGATATATTGGGGCATGGACGCTTCAGGTTTCAGCAGCATTGTTTTCAAATTCATTTCGGCGACGGCCTCCATCACTACGGCATGGTAAACGGAAGCAGCGGCGTCTTTTCCAAAGGCGAACGGACCGTGATTCCTGACCAGCACGCCGGGAACCGCCATCGGGTCCAGTTTTCGTTTTTCAAAACAGTTCACAATGACCTTTCCGGTGTTCAGCTCGTATGCGTCTTCAACCTCTTCTTTTGTCAGCTCTCTTGTACAGGGAACCGAACCGTAAAAGTAGTCGGCATGAGTCGTGCCCAGGGCCGGAATATCCATTCCCGCCTGCGCGAAAGCCACCGCGTTGACGGAATGGGTATGCGTAACGCCGCCGATGGACGGAAACGCTTTATAAAGCGCAAGATGCGTCGGCGTATCCGAGGATGGCTTGTAGTCTCCCTCTACCTTTTTGCCGGTTTCAAGATCCACAGCTACCATGTCTTTCGGCTTCATGCCGTCGTAGTCGACGCCGGAGGGCTTGATGACTACCAGGTTTTTCTTTCGGTCGATTCCGCTGACGTTGCCCCATGTGTAAATCACGACGCCGCGCCGCACCAACTCAAGATTTGCTTCGCAAACCTGTTCTTTCAATTCCTCAAGCATTGCGTCCCCCTGTTCAAAACATTCCCATACGAATTGACTTACTCCATACTCTCAGTAATGACGTGGGTTCTGTCGGCATGGAAATACATCCAGACATTGCCTTCATAAATGCGGCGGCCTGGGTCGAAGATGTCGGCAAGCCATTCGCGGCCGGTGGCGTCTTTCAGGAAGTAGCGCACTTTTTCCCCGAGGAACATGCTGTACGCCACCTCGACGGGCAGGACGTTTTCCGCCGCCGCCTCATCCTCGGTATCCGCCAGACGGATGGACTCGGGGCGGACGGAAAGGGTGACGGTGCCTGCGGGGCAGACGGCGTCCGCCATCAGCGTGGTGTCGCCGTAAGAGACGATCAGCGCGTCTTTGCCCTCGACTTCCACCAGATTCGTGGTGCCGATGAAGTCAGCCACGAAAGGCGTGCGGGGCGCGAAGTAGATTTCGTGCGGCGTCCCCTGCTGATGCAGATGACCTTTTTGCATGATAATGATGGAGTCGGACATCGAAAGGGCTTCTTGCTGGTCGTGGGTGACGTAGATCGTCGTGAGCCCCATATCCCGCTGGATGGCTCTAAGCTCCACCCGCACGGATTCGCGGAGCTTCGCGTCCAGATTGGAGAGCGGCTCGTCCAAAAGCAGCACGTCCGGCTTCATGACAAGGGCACGGGCTACGGCTACGCGCTGCTGCTGACCACCGGACATCTGGTTCGGATAGCGGTCGCCCATGCCTTTGAGCTGCATGAGATTCAGCGCGTCCTGCACCCGCTTGTTCACTTCTTTTTCGTCCAGATGACGGACATGGAGGCCATAAGCGACATTTTCATAGACGGTCATATGGGGAAAGAGCGCATACTCCTGAAAGACCATCGCAGTATTGCGCGCATAGGGCGGAATATGCTCAATCTGACGTCCCGCGAGTTTGATGGAGCCGCCGTCCGGCTCATAAAAGCCGGCGATCATTCGCAGAATTGTAGTCTTTCCGCAGCCCGAGGGCCCCAACAGCGTGACGAAATCCCCTTTTTGTACCTGGAAGCTTACATCATGGATTACCTGGGTATTGCCGAAGAACTTTTGAATATTTTTCAATTCCATTACAATTTCAGCCATCGTGCGTTCCTCCTCATAAATCGAATATGTTGATTTGGTCGCGCAGGATGAGTTTTGCGAGGCCAAAGGTCAGGAAGATCGTGAGCATCATGCCGACAGCGGTGGCGCTGGCGACGGTCAAAAAGCCCTGATTGGCAAGGCTCATGATATTGATGGAAGCCAGGTTCCACTCGGGCGAGATGAGAAAGATAACGGTGCTGAGCGTATTCATCGACCGCATGAAGGAGTAGACGAAACTCACGGAAAGAGAGTTCTTCAGCATCGGGACAATGATTTTCCAGAAGGTCGTCAGGCTGTCCGCGCCGAGATTCGTGGAGGCCTGCTCCAGAGATTTTTCAATCTGGGAGAGGCCGGAGACCGCCTGACGGTAGCCTACCGGCAGCTGACGCAGCGTCATACCTACGACGACGATGATCAGAGTGCCGGTCATTTCCAGGGGGCCGGAATTGAAGGCCATAATCAACGCGAGACCGATGAAGGTGCCCGGCAGCGACACCGGCAGCATGGCGAGAAAATCCATGACCGCGCGCCCCGGAAAACGCCTGCGGAGCGTAAGGAACGCCAGCGCGATGCCGAGAAGCGTAGTGACCACGGCGGTAGTCATCGAGGCCATCCAGCTGTTCTTCAGCGAGGAGGATTGCAAAACGCCTTCGATGAAGTAGTCCATGGTAAAGGTGTAGTCATAGCCGAAGGTACGCGTAAACGCGAACAGGCAGACAACGCCGATAATCAGCAGGATGGAAAAGGAGATGAAACAGCAGAACGCAAACAGCATCCAACGCACCGCAGGGCTCACCGTGACCCGGGTGAGGCCTGCGACCGGCTTGCCGGTAACGGTGACGTAGGAGTTCTTTTCAAGATAATAACGCTGGATGAAAAAGACGATCAGCGTCGGAATGACGAGGAATACGGAAAGGACGGCGCCCATCGGGAGATTCCATGCGCCGACTACCTGTGCGTAAGCCTCCGTCGCAAGTACGTGATAATTCGCTCCCACCAGCATCGGATTGCCGAAGTCGGCGAGGCTGTTGATGGCGACCAGCAGGAAAGCGCTGGCCAGGCCGGGCGTCGCCAGACGCAGCGTGACGGTACGGAACAGATAAAAACCTTTGGCGCCGAGGTTTTGCGCCGCTAATTCCAGATTCGGGCTGATCGATTTCAGAACGCCCGATATTGTGATATAGGCCAGTGGGAAGAAGGCGATGGTCTGCACCACCCAGAGACCGAACCAGCCGTAAAGATCGACTTTTAAATCCAGGAGATTGTATGTGATGAAGCCGCGCCGTCCGAAAAGCATGATGAAGGCAAGGCCGGAAATCACCGAAGGGGCCATGGACGGCAGCAGCGCCACAATCTGGAAGAAACGCCGTCCCGGCAAATCGGTATAATTCATGGCGTAGGCGTAAAGAAAGCCCAAGACCATCGCGGACGCCGTAGATAAAAGGGAAGAAAAGAGCGTGTGAACAAAAGCCTCATGGAATTCTTTTCCGGTGACGGCCAACGCCCAGTCCGACGCCGAGGGCACAAGGATGAGCTTGATAAACGGATAAATGATAAAGACCGCAAACATCAAAAAGAGCAGCCCGATGGCCAAAAGAAGCTGAGGCTCGCGACGGAGCGCGCGAATCTCAGACGTCCAACCCGTCTGCTCATGACCGGCAGAAGTTGCCTGCATACTATCACCTCATAAGCGGGATCACTGAAAAAGTCCGTCGACAGGAATAAAACCTGACTTATTCATTGATTCCTTAAGAAATAAGAGTGAAGGCGGAAAGGGGAGAGTTCAGAGACATTTCTCCTCACTCTTCACTCCCCACGCTTCACTCTGTCTTTCACTTCGTGATTCTTATTGATTTTCCTTAAAGCTCAGGTAATTCTCAGAGCCCCGCGAACTTCGCCGTCAAAGCATCTTTCTCTTTGCCGGCCTTCGCGAAATCATAATCCTTGTAAAGCGGCAGTTCGTTCAGCGGTTTGCTGCCGGCCGGAGTAATGGACTTCGGATTGCAGGCGATGCCGTTCGCCGTCTTGACCATCGCGTCGCCGGCTTCCTTCGACATCATATAGTCGATGAAGGCGTTCGCCTCGGCGTCATGCGGCGCGCCTTTCAGCTTCGAGACGCCGCAGAGCGTCCAGCCCGCGTTCGGGAACACCGTGCTGATGATTTTCTGGCCTTTGTTGCTGACGTTCATCTGATCGGACAGGAAGTTCACTGTGATCAGGAATTCGCCTGCGCCGCATTTCTGCGCCGGGGTAAAGCCGGACGGCGTAAGCTGCGCCACATTCGCCTTGATGCCCTTCAGGAGTTCCAGACCTTTTTCTTCGCCCATGCACTGCACCACAGAGGTGATGAAGGTGCTGCCCGTTCCGGATTTCGCCGGATCCGGCATAATGATTTCGCCCTTGAAGGCAGGATTCAGAAGGTCTTCCAGCTTCGTAGGCATTTCCACTTTACCCTTGAACTCTTTGTTGAAGCGTGCCTCGTTCACGCCGATGGCCAGCGTCTCCAGATAGGTGCCCTTCCAGAAGCCGTCTTTATCCACATAGGCGGCGGGCAGATTCTTTTCGTCCGGCGACGTGTACTTCGTCGTGATGCCTTCGGCTTTCATTTTCTCATGAGCGTCGATGGTGCCGCCCAGCCAGACGTCGGCTTTCGGCGCATCCTTCTCGGCCATCAGGCGCGCCACGGCCTCGCCGGTCGGCAGGCGGATGAACTTGACCTCGCAGCCGGTCTTCTCCTTGAAGCCTTTTGCCAGCTCCTTCGCCGTGTCCTCATGGAAGGATACATACATGACGACTTCTTTTCCTTTGAGGGACTGTTCCGCCGCTTTGTTGTCCTTCGGCTTCTCGCCCCCGCCGCCGCCTCCGCAGCCAATCGCGGTCAGCATGCATGCGCCTGCCAGTAAGGTCGCGGCCATTTTCTTGAAATTCATTTCATTCCTCTCCCCTTTCAGATAATTCTTGCAATCGACCTAATGTCATTATATCATTTGCACATCAGAAAACAAGAGAAATTTCAATTCAGGAAGAAAATTCTGTTTCTTTCGCGAGAAACAAAGTTCCTATCTTGCAAATCACCGTTATATGCAGTAAAATAACCGTTATATGAATTTGCATTTTTTACGCGGCAAGGGGGTCATTCAATGTCGGAAAAAATTACGATGGACGTGCTCAAGCAGCGCCTGCAGTCGAACAAGCACAAACTGACTACGCAGCGGCGTACCGTTCTCAATGTGTTTATCGAGCATCCGGGAGAGCATCTGAGCGCCGAGGATGTGTACGGGCTTTTGCGCGAACAGTCTCAGGACATTGGATTGGCGACGGTGTATCGCAGCCTTGACCTTTTGGCGGAGCTTGGCATCCTTCAGAAGATGGAATTCGGCGACGGGTGCAGCCGTTACGAGGTTGGTACGATGACGCCGGACGAGCACCAGCATCATCATATGATTTGCATGAAATGCAAGAAGGTGTTCGAGTTCCAGGACGACCTTCTGGACAAGCTGGAAAAGGACATTTACAAGAAGTCCGGCTTCAGGATTGTCGACCATCAGGCCATTTTTTACGGTTATTGCAAGAAGTGCCAGTAAGACGTGAATATCCGGGAATTCACCGTTGACAGCGACGAGCAGGTCGTTGTCAAGGTTTTGAGGGAAGTACTCGACCTTTACCGGATTGCGCTTTCGGATGAGGACGCCGCGTTTGACGAGATTGCCGTGCGGAACGAGACGACGGAGGGGACTCCGCTTCGCGTCCGCACCGAGGCTGTTTTTGTCGGAAGAGACGGTACGACACAGTCCCGTTCGATGGAGAGTACGGCGCGGGTCGGAGAAAATCCGCGCTCGGAGCGCCATCGGCTGATCAAGCGGAATTTTTACGATTTGCTTCGGGCAGAGATGGGCTTGCCGGAGGCCCCCTGGGGCATCCTTTACGGCGTGCGCCCGTCGAAGATCGTCCATCGTTGGCTGGACGGCGGCGCGTCGCGGTCTGAGGTCGTGGCGCGGCTTCGGGCGGAGTTTGGCGTCGGGGAGGACAAAGCCGCGCTTCTCGTGGACAGCTCTCTTTACCAGCGGCCCTTCCTGCAACAGAGCGATCCAAGGACGGTCAGCATTTACGCGGGCATCCCGTTTTGTCCGTCGCGCTGTCTGTATTGCTCCTTTCCCGCCTTTGTGCTGCCGGGAGAGAAGATGCTCCGGCGGTTCACGGAGGTTTTTTTTCGCGATCTCGCCGCTGTGCGGGAGGCTGTGGCGAGGTACGGCTTCCGCGTGCAGAATATCTATGTGGGCGGCGGCACGCCGACGAGCCTTCCCGACGGGCTTTTTGACGAAGTGCTGCGCTCTCTTCACGACGCTTTCTTTTCGGACTCGCTGGTGGAGTTCTGCGTGGAGGCGGGACGCCCGGACAGCATGACGCCCGCGAAGATCGAGAGCATGACACGTTATCATGTGAACCGCGTCAGCGCGAATCCGCAGACGATGCAGGCGCGGACTCTCCGGCGCATCGGGCGGCGGCACGAGCCGGAGGATATCGTGCGGATGTATAGGGATTTGCGAAATGCCGGGATTCCCTGCATCAATATGGACGTGATCATCGGGCTGCCGGGGGAGGACGCCCGGGACGTCAGGGACACGATGGAAAAGCTGGCAGCGCTCGCTCCGGACGATGTGACGCTCCACGCGTTGGCGCTGAAAAAAGGCTCGCGGCTCAAGGAGAATCTTTCCGAGACAGAGCTTCCCGACGATGAGACGGCGCGGGAAATGTTCGCGGTTGCGATGGACGCCACGAAACGGATGGGGCTCACGCCGTACTATCTCTATCGGCAGGGCTACCAGAGCGGACAACTTGAGAATGTCGGCTGCTGCCGTCCCGGCGCGGAAAGCATGTACAATATCCAGATCATGGGCGAGCGTCAGACGATTCTCGGCATCGGCGGCGCGGCGACCTCAAAGATCGTCAGCCCGACGCAGAAATACTTGAAAACCTCGTTTCATCCGAAAGAGATCACGGTCTATTTGGATAAGATCGATTATTATATGGAAAAAAGGAACCGCCTCTTGCATGAGGTGTATGGAGAACAGGAGGCTTTTTGATGCTGACACAGGCCCCGCGGGGCACTAAGGACATCTTACCGGACGGCGTGGAACGCTGGCGGTACGTCGAGGAGAAAATACGGGACATTTGCGAGCGCTTCGGCTATCGCGAGATACGGACGCCGCTTTTTGAGCATACCGAGCTTTTTCAGCGCGGTATCGGCGATACGACGGACGTGGTCGAGAAGGAAATGTACACGTTCACGGATCGCGGCGGACGCAGCATCACGCTCCGCCCGGAGAATACGGCGGCGGCGGTGCGCGCTTATCTTGAACACAAGCTGTACGCGGAGGACGCGCTGACGAAGCTGTTCTATATCGGCTCGATGTTCCGATTCGACCGCCCGCAGAAAGGGCGGTTCCGCGAGTTCCATCAGTTCGGCGTCGAGGCGCTGGGCGAGGCCAGTCCGGCGGTGGATGCGGAGATCATCCTGTTGGCGGTGCGCTTCTTGCAGTCGCTGGGATTGAAGGAGCTTTCGCTCTCGATCAATTCCGTCGGCGATCCGGCCTGCCGTCCCGTCTATCGCGAGAAGCTGAAGGAGTTCTTCAGCGGAAAACTAGACGGGCTTTGCGACGATTGCCGCTCGCGCTATGACAGGAACCCGATGCGAATCCTCGACTGCAAGAACGAGCATTGTCATGAGCTTTCCGTTGGCGCGCCGGAGATCACGGACTGCCTCTGCGACGAGTGTGCCGGGCATTTCGAGAAGGTCAAGTCGTACCTGACGGCGGCGGGCGTGCCGTTCACCTGCGATCCGCGGCTTGTCAGAGGCCTTGATTACTACACGAAGACGGCCTTTGAGATCAAGTATGAGCCGCTGGGCGCACAGAGCGCCGTTGCCGGCGGCGGACGCTACGACGGGCTGGTCGAGGAGATCGGCGGAAATCCGACGCCTGCTGTGGGCTTTGCCGTCGGGCTGGAGCGCGTGATGCTGGCCATGGAAATGCAGGACCTGTTCCCCGAGACGGAAGAAGGCTCGGACGCGTTTATCGTTGCGATGGGCGACGCGGCGAAGGAAGAGGCGTTCCGTCTTTTGACGGAGCTTCGCGACGCGGGGCTTTCGGCGCGTATGGACTACGCCGGACGCAGCATGAAGTCGCAGATGAAGCAGGCCGACAAGGCCAACGCGCGGTATGCGCTGATTCTCGGAGAGGATGAGCTGGCGAAGGGCGTCGTGACGCTTAGGAACATGGAATCAAGTGCGCAGGAACAAGTTGCGCGGGAAGAGATTGTCAATAAATTGTTGGGGTGAAAGAATAATGGAAACTTTGGAAGGCATGAAACGTACGCATCATTGCGGAGAGCTTCGGGAGAGCGAGGTCGGGAAGGAAGTCACGGTTTGCGGCTGGGTGTCGCGCCGCCGTGACCACGGCGGACTGATTTTCGTCGATCTGCGCGACCGTTCCGGCTATGTGCAGGTTGTCTACGACGAGGCGAAGATGGGCGAGGGCACGTTCCATAAGGCGGAGTCCCTGCGCTCGGAGTTCGTCATTGCGGTGCGCGGCAACGTGCGCGCGCGCTCTGAAGACACCGTGAACCCGAAGATGGAAACGGGCAAGATCGAGATCGTCTGCAGCGAGCTTCGCATCCTGAACAAGGCGAAGACGCCGCCGTTCTATATTCAGGACGACCTTGACGTGGACGAGATGCTGCGTCTCAAATACCGCTATCTCGATCTGCGTCGTCCCGAGATGCAGAAGAACATCATGCTGCGCCATCGCGTCGCGAAAATCATGCGCGACTATTTCGACAGCCTCGGATTCCTCGAAATCGAGACGCCGATGCTTTGCAAGAGCACGCCGGAGGGCGCCCGGGACTTCCTCGTGCCGAGCCGCCTGAACCCCGGCAATTTCTACGCGTTGCCGCAGTCGCCGCAGATTTACAAGCAGATTCTGATGGTGGCGGGCTTCGAAAAGTATTTCCAGATCGTCCGCTGCTTCCGCGACGAGGATCTGCGCGCCGACCGTCAGCCGGAATTCACTCAGCTCGATATCGAGATGTCCTTCGTCGATCAGGATACCATCCTGACCATGATGGAAGGCCTGATGTCGGAGCTGTTCGATAAGGCCCTCGGCGTGAAGCTCGAAACGCCGTTCCTGCGCATGACGTGGGACGAGTCGATGGAGCGTTTCGGCTCGGACAAGCCGGATATGCGCTTCGGCATGGAGCTTCTCGACATCTCCGAGGAGGTCAAGGGCTCTACATTCAAGGTCTTCTCCTCCGTCCTCGAAGCGGGCGGCAAGGTCAAGGCCATCAAGGTCGACGACTACGCCGACATCCCGCGCCGCGAGCTCGACGGCCTTGTCGAATATGTGCAGGGTTACGGCGCGAAGGGCATGGCTTGGATCCAGTATTCGACGGAGGGAATCAAGTCGCCGTTCAAGAAATTCTATTCCGACGAAGTCTTTGAGAAGATCAAGGAGAAGTGCGGCGCGAAGACCGGAGACCTGCTGCTGATCGTCGCGGACAAGCCGCTGGTGCTGGCGCAGGCCCTCGGCGCGCTGCGTCTCGAGATGGGCCGCCGCCGGAACCTGATCGATCCGGACAAGCTCTGCTTCCTCTGGGTCGTCGACTTCCCGATGTTCGAGTACAGCGACGAGGAAAAGCGCTGGAAGGCGATGCACCATCCGTTCACCGCGCCGCGCGACGAGGACGTGCAGTACCTCGCCTCCGACCCGGGCCGCGTCAAGGCCATCGCTTACGACATGGTGCTGAACGGCGTCGAGATCGGCGGCGGCAGCCTGCGTATCTACAACAGCGAATTGCAGGAGAAGGTCTTCGAGGCCATTGGCCTGACGCTGGAAGAGGCGCGGCAGAAGTTCGGCTTCATGCTCGACGCGTTCCAGTACGGCACGCCGCCCCACGGCGGACTTGCCTTCGGTCTTGACCGTCTCGTGATGCTGATGGCGAAGCGCCCGTCCATCCGCGACGTGATCCCGTTCCCGAAGACACAGAGCGCGTCCGACGTCATGGCGCAGGCGCCGTCCGAGGTCGAGGAGAAGCAGCTCCGCGAGCTGTCCATCCGCACCGCCGTCAAGAAAAAAGAAAAAGAATAAAGGATAAGAAACGGGGCTGCCGCACGATGCAAAATGTGCGGCAGTCTTTTTTCTTGCAGGAAAAGGCGTGAATGCGTAAAATAAAAATGAGGGGGAAGCGTGTTATGAATGTAGAAGAAATCATAAAAAAAGCGTCTGTTGTGGCGCGGGTTCGTGCGGCGGAGGAAGTCGTCTGGGAGAATCCCGGCGTGCGTCCGTTTGAAGAAGTCAAGGGCACGCTGCCGTTGTCGGCGGCGGACATTGATGACGCGGAGGCGCGGCTTGCCCGTTTTGCTCCCTTCATCGCCAAGAAATTTCCGGAGACCGCGCCGCTGCATGGGATCATTGAATCCCCTTTGACAGAGATCGGCGGGATGAAGAGCTTTCTCAATGATTCTTTCGGCGCCGACATTACGGGACGGCTCCTGCTGAAGCAGGACAGCCATCTGGCCGTTTCGGGCTCCGTCAAGGCGCGTGGCGGTATCTATGAAGTGCTGAAGCACACGGAAGACTTGGCGTTGGAGAACGGCTTGCTCCACGGGGATTACACCGTGTTCGATTCCGATGCGTCCCGCGAGTTCTTCGGGAAATACGCGATCCATGTGGGCTCCACAGGCAACCTGGGACTCAGCATCGGCATCATGGGCGCTGCCGTCGGCTATCGGACGACCGTTCACATGTCGTCGGACGCGAAGGCGTGGAAGAAGAAACTCCTCCGCGAGAGGGGCGTCACAGTCGTGGAATACGATTCGGATTACAGCCTCGCGGTGCAGGAGGGCAGGAAGCTGGCGGCGGAAGATCCGTTCAGCTATTTCGTGGACGACGAGAACTCTACGGCGCTCTTCCTCGGCTATGCCGTCGCGGCGCGGAGACTCAAGAAGCAGCTGGCGGAAAAAGGAATCGTCGTGGACGCGTCCCATCCGCTGTTCGCGTATCTTCCCTGCGGCGTGGGCGGCGCGCCGGGCGGCATTGCTTTCGGACTGAAGCACGAATTCGGCGACCATGTATTCTGCTTCTTCGTGGAGCCGACGCAGGCTCCCTGCATGCTTCTCGGCATGGCCACCGGACTGCACAATGAAATCTGCGTTCAGGATGTGGGCCTGACGGGCAGGACAGAGGCCGACGGCCTAGCCGTGGGGCGTCCGTCGAAATTCGTCGGGAAAACAGTGGAAAAGCTGGTGTCCGGCGTTCTCACCGTAAGCGACGAGAAACTCTACGACTATTTGCGGGGGCTGCTGGACAGCGAGAACATCTTCATCGAGCCGTCGGCCTGCGCCGCTTTCCAGGGCGCCGTGAAACTGAGGCAGGCGTCCGGTTTCCTTGCAAGCAACGGATTGACCGGGGAGAGGCTTGCCGCGGCCGGCCATATAGTCTGGGCTACGGGCGGCAGCATGGTGCCGGAAGAGGAGCGGGAGATTGCAAGGACAAAATAAGGAAACAAAAAGGATTGCTGCGGGGAATTTCATAGAGAACAAACATTTAAGAATAGAAATTTATAATTGCGGCTAATATTGTTTTTATGGTAAACTATGACTGTAATCCGCCTTGCTTTTCAGAGGCGTTCTTTGGGCGGCGCGCAGGTTTGGTGATATGCCGCCGCCCTACATTATTCCCGGGAGGCGATTTCTCTTATGGACAATTTGACAATCCGAAAAAAACTCGGCGTCGTGTTCACATTGCTGATTCTGGTGTTCTTCGGCGCCAGTGTCTATGCGGTGCTTTCGCTGAAAAACATCAACGACGGCGCCATGCGTATCGCGACGACGCATTTGCACAGCGTCCTCGCGGCCAGCGACAACGGCGCGGCCATGACCGAGTACAGGGCGCTGGAATACGCCATCGTCACCGCGCCGACACTGAAGAGCCGGGCCTATTCGGAAAAGAAGGCCGCCAAGCTCGGCGATCAGATCGACATCACCTTCGACGCCATGGAAAAGAACATGGAAGGCCGGTCGGATGCGAACCTGAAATCATTGCGGGAGCAGTGGAAATCCTATCGGGAGCAGCTGAAAAAGATCGCTGACCTCGCAGACAACCGCAAGAGCAGAGAAGCGGTAGCCATGCTGGACGCCTCGGCGGAGAAATTCGAGAAGCTCAACGATTCTCTTGTCAAGGTCATCGACGCCCGCAAGGACTTCATCAACGAGGAAACGAAAGCGGCGGCCGCCGCCTACGAACGGACGCGCATGATGCTGATCTTCGCGGTGGGCTTCGTGATCCTGCTTTCCGCGTTCATGGCGTTCTATCTCGGACGTTCCATCAACACCTCCATCGGCTATCTGATGAATATTGCCCACGAGATCGCGCAGGGCAACCTGAAGGTGGACGTGACCGCGAAGACCGGCGACGAGTTCGGATCGCTGACGATGGCCTTCGCCGACACGGTCAAGCATTTGCGCGGCCTGATCACGAATATCACGACGACCTCGGACAACGTGGCGTCCTTTTCCCAGCAGCTGACGAGCAACGCGGAGCAGTCCGCGGAAGCGACCCAGCAGGTGGCCGACTCTATCGGCAACGTGGCGGCCAATACCAGCAAGCAGGGCAGCGACATCAACGTTTCCCTGAAGGATATCCAAAGCATGTCGGAAGATATGGCGAACTTCGAGCAATTGGCGGACCAGTCCTCGACGGCGGCGAACCGTGTCGCGACCATCGCACAGGAGGGCGGGAACTCCATCGCCGGAGCGGCGCGCCAGATGGAAGAGATCGCGAACTCCGTGGCGTCCTCCGCGGAGACCATCCAACAGCTCGCCGAGCGCTCGACGGACATCGGGCAGTTCTCGGAAACCATCGCCAATATCGCCGAGCAGACAAACCTGTTGGCGCTGAACGCCGCCATCGAGGCGGCGCGGGCCGGCGAGCACGGGCGCGGCTTCGCCGTGGTCGCGGATGAAGTGCGGAAGCTGGCGGAAGGCTCGGCGCAGGCCGCTTCGAAGATCGCGGAGCTGATTACCTCCATCCAGGTCGATACCACGAAGGCCGTGGACAGCATGGCGAAATGGACCGAGGACGTCAAGAGCGGCAAGGAAGTCGTCGACGAGGCGGGCAACGCCTTCGACGCCATCGTGAATGCGGTGGAGGGGCTCACGCACAACGCCGAAACGATCCTGAACGCGGCACGTGTCTCCGCGGAAAAGGCCAGCGCCCTCGTCCAAACGATGGACAGCCTGAACAAGGCCAGCGACGAGATCTCCGACGAAACCGGTTCCGTTTCCGCCGCCACCGAAGAGCTTTCCGCTTCGATGGACGAGATCGCCAACGCCAGCCGCAACCTTGCGGAACTGGCCCAGAAGCTCAAGGATTCGACGACGCAGTTCAAGCTGTGACGGGATCAGGACACGAAAGGAGATTTTTCCATGAAGCGAATGATAAAAATGGCGGCGCTCCTCTTCGCCGTGCTGTTTTCCCTGCTTTTGGCGGCGGGCTGCGGACAGGATCAGGACGCGGCCAAGAAAGTCAGCCTTCTTTTCCCCGACCCGGCCGCGGGCGGCCCGTGGAAAGCGGTCGGTCCGCTCTGCCAGAAATATGTCTCGGAGGCGGGCTACGACTGCAAGATGGAATTCTGCAGCTCGCCGCAGAACCAGGTGGAACAGCTGAAGGCGGCCATCGCGGAGAAACCGGCCTGCATCGTTCTCGCGGTACAGGACGCCATGATTTTCGGCGACGCGCTGAAGGAAGCGAAGGAAGCGAACATTCCCGTGATCGCTTACGACCGCCTCGTCATGCACACCGACGCAATCACCTATTACGCCTCCTTTGACAACTCTGCTGTCGGCGAATTCATGGGCAGATACGTCGAGGAAAAGCTGAACCTGAAAAGCGGCGCGGGTCCCTTCACGCTGGAATTCGTGGCGGGCGATCCTTCCGACATGAATGCCCCGATGTTTTACCAGGGCGCCTACGACCGCCTGAAGCCATATATCGATAAAGGCCAGCTTGTCATCCCGTCCGGCCAGTCCGCGTTCAAAGACGTGGTGACCGACGGATGGAGCGCGGACAAGGCAAAGACCCGCATGGAAACGATCCTGCGCCAGCATTATACGGGCAAGAACCTTGACCTGGTGGTGGCGGCCAACGACGACCTCGCCAACGCCGTGCTGGAAGCCCAAAAGACCGTGGGGTATAAAGGGAAGCCGACACTGATCACCGGGCAGGACGCAAGCGACAAGGCCCTCGAGAATATCCGCGCGGGCCGTCAGGCCATGACCATCTACAAAGACCCGAACGTGCTCTGCGCGAAAGTCGTCCGCATGGTCAAGGCCGTCGTGGAGGGCAGCCAGCCCGCCATCAACGACGTGCAGAACATCAAGAACGACGTGAAGACGATTCCAAGCTATTTGTGCATCCCTGCGATCGTCGACAAGGAAAATATCGATGTGGTAAAGAAATAGAGAAACACGCTTCCAACCAAACTGCTGCGATTCAATTCGCGGCAGTTTATTTTTTTGAAAAAAAATAAATTACATGTTGTAATTTATTCGAGGATGTGATATGATGCAATCAAATAAATAACAACATGTAATTTATTAGTGAAGGTTGTAAGAATTGAAGGAGGAGAAAGCCATGAAAAAAGTATTGAGCATTGTGTTAGCGATCGTTTGTCTGCTGGCTATTACCGGTTTCGGCGGCAGGGCGGATCAGGACGAAATGTCTGCCCGGCAGGAAGCACCGGCGAAAAAAGTGCTTCGTGTGGGAACCGCAGCTGACTATCCGCCGTTTGCGTATTATCAGGAAGCGTCCAAGACGCATATAGGGTTCGACGTGGAGCTGATGCAGGGACTGGCCAGAGAGATGGGATACGACAAGGTGGAATTCGTGAACACGGGCTTCAACGACCTGCTGCCGTCTTTGCAGGCGGGAAAAGTGGATGCGGTCATTTCCTGCATGACTGTCACGGAGGAACGCAGAAAAACGGCCGATTTTACGGACACCTATCTTGAAGGCGTGACGAGCGTCGCAGTCGCTCCTTTCGGTACCGAATCCCGCAGCGCGGACGCCATGAAGGGCAAACGCATAGCGGTGGAGGCGGGCAGCGTCCATGTGCAGCAGGCGAAACAGTATTCCGGCGCCGTCATCGAATGCGTCAGCGCGGAAGAAGCATTGAAGCTCGTCCTGGACAAGAAGGCCGACTTTGCTGTCATGGATAATTACACCGCCCGTTTCTATATTGCCAACTTTTACAGGGACAGCCTGCACCTCATGACGGAATGGCCCGGCAACAAGGAGAGCGGTATCGGGATCGCCGTCGCCAAGGGAAACAAGGAAATGCTTGACAAGCTGAATGGGGCGCTGCAAAATTATCGTGACACGGCAGCGTATCACCAGATCAAGAGATCCTATTTCGGCAGGCTGGAGGTTTGAGTTTGAAAAAAGAAGTAAGTTTTATCCGGGCGCGGGGAGAAGAGAAGAAAGAGATCAGGAGGCAGCAGATCGTAGACGCTGCGGCGGCCCTTTACGCGGAAGTGGGCTACGACAAAGTCACATTCTCCAAAATCGGCAGGAAGGTCAGTTTCACGCGCCTGAATCTGTACAACTACTACCAATGCAAGGAAGACATCTTCCTCACTCTGCTGCTGCAGGACCGATGGAATACGCTGGAAGACGCAAAGAAAACCTTCTCGGGCGCTGTGACAGACCGGGACGCATTCTGCCTCGCCTGGGCGGAAATGCTGCTGCGCCACCAGCGGATGATGGCCCTGTTCAGCATTGCGAACACGGTGATACTGAAAGACGCATCCTCGGAGATGCACAAGCGCTTCCGGCTGGAAATCAGCCAGATCTCCGTCGAGCTGGTCAAGCTGGTACGGGAACTGTTCCCCGCGTTTACCCCGGAACAGGCAGCTCTTTTCGTGACTTGCGAGAGCAGCTATGCTATGACGCTCTATCCCGCAAGCCTCGAATATAAAAAACGTATGCACATAGAGATATTCAAGGACGTAGGGTCGGGCACCAAAGACTTCGTTTCGCTGTATATCCCGTTCCTGCAAGTTCTTCTGAAAGGATTGGAAATATCGGACTGAGCGCGGCCATCGGCGTCGCAGCTGACATTTCCCAATTAGGCTTTCGCATAAAATGTTGAGGAGCTGCCGCGATCCCGTTTCGCGGCAGTTTTTTTATGCTCGGAGCAATATATGGAAAAATTCGGACGAATCAGCTATAATGATTATGGTAATTCAGCATTTAGTCGGAAGGAGCGATACTTCAATGAAAAGGATTCAGGGTCTTGCAGGAAAACTGTTTTTTGCGGCAGCGATGGCTGCCATGCTCCCGGCGGGAGCTGCCTGCGCCGCGCCGAATGCCGCGCAGGACGCGGCGGTCGAGTCCAAGATATCGGATCACGCAGCGGATGAGTTTATCGGATTTTGGGAAAAAGAAGGCAATGACCGCATCGGCCTGACAATCACCCCGGCGGAAAAAGGCTGGTACGGCATAGAGATCAGCTGGCCGCGGAACAAACAGCAAGTCGACATGTGGACGATGACGGCCAGGCCCGCAGGCAACCATGTACTGCAGTACACGGACTGCAGGCATTACCTTCTCACATTCGGAGAGAAGTACATAGAGAAAGAAGAGCTCCTGTACCAGGACGGCACGGGAAGCCTGCACATGGTAGCCGCAAAAAGGATTACATGGCAGGACGACCAAGACCACAAAGCCGACGGCGCCGCATTCGTACCGCTGACGTCGCCCCTCGGCGGAGGGCTGTGAAGAATAAAGGAAAATTTGAGAAAGATTTCCGAAAAAATGTTTCACGTGAAACAAACGAACATAACATGAAAATATAATGAAAATAAGGAACCCGTTGCAGATATTGGATTTCTAAGATTACCGACAGCAAAAACTGTCGGTAACGAAATGGATTTTCCGAAAAAATAGGGGCTGTTGCACGTTCTATTTACGTGATACAGCCCCTTTGCCGTTACTGCTTGTCCGTGCGGGTCACGTCTTCACCGTAGATTGTAGCGAAATCGTCTCGCATGGAGATCGGCGTCCAGCCGTAGGTGTCGGCGAGCTCCCTGCACTTCTCCGCCTTCTTTATATTTCCGAGCTCGCGCTCCAGGTCGTCGCACAGCACCATGAAGGACGCGCTCTTATACTTGTTCCCGTATACCGTGTAGTTCAGCATACTGGAATCCCCGCTGCTGTTGCCGAAGGCCAGTACGGGCTGCTGCCCGATCTCCTGTGCGATGATCGAGACCTTGTTCATTTTCAGCACTTTTTCGACGAGTTGGCCGCGCACCAGATAGTCTTCCTTGCCGTAAAGATAATCCAGTCCGTCCTTATCGCCTTGTCCTGCCGCAATCATCCTCGTGTCTGAGCCGATTACCTGGGCCGGTGCGAGGCCAAGTACCTCGCAGGATAAGATCCGGACCGTCGGGCGGTCGCTGCCGGACACGACGTAAACGGTGAAGTCGTTCGCCTGCAGGTACTTGATGACTTCGACCATCGGCAGATAGAAAGCCTCGCCCCACTTTAGGTTTGTCAGGCCCTCCACCGGTTTTTCCATGAAGTTTCTGACATAAGCCTCATATTCCGCCGGCGTCATGCCCGCGAACACCGCTTGCTGTGCCCGCGCTTCGCCTACGTCCACGCCTTTCGGGAATTCTCCCGTCTTCCGGATAGCGCTTTCAATAGCTTCGGCATATTTCCGGTAGGAAGGCTTCGGCGTATAATTCGCATCGTGGATCGCGCGGTCCAGATACAGCATCCATTCAAAATAATACGGCGCGGTCTCGCAGAGGAACGTGCCGTCCATATCGAACACCGCGATCCGGTCAGCGACCGGGATGAAATTCTCGCTTCCCATATTCGTCACGTCTCTGACATAGGAAACCAGCGTTTCCTTCGCGACGGAATCCTCCGTCCAATAGCGGAGGTCGCCCGACGGCGACACCTCCATCGCCGCTATTTCCTCCCGTGTCGCCGCCTCCCCCGCGGGGGCGAAAATCGCGGCTCCGAGCCCAATGGCCGCCGCCAGCACGGCAGAGCCAAATATCTTGTGATTCATAGCATGTTCCTCCTTATCCTTGACCGCATCGCGCCTTGTCTTAGCGATGACCTGCACGCCTATTATACTACGTTGATTACTCCTTGCGAAAGCTATTTTCGTCTCAAAACGCAAAAACGGGGCTGTCCATGAAGTATATTCACGTCATGGAGCAGCTCCGTTTGAATATTACGATGGTAGGGAGCATAGCATTTACCACGTGTGCCCCCCGCAAGACATTCTTCGTTGTCTTTTTAGATTTTGCTTGCGGGGGGAGAAAGGATAAGAAGAAGCAAATTTCGCACTGACGCTGTGGACAGGAAACAAAATAAAAACTGCCACGATCCCGTTTCGTGGCAGTTTTTTGTTGTCCGGATCAAGCAAGAACTATATCGGACATTCTCATGGAAAATCGAAAAAATGTTTCACGTGAAACAAACGAACATAACATGAAAATATAATGAAAAACATATAGAATATCATAATTCATTACTGCTTTTTTAGCCTCCCTCTATGAGGAGCAACATGCCAGTGGCATGTCGCTTGGCACGCCGTTGGCGTGACGAAGGGAGTTTTTAGAGGTTCCCTTGTATTTTCTATATTCTTCTTGCCAATATCCTTCTGCACGTTGTAAAATAAATATAGAAAGAAGGCATGAAGGTATGGGACGAATCAAGGAATGGGAAGAGCTTACCATTTGCGACAACTTCCTTTTCCAGAAGGTCATGCAGAATCAGCGCCTCTGCAAACGGCTGATTGAGAAATTGCTAGGCATTAAGGTAAAGAACATCACCTATCCGGCAGCGGAGAAAAGCATCGACGTCAGCGCCACGCAGAAGAGCATTCGCCTTGACCTTTATGTGGAGACAGATCAAGGCGTCATTCTCGATATTGAGATGCAGACGGCAGAGGGGTCAGAAGGTTGGCTGGCGAAGCGTACCCGCTACTACCAGTCGATGATAGACTTGGACGTGCTGGGCAAAGGAAAGGACTATACTGACCTCAAACAGTCGTATGTAATCTTCATCTGCACATTCGATCCGTTCCCGGACAACGGCAGGAAACTATACACGTTCAGTAATCGTTGCCATGAACAGGACGGCTTGGAGCTTGGTGACGAAACGACTAAAATGTTCCTCAACGCGAAAGGAACGATTGGCAAGGTGGATAAGGACATCGACAGCTTCCTTGCTTATGTGGACGGCAAAGCCGCCGAGGGAAAGTTCACACAGGACGTAGCCTCGGAAGTTGATAAGGTCAAGCAGCATAACGAAACGAAGGTGGAGTATATGACGTTGATGATGGAGCTGAAGCAGCAACGAAGGGAAGGCCAAGAGGAAGAGCGCGTCAATTCTATCCGTAAGATGATGCAGAAACTTAATCTAACTGCAAAACAAGCGATGGATGTATTGGATATTCCTGTAAAAGAGCAGGAGAAGTATGTAAGTAGTCTGTGTACTACACCGTGAAACTAAGGTGGAGTATATGACGTTGATGATGGAATTGAAACAACAGCGCCGCGAAGGCCGTGAAGAGGGCGAAAACAAACTTGCGAAATTGATTTCTTGTTTGTTGAGCAGCGGGAACGCCGACGATGTTGAACTTGCTGTCAAAGATATAGACAAGCGTAAACAACTGTATGTTCAATATGGCATTTCTTGATATGCAAGGTAAATTGTGATTTAATTCATAGTCTACATATTAAAACCGCTCAATCTCTTCGTAGCGCATCTTGCACCAAAATACAAGCTGCCACGATCCCGTTTCGTGGCAGTTTTTTGTTGCCCGGACCAAGCAAGAACTGTATCGGACATTCTCACGGAAAATCGAAAAAATGTTTCACGTGAAACAAACGAACATAACATGAAAATATAATGAAAACTATATAGACTACGCTGAAAACAGGGCTTCCTTGCCTTCCCCTTCGAGGGGAAGGTGTCAGCGAAGCTGACGGATGAGGTGGAAAGACACAATGCTAAACGTCAGCGAAACCGCCAAGACACCTCATCTGTCGCCCTGCGGGCGCCACCTTCCCCTCAAGGGGAAGGCAAGGGAGATGTGTTAGCGAAATTTAATGGCCGGAGTAATAAACAAAGTGCGGAAAATTTCGGAATAGTATGCTATAATAATCATGGTTTTTTGTGTGAAAGTTGGCGCAAAGGGGGCTGAAGGACATGGCATTGTTCTTGTGGCTGCTCCTTTGCGCCTTTATTGGTTATTGCGCAGATAGAAAAGGACGGAGCATGTGGGCATGGGGACTGGCCGTGATGCTTTAAGGCGTCTAATAATGATGAATGCGAGACGATTACAATGAGTACTTTTCTTTTTGAAAAAGAAGTTGATCAATCCCTTTTGAAATCTGGATTTACAATTCCAATTGACGCGCATCAGAGAATTCAGGATGCAGTTGGCGTTCAACTTTCAAAAGGACAAAAGACAGGAATAAGAATTCTTCTTGATGGTCAATTATACGATGCTTTACTAACAAATATAAATTTTAGGGAAAAATACTCAAGTCGTGTAGTTCTTCAAATTCGCTATGCCGAAGGGAGCCCTATTTGCCAACGGCTTAAAAATCTATTTTCGCATTTGGATTTTTCCGTTTCAAATACAAAAAAGGGATTTATTGAAGTCTACTCTAATGATAATAAAACCCTCGAATTCAAAGTAAAAAATGGTTTAATATTCGCAACAAAAGGTGCATCCATGAGAGAATTCATTGAGAAAATCATGAATGACTACCTTCGTGCTAAAAGTGAGCAGTTTAAAGATCACCCGCTGGGAACCTATTTTCGTAATGATATTCCGCAAATAATATATGACACGGGAATTGTTGATTCGGATCGCTATTTGATTACAGGAAGTGTTGGTAAAGGGAACTGGGCAGATGTACCTTGGATAGGGATTTTTCTCAAAGAGATTGCAAAATCGGCTACACAGGGCGTATATATTGCTTATTTGCTCTCCAAGGATTCGAACAAGGTTTATCTAACGTTTATCCAAGGGAGTACAAATAAAAAGCCACAAGCATTACAGGATAACGCGCGTGACATTAAAGGTAGAATTCAAGATAAGGGATTTAGTAGTGATGGAAATATTGAATTAGGCGATAATCTTTCAAAAACTGCGAAAGGATATATACCAGCGACAATTTATTACAAAGCATACAATCGTGAAAGCCTTCCCGACGAAGAAGAGATTAGGGACGATCTCAAGAACATGGTGGATATTTATCAGGAATATTATGAAAAGATTTACCAGCAGGAGTCCCCGGAGAAAGAAGGTGCAGAAACGGTGTCAGATGTCAGCAGTACTATAGAAGCAATAAAACAGTACATTGCCTCCAAGGGGTTCAGTTATCAAAATGGACTAATAGAAAACTTCTTTCTCAGTTTGAAATCCAAACCATTTGTAATACTTGCCGGGACCAGTGGGACCGGTAAGACACGACTAGTGAAGTTGTTCGCTGAAGCGGTTGGCGCGAATACAAACAATGGCCGCTATAAGATGGTTTCCGTGCGTCCAGATTGGTCAGATTCTACTGATTTGTTTGGACACGTCGATTTAAACGGCAGGTTCATTCCCGGAGCCATTATCGATTTTATAAAGCGGGCGGAATTGGATAGTACACATCCGTATTTTCTCTGCTTGGATGAAATGAATTTGGCAAGAGTAGAGTATTACCTTAGTGATTTTTTGTCAGTAGTCGAAACACGCGATTTCCAAGGGGGGCATATTACCTCACAGCCCTTGGTTTCAGATAAATATTATGGCAGCGATAGTTCCGCTGCAGGCAAGTATGGAACGGTTCTTTTTCCCGAAAACTTATATGTAATTGGAACAGTTAACATGGATGAGACAACATTTCCATTCAGTCGAAAGGTTCTTGACCGTGCCAATACGATTGAGTTCTCTTTTGTGGATTTGACACCCCCTGCGGAATGGGAGTTTAAAGCTTCGGCTCCATTGAATTTGGGAAACGAATTTCTAAAGACGAAATATCTTCTGCTTGCCCAGTGCGCGGACCAACAGGATGATGTGAACACCTATTGCGTGGAATTGCAAAAGCTTAACCACATTCTTAAACAAGCTAATGCTCATGTAGGCTATCGGGTTCGGGATGAAATCGTTTTTTATCTTCTCAATAACAAAAAAGCAAATCTTTTGCCCGAAAATGAAGCAATGGATAATGAAATCATGCAGAAAATACTTCCGCGTATTCAGGGAAGTTCTGCATCTATCAAAAATATGCTCTGCGGTCTTTTTCGGGAATGTGCTGGAGAGTATGAAGGGCAGAATACAGAAAGTGACCTCAGTTCCAAGATGATGAAAGTTGCGCAGAAGTCCGATTGTAAATATCCGAAGTCAGCACAGAAGCTAGCTTTTATGGTTAGGAGATTTGAAGAGGATGGATTTACTTCCTACTGGCTCTAATGAGTTGGTATATATCCAGACGGAAAAAGTAAATCTGACAATTAAAGGTTCGGCATCTCATCCCAGTTTTCAAGGCGTTGAATACCCAGACGGCGATTCGGTATTCAAAGTCTCATGTAGTGAGGAATACGAATTATCTCTGAAAGGATGTGCCGATGTCGGAGCAACTATAGTTGTCAGTGGCGTTTATTCCGGGATATATACCATTGCTCCGTTGTTCTATGAGCAACAGCGTTATGAGATTGTAATTGAAGCCAATGGAGAACATGATATTGCTTTTTGGCATGATAATCTCAATATCCGCAACAAAGTGACAAGAGTTGGCCGTAATACCAGAATCCTATCTGGCGTTATAAACTTTGGCAATGAAATTGGCTTATCCGATTTGGTAGTTCAAGTGGATGGGGCTAATTATTTGCGCCTTACACTTGAAGTATTCCCTACCAAGATTGGCTATAAAGATGATTACAAAGCTATTGTTGAAGATGTAACCCGGGAAGTATATGGTTTGGTATTCGATTTCCTGAAGAAAACCTATCTGGGATATCAGCAAAGCGCTCATGTTAGCAGCAGTCCGGTTGAGTTTTTTTCTGTGATTCGTCAGATATTCGGCGATTTCATGAAGGCAGCCGATATGATTTTAACGCAGCCGCATCACCTTTTAGAGAGAACGCGTGAGGTGCTTCCAAGTCATAAAATTAAGCGTATTGACAACCGTAGCCTGCGCTGGATAGAAAAGCACCCGGATCAGGCGAAAGTTTCCGCTGACCGAGTGCTTGTTGCGAGAACGCTTGCGGTAAAAAAGCAGATTACATACGACACAAAGGAAAATCGGCTGACAAAATATATTTTCCAAACAACGGCGAAGAAATTGGAAAGCTTCAAAAGAAACTATCTTAATTTGCAGCGATCTGAAGACAAAGTTGTTGTTAATCAGATTGATGATATGATCTGGAATCTGAATCGGCGAAGCAATGCATCGTTTTTTGCGAGTGTTGGCGCGCATGAATCCGCTGCGGGGATGTCTTTAGTGTTTTCTATGGCGCCAGGCTATAGAGATCTCTATAAGTATTATCTGATGTTGCTTCGAGGACTGTCTATTACGGGGGACGTATTCCATATCTCCATAAAAGACATTGCCGTGCTTTATGAGTATTGGTGCTTTATTAAGCTCAATAGTCTAATGAAAGACCGTTATGAGTTGATTTCACAGGATATCGTCAAGGTTCAGGGGAATGGATTGTATATTTCGCTTGTTAAAGGAAGCGGATCAAGGGTTAAGTATCGCAATCCGGTAAATGGGGAAGTAATCACGCTCTCTTATAACCCTAAAGAGACCAACTTGCCTACGGGGACACAACGTCCAGACAATGTGCTCAATCTTAAGAAAAATGGTGCCGGCACAGAATATGAATATGTCTTCGATGCGAAATACAGAATCAATCCAGCTTTACCGGGGACTAGTTATTATGAAACAGTTTCTCGTAAACCTGGCCCTGAAGTTGGCGACATCAATACTATGCATCGCTATAGAGACGCCATTGTATATCAGAATGGTGCTTCTCCATATGAGCGAACAATGTTTGGTGCTTATGTGCTTTTTCCTTATTCAAACGAGGAGGAATACCGTCATCACCGTTTTTACGAGAGTATCGGTAAAGTCAATATAGGAGGACTTCCGTTTCTGCCTTCGGCAATGCGTCTGGTATCTCAGATGCTGGATGAACTTATATCTGATTCTCCGGAATCTGCTTTTGAGCGCGCTACGCTTCCACGCGGCATAGAAAACAAGCTCAAGAAGGTGGACTGGGAAACCAGAGATGTTTTGATTGGTGATCTCAGATCAACAAAACAATTAGATGTATGCCTTGAGTATCGTTTCTATCATATTCCTGTTTCTCAGGTAAAAGAAGAAAATCTGCCTATTCGATATGTTGCATTGTATCAATCTATCAGGTTGTTTGGCGCTGAATCTGGTATCCGATATTTCGGAGAGGTAAAGAGCTGTACACGGAAGATGCGTAAAGACATTCAGTTCATTCCAAGGGAATCTGATGAATGGTATTACTACTTAGAAGTGAAAGTTTGAAACAATTAGATAGCGGCTAGATTCAGATCGAGGCATACCAAATAAGCCATCCGCAGATGACTTTTGAATCTCTATGAGAACTGCGATCAA
>CACYXR010000011.1 GCA_902778455.1 uncultured Selenomonadaceae bacterium | reverse complement strand
AAGTCAATTCGTGCATCTGTCGAGGGATTTTTTCGACTGTCTAGGAAAAGCCCTCGAAGGCGTAGCATCGCTACGTCGAGAGGGATTTGACAACGACAGGCGGAAAAAAAACCGGCAGAGGCGCGGAGGGACTTATTCAGTGGTTCCTTAATGCCCCGATTATCCCAAGAACCGCACCGCCATCATCGTGACGTCGTCGGACTGCTCATCCTCGCCGCCAGGACAATCCCGAGTCCCGGCCTTGATCGGCGTCCCCGGCTGTCGGTACTGCTGCATGCTGCCGGCTTCATATTCTTTCAGGATTTGGCAGCAGGCATCGTCGTTTCCCGCCTGTTTCAGGGCCGCCTCCGCCTCCTGGATCTGCAGAGGGATGGCTTCGGTCTGTTCCCCGCAAGTTTGAGTTTACGAGTCTTATTCCCTGCGATATAATAAATGATAGAATAAATTATGATGAAATAAATGCAGAAAAATTTCAAGGAAACACGGATTAAGTCGACGGTTAAGGAGGCATGGAAAGATGTCGGAGGAGAAAAGGAACGACGCGCTTGGCGGCGCGAATGACGAGAGCCCGAAAAAGGAGCTTCTCATCGTGGATGACGATGAATCTTATCTGAAGCTGATCAAGAAATGGATGAGCGAAGCCCACAAGGCGACGGCTGTGAAATCCGGAATCCAGGCGTTGAAATATCTGGAGGGCCACAGGCCCGATCTCGTGCTCCTGGACTACGAGATGCCGGAGCTTAACGGCGGCGACGTACTGCAAAAAATGCGGGAAAAGCCGGAAACGGCGGATATTCCCGTCTTTTTCCTGACAGGCAACGCCGACGACGATTTCATAACGAAAATCACGGAGCTGAATCCCGACGGCTATCTTTTGAAGACGATGCGGCGGAGAGAGATTGCCGCCGCCGTGGAAGCTTTTTTTGCGAAATGACCGTAAATTCTTTTATTGCATAGGAGGTGATCCGTGTGCGAAAAATCCTCTTTTTCGCGCTCGTCTGCCTGCTTTTTACGGCGGTGCCCGTCTTTGCCGAAAGTCCTCCGACAATCGTCCGGATCGGCTATTTCGAGAACGAGATATTTCAGGAGGGCGCCGAGAAGGGCGCTATCCGGCGCGGCTACGCCTATGAATACTATCGGAAGCTCTCCGAGTACACGGGCTGGGAATACGAGTATGTTTACGGCAGCTTCGCCGATCTTTACAAAATGCTTTTGGACGGCAAAATCGACCTCTTGGCGGGACTGGCGAAGACGGAGGAACGGCAGGGCCTTATCGGCTACCCCAAAGCTCCGATGGGCAGTGAAACCTACAATATGGTGAAGCACAGCAGCGACGACCGCATCACCACCACATTTTCCACGCTTTCCGGGAAAAAAATCGGCGTGCTGGACAGCGCGATGGTGGGCGTACTCCAACGATTCCTCGCGCAGCACGGCATCGCCGCCGAGATCGTATCCTATCCGACCCATCAGGAAATGCTGGACGATTTCGACGAAAACAAAATCGACGCATTGGTGGCGGAAGGAGACGGAACCTACGACAGGCCAAACGCAGCGCTCCTTTACGCTTTCGGCGCTACGGATTATTACCTTTGCGTCAATGCACGCCGCCCCGACCTTTTGTCAGCACTCAACCATGCGCAGGATCAGCTCGCGGTGGAAGAGCCGAACTATATCAATTCCCTGCGGACCAAATATTACGCGTCCAGTATCACCAGCCGCGCGTTGTCTGACGCGGAAAGAGAATGGCTCAGGAGCCACCATGTCCTTCGTATGGGATATCTGAACCATTACCTGCCATACAGCGACACGGACTCTGACGGCGACGCCACGGGTCTCGTCCGGGGCCTCATGCCAAAAATTCTGGAAGAGCTTGGCGTCAGTTGGCTGGATATTTCCTATCAGGGCTATAACAGCTACGACGCCATGATTGCCGACGTGGACGGCGGGAAAATCGACGCGGCCTTCCCCGTGGGCGGCGGGCTGTTTTTCTCGGAGGAGAGCGGCATCTGTCAGTCGAATCCCGTGGTTTCTTCCGCTACGGACCTGGTCTTCAAAGGAGAATACAGCGACAATACCCTTGCGACATTTGCGGTGAACGAGAACAACCGCATGCAGTATTACTACGTCAAAACGCACTTTCCTGACGCCAAGATTCTCTTCTTCCCGTCCATTGAAGACTGTCTGGACGCCGTGCTGGAGGGGAAAGCCTCCTGCGCCACGCTGAACGGGCTCCGTGCGAACGACATCCTGAAAAACCGCCGTTTTCGCGGTCTTTCCCTCAAGCAAAGCAATCGGCCTGACGCTCGCTCCTTCGGCGTGCGTATCGGCAACGAGGGGCTCTTGAAACTCCTGAACCGCGGCGTGAACATCATCGGCAAGGATCGTATAGAGAGCCTCGCCTATCGGTATGTCGACGGGCTGTATTCCCAATCCTTGCTCGACGTGCTGATGGACAATCTCTGGCTTCTCGCGCTGGCGGCGGCAGCCGTGTCCCTCCTGGTCGCGGCGTTTCTGGCGCGGGAGTCCGCCCAGGCGAAGCGGCACAAGGAAGAGCTCATCGCCTCCAACGAAAGGCTCGCCGCTGCCGCACGAGAGGCGGAAAGCGCGAACCAGGCCAAGACCTATTTCCTCTCTACTATGTCCCACGAGATCCGCACGCCGATGAACTCCATTCTCAGCATGAACGAAATGGTGCTCCGCGAATGCGACAATGCGGATATCCTGAGGTACGCGGAGTATATCCGTTCCTCGGGCAATACGCTTCTGGGACTGATCAACGACATCCTGGACTTTTCCAAGATGGAAGCAGGAAAGCTGGACCTCATTCCCGTAGACTACGAGATCTCCTCCGTGCTCAACGACCTGGTGAATATGACAAAGACGAAAGCGGACGAAAAGGGGCTGGAGCTTCGCCTGAACATCGACTGCGATATGCCAAACTACCTGCGCGGCGACGAAATCCGCCTCAAGCAGGCCGTAACCAATCTGCTGACCAATGCGGTGAAATACACGAAAGAGGGAACGGTCACCTTCACCATCGGTTATGAAAGGATTCCCGAGGAATCGAACGCCGTGCTGCTGAAAATCAGCGTAGCGGATACCGGCATCGGCATCAAGCAGGAAGATATCGGGAAAATGTTCGAGGCCTTCCGGCGTGTGGACGAGACGAGCAACCACCACATCGAGGGTACAGGGCTGGGCATCACAATCACCCAAAGCCTGCTGCACCTGATGGGAAGCCGGCTGGAGGTGGAAAGCGAATACGGCAAGGGCTCTGTCTTTCATTTTGCCGTGCGGCAGCAGGTGGCGCAATGGGTTCCCGTGGGCGATTACGAGGCGGCATTCCGCCGTTCCATCGCGGAGCGGAAGAAGTACAAGGAAAAATTCACCGCGCCGGACGCCAGCATTCTCGTGGTAGACGACACGCCCGTGAACCTCATCGTGTTCCAAAGTCTGCTGAAGCATACGAAAGTCCGGATCGATACGGCGGAAAGCGCGGACGAGTGCATTGCACTTGCCGCGCAAAAAAAGTACGACGTCATTTTCCTCGACCACATGATGCCCTATAAAGACGGCATCGAGGCCATGCAGGAACTGAAAGCCATGAAGGGAAATCCCAACGAGGAGACGCCGATGATCTGCCTGACGGCCAACGCCATCTCCGGCATGCGGGAAACTTACCTGTCGGCAGGGTTCGACGATTACCTTACAAAACCCATCGACCCGGACGCTCTGGAGGAGACCATCATCCGCTATCTGCCCAAGGAAAAGCTGATGTCCGCCGAGGAAACCGACGGGGAAACGGAAGAAAGCCTGCCCTCGTTCCTGTACGACATTGAAGGGCTGGACGTCGCCGAAGGAATGAACCGTGTGGGCGCGGCCGACGTCTATCTGGAGGCGGCGGCGACATACGCGGAAACGGCGGAACGTATGGCGGATGAAATCGAGGAATATTGGCGCGCGGGGGATTTGGAAAATACCACCGTCAAAGTCCACGGGCTGAAATCAAGCTCCAAAGTCATCGGCGCCATGGAACTCGGACTTTTGGCAGAGTCCCTGGAAAATGCTGGCCGCGCCGGGGACGTGGAAACCCTGCGGGCGAATATGGACCGCCTTTTGGCGGACTACCGCAGATTGGGCGAGGCTCTTGAGCCGCTGCTCCATCCGACAGAAGGGCCGGAGGAGGAAAAGCCTATGATGACAGTAGAAAAGCTGCGGGAGATTTACCGGACCCTGAAGGACTATGCCGAAGCCTTCGACTACGACAAGATGGAGGACGTGGAAAAGCTGCTGGGCGAATACAGCATCCCCGAATCGGAGCGGGAGCGCGTAAACAACCTCCGAAAAGCCATTGCGAACTTCGACTACGACGAAGTCCCGGGGCTGCTGGAAGGAAGTTCTTTGGAAACAATTTCATGAGAAATCTTGTTGCGTAAATTACAATGTAGTATAATCATAATTACACGGAGAAGTGCGAAAATTCAAATGATGCGGTAGAATGGCCAGGGAATAGACGGTACGTTATTCTCTGGTCATTTTCCTTATTAATCCTTGCAAACGGAGGTTTCGGCTGTATGGAAATGCGGAAGATGAGTATTCACCGGCGTATCCTTTTTCTTCTGCTTTTTGCGGGACTCGCTTCGTTTCTCGCGCTGGGGGCGGTTTCGGTTTTCAGCATGTTCGACGTGCAGGATCATGCCATGGAGAGCGGCCGTCGCATGGGGGAATCTGTCGCCGGGTTTACGGAAGAATTTGCCGTGCAGCAGGCGAGGAACCGGCTGATGGCAATAGCGACGGAAAAGGCGCAGCGCATTGAGCGCGATATTTCCGAAATCAGGAACGACGCCGAGTATATCGCCCGCTCGATGAACGAGATTCTTGCCCATCCGGAGCGGCGCAATCCGCGTCGTCTGCCGCGTCCCGGGGAGAAGCCGATTGCCGGGGGCGAGGCCTATTTCTTTTACGCGTCCGGGCTTTCGCAGCAGGATGCGGAGACGGAGCTTTCGGAGGAAATCGGGCTGGAGTCGAATATCGCCGAGGATATCGAGATCATGGCCAGCTATTACACGGAGTACCAAACTTCCTGCTATATCGGATCGAAGCACGGCTATCTCATCTGTGCCGATACGATCCCCCGCGAACAGGAGCACGTGATCTTCACCGAGGAATTCCTGTCGTCCTTCGATCCAAGGGAACGTCCGTGGTACAAGGCCGCGCAAAAGAACGATAGCGCGGTCATGACCGAGGTCTATATGGGCGCCGACGGCTTTGCCGAGATTACTTGCGCAAGCCCGTATTACGACGCGGAGGGGTTCGCCGGGGTCGCGGGCATCTCCACGAGCCTTGAGTCCCTTTATCGCCAGGCCATGCGGAACGAAACCAACAGCGGGACGCTTAATTTTGCCCTGAACGAAAAAGGCGAGGTGGTCTTTTCTTCCGCAACCGAAGGGACGCTTGCAGCCACCACGGAGCATCGCGACGTCAGGCAGTCGGAGGAACGGAGCTTCGCGCTGGAGGCGGCCTGCATGACGCAGGGGCTTTCCGACGCGGCGCTGGTGACCGTGGACGGCGTGGAATATTACCTCGCGTACGCGCCCATGCCGTCCATCGGATGGAGCCTCGGCACGCTCATCGAGAAGGAGGCGGTGGTTCACCCGGCCAACGCCGCGAAAGGAATCGTGCTGGCGCAGGAGGAAGATTTTTCCGCGTCGATGCGCGGCTTTTTCATGGACAATCTCCGGCGTATGGCGCTCCTGCTTGCCCTGCTTTTGGCGGCGATGTTTGTCGGGAGCCGCAGAGCGGCGGAGCGGTTCGTGCGCCCGATCCTCGCGCTGGCTGACGGCGTGAGGGAAATCGCGAAGGGCAATCTCGACAGGAAACTGGACGTCAGGACCGGGGACGAGATCGAGGGACTCGCGGACTGCGTGAACGAGATGACGGTCGACCTCAAAACCTACATGGAAAACCTCGCCCGCGCCACGGAGGAGAAAGCGCATATCGCCACGGAGCTTTCCCTGGCGAAGGGCATACAGGAAGGCATGCTGCCGAACATTTTCCCGAAGTTTGCGGAAAATCCCCATTTCGACCTTTTCGCCAGCATGGAACCTGCCCGGGAGGTGGGCGGCGATTTCTATGATTTTTACACGCTGGACGACAGCCATATCGCGCTGACGATGGCCGACGTGTCCGGCAAGGGCGTTCCCGCGTCGCTCTTTATGGTCATCTCGAAGACGATGCTGAAAAACGCCGCGCTGTCGGAGGGGAGCGCCGTAGATCTCGGGCGGCTGATGGAACGGACCAACCGGCAGCTTTGCGAGAACAACGAGAGAATGATGTTCGTGACGGCATTCTTCGGCGTGCTGGATCTTTCGACCGGGGAATTCGTCTATGTGAACGCCGGGCACAACGAGCCGCTCGTCGGACGCGCACGGGACGGGAAAATGTCGTGGGATTATCTCCACGACGGGGAGAAAAAGCGCGTGCTGGGTGTGATGGAAAACGCGTCCTACGAGGAAAAACGGCTGACGCTGGCTCCGGGGGATATGATTTTCCTCTATACGGACGGCGTGACCGAGGCCGCGGACGAAGAGGCGCGGCTCTACTCGGAGGAACGGCTGGCGAAGACGCTGAATCGGGCAGGGACGCCCGACGCCAAAGCGAAAGAAATCCTCGCGGCGGTCCGCGCGGATATCGCCGACCACGTCGGGGGCGCGGAGCAGTCCGACGACATCACGATAATGAGTATTCGCTTCCTTGGGTAAGGTTAGGAACTGGAGCAAGTTATGAAGGAAGAAGCATCGAAGAAGACACGCCGCGCATATCTGGACCGTCTTGCGGTGCGCGCCCGGACGGACAGGGCGGCGTTTGTCGAGCTGTACAACGAAGTATTCCCCGACGTCAGCCGGTTCCTGTTGTCGAAATACCGGAGCGGGGAAATCGCGGACGAGGCGATTAGCCGCACGTTTCTCAATATGTTCGCCCATATCGGCGAATATGACGAGAGCCGGGGCGCGTTTTCCACATGGCTGTTTCGGATCGCGGCCAACGAACTTCGCATGCTTTTCCGGGAAAAGCAGCGGTCAATTTCCGCCCCCTGGGACGAGAATCTCGATCCGCTCATATCCGAGCGGGAAAGCCCGGAGGCGGGAATCCTGAAACGGGAACGGGAACGGGAGCTTTACGGGGCGCTTTTCCGGCTTTCGGAGCGGGAACAAAGAATCCTCTCCATGACCTACTGGCTGGATATGACCTCGGAGGAAGTCGCGCAAGCGCTCGGCATGACGTCGGACGCCGTCCGGGCGGCGCTCTCCCGAAGCCGGAAAACGCTGAAAAAATATTTGGAAGAAAAAAATTAAATTTTTTCAAAAAACCTAGTCACAATTTTTCGGTTCGCGCATATATTGTATAGATGAAAGGAGGGCGGCGGAATGGATGACAGAGAATTGGAAATGCGGCTCAGGGAATTTGATTTCTCGCTGCTCAATCCGCTCCGGGGGACGCTTCTTCAAAGGTTGCTTTCCCTGCGGGACGCACAGGAAATGATGAAGGGGGATTCAGCGATGGCAGAGACAAAAGCGACAAAATCACCGACGGACGAGGCCAAGACGGACATGGCCGGGGTGGACGAGATGGCGCCGGCGGACGTGGAGCTGGACGACGAAGTGCTGGAAAAGGCGGCGGGCGGTATGAGAGATCCATACTTTCCGGGGCTCCAGATGAAGTGGTAAGCGTATTTTGGACTAGATGAACAGCGTCAAAAAGAAATGACAGGAGGTTTTTTTCATGGCAAAGGAACTCAACGGCAAAACGGTCACCAGGGAATTCACAGAAAAGGCGATGGGCTGCGAAAACGCCGACGATCTGATGAAGCTGGCGGAGGCCGAAGGCTATAGCCTTACGAAAGACGAGGCCGAATCGTTCCTTGCGGAGCTGTCCGACGTGGAGCTGGGCGACGAAGTAATGGAAAAGGCCGCCGGAGGATTATGGTATATACGACCCAGCGATTGGGAGTCTACGCCAGCTTGCCGGACAAAAACCTCGGCAAGACTATAAATGGTATATACGCCCCAGCGATCTGGTGCCTACGCAAGGGAAATCAATCCTTAGGGGAAGATGAACAACGTCCCAAAGGAATACGCATTGTCCCCAAGTATCCAATGACAGGAGGGTTTATTCATGGCAAAGGAACTCAACCGAGGGCTACAAGCTCACGAAGGAGGAGGCCGAGGCGTTCCTGGCGGAAGTGTCCGAAGTGGAGCTGGGCGACGAAGTGTTGGAAAAGGCCGCCGGAGGATCTTTGGGGTATTATAGGATGATGCAGCAGGAGCAGAGGAGACAGGAGCTGCAGAGAAAGTATTCACTCCAAAGATGAACGGCGTCAAAAAAATCCGCATCGTCCCATAGCATCTAATGACAGGAGGTGTTATTCATGGCAAAGGAAATCAACGGCAAAACAGTCACCAAGGAATTCATCGAAAAGGCGATGGCGTGTGGAAACGCCGCCGAGTTGATGAAGCTGGCGGAGACCGAGGGCTATAGCCTCACGAAAGACGAGGCCGAGGCGTTCCTGGCGGAGCTGTCCGACGTGGAGCTGGGCGACGAAGTAATGGAAAAGGCCGCTGGAGGAGCTTTGTATAGGATGGGACTGGGGAGACAGGGTTCAATCCTAATGCAACACGCATTGTCCCATACACCATAACACGACATTGAATGACAGGTGGTTTTATTCATGGCAAAGGAACTCAACAAAAACGAACTGACCAGGGAGCAAATCGAAAAGGCGATGGCCTGCAAAAACGCCGACGAGCTGATGTTGTTGGCGAAGGCCGAGGGCTATGAGCTCACGAAGGTCGAGGCCGAATCGTTCCTGGCGGAGCTGTCCGACGTGGAGCTGGGCGACGAAGTGCTGGAAAAGGCCGCGGGAGGGACGATGAGAGCTCCCATCACGGGTCTCAGGGTCTCTATTGGCCGATGAATCATGCCGGTGGAAAAGATGAACAGCGTCAAAAAATGACGAGGAGGTTTGATTCATGGCAGCGGAAATCAAGAAAAACGAACTGACCAAGGAGCAAATCGGAAAGGCGATGGGCTGCAAAACCGCCGACGAGCTGATGGCGCTGGCGGAGGCCGAGGGCTATGAGCTCACGAAGGACGAGGCCGAATCGTTCCTGGCGGAACTGTCCGACGTGGAGCTGGGTGACGAAACGCTGGAAAAGGCCGCCGGAGGTTATATACCGCCCGGCAGGCTGCCGGGGAAGGGCATGACTATATTAGTCCAGAAGAAATGATGAACTGCGTCAAAAGAAATGACAGGAGGTTTTATTCATGGCAAAGAAAATCAACAAGAACGAACTGACGAAGGAGCAAATCGAAAAGGCGATGGGTTGCCAAAACGCCGACGAGCTGATGGCGCTGGCGAAGGCCGAGGGCTATGAGCTGACGCGTGACGAAGCCGAGGCGTACATGGCGGAGATGGAAGACATCGAGCTGGACGACGAGACGCTGGAAAAAGCAGCCGGAGGATTCATGTATATAGCGGATATTATTGATACGATTCATAAGGAGAAACAAGCGAGGGCTACAAGCTCACGAAGGAGGAGGCCGAGGCGTTCCTGGCGGAAGTGTCCGAAGTGGAGCTGGGCGACGAAGTGTTGGAAAAGGCCGCCGGAGGGTATTATTGTAAGGAGTATAAGCGGCCAGACATACCTGAGTGCCGTGAGATGTTTTACGCGTAACGGTTCGGCATACCGAAATAATCGGGAATCGCCGAAGAGGGTTTCTATGCCGTTTTTTCGGCGTGAAATTTAGGACAGGGGGGCTTTTTATGGCAAAGGACCTCAACGGCAAAACGGTCACCAAAGAGTTCATGGAAAGGGCGACGGCGTGTGGAAACGCCGACGAGCTGATGAAGCTGGCGGAGGCCGAGGGCTACAAGCTCACGAAGGAGGAGGCCGAGGCGTTCCTGGCGGAAGTGTCCGACGTGGAGCTGGGCGACGAAGTGATGGAAAAGGCCGCCGGAGGCATAGGCTGTTTTAAGTACTGCCCCTCCTGGGCGGATCAGATGTGCTCGCACTCCCCCATTGTTTGATACTCGTTTTTGCAATCAAGGGAGCCGGCTTTCCGGCTCTTTTGTGTTTTTTCACGTCTTGAAAGCGAGGCTGGGATAAAATAATGTTCGCGATGACGTTTCGACGGATGTGGCGATTTTGCACTGACGGCAAGCAATCAAGACATTGTATCAATCCCCGCAGGCTTTTTTCACACACTCTTCTTGAAAGGAACATATCTCATGGGACTCATTGCTATGTTAATATCACTCATTGTTTTGAGCTTCTTATATCGCAGGATGATTGCACGGGACGTCCCCGAGCCGATCGGAAGAAAGCAGGCAATCGTTCCGGTCTTGCTCGGCCTCGTCTCTTTGCCGCTGTCGTTCATTTTCACGCTATTATGTGTGGGCGGCCTGATAAAAACCGTCGGCTATGCGCCTGCAGACTATCCCCTTCCCGTGCAATCCGTCATGTCAGCATTTTTAGCCGCCGGTTTAACGGAAGAACTGGCAAAATTCCTTATGATCGCGGCGTCATTTAAGCTCTTCAGGAACACCGTGCGGAATGTATATGAATATATGCTGATAGGAGCGGCCGTAGGCTTTGGATTCACGCTTCCCGAAGAAGCCCTTTACGGCTCCGATCTAATCAGTTTTTTGCTTCGGATGGATTTTATCGCCGGGCATCTTGTATTCGGAATCATCATGACCTATTACCTGGGCATGGCAGAGCATAAGAAAATCACGAACCAAGGCTCATCATCCAAAGAATATCTCTTCGCACTCCTGATTCCAATCCTGATGCACACGCTTTACGACGCCTGCACGGCAAACAACAAATTCCTGTATCATGAGAATGAGGATATGCAGATGATCGGCGTGGTCATAGGGCTTGTCGGGGCGCTGGCCGCTTTCGTCATTCAAATCGTGATTCTCCTTAAATACAAAAAGAACGCAGGGGAGCTCTGCTCTCTGCGTCTGCTGCCGGAGGAATCCTGATCCGGCTTGTTGAAATGCCGTCATCCGCTTTATGCCGGACAAAAAAGCTGGAAAATTTGCTTTTCCGTGGTACAATACAAATGCGGCCCGCCGGGGTGCGTGTCGGTGTGATTACCGACGCCGCAGTCCTTCCCGCGGAAAACCGATTTTCTTTGTGAAAGAATAAGGGCACGGAGCAAGCAAAGACGATTCATCATCGAATCATCAGATTGGAGTAGGAACGTTGATACAGACTTATATGATAACAGCGCCGGAATACGGCAAGGTCGTGGACTGGCTGGAGGAGATCCTGCCGGGGATGAAGGTGACGCATCGGGAGATTTTAGTGGCGGAGCTTCTTCTGGAAGAAAACTTCTATCGTCTGGCCGAGGCGTCGGGGGACGCTTCCTCCTTTTCCGCCCGGCTCGACGTCCGGAAGCGTTTCGGAGACGTCGACCTCCGGCTCTCGGCGCATGGAGCGCAGTTCAATCCGCTCGAAGAAATGAGCGAGACGACGGAGGACACGGCGGAGCTTTACAGCCTCGCCATCCTGAAAGCCCATCGGGACAAGATCAGCCATTCGTGGAAAAAGGGCGAGAACGTCATTTCCATGCGTATCCACCGTTCCGACAGCAAGACTGCCGTCCATACGCTGATCGCCCTCGTCCTGGGCGTCGTCCTGGGGGTTGCCATGAAAGCGGGGCTCGGCGCCGAAACGATCCGCTGGGTGGGCGACAATCTCTTCCTGCCCGTCGAAACGATTTTCATGAACGCGCTCCTGATGGTGGCGGCGCCGCTGATTTTTTTCTCGGTGACGGCGGGCATCACCGGCATGTCCGATACGGCGGTCATCGGACGCATGGGTGGGAAGCTCCTCATGGTTTCTTTGGCAAAGCTGGCAATCATGCTGGGACTCGCCGTTTTTCTCGGAATCCGGATGGGCGCCATGCCGGAGCTGCTGGCTATGGAGGCTGTGGACGCTTCTTCCGGGGGCGCTACCGTTTCCGTCCGGGACGTGATCATGAGCATCGTGCCGAAAAACATCATCGCGCCCTTTGAAGGAAACAACCTTTTGCAGGTACTGTTCCTCGCCCTGTTCTTCGGCATGCTTTTGGCGAAAGCGGCGGAGCGGGCGGCCTGGGTGCGGGACTTCGTCAGCTTCTGCAACCGATTCTTTACCGACGCCATGGGCACGATCCTGCCGCTGATGCCTGTCATAGTGGCCGTCTCCATGGCAAAACTGATGATGAACACCGAGCTTACCGTGCTGCTTCTCTATGGACGCATCATCGGAGGGGCCTTTGCAGAACTCCTGCTGCTCTTCGTCGTCAGCGCCGTGTTTTTGGCAGTCGTCGGGCGCTTGTCGCCGATGCCGTGCCTCAGGAAATTCCTGACTTTCAGCATCCTGCCCTTTTCGCTCCGAAGCTCCAACGGATGTCTGCCGGACACATTGACCTTCTGCTCGAAAAAGCTCGGGATAGAGAAAAAAGTCGCGATGTTCTCCATTCCCGTAGGCATGCAGTTCAATATGGTGGGCAGCGGGAGCTACGTCGTCATGCTGGCGATCCTCCTTCGGCTGACGGTCGGCCTGACCGTGGACGCGGAATTCCTATGCTCATTCTTTTTCGCCGTGCTGCTGTTGGCATTCACCTTTCCAAGCGTCCCGGGCGCGACGATCCTCGTCATGGCCTCCGTCTTCGGCATGGCCGGGGTTCCCGCGTCGGCGGTCACGCTCTTCATCGGCATCGATCCGCTGATAGACGGGTTCCGAACCGTGGCCAACGTAGCCGGAAACATCGTATCTTCCCTCCTGCTGGCGCGGACAGAAGGAAAAGTGGACGAAAAGATATACAGCGCGGATTGAAAAAAGGCGCGTTTATGCTTCGGTTCGTCGCTGCCAGCCGTACCGCATCAATATCCATTTTTCGCGTTCATATCGATTGCCAATGCCAGATACTCGTGGCCGATATGCACCATCAGGTTTTCCTCACAGAGCCAGTCCAACGCTTCGCGAAGCTCGTCCTTCCCGTACTTCGGCGATAACTCTTCCAGAAGCGGCTCTTCCTGCCGCACGCATCGCGCGGCGCGGTAGAGCTCGGCCTTCGCCCCGTCCAGGGTGTAAACCGAGTGCTTCGAGATTTTCCGCATATCGAAAATATCGATAGTCTTGCCGTTGTCAAACATATCCAGCCGTTGGAGGTTGTTGCGGCTCGCCGCCCAGGCCTTTGTGATTTCATACACCTTGCGGTAGCTCGCACCATTCATACGCACATCCCAGTAGAGATGGCGCTCCTCCGAATCGACGGGCTCAAAGACGTATGCCGACCGTCGGATGAAGTCCTCGTCAGCGTACGCGAATGAATATACCTCGGCGGGCTTCAGTTCCAGCCCGTACTTTTCCGGATTCTCCGTGTATTCGCCGTACCTTTGGTACGTGATATGGATGAAATGATTCGGGGCGGGCAAATGCATGACTTTCGGCAAGAGCGCCGCCAAATCGGCAATCTGTTCCTGCTTCTCGCCGGGAAAGCCGCAGAGCAGATTCCAGGCCAAATGCATATTGTAGGCGCGGCAGCTTTTCAGCGTCTCAATCTGCCGAATCGCGCGGCAGCCCTTGTTCATGATGTTCAGGATATCGTCCTGCAGGCTCTCGATCCCCGGCTGGAGTTGAACGAAACCGGCCTCCGAAAGGGAGCGCACGTCCTCTTCGGTGATGTTCGACTTGATCTCGGAGAAGAATTGCAGCCTGACGCCCCGCGCTTTGATTTCGGCGGGCAGTTCCTTCATTTGCGTATGGCTCATGATACTGTCGGTGAACACGCAGATATTCGCTTCGGGATAACGCGTTGAAAGCGTCTTGATTTCGTCTGCCAGCCGTTTCGTCGTTTTTTCCCGATAATTGCGCGCCGGACCGTTCAGCCCGCAGAAAGTGCAGGGCTTGTTCCGCCCCCACCAGCAGCCCCGTGAGCCCTCCACCAGGAAATACAGTTTTTGTATTTCAGGGAAAAGCTCCCGATAGATGCGAAAAAAATCGTCGAAATCGGGAATCGGCAGAGACTCCATATCCTTCGTGACACGGTGTATCGTCGCCTTCGGCCGGGGCGAGCGGCGGGACATGACGCCATAGGGCAGCTCCTCCGGGGGAATCTCGCCGTCCCGCAAAAGTCGGCCGCAAACGTCGGCGAAAATCTCATCCGCCTCACCAATGAAAACATAATCGTATGATTCGATATGCTCGATCAGCGCCGCCCCCAAGCCGCCCATGCAGTTCGCTCCGCCAACGACGATAATCGGAGGCTTCGGCTCCTTCTTCAACCGGCGGGCCAGAGCGATATTCGCGTTCGTCTGCTGAAACATCGAGGCAAAGGCGACAATCTTCGGATGATGGGCCATCACGCGGACGGCGGCTTCCTCGATATAATCCTCCGCGTCCCGCTGCCAGTCAATCAGCTTTTGCGGCCATCCGTTCCTCGCCGTTTCCAACTCCTTCGGAGTCGAAGCGCTCTGAGGCATACGGACTTCGCATATCCAGCGGACGTAATCCTCGACCGGCCGCAGCGTATCATTGCCGTGCGCCGCCCGGGCAAAGACCATTTCCCCCACGAGATAATCGCTGCGGATCAGCGTCATCAGACGATAAGTCGCCATCCCCTGACGGGCGACGTACCGCAAATGCTCATATTCAATCGTCGAAGAGACGCCCGCTTTTGTCAGGCACGACTTCATCAGCGAAAGCGCCATCGAAGGCATCGTGACGTCGGAGAACGGCATCGAAACGAAACAGACGTCTATCATTGACTCTTGCATACATCCGTCTCCTTTTTTCAAACTTTGTCAAATATAGATACTCAAACTTCCCAAATGTATAACCCAAGACGAATCCTTCCTGTTTATTTCTTCGACCATTAAGGAAGCACTGAATAAGTCCCGCCGCGCCCCTGACGGGTCTTTTTCCGTCATGCTGCGTCAAAGTGCTCTCGACGTAGCTCTGCTACGACTTCGAGCACTTTTCCTTGCCTGACGAAAAAATCCCTCGACAGGGCCACGACTTGACTTAATCAGTGCTTCCTTAAAATTCGCTCATCTTGCCTTCCCCCGAGGGCGCTTGCGCCAGGTTGCTTCAGCAAATAATGTCTCAGAACATCGTTTTGGTCAGGAAATAGGTTCTGTCCCAATCCACGATCTTTCTCTCGGATTCTTTTTCGGGATGGATGTTGAACTCGTCCAACACCATCACCTTCCTGTCCTTCAAGTCGTAAAGCGGCCACTCCTTCGCCTTGCCGTCCGGGGAGATGTCCGCGCTCAGCGACGGATTGCCAGTCTTGGCGAACTGGACCCACATCCTGCGCATGGTCTTTGAGAAGGCTGCGTCAAAGACTCTCCCCGTGTCGCCGGTCATCTCCGGGTGATTGAATACGGACGCAAGCTCGATCGAATGTCCGCATTTTATGATCGGAACCGAAGATTCCGGCGTGAAATAATAGGTGTACGATTTACCGCCGGCCTTCGTCTGGGCCTCCGACAGCCTGAATACCGGCGCTATAAACCAGACCTGGCTGAACAGACGGCTGTCCCGTTCCCAGCTTTCTCCCTTGATATCACTTTGGAAGCTCTCGATAAGCTTTTTCTCCTCATCCGACAGCTTGCCAAGCCCCCTCGCCTTGCGTTCGGCGGCCCACTGTTGGAACCCTTCCACGCCGAAGCCGCTCACGAAAAAGTCAAATTCATCTTTGTTGCAGCCCTGAAGAATATTTATATCCTTCGCTGCGCCGTTCGCGTATGCCTCATAGGTATCCAAAGGCAAATGGCTTCCGTCCCTTTCCGGGAATTGACGCATCGAAAGCACGGCTGACGCCTCGAAAATCTTCCGGGCGTCGACCTTCTGCAAATCGGCAGCGGTCTTGCAGCCGAGGATTTCCATCAGTTCATTCGTGCAGCCGGCGGCTTCTTCGGCGGATCTCGTCTGGTTCGGGGAACCGCTCTGGGCAATGACCCGCTTGAAATACGCATGGGAGCCTTTCATCAGCGGAAGCAGGGTACAGCTTGCGGCGCCGGCGGACTCGCCGAAGATGGTCACATTGCCGGGATCGCCGCCGAAGCCCGCGATGTTTTCATGCACCCACTTCAAAGCTATCATCTGATCCATGAGCCCCAGGTTCTGCGCGTCCGGGTAATCTTTGCCGTCCGGCAGGTGGGACAGGTGCAGGAAACCGAAAGGTCCGAGCCGATATGCGATGGTGACGACGATGACGTCCGGGTTCTCTTTCACGAAATCGTGGCAGTCGAACATCGGGTCCACCGTCCCGCCCGCCTCAAAAGCGCCGCCGTGGATCCAAACCATGACCGGCTTCTTCGACGCGCATGGATGCGCTAGTGCGGACGCAGGCGCCGGATGCGCCGCTTTTGCGTCCGCCGACAAAGACGCTTCATCCGCCTTCCATATATTCAGATACAGGCAGTCTTCATCCTGATAGAAAAGAGAACCTGTTTCCAACTGCTCATTCCCGTAAGCGCTTTTCGCATTGTAATACGCCTCATATATACCGTCGTCGGCCACGACGTCCACCGGCGCTTTCCAGCGCAGTTCCCCGACGGGCGGTTTGCCGGCAAAGGGAATGCCCCTGTACGCGATGATATTCTCCGTCTTCCTGCCGACGAAGGTGCCGTTTACGCACTTGACGGCCAGTGCTTTGTCATAATTTCCGTCGGTGATCTGTCTGTTCTCGCCGTATTGCGCTCTCAACAGTTCCTTCGCCTCATGGATCGCCTTCGGCTGCTCTTCCGTCGCACTCAATTCCCGTCCCTCCGTCTCTTGTTCCATCGCCGCTGCGGCACTGACGAGACTCTGCCCGGTCTGAGGAAGGACGTCCGCAGGCGCCGCCAACAGCACGGAAAGAGGCAGCAAGGACGCCGCCAGCCTTTTCTTCCACGATCCTGAAAATTTCAAACGATTCATCAAAATACCTCCCTTTGTTGGAATCAATTCGCCAATACAAATACCTCTTAAAGCGCGTTCTCGGACAAGTACCGCTGTATTTCCTCTATCAGCCGATCACCGTCATAATTCTTGAAAAACTTGATCATGCAGCCGCTGATCATCGGATTCATGTCCAGCCCCAATTCCACGGAATGGGTATCTGTTTTGAAACCATAGCACCGCTTGCCGATACCGTAGGCCATGCCGAGCTCGACGCAAGCCCCTTCATCGGGCACCCGGCCGTCGATATTCATAAAGACGATATCCGCATTCTTTACCTCTGTGGAGTCCAACGCAAAAATCATCTTTATCATCTCTTCTTCCGACTTGCCCTCCAGCGTCGCGGCTTCAATGCCGTCGCGCTGCGGCAGGAAGACCTGATAGCCATAATCTTCAAGCACTCTTGTAACTTTCAGATTGAACTCCTTTTCCGCGTGATTAAACATCGGGCTTGCAAAATAAACCTTCTTCCCGTGCCCGACGTTTTTGACAGCCGCCGCCTTGAACGCATCCACGGCAGCGATATTGTCCTCATATTCGCCGCCGTTTGCGTAAGCGGAAAAAGAAAGCAGCATCCCCGCGCACAATATGACCGCGCCCGCCATTCCCGACATCGTTTTCATAAACCGTTTATCCCCTTTCCCATCATATAGACAATGAGATATTCTACACCCGGTTCCCGGGTTCCTTCCCCAAAAAGAAAAAACGCAGAGCCGAAGCCCTGCGCTGATACTTATACGATATAGTCTAATCTCACGGTTTGCTCAGCATCGGATCGGGCGGATTCCCGTAGCGGGCGTCCCACGCGCGGCTGAAAATGCGGTGATTGAAAACATGGCCGGCGATGAACGCCTTGCTTTCATCCGAGACCGACGTATCGGCGTCAAACCGGGCCGCCACTTCCTCGAAGCTGTACTCGTTCATGCCCGGCTTCACATAGCCGCGCTGCCTGTCGCCGTCGAAAAACAGTTCAAACTGCTGCTCCGGCGTCCACGCCTTCCACTGCGTTTCCCTTTCATCGAAGTTCGGGTCGCCGGTATCCATGAACTGGCCGATATAGCTGAAAAGCTGCGAGCCCAGATACTCGGCCCCCGCATGTTCGAAAAAATCGTTGCCCCGCTTCCACGGGCTCTTGTATTGGTCTGTCAGGAACGGCAGGTACACGCCGTGCAGGGCGCCGTACCGACGGGTAAATTCCTCGCCGAAATCCTTGGCCTCATGACCGTAATGGAACTTCCCGATATAGATGGGCGCGCCCAGATGAGGGTACAGGCTCTCCGCCAGCCGGTGGGAATTGAAATCCCCCCAGATCAGGCTGCCGTATTTTATACTGAAGGCCTTATCCTGTTCCAGCGTCGCATCCGGATTTTCCGGCGTCTGCGCTTTCCGCCGCTGCCGGAACCAGGTATCGGCGTCGGCCAGGAGGCTGAACTCGTCCGTGCTGTAAAAGACGAGCACCGGAACGTGGTTCATATCGGGATCGTCAAAGGACGCCGACGGCACCACGGTTCCGTCCCGGAAGAAAATCGGGAACAGCTCCATGCGCCCCCACGCGGGCGGGAAAATGCCGGCTAGGCGGGCGCCGGGCAGACCGTAAAGCCACTGACGCGCCGTTTTCAGGTCTTCCTCGGCTTCGGAAAGCAGCCATGCCTCCGCTTCCTCTTTTGATTTCTTTACGCCGTCCTCCACCGCCAGAGGGGCGAAGCGCTCCGCGAAAATCCTGCGCGAAGGCTCCGGCTCGCAGACCAGGAAGCCGGCGCTGAAGCAGACGGCCCGATGAAAAAGCCCACGGGCCAGGCGGCTGGTCAACAATACCGCGATCGCGCGTCCTCCGGCGGAATAACCGCTGACAGTCACGTTGCCGGGGTCGCCGCCGAAGGCCGCGATATTCCGCTGCACCCACCGCAGCGCAGCGATCATGTCCAGCAGCACGAAATTGCCGCTGTCCTCTTCCGCGTCGCCGGTCCGAAGCGCGGGGAGCGGATTGAAGCCCAGCGCCCCCAGACGGTACTCCACGCTGACGTGGACGACGTTCAGCGACTCGCTGAACTTGTTGCCCAGCCATTCCTCCGCCTGCCCGGTCTGAAAATTGCCGCCATGGAAGTACACCATGACAGGCAGTCCCCGATCCGGCGAATTGCGGCGGCAGATATTGAGGGTCAGCCTGCCCTCTGCGCCGACCGTTTTGCCGTACGCGATTTGGAGGTTCCGCTCGCCGGGCTTCGTGCAGTTCAGCACGCGCTCGATCCGCGGCGCAGGCTGCGGCTTGCGCCAGCGGTTTTCGCCCGACGCGGACGCGGCGTAGGGTATGCCGAACCATTGCGCTACACGGTGCAGGCGCTCCAGATTGCCGCGAACCTTTCCGTTCTCCACTTCCACGATCAGGGGAAAGAGAGCCGGGCCGTCGGAAATGCCTATCAGCTGCAGGATCAGGTCGTGGTGCTGCTGAAAGGATCCTTTGAACGCCGCCTCGTCCGCGTTGGACACCGCGTCCTCGGAAAAATCGCCCGTATCCGGGTCGAGGAAGTATTTGAGGTCGTCGGCCGCCTTCAGCGCGGTCTCGACATATTCGTTCAGCGTCATGTCCGCCAGATAGCCGTAATATTGCAAAGTCCTCAATATGTCGGTGAAACGGCGGCAATAGTGCAGCGCGTCCAGCGCTTCGGCGTCCTCGTAAATCGACTTCGCCAAACGGCTGAAGAAATAGATTTCGCGTTTTTCCTTGCTTTTCATGGGTCCCATCCCCTCTTTCCATACTTCCAACGGTTGGGATAAGCGCGCCTGCATCTTACGCCGCAGTGCCTGCAATTTCCATTATAACACACGGAAAAGGACCATGCAGAGAAATCGCCTGCATGGCCCTTTTCCATGGTGTTATCAGTTTTCGAAGCAGTAATCGTTTTTGCAGTCCGGGTAGCATCCGCCGCCGGCCGCCTTCTGCAGCTGCGCTTCGTCCAGCTCGACGTCGGCCAGCTCCGCCATATACGCCTCGGCTTCTTCTTTGGTAATGTCAAATCCCGAGCCCTTCGCCAGCGCCATCAGCTCGTCGGCAGTCTTGCACTGCATAGCCTTCGCGACCTGTGCTTTAGTGAGTTCGTTCTTGTTGATCGACATGGTGCAAACCTTCTTTCCTTAACACCCCTTGAAATTTTCCCAGCCCACGGTCCCGCAGACATGGTGGGAACAGCTTCCCTCGGTTGGGCAATTATCCCAGCAAACGCCTCCGGCCGCCTTTTTCAGCATCTCGCCGTCCAGCTCTATGTCCTGTATCTCCGCCATGTACGCCTCAGCCTCGTCCCGTGTCATGTCATAGAGTTCGGACTTCGCCAGCGCCAGGAGTTCGTCGGCGTCCTTGCACTGCATCGCCTTCTCGATCTGTTCCTTTGTGAATTTTGTCCCTTTGGATTTTTCCGCCACAATGATTCCTCCTTCGTATAATAATATGTTTCATTGCCTTCTACTCATAAATACAAGGCATGCCTCCCTAAATTGACGCTTTTTGAAAATTTTCTATTTACTTTATATATTATATTCGTAAAACTCATTGTCAAGACTTTTCTGTTGCAATTATCACTAAAATGGCAAACTTACATCGGAGTGAAAAAATCATAGAATTTGTTGGAGAAGCACCGATAGTTCCGTATTGAGAAAGCTGATAAATCGTGGTATAATATCGGAAAATTCCAATATGTTTTTTGTATACTTTTTTTATTGGATTCGAATTATCAATCTCCACCCTGCGAGGGATTGCTATGTATTATACATCTATCGTACTGTTGGCCGCCGCCATCCTGTTGATCGAGAATCACGATATCCTGTTCGACGGCAGCACAACCCGAAATATTCCCGTCAGGAAAATATACAGGAATTTTTTGTTTATCGTCCTGATCTATTACGCCGTCGACGCGCTCTGGGGCGTGTTCGACAGCCTGCATCTTATTGCCTTGCTGTTCGCGGATACTACGATTTATTTTGTCGCGCTGGCTTCGGGCGTATTGTTCTGGACGCGCTTCGTGATTGCCTATCTGTCCGAGGAAAACGCATTCAGCCGCTTCCTTTTCTATGCGGGTCATATTTTTTTCGCAGCAGTGCTGGCGCTCGTTATCCTGAATTGCTTCTCGCCGCTGCTGTTCTGGATCGACGAGGACGGAAGCTATCACGCCAGCGTCGCCCGATACGCGCTGCTGCTGGCCCAGATTCTTCTGTTCCTGCTGTCAACCGTCTATACGTTTCGCGGCATGCCGCAAGCCCAGGACTCGCTCCGCAAACGTTATCGGACAGTCTGCCTGTTCGGACTGGTAATGGCAATCTTTCTTTCCTTCCAATGGAGCTATCCTCTGCTCCCGTTGTATACCATCGGATATATGCTGGGCACCTCCCTGCTGCACACCTTCGTGATCATCGACGCCAAGGACGAGTACAAGAAGGGGCTGGAAGACGCCCTGCAACGGGAACAGTCCCACCACAGCGAGCTGAAAGCCGCATGGAATGTCGCCTATACCGATTCACTGACCGGACTGAAAAACAAGCTGGCCTATATAGAAACGGAAGAACAGAAGGACGTCCTGATTGCGAACCATTCCGCCCCGCCCTTTGCGGTCGCGGTCTTCGACCTGAACGACCTGAAAGCGATCAACGACTGTTTCGGCCACAAGGCGGGCGACCAATACATCATACGCGCTTCCCGCGTAATTTGCGACCATTTCAAGCACAGCCCCATATTCCGGATCGGCGGCGACGAATTTGTCGCCTTATTGGAGGGAAGAGATTACGAGGACAGGGACGCCCTGCAGCACAGCTTCGACAACATGATGGACGAGGCCAACCGTCAGAGGAATACGTTGATTATCTCCATGGGCATGTCGGAATACGATGAACAGGAAGACCACACCTTTCATCATGTATTCTCCCGCGCGGATCACGAAATGTACCTGCGCAAGCGGCATCTGAAACGACAGGCGGAGAACAATCAGCTACAGGTGTAAAGGCAACGGCACAAAAAAGGCTATCACAGGAAGAAACACCTTCTTGCGATAGCCTTTTTATGCCGTTGATTTTTTAGTTATTACACCTTGAAGGTTCCCGTGGCGTCCTGCAGCTCCTGCGCGAGATCCGCCAGCGAATGGGACGCCGAGGCGATCTCTTCACTGGAAGCCGACTGCTCCTCCGCTGCCGCCGAGATGGTCTGGGTCTCCTCGTTGGTCGAGCGGCTGACCTCGTCGATGGTGTCCATGGCGCCGACCACGTTCTGCATCCCGCTGGAAACCGTCTGCACCTCGCGGTTGATCTCTTCCATCTCCGTCTTGATGGACGTAACGCGAGTCGTGATGTCCTGGAACTGCTCTCCCACCTCACGAATGGCCTGTGTGCCCAATGCGACCTCGTTGGTCCCGGCTTCCATAGCGACCACCGCTTCCTCAGTGTCGCCCTGGATTACGGAAATGCGCTGCTTGATTTCCTCTGCCGACCGCTGGGACTGTTCTGCCAGCTTTCGGACTTCCTCGGCCACCACAGAGAATCCGCGGCCCGCCTCGCCTGCGCGCGCCGCCTCGATGGCCGCGTTCAGAGCCAGGAGGTTCGTCTGGTCGGCAATCGCCGAGATGCTTTCGACAATCGCGCCGATCTGCTTCGAGTTCTCGCCCAGCTTCCGGACCACCTGCGCCGAGTTCGAAACGCTCTGCTCGATTCCGTTCATTTTTTCCATCGCGTTCTGCATCAGCTGCGCGCCGTGGTCGGCGGCGCCCGCCATCTTCTCGGTGTTCTCGGTGACTGTCGCCGCTTTTTCCGTCATGGCGTTGATATCAATGAATGCCGCGTCAATGCTCTGCTTCGCCTGATCGACGCTCTCCAGCTGCTTGTCCATGCCCCCCGCGACCTCCGTGACGGTCTGCGCCACATGGGTCGCCGCTTCCGCCGCCTGCTGGGAGCTGGCCGTCAGCTCCTGGCTGGAGGCCGCCACCTGCTCGGCGCTGTGCATCATCTTCGTGATCAGGTCGCGGATATGCTTCGACATACTGTTGAAGCCCGTCGCCATCTGGCCGAACTCGTCGTCGGAATCTACCGTCAGCGGCTCCAGACGCAGGTTGCCGTTGGCCATTTCATTGATATGCCCCGTCAGAGCGACGACCTTCTTCACGATGCCGTTGGAGAAGAAGATCAGCGCCGCCGCGATCAGCACCACGCCCACCGCCGTAAGCACGCCGTACATGAGCTTGAGCTTCACGATCTCCGCAAAGACGAAATCCGTCGGCACGGAAATCGCCGAAATCCAGCCCGTCGATTCCATGGTCTCATAAGCGACCACGCGCTCCTGTCCGTTGGCGTTCGACAGGAAATAGCCCTTCTTCTGCTGCGCCATTTCCGCAATCTTGTCCTTCAGCACCGCGTTCTCCGAGATCTTCTTCAGCGTCTCCTCTTCATTGGCCGACGCGACGATGACGCCCGTCGTCGGGTTCAGGATCATGCCCTTGCCCTCGCCTTCATACTTCAGCTTCTTGACCAGCTCGCCGATGGCCGTCATTTCGAGGTCCTCGCAGATGACGCCGCCCTCGGCGCCCTGCCGGGAGTAAGGCACCGCCGCTGTGATGCAGAGCTTCTTCGTCGAGGTATCAATATACGGGTCGGTGAAAATCAGCTTGCCCGCTTTTTTCGCGTCCACGAACCAGTCGCGCTTCGTCCATTCCGCGTCCTTGGTGATGTCGCCTTCGGCATAGGACACGCAATAGCCGCTGTCCGTCGCATGGGTGATGTCGATGATGTCCTTGTCGCCCTTGTAGGTTGCCGTCATTTCCTTGCGCCGCACGATCGCGTTGTCCTGCGCGGAAAACGAGCTGAGCATCCGGGCCGTCGCTTCGCCGTACTGCGCCTTTTTGAGCAGCCAGCCCTCCGCTTCGCTGGAAGCGGCCGTAATCACCGCTCCGATCTGCTTCTCCGTCGTGTTCTCCACCGCTTCCGACGCCGTAAAATATCCGACGACCGAAACAATCGCCATGATCAGGCCGGCCAGCCCTGAAAGCGCGAAAAACTTCTGCCGTACCCCCATGTCATGTCCACTCCTTTTCGTATGAAATGAATAATTCATATTTATTATCCATTTTTCGCCAATCCATGTCAAGAAAAAAAATGGCTTTTTCCCATACAAAAAGCGGCTTCCCGAAAACGGAAAGCCGCCGCCGTTCGTATAAAAATCTCTGTCAGATCACGTTCATGTTGATCATCTTCGCGCCGAAGATGCCGTCCAGCGCCGTAACCTCTTTCAGCACGTCCGCCGGGACTTCGTTGTCCACGGTCAGCACCATCAGGTTCGTGCCTTCCTTGTCGGTGTTGCCCACCTGCATACCGCTGATATTGATGTTCGCCTTGCCCATGATCGAGCCCACCGTGCCGATGACGCCGGGCCGGTTAATGTGCGGACAGATCATGATATGCTTGTGCGGGTCGAGGTCGACGCGATAACCGTCGATTTCCACGATGCGGCCCTCGGAGCCGAACAGCGCGCCCGCCAGTACGACGCTCTTCTTCTCCGCCGTTGCCTTTACGCGGATCGTGTTCGCGTAGTCCGCCGTCTCCTTGCTCTTGACCTCGCGCACGGAAATATTACGCTCTTTCGCGAGCCCCGGCGCGTTGACAAAATTCACGTTCGTCTCGAGGATCGGCGTCAGCATGCCTTTCAGCACCGCCGTCGTCAGCAACTTCGTATTGACGTCGGTAATCTCGCCCGTGTACTCGACCTCGACAGCCGTGACAGCGCCCTCGGCCAGAGCCGTCGCCATGCAGCCGAGACGCTCGGCCAGGTCGAAAAACGGCTTGATGACATTCATCGCCTGCGCGGAAACCGGCGCCATGTTCACCGCCGTCATCACCGGCTCGCCCTTCAGCGCAGCGACGATACCTTCCGCAACGTCAATCGAGACGCCGATCTGGGCTTCCACCGTGGACGCGCCAAGGTGCGGCGTCAGCGTGATGCCCGGCACGCCGCGAAGCGGATTGTCCTCCGCCAGCGGCTCGCTGGTGAACACGTCGATGGCCGCGCCCGCGACCTGTCCGCTCTTCACCGCGTCGGCAAGATCCTGCTCGTTGATGATGCCGCCGCGGGCGCAATTCACGAAGCGCACGCCCTTCTTCATCTTGGCGATGTTGTCCTTGTTGAACATATCCCGCGTCTCGTTCGTCAGCGGCATATGAACCGTGACGAAATCCGAGCGCTGGATGATGCCGTCGAGATCGACGAGCTCCAGGCCCATCGCCTGCGCGCGCTCCTCGTTCACATAGGGATCATAGCCGATGACCGTCATGCCGAAGGCTGCCGCCCGCTTCGCGATGCCGCTGCCGATGCGGCCGAGACCGACGATACCGAGAGTCTTGCCCATCAGCTCAACGCCCGTGTACTTCTTGCGATTCCACTCGCCCTTCTGGGTCGTCTCGTTGGCCACCGCGATATGCCGCGCCATTGCCAGCATCATGCCCATCGTGTGCTCGGTGGCGGCCGTCGTATTGCCGCCCGGGGAATTGATGACGATAATGCCGCGGTTCGTCGCCTCCGGCACGTCGATATTGTCCACGCCGACACCGGCGCGGCCGATAATCTTCAAATTTTTCGCCGCCGCCAATACGTCCTTCGTCACCTTCGACGCCGAACGCACGATCAATGCGTCGTAGTTCCCGATGGTCGCCACCAGTTCGTCCGCCGAAATCTTGTCCTTGACGTCGACCTCAAAGCCCGCCTCCCGCAAAATTTCGATACCGCGCGCCGAGACGCCGTCTGCTGCCAAAACTTTCATTGACGCTTCTCCCCTTCATTATAGATTCAAAATTCAAAATACAAAATCCATGAATGATTATATCATGTTAAAGAATGAAAATCTATGCTTGCGGAAGAAAACAACATCACACGGAACAAAATTTTTGTCCATAATTTTCGCGAAGTCTCTTTCCTTTTCCCTTCACTTCCTATATAATATAGGCAGGAATAGTTTATGTTTGTGCTGGAATTATGGGAAGGGAGTCTTACTTATGGCAACTGTCAGCGCAACTGCAAGGAACACAGGGATGATGTATCAGTTCGCGGCAAAATCGATGAACGGCAACACGTCGAACCGTTCGATGCAGGGACTTCTCGGGGGACTTTCCTCGTCGAATTCTGCCTGGTCGAACATCACCAGCGCCGCGGGCAGCGGGCTTTCGTACGCGAACGCCGTCGCGTCGAACCGCACTTCGCTTTCGAGCCTGCTTTCCGAATACGACTCGACGAAAAAGAAGTTCACCACCGAATACGACTCGGCGATGGGCGATCTCTCCAAGGCTGCGAAGACATTGAAGAACACGAACTTCAATGTGTCCGAGGGCGGCACGGCGGATACGGACAAGATCGAGGAAAATACGAAGGCCGCGGTCGGCGCGGTACAGGATTTCGCGAAGAAATACAACGAGACAGTCTCGTTCCTGAAGGACAACAAGGACGTCTCAAACCGCGTCTCCGCGCTTTCCAATTCCTTCAACGACGCGGGGTATTTCGCTGGCTCTCTGTCCAAGGTCGGCGTCACGGTCAAAGCCTCCGGCGAACTTTCCGTCGACACCGATCGTCTGACGAAGGCGCTAAAGGACGACCCGAAGTCGGTGGAGAACATCCTCGGCAAGGACGGCTTCGCGGGACGCACCGAGAAGAAGGCGGAAAACGCCCAGCGCCAGAGCGACAAGATGTTCCCGTCCGTCTCCTCGATGATGGGCTCCTCCGTCTCCGACGCGAAGCGCATGTACTCGGCAAACACGGTGAATCGCTCGATGGCTTACGAAAGCCTCGGCTCGCTGCTGAACATGTACTTCTAAATAGGTTGTAAAAGGGCTGCCGCATGAAGACAAAGCTTCATGGGCAGCCCTTTTTCTGATGATGAGGTCGCGAAGCTTATGATACAAAAAACACTGATAACCGGCAGCACGGGCAAGCTTTTGGAATATGTGCAGGGTCTTAAAGAGACGCCCGAATATAAAGCCTCCGGCGAAAAACTGGTCCTCTTCAGCGCCCCCTTGAATGCTGCCGAGGATATCGAACGGCGAAACGCGCTCCTTTCCGATTCCATGCCCGACGCGAAAATCATCGGCATGACGACGGAAGAACGAAGCGACGACGACGCTGCCGACATTCCGGCAGAGGAGAGCTATTCCTTCCTGCTCATGGATCGTGCGAAGGCAGACGTCTTTTTCTACGACTGCGGAGAGATGCTCGCGGAGGATGCGGGGCGGCAATTCCTCCGAACCATCCGAGGCACAGAGGATGCGGCGTGTATCCTCGTCTTTGCGGCAGGACCGGAATGCGAAATCGAGCAATTCATCATGACGGCAGTCGACGGCGGCACATCCGACGTGCCGATTCTCGGCGCGCAATCCGGCGCCCTCTGCGGCAGCTTTTTCAACGGCAGGACGTCGGAGCGCGGCGTCGCGGCGGTCGTGTTCCGCGGACGCGGTCTCAACATCCGTTACAATTATGACATAGGCTGGAAAGCAATCGGCAAGGAGATGACCGTCACCGGCACCGACGGCGGAAACCGCGTGACAGGCATAGACCATATGCCGCCGACGGAACTCTACCGCGAATACCTCGGCGTGGAGCCGGATGAATACTTCACGGAAAACGTCCGCGAATTCCCGTTCATCACTCTGCGGAGCGAGCGCGAAGTGGTCAGGACGCCGATAGCCTGCGGGAAAGACGGCAGCCTGGATTTCATCGCGAAATTCAAGGAAGGCGACAAAGTACGCCTCTCTTACGCCAACCCGAAGCGGCTCATGGAAAATACGAGGCTCTATGTCGATTCCATGTACAGATTCGCCCCACAGGCGCTTTTCCTCGTCGTCTGTGAAAACCGCCTGCTTGTCCTGAAGGAGCAGGCCGTCTCCGACGTCGCCGCCTACCGAAGCTTCATGCCCCAAGCCTCATGGATTCGGGGACGCACGGCAATCCTGCTCGACAGGAAAGGCGGAGGCGTCGTCAATTCCGCCATCGTGTCCGTAGGGTTCAGGGAAGGATCGCAAAATCGCGGCGACGCAGAGAGCCCGACAACCATTCCATCTGACACGCCCGCTAAGGGAGTAATCCCGTTGGAGCGGCGGCTGGCCATGCTCCTTGAAAAGACGGCGAAGGATTTGGAGGATATGGCGTTGGAGGCCAATGCCGCCAACGCCGCGAAGTCCGAATTTCTCTCCATGATGGCTCACGAGATGGTGACGTCCGTCAATGCCGTCATCGGCATGAACGGGATGATCCTGCGGGAAAACGCCGGCGGAAACGTGCCGACTTACGCAGAGAACGTGCAAACGGCCAGTCTGAGCCTTCTCGGCGTCATCAACAAGCTTCTCGATTTCAGCAAGAACGAAAGCACGGAGTCCGGGCCCAATATCACGCGGCAGGCCCCGTATTTGAAAACGCGATATGATGAGGAGTTCCCGAGGGAAACGGCGGAAACGACGGAATCCCCGCTCCCCGATTGGCTGCGCAAAGTGCCGACGCTCCATACGGAAATGGGCCTGCTGTTCTGCGGCGGGCCGCAGGAATATCTCGACGCCCTGTCGTTCTTTGCCGCGTCCATCCCGTCGCGGACAGACGAACTCGAGCGCCTGTATCTGAAAGCGGACTACGAGAACTATACGATCAAGGTCCACTCCCTGAAAAGCATGGCGAAAGCCCTCGGCGCGACAAAGCTCTCCGCCCTCGCGGCGGAAATGGAAGCGGCGGGCAAAGCCGGAGACATTGAAGCCATCCGGACAGGCACGGGCACGCTTCTCGCCGTTTACCGCGGGTTTGCCGCTCCGCTGGCGCGGCTCGCGGACAGCTCCGACACAACCGATCAAAACGACGCGGCAACAGAAAAACGGCATACTATCCTTCTCGTGGACGACGACGAAGATTTCCTCACCCTCGTCAGCCGCTGGCTGAAAAGAAAGTATGCCGTGACTGCCGTCAACTCCGGGAAAAAAGCCCTCGAATATCTCGAAACCGAGCGGCCGGAGCTGATGCTGCTGGATTATGAAATGCCCGAAATGAACGGAGCGGACGTCCTGCAGATCATCCGCGAAACGCCGGGGCTCGCGGACTTGCCCGTGGTCTTCCTGACGGGAACGGACGACGGGGAAAATGTCAAGAGAGCGGAAGGGCTGCGGCCCGAAGGCTTCCTGACGAAGACGATGGGAAAAAGCGTGCTTCTCATGGGGATTGCTGCCTTTTTTGATTGAGGATCGTTTCGGTGAAGAAGCGTTCAAGCAAATCGAGCAGCTCGCTTTTCTTCATGTTCTTCAAAAGATAGCCGTCCGGCTTGTGCCTGATGACCCGCATGACACTCTCGCGTTCGTTGACGCCTGTCAGGAAGATAATGGGAATTCGCGCCGTGAGCGGATTGCTGCGGATTTTTTCCATAGCCTCGTAACCGTCGAGCTGGGGCATCTCGTAATCGAGAAGGATGAGATCGGGGTGCTTCAGTTCGAGATAGGAAAGCGCTTTCGCGCCCGAACGCACGCCGTCCACCGTATACGTGTTCTTGAGCCAGTGCTCCATGATGGTCAGGAAATCGGAATCATCATCCACCACGAGAATGGACTTCCTGCGGCGAAGCTCCTTATGCGCCTCGGCCAGCTCGACCATGTCCGCGACAATCACGTTGATATCGAGAGGACGGGCATAGGCATGGGCCACGCGCCCGGCGGCGCCGGACTGCTTCAGGCGGGCAATGAAGGAGCTGTCCCCGAGCAGGCAGAGAGATTTGCGGTTGTCCACGCAGAGGTCGGAAAGGTAATGGAGCAGAAGCTCCGTCTGGGAATCACCGAATTCCGGATAGTAGAGGAAAATGTTGGCGTCATAGCGATGGCGGTTGACAATGTCGATATTGTCCTCCAGCATCAACACCTCAAACCCGGCCTCCGTCAGCCGATTTTCCACGCCCTTGTTGATCAGGTGCTTCCCGCGGCTGATATAGATGATCCTTTCCTTCATGCCCGATCCTCCCCATCCGCGTCGTCGTCCATAAGGCGTGAAAGATACTTGGCATAGACCCTGTACTTCGAGAGAAGCATCGGGGTCTTTTCTTTTATCGTCTCCGTGTCCCCGTGCTTGCCCGCATACTCCAAATCGGCGGCAAGGCTGGAGAGCAGGTTTGCGCCGATGAGCCGCGCCATGCTTTTCAGGGAATGGACCTTCAGCGTGTACGTCTCATAGTCCCCTTCATTCCACAGACGCTCGATCTCGTCGGATTTCTCTCCGATCGAGGCCGCGAAAACCGCCAGCGCGTCGAGATAATCCTCCGCCGTCTCACAGTTCTCCACGCCGACGGCGAGGTCTATGCCGGGCAGAGTTCTCGTCCACTCCGGAAGCTCATTGAGCTCCTTGTCCAGATTCGTACGATCCTCCTGCGCCTTTTCCGCCGTACGGACGCTGCCTATCGGCAGATACCTGGCGAGCATATCGAGAAGCTGCTGCGTCTGTATGGGCTTGATAAGCACTTCCACGAAGCCCGCCGCCTTATAGAGATTGATATTGTCCCGTGCGTCCTCCGTCGTATGACAGATGACAGGGACTTCTTTCCCTTTCTCCCGGAACAAATCCTTGAGCAGGACCAGCGTATCGACGCCGTCCATATCCGGCATCCGATGGTCGAGCAGGATGAGGTCATAATCGTTCTCCCTGCAAAGGTCGAGGCACTCCCGCCCGCTCGTCGCAAGGTCCGAAGCGATTCCGCTGGAAGCGAGCAGGGACGAGAGAATTGTGCGGTTGACGCGCATATCGTCAACAATCAACACGCAGGGCTGCGGATTCATTTCCATTGTATAGACCGCCTTCCTTTTTTCTTGCCCTCCCTCAAGGGAATGGGAACCGCGTTGGCGGTGGGTGAAGCGTTGCATGGTTGCGTTAACATGAATCGTTACGCCATAACACCTCATCCGTCGCGCTTCGCGCGCCACCTTCCCCTCAAGGGGAAGGCAAGATATATTAGTAAATTAAATTTGGGCCTGTATCCCTTATATCATAAAAATTATATCATAAGACAGGCTTGCTTGAAATATGATCGCTCCATCAGTCGAAAAACGCTTCAATGCCCATGAGCAGGCCTTTCTTCCCCATCGCTTTCGTCAGGAAGCCTTCGGGGCGCAGCCCTTCGGCGCGTTTTACGTTTTCGCGGTCCTCCGTGCCCGTCAGGAACACGACGGGAAGGTTCTCCAGCCCCGGCGTCTTGCGTATGGTCTCCAGCACGGCGGGCCCATTCATTTCCGGCATCTCGTAGTCGAGAAGCACCAGGTCGGGACGGTTGTCTTTCAGATATTGCAGCGCCTTCTTGCCGGAGTTCACTGCCGTAACCGCGTAGTCGTTCTTAAGCCAGCGCTTGGAAAGCGCGAGAAAATCCTCGTCGTCATCCACCAGCAGCAGCGTATGGCGCCGCTGGGTTACAAGCGCCTTCCCCGCGTCCGTGCTCACCGCCGACGCAGGCGGTTCCGGTTCGGGCGCAGGCTCCGTCAGCCGCTTCAGCGGCTCCGAAAGACTCCGATAGAGCATGAGCAATACGTCCGCTCCCGCCGTCAGCGCGGCGAGGTCGCGTTTCTTGCCCGCCTCCTCCATCTCCGCCGCCATCTCCGAAAGCTCCACCGCGCCGATGGACTTCGCCATGCTCTTAAGGGCATGGACCTTCACCGTGTAATTCGCGTAATCGTGTTCCTTGTAAAGGCGTTCCAGCTCGTCGGCACGCTCCTCGATCGAGGAAGCGAAAATCTTCAGCGCTTCGAGATATTCCAGGTTGCCGCCGCAGAATTCGACGCCCCGGCGCGTGGAAATCAACGGAATGTCGCCCAGCCAGTCCGGCAGCGGCGTATCCGTCTCCGTTTCCGGCTCCGCCCCGCTCTCTTCGGCCAGGATGATTTTTTCGGGCGGCAGGTGCTTCAAAAGCATCGCCTCCAGCTCGTTCGACATGACCGGCTTGGCGAGATAGTCCGCGAATCCGGCGGCCATATATTCTTCCCTCGCGCCGAAAATCGCGTTGGCCGTCAGGGAGATGATCGGCGTACTCTTGAACTTGCCGGGATAGAGGGATCTCAATGTTTCCAGCGTCTCGATGCCGTCCATTCCCGGCATCCGATGATCGAGAAGCACGAGGTCGTATTGTTTCTCGCCGAATTTCTCGACGCACTCCTCGCCGCTCGCAGCCGTATCGACGAAAATTTTCGTGCGCCGCAGCAATCCGGAAACGACCGCGATATTCATGGGCGCGTCGTCCACCACGAGGATGCGCGCCTCGGGCGCGGTGAAACCCGCGCGGCGTCCGACGTGCTTGTTCTCGACGCGCTTCAACGCTTCGGTGAGGTCTCCGATCCCTTTCCAGTCCGCCACCTTCTGCACCAGCGAGAACGAGAAGGTCGAGCCTTCCCCGAAAACGCTCCGCACCTCGAGGCGGCTCCCCATCATTTGCAAAAGCTGCCGGGTAATGTTGAGGCCAAGGCCGGTCCCCTCGATCTTTCTCGTCTTTTCCGCGTCCAGCCGGTCAAAGGCGGCAAAGAGCTTCTCCATATCCTCCTCTTTGATGCCGCGTCCGGTATCGGTGACGGAAACGTCCAGCGCGATCTCGTCCTGCGATTTTTGGTGGAAGCCGACGGAGAATGAAACCGATCCCTTCTCCGTATATTTCACCGCGTTTGTCAGTATGTTCGTGATGATCTGCTTGATACGCACCTCGTCGCCTATGAGACTGTGCGGCGTCTCGGGGCTGACCCGCACGTAAAGCGCGAGGCCGCGCTCCTCCGCCCGCAGACGTATAAGATTCACAAGGTCGTTCACGAGGGACGCCAGCTCATATTCCACGGGGAGAATGTCCATCTTGCCCGCCTCGATTTTCGAGAAATCGAGGATGTCGTTGATGATGGAAAGCAGGCTCATGGAAGCGGCGCGCGCGTTCTCCGCATAAGTCAGCACGTTCTCGTCCCTGCTTTCCCGCAGGATCATCTCGTTCATGCCGATGACCGCGTTGATCGGGGTCCTGATCTCATGGCTCATCATGGAAAGGAACGCCGTCTTGGCCTTGTTCGCATCCTCCGCCGCCTGCAGCGCGTCTTTCAGCGCCTTGCTCTTCTGCATGGAACTGCGCATTTCCGTATCGATGTCCGCGAATCCCACGCAAACGGCTTTGATTTTCGGGTCAGTTTCGCCCGTCTCGGAATTCGCGCTCGAAAAGCGCAGCCTCTCGTAGTGCTCTTTTTCTTCGTATTCCGTCAGGAAGCGATAGGTCAGGATCGGGGTCTCGGCAAGACGCCGGCGAATTTCCGCGGGCTCGATCAGCCGCAGAAATTCTTCCCGGTACTCCGGATTCACAAACATCTCGGCATACTGCCGGAATTTTTCGAGGTACGGGAAATGCTCGCCCACGTCCGGCGCGCCCGGCATCTCCCCCTTGCGGTAGCAAATGCCTTCATCGTCGTCAAGGTTGATATAATAGACGCTGCGGTAATCGGCGGAAAGGGAATTGATCATGTTTTCCTGCTGCGCCTTCAGCTGCTCCTGCGCCAAAAGCTCCTCCTGCAGCGCGAGCTGCTCTTCCAGTTCCTGCTGCTTGCCCCTGTTCTCAGCCTCGGAAACCTCTTTTTCCAGCGTGGCTTGGGCAGCTCTCCTCGTTTGCAGGAACAAGACGGCAAACAAGGCAATGAGCGCAAACGCCGTCAGCGTTGACTGCACGAGGCTCCGCCGGGCGATCCCGTCGGCAATCGAGCTAATCTGCTCATTGATCACGCTTTCCCGCACAAGATAGGTCAGCATCCAGTCCGTGCCCTTGATCGGCACATAACAAAGCGTCTCCTGTATATTGTTGTAAGTAAAAGAGCTTACGCCTTCCTTGCCCTCCTCGAAATCAGCCGCCAACGACTGGAACGAGGACCCGCGCTCAAAATCGGCGTGGACCAGCGCCTCCAAAAGATTGCTTTCGCTGGCAAGGCCGCCGAGCACCACGTTGGTCAGCGCCGCGCCCTTGCGGGTATAGATGTTGCAGAAGGTAGTATTGTTGTTGTCCGACTGCAGGGAAAGATTCCGCAGCATGCGGTTCATGTCGATTTCCATGAAGCAGGCGACCAGCGTTTTCCCTTCCAGCGGCAGGCGGTCCACCGGCACGGCGATAACGGTTTTTTTGCCGCCCTCCACATTTTTCAGCGAGATCTCGGGCCCCGTCAGCTTATTGTAGTCGAAGCGGTAAGCGTCGATATCCGTCCGCGTACCTCGCGAAGTATAGATCAGCCCATCGCTGTCCACGAACGCGAACTTCTCCAACCCGTAAAGCTGCTTCATGCGCGCCTGGTATGCCCGCAGCGCAGCCACGCTGGACAAATCCCCCGGCTCCAGCAGCCCGATAGCGACGTCCATATTGTTGATGTAGCCTGCCAGTGTGGAGGAAACGACCTGTTCGCGCCGCTCCGCCAGTTCGTCAAGGTACATCAGGCTCACCGCGTGAACAGCGGCCTCCGTGTCCTCGCTGGCGTTCCTGCCCGTGATAATCGTACCGAACAAAAGAATAGCGGCGACGATGACACTGCCGATAACGGCCTCCCGCACTATGCTCTTGTGTGCCCCCGGTTCCATCCGTCTTTCCTCCCCTGCGCCTCAATCAGCCTCCCCTGAAAGGGGAGATCAAGTTTAGCAAGAACCAATCAAAACTTAAGCAGCGGCAATCAAACAAAAAAGGGATGCTGCAAGCAAACGACACTTGCGTCATCCCTCCTATTCTTTTCATTATCTTTTGTCAGCCGGCGTCAATCCGTCGGCGGTTTTTCCGTCAATGAGAACTCATCCGCCGCCATGACCAGCGTGAAAGAACCAAAGCCGGTATCAATGCAGAGCTGGAGCTGTTTGCTCCCCTGCGGATGCTTGTTTTGCCCGATGCGCGGCGCCTCAAGGTCAAGATCGAGGTCCCGCTTTCCGAGGTCGACCACGAACAGGCCGTTGACCACGTTCAGGAATTCCGAGATGCTGTCCTCGGCCATCTCGTCCGCGTCGTCGATTTCCTCGCGACTGTAGCGTTTCGCTATCTCCACAAATATCTTGTCGCTGGCGTAAATGCCCGAAACGAAACTGATCTGTCCGGAAAGACGCTGGGAAACGATATGGGACGCGAACATCCCCTCATAGTCCGGCTCGCAGTAGTTGATAATGGCCGGCGTATCCATAAAGCGCACGAACGAGCGCATGAAAAGCTCTGTGAATTCGGCGTAGGATTCCAATTCCGCCGCGAGCTCCTCGTTGTCCGACGCAAGACGGCGGACAGCTTCCTTGATCGGGCTTCCTTCCTTCGCGCCGCAAGCCGCCATATGCTTCCCCAGCTCCACGAAATCCATTTTCTCGCTGTCAAGGAGCGCCTGCGCGAGACGGAGAGCGTCCGACGCATGGACTGCCTGCAATTTTTCAAGCTGCGAAGCAAACAGGACCCCTTCGGCCATCGCCAGCTTCGGGAACGCCTCCTTCTCAAAAGGCGCAAGTTCCGCCAGCCTGGACGCGGGAACCGCTCCCTCGGCCAACGCGACGACCGCGAGACCGGGAACCGTTTCCTCGGCGGCCTTCAAAATATCCTTGGCCTCTTGCGGGTCCAGCACATCCTCATTAATCAGGTACTGCGCAAAATACAGACTATTCATTGCTCGCCGCCTTCTTTCGAATGCTGTCAAGCGCTTTTTTTATCTGTACCGCCGTATACGGCTTTTGGATAAAGTCAAGCGCGCCGAGCTTCAGCGTTTCCATCAGTTTTTGCGGCGTACCCGCGGAAGAAAGCATGATGACCGGCAGATCGGGGGACACCTCCTTAAGCACACGAAGGGCTTCAATGCCGCCGACCTCGGGCATGACGATATCGAGGAAAACGCCGTCCGGCTTATCCTGCAACGTCTTCATGACCGCTTCTTTCCCGTTTTCCGCTTCCAAAACCTCGCAGCCGTGTTTTTCCAGCTCCAAACGGAGCTTCTTTCTGAGCAGCTTCGAGTCGTCCGTCACCAATATCCGCAGGGGTCTTCCGTCCAACTCAATCTTTTCTGCTGTACTATCCTGCGCTTTTTCCATTTCGTTGTTTTCTCCCATTTGGAACGCCTCCCAGCACCCGGAAACGGTTTCATTCCCCGTTTCCCATACTATGCGACTTTATTATATCATACTTCATGTTGGCTGAAAAGAAAAAGTATCTTTTGATTTTCATTATTCCTTCCGTGACACCTCAACCGCCGTATGAATCACATTGTCAATCACATAGGATGTCGCCTGCTTCGCCTTCGGCGGCTTGGAAGACTCCGCTTTCTGGCCGCTGGCCTGCATTTCCTCCTGCCAGCGGATTGCAGCCTCGATTTCCTTTTTCTGTTCTTTTTCGCTGAGCACCGGCCCCGCCCCCGGCTCGATCACAATCTCATGGTTCGCGTCGGTCTCTCCCATCTCGCGCAAACGTTCCTTTGCCGTTTTCGAGGATTCCTGATCGTCGGAGGTGACAACGCCCATTTCCGACTGAGCCGCCGCAAGGAGCTTTTCGAGGGAAACCAGCCCGCCGCCGTGGACGTCCAGGTGCATCGTCCCATCGCGCTGCATCTTCGGCACAGTGAACGGCACGTCCACCGTCACCGTTTTCGAACGGTACGGCTGGAGCGTAACCTTGAAATTCACCGTTTCACCGGGCTTCACCGTCGGCTTGTCCGGCGTCGCGGAAACCAGGGACGCCGTGCGCCGCTCCGCTTCGGAAGAGATGCCGACCTTGATGTCGTAGAGCCCCGCTTCATCCTTCATGTCGCCGGAAATCAACGCCAGCGCCTGTACCAGCTCCGCGAAGGCGATCTGGCCGGTGTCCGCCGCCGCGTAGAACAGATTCGTCCTTTTGAAGACGCCGTCCTCCGCCGCGTCGGTGCGGATAGCAAAATCCACCTTGACGGTGCTTTCGCTCATATTGTCCACCGTACGCCCCAGCGCCGCGTAAGCGATTGCCTGTGTCAAAACCGGAACAAACGCCTCGTCATATGCCATCGTCGCCGCGTAGGAATCCTGCCTTCCCAGTGTCTTATCCTCCACCGTCAGGCGAATCGGCACCACCGATGGGAATGTTCCCACCGTCCCGGCGATGCCCGCTGTCCGATCCTGGCTGATCCGGCCGATGATGCTGCCGGTGTTGACCAGCTTCATGCCGTCGGTCATGCCGTTGACCATCGCGAAAACCGAAGCGTCCGTCATGAAATAATTGACGTTGCCGCGATGCAGGAACGGATGACCGAAAGCCAGGATACGTCCGTCTTCCTCAATCGCCGTAACCGTGCCCGTGGCCGCAAAAGAAAAATCACCGTAAGCCAGTGCCGCGCCCACCGTGCTGCCCGGATACAATTCAGCCTCGTAGTCCGTCGTATAGCTCGCGCCGGAAAGTCCCCCGAAGGAAGACGCCGAAAGTCCCAGCGGCTCCAGCTTCTTCTGCAGGAATTTCATACCCGCATCGCCAAAGCCCGAGGCATAGAACAGGGATTTTTCCTGTACTCCGGCGCCGTCCTTCGTAGCGTCTCCCTTGTCTGCGTATTCTTCCCTTTCCTTGTCTTTCGCCTGCTTCCGTGTATCATTTTGAGGACGTTCGTCTTTCGCGTCCTGCATTTTATCCGCGCCGCGCGCTTCCTGCCCGTCTCCCGTTTCCTTCTTTTGGGGAGCGGGATTATCCTTCTTTTCCTCCGAAATCTTCTCTGCCGCCGCAGGCGTTTCCTTCCCGGCGTCCGCGTCTTTCGAGGAAGCTGCCGGTGTTTGCTTACCGTCCTTCGTTTCTTCCTTCGCCTTCGCATCCTTTTCAGTACCCGGCGTCTTCGCGCCTTCCTCCGGCGCAGCCGCTTTTTCGTCCTGTGATTTCTCTTCCTCCGTCTTCTTTTTGAGGTCAACGGTCTTTGGACGGTTCTGGTTTTTCGTATCGGGCATATCCCAAAGGGGAAGCATTTCCTCGATCGGCGTAATCAAAAACGTATGCGGGTCCATTTCCTTCACCGTCGCGGAACCGGCGCCGATCAGCTTCCCGTCGACATAAACTGGGCTGCCGCTCATCCCCTGCATCAGCCCGCCGTCCGTATCGGCAAAAGCCCCCTCGCTGCGAGCGATGATATAAGGCATGGATTTCCCGTTCTGCATGACGCCGAGAATCGTAACGTCAAAACTGCTGATTTCGCCGGAAGCGTCGGCCACCGTATAAAGCTCACCGGTCATGCCCGCCTGCACTTCCCCCAGCGGCATGATCTCATCCATGGCCCGTACCTCAGGCGATGCCCCGAAAAACGCCGTTCCCGCCGCCATCGCCGCCAACATATATTTAATTCGATTGAACATTTTACGCAATCCGTCCACCCTATTCCTTCCTGATCTTCGCTACCGAAGCGCCCTTCCTCACCTGCTCGCCGACGGTCACAGTCGTCTCACGCACGACGCCGCGAACGGCTGATCTCGCCGCCACCGCTTCCCCGCCGGAAAGCGCCGCGACGCGCACAAGCGCGCTGCCTTCCTCGACTCTCGTTCCCGGCGCAATCACCCAAGTGACCTCGCCGCCGATGGCCGCCCGCTGGACGCTCGAAGCATCGTCAAGGAACAGCCCGCACAACGCCAACACAACGAAAGCGGCCGCCGCAACCATTTTTTTGTTCATGCCGCGCCGCCCCCTCATTTACCCTTCCATTATAACGCCTTCGTCCCAGTTTTGCCGTAGGCCAAACCTCCTACTTCGACGTTTCAACAAGCGGCAGATATGGGTTCATACTACTCTCTGTTAAGAATTTTAAATCTTTACAGAGAGTGCATGAGACGTCACACGAGCCGCAGGCTCGGGTGTAGCACGCATAGCGTGCGTATCTTCGGTCAAAATTTGATTTAAAATTTTGGTCGAAGATTAGTATCACTTTTTTCTGGAAGGTTTTCCCGTCGGCGAATCTTTCTTCTTCATGACCGCCAGTGCGCTGCCGACGCGGCGTTCCTCGCCGTCCGACGGCGAATTTTGCAGCTTGCCGCCTACGACCATGGCGCTGGAGCCGCCGCCGTCAAAATTGACGGCCTCTTTCGCGCCGTATTTGACGAAAAGCTCGGCGAACTCCGTCAGCGTCGCGCCGATGCTCGCCTCCTGCCGCCCGTCCACCACCGCGAGCAGCACATGACGGTTCGGCAGCACGGCGACGCCGGTGCGCGGCGCCCGGCCGCGAGCAATGTCGCCGGGGAACTCTTCTTCCTCTGCCGTGACCTTGACTTTTCCGCCCTTGACCAGCGTCGGCCCCGCGCCGACAATCATCGGCACGTCCTGGAACACCGGTCCCAGCTCTTCCTCCAGCGTCACCTTGTCCCCGACGCGCACTCGCGCGAAGGTATTCTTCGCCGTCCCGTGCACCGAAATGACATACCCTTTATCGGGGATGATCGAATTCCCCTGATTGATCTTTACGACCTTCCCGTCCTGTACCACGAATTCCTTCCCGTACTGGTTCGTGTTTGTGCGGACGTCATAGGCCCGGTTGTAAATAATCAGCGTATTCTCGCCCCGTTCCGCGTTGACGCCGGAAACGAGCGCCGACTTCTTCCCGATGGTCACCTTACCGCTGTAATAGACTTGATCGACAAAAGGCGCGCCGTCTTGCTTCACGCCCAGCGCGCTGCGGGTGAAATAGGTTGTGCCCACCACCGTCCCATCCATCCGCAGCATGCCGAGGATTTCCCCCGACGTCGCGAAATAATTGGAATTGATGGCCGCCACCGCGTCCACCTCGTCGGACATACGCGAGACCGTCGTCCGTCCGAGTACCTCTCCGTTGGCAAGAACCGGCACAAGATCGTATTTTTTCAGATCGACGTCAAGCAGGAACGCCCGGAACCGCCCCCGCCCGTCACGCCGCGTGTAGATCGTTTCCAGAAGCCCCGGCGCCGGCTCCGACTTCTGCTCGTATTCAAATTCCTTTTGGATGTCGATAAAGATGCGGTCGGGATTTTTCAGCGTCTTGACGACGAATTCCGCGGGCTCTTCGAGATCGATGGTGACAACGATGCTGTTTTTGAGCTTCGTGAAATAGACGCGATGAATGACGTCGCTGTGAATGACCGGCTTTACTTTCGCCGAGTCGCCGATCCCGGTCAGTTCCAGTATGATCTGCCTGCCGTCCTTTTCCGTCCTCGTCGAGTATTTCGGCAGGGCAGAGACGTCGAAAACGATACGGTCATGGTCGTCCCCTTTGCCGAACCGCACGTTGGTAATCGTGGGCGCCCCCGCAGCGAGGGCCGCCGCCGAAAAAAAGAAAAACAGCGCGAGCGCTAATCCCGCCGCGCGCCGAAAAATCCGACTTCCCTGAAAAAGCATAAACAGCCTCCCGTAAACAAACATAATCCTATATTTGAAAATATACCGTCAAATCCTGTGATTTGCATGAAAAAATCCCGAAAGTACTTGTCCTTCGGGATTTATAGCCGCAATACGCCTTATTCCGTTTCATGATGCGGATTTCTTTTGACAATCTCCACCGCCTTCGCGATCTGCCCAACAATCTCGATTTTTGCGTCCATCGCCATCGCATCCACCTTCGCAAACACGCATCCCTTTTGCGAAGAAACATACTTCGGCGGCAGATGGTTCAGCGCGATAATGGCAATATCCTGACGGCAATGCTCGCATTTGCAGCAATCCGGGTACTGTGCCAGCACACTGTCAAGCTGCTCCAAAACGAGCTCTTCCATCTGATTTTTGAGCTCCATCGTATTCCTCCCGCCGTGATACGTTTTTATATCATTATATCATTCCATATACAACGACGCAAGCAATCTGACTATAAAACCTGCGCAAAAGCATTGACAGGGAAGTTCAAGTATGGTACATTATATGTTGTTGTGTACGGGGACGCTGAGAATCCTCTGCACATACCAATGACGCACTACCGAGTAGGGTATGTCATTCAAGCCTTGGAGAGTTGTCCGAGTGGTTGAAGGAGCACGCCTGGAAAGCGTGTGTACGGCGAACACTGTACCGAGAGTTCGAATCTCTCACTCTCCGCCATGAAATCTGCAGCGCACCGCATTGCGATGCGCTTATCTATTCTAAATAAGGCTTTTCAAGGTCGGACCGCAGTGTCTGGGTCCCGCGCAATGGAGCCTCGCGAACCCCGTCAGGCCCGGAAGGGAGCAGCGGTAAACGAATCGTTTCATGTGCCGCGGGGGCGCCTGGGGGCTGCGGCCCGACGTTGAAAAGCATAAAGGAGGCGGCACACGAAATGATTTCGTGTGCCGCCTTGCTGTTTTATGATTGGAAAGGAAAATCACAATGGCGAATACTAAAATTTACGCGGTCAAGAAGGGGCGTCTGACAGGGCTGTTCAACACATGGGAGGAATGCGGCAAGCAGGTGCTTGGCTTCCCCGGCGCGATATTCAAAAGCTTCCCGACCGAAGAGGAAGCAAGGGCTTGGCTTTCCGGCGTGCCGGAATCCGTCTCACTGTTCCCTGATGACGCGGGAACGGCGAAACCGGCTCCGCACTCGGACTCCCCCGCCCCTGCCGCCGAAGACAAGCCGCCCGCTGACTACACGGTCTACACGGACGGCTCCTGCCTCCGGAATCCCGACGGTCCCGGCGGCTACGCGGCGGTAATCATCTCCACGCAGGACGGAGAAATCCGGGAGATTACCGGCGGCGAGCCATCGACAACCAACAACCGCATGGAGCTTCGCGCGGGCATCGAAGCGCTCCGCGCCCTTCCTCCCCATTCGACTGTCAGCTTCTGCACGGACAGCCAATACATGAAAAACGGTTTCACAAACTACTGGCTGCGAAACTGGAAACGAAACGGCTGGAAGACGGCGAAGGGCGAACCGGTCAAGAACCAGGATTTATGGCGCGCGCTGGACGAAGTGCTTTCCCTTCATACGGTACGTTTTCGCTGGGTTCCGGGGCACACGGGCAACCGCTGGAACGAACGGTGCGATGAACTGGCGCGCAGCGAGGCGGCGAAGTTCTTATGACGGACGCATTTTCACGGACCAGGCTTCTCCTCGGTGAGGACGGACTCGCAAAGCTTACGGCGGCACGTGTCGCGGTCTTCGGGATCGGCGGCGTCGGCTCCTTTGCCGCGGAAGCTCTTTGCCGCGCCGGGATCGGTCATTTCCTGCTCGTCGATTCCGACGCGGTTGACGTCTCCAATATCAACCGCCAAATCCACGCAACGACACGAACTGTCGGGCTGAAAAAAACGGACGTCATGCGCGCCCGGATGCTGGAAATCAACCCGAACGCCGACGTCCGCACGAAATGTGAATTCTACGAGCCAAGCCGCGCGGAAGCGTTTTTCACCGAACCGTTGGACTATATCGTCGACGCGGTGGACACGGTGACGGCAAAAATCAGCCTCGTCGTCGAAGCCGAAAAAAGGAACATCCCGATTGTCAGCGCAATGGGCGCAGGCAACAAGCTCGACCCGACGCGCTTCGAGGTAACGGATATTTACAGGACAAGCGTCTGCCCGCTGGCGAAGGTCATGCGGAAAGAGCTGAAAAAACGCGGCGTCCCCCGATTGAAAGTCGTCTATTCCAAAGAGCCGCCGCTCCGCCCCGATCCCCCCGAGCCTGAAGATACGCGACGGCAAACCCCCGGCTCGGTTTCCTTCGTCCCGTCGGTGGCGGGACTGATTCTCGCGGGCGAAGTCGTCCGGGATCTGTTAGGGCGTGTGGATTAATATAGCGGAATCCCCCCCACCACCGCCTGCGGCGGTCCCCCGCCCCCAAGGGGGCGGACATTTTTAATTCCTATTCCAAGGAGGCGTCGAAGCACCGATCTTTGTCCGCCCCTTGGGGGGCGGGGGACCGCGAAGCGGTGGTGGGGGGCTAAAGGAAGGCAAGTTTAGTTGGATTTCATCGCAATCTCTATCGGGAGTGAAACGACTATGAAAACAAAGATTTCCGTCTTGGGCTGCGGGCGTTGGGGCTCCTTCCACGCCTGGCATGCCGATCATATCGGCTGCGACGCCCTGCTTTGGGGACGCCCCGGCTCCCAACGGCTGGCAAAGCTCAAAAACAAACGAAAAAATGACTATCTGACGCTGCCCGAAAGCGTCCGTCTTTCCGATTCCCTGCCGGAAGCCCTTAATCACGCGGACCTCGTCATCATTTCCATCGGCTCTCAGGGACTCCGAACGCTTTGCCGCGAGATTGCCTCCCTGTCAAAAGCGCTTTGGGAAACGAAAACCTTCGTGCTCTGCATGAAGGGTCTGGAGCTTGAAAGCGGCAAACGACTTTCCGTCGTGCTGCGCGAGGAACTCGGCAGCACACCGGGCGCCGCGGTCTGGGTCGGTCCCGGCCATGTGCAGGATTTTCTCGCGAATATCCCGAACTGCATGCTGCTCGCCTCCGACGACGAAACACTGCCGCCGCGCCTCGCCGACCTTCTGGAAAGCCCGCTGATCCGCTTTTATTACGGTGCCGACCTCTTGGGCGTGGAAATCGGCGCAGCGGCGAAAAACGTTGTCGGTCTCGCGGCGGGCATGCTGGACGGGCTCGGTCTCCCGAGCCTGAAAGGCGCGCTGATGGCCCGCGGCGCGGCGGAGCTTTCCCGTCTTGTCGGAGCGATGGGCGGTGACCCGATGACCGTCTACGTGCTGTCCCATCTCGGCGACTACGAAGCAACGCTGTTTTCCCCGCACAGCAACAACCGAAGATTCGGCGAAAACCTCGTGCGCGGCCTGCCGTCGGAAAAACTCGCCGAAGGCGTCTCCACCGCCGACGCGCTGCTCGTGCTCGGCAAACAATACGGCACTGAGCTTCCGATCACACAGACTGTCCACAACGTCATCCGGGAAAAAGCCGATCCGCGCGACGCACTTTCCCGGCTTTTCCTCCGCAAACGAAAAAGCGAATAATACGAATCACAGTAAAGAGAAAATAATCTTAACTGCGATTCGTATAATCCCACCCACAGAAAAAGCTTCCGAAGAGTTTCCTCCCCGGAAGCTTTTTTGATTGCTTCTTATCCTTTGCTCAGCTTCCCTTTCGCGGCAAGCGTCTGCGACGTCACCTGATCGATCAGGTTGTCGTACATCATATCCGCGATACCGACGCCGCCCGATTTTGCCACATTCTGCATCAGCTCGGTGTCGAGCATCGAATGCCAGATTTTTTCGCCCTGGCTCTCACCGAACAGCGTATTCTCCGGCACGGTTTTCCGCATTTCCTTGAACATGATATCGAGGAACATGGCCTCGAATCCCTCGCATGCCTCGCGCAGCCGCTTCGACTCCTGCTCGGCCGAAATACCCGACGTATCGACAGCAGCTTTTCTCGCATCCTCCAGGGCTTTCGTCGCGCGATCCAGCGACTCCTGGAAACGCGAAGCGTCGGCACGCGCCTGCGAAATCTCCTGCGTCGTGTTCGTCATGTTCCAATTCGTGATTCCACCGACTCCATTTACCATGACAAGCCTCCGCCTTTATGTTTTAGATAATCTCCAGCTCCGCATGGAGCGCGCCCGCAGCCTTGATCGCCTGCAGGATGGAGATGATATCGCGCGGCGTCGCGCCCACGCTGTTCAATGCGCCCACGATATCGCTTACATTCGCCGTCGCGTCGAGCACGATGGTGTTCGCACGTTCCTCGTTGACGTCGACGCTTGCGTTCTTCGTCACGACGGTACTGCCCACGCTGAACGGCGTCGGCTGGCTCACATCGTCTTCTTTCTCGATGCTGATGGAAATGCCGCCCTGCGCAATCGCGATACTGTCCACCGAAACGTCGCCGCCCATGACGATGGTTCCGGTACGCTCGTTGACTACAACTTTCGCGATATTGTCCGGCATAATCGGAAGCTCCTCGATGCCCGCAACAAAACTGACGAGGTTGTTGCGGAAATGCGGCGGAATAGTGATATCCACACGCCCCGGATTGGCCGCCGTAGCGACGCCCGCGTAACGCATATTGATGGTCTGGGCAATCCGCGCAGCCGTCGTGAAATCAGGTTTCGCCAACGACAGGGAAATCGTGCCGTCCTTGCCGAGATCTTCTTCCACCGTGCGCTCAACGATAGCGCCGTTCGGCGTCAAGCCCACCGTCGGGAAATTCTTCTGCCGCGTGTTGCCGCCGCCGGTGCCCGCCGTAAAGCCGCCCGTTGAGACAGCGCCCTGCGCCACCGCGTAGACCTCTCCGTTACCCGCTAAAAGCGGCGTCTGCACCAAAGTGCCGCCCTGGATGCTCTTCGCGTCACCCATGGACGAAACAGTCACGTCGATCGTGTCGCCCTCGCGCACGAAAGGCGGGAGTGTCGCGGTCACCGTCACCGCCGCCACATTCTTCGTTTTCAGCGAAGCCGCATCGATTGTCACGCCGAATCGCCGGAGCATATTCGTCACAGACTGCAGCACTTCCAGCGTCTTGTTCGAGTCGCCGGTCCCGTTGAGGCCCATGACGAGCCCGTAGCCGACGAGCTGGTTGGCCCGCACGCCCTGCACCTTCGCGATATCCTTGATGCGCGTGACCGGGGACTCCGCGAAGGCAAGCCCCGAAACGGCAATGCAAAGGACCGCCGCAAAAAGCGCGATCCATTTTTTCATAGACATCCCAATTCCTCCAATTTCAAATCAGAACAGGATATTGAATATCTGCGTCAGGATGCCCTGCCGCTGCTTCGAGTTCAACGGGCCCTTGCCGTCGAAGCGGATGGTCGCGTCCGCCACCTGCGACGAAGAAACGGTATTGTTCGCAGTCACATCGTCGCGGCGCACGACGCCCCGCAGCGTAATCTTGTGCTCGTTCTTGTTCTGCCAGATGGACTGTGTTCCCTCGACGACCATATTGCCGTTGGGCTCCACATCGACCACCGTAACCGTCACACGGCCGTTTGCGCGGTTCGTGCTGGACGCCGAGCCGTCCGCTTTCCAGCTGTCCGAGCCGCTCATGGACGCCGGAAGGCGAAGAGCATTCAGAAAATCAAAGACGCCGAGCCCCGCCCCCACGGAGACATTGCCAGACTTGGAATTACTGCCGGATTTCGTCGCGGAAGTCGACGCCGATTCACTGATGACAATGGTCAAAATATCGCCGACGTTCTTTGCCTTGCTGTCGGAAAAATAATCGATTCCGCCATGCCCGTCGCTGTTCGACCAAAGGGACTGCGCCGACACGGAAAGCGGCGATGCCAGCAGCAACGCCGAAAGCCCCGCGGCCACCCAAAACCGCCCTTGTTTTTTCATACCTTTCCTCGTCCTTTCCGTCAACTGTGTACGATTTCCACCGTAGCCTCGTCCAAGATCCGTCCCCGAAGCACCTTCCGCGAAGTCGTGTTTCGCACGCGGATAATCTCGCCCGCATGCCCCGCCTCCAATGCGACGCCGTCAATCTTAACCTCGACGCCGTTCACCCGCGAGATCAATGTCACGGGAGCCCCCGCTTTCAAAATATCCGGGGTCTTCAGCAATGTCCGAATAAGCGGCGCCCCGATGCCCAGCGAACGCGAAAGCGTCTTGCCGACAATCTCGTCCGTCTCGGTCAGGAACAACTTTGCCCGAGAGCCGACTTCCTGCTCCTCGAACCGGAAATCCCCCTCCGTCAGCAGCTGTCCCGCCATAATCGGACGCGCCGCCACCGCGATACGGTCAAACACATGCACCCTGAACTGGCATTTGATCGTGCGGAACGGTGCGCCGTCCACCAGCACGTCCATATAGACCGCAGTATTCCCCCAAAAGCGCACCCCATAGGGAAGCGACGGTACGAAAGTGACGTCCCCTTCCGGCGCGCGCACAATGCGCGGCATGGACGCCTTTTCCACCGTATAGCGGCGGGTATCGCCGGCCTTTTGCATGGCCTCGTCGATAAAAGCGATTGCCTGCCGCTGCATTTCCTCGAGGGAAATCTCCTGCGGATAAATATCCGCTGCCGTCTTGCCGTAAGCGCAGGCAACGGATGCCGCCGCCCAAAGGAAAAACGCCGCGAAAAGGACGCACAGCCGACGCATCTTACCGCTTCAAACCGTTGGCAATCTCAAGCATCGAATCCGACGTCGTGATTGCCTTCGCGTCCGACTCATAAGCGCGCTGCGCAACGATCATATTGACCATTTCCTCGACGACCTGCACATTCGACATTTCGATAACCGACTGCACCAGCGTCCCGCGCCCTTCCTCGCCGGGATTGCCCTCCACCGGGCCGCCCGACGCGTCGGACTCGTAAAAGAGATTGTGCCCGCGGGAAATCAGTCCGGCGGGATTGACAAACCGCGTAATCGTGATCTGCCCCACCTGTTCCTGCACATTATTGATAATCTGCGAAACTCGTCCGTCGCTCGAGATCGTGATTCCGTCGTTCGGCACCTGTTCATCAAACGTGATATTGTCGGCCAACGGATAACCGTCGGTCGTCACCAGGCGATTGTTCGAGTCGCGCTTGAACGAACCGTCGCGCGTATACGCGATCGTGCCGTCAGGCATCTCGACGCGGAAAAAACCGTCGCCCTCGATTGCCACATCCAGCGGATGCCCCGTGGACTGCAAATTGCCCTGCGTGAAAATGCGCTGGGTCGCCGCGAGACGGTCGCCGAGGCCGATCTGGAGCCCGGTCGGATACTGGGAATCCGCGCCGCTTTCCGCGCCCGCAGGACGAAGGGTTTGATACAGCAAATCATGAAACTCCGCGCGCACCTTCTTCGCGCCAAACGTATTGACGTTCGCGAGGTTATGCGCCACCACGTCCATGTTGTCTTGTTGCGTCTTCATCCCTGATGCCGCAGACCAAAGGGCTCGCATCATAATACATCCGCTCCTAACGTGATAAAATAGTAAAAATGGTCAAACTTATCTCTGTCCTATATATCGGAAAATCATCTGAAAAACTTAAGGCCCCGGCAAAAATTAGGGCTAAAATCCTTCCTGATTAAAGCCGTCCGACCTCGTTCACGGAATGATCGAGCATAGTGTCCTGCGTCGTGACCGCCTTGGAATTCGCCTCATAAATGCGATAGTTGTCGATCAAATCCACCATCTCGCTGACGACGTTTGCGTTCGACCGCTCCAGGACGCCCTGCTCAATCGTGCCCGTCGCCGGCTGCGCCTCCGCGCCCTCCTGCGGATAAAAGAGGCTGTTTCCCTGCTTCAGCATCGCACGATGATCCGCGGCTTCGCCGAACTCGACAAAGCCCAGCGTAGCCACCTGCGCGCCGTCGGCGAAAATGTCTCCCTGCGGAGTCACAACAATGCGCGTCGCATTTTCAGGGATATTGATGGGACGGCCCTGTCGGGAAAGCACCGCCTGTCCGTCCGACGTCACAAGGTCGCCGGTCGGCGTCCGGTAAAAATTCCCGTTCCGCGTATAGCGGAGTCCCTGCGGCGTATCAATGACGAAAAAGCCGTTGCCGCTGATGGCAAGATCGAGCGGATTGCCCGTCGTCATGAAAGCCCCCGGCGCATGATCCACCGCAATCTCCGAGGTGTACGCGCCCAGTCCCAGCGTTCCCACAGCCGGTGGACGGCGGTCGAGGGAAAACCCCTTGAAATCCGTTACCTTGATCGGCATATCGTCATTGATGCGCCGGATCAGCATCGGATGAAACTCCGCATCCAACGCCCGGTCGCGCTTATAGCCCGTCGTATTCACATTCGCCAGATTGTTCGCAATGACCGACGTGCGGTTCTGCTGCGTCATCATGCCCGCTGCCCCGGTATAAAGTCCGCGCCACATATTTCTTCACCTCAATCTCATATTGCCCTCCCCTCTGGGGAGGGGGGACCGCGTCAGCGGTGGGTGAGGTTTCCAGAAACGCCCAAAAACCTCATCCGTCAGCCTGCGGCTGCCACCTTCCCCAGAGGGGAAGGCTTATTTCTTTCCCAGAAACACACTGTCCATTTCCTGCCCGTCGGCGAACTTGTCGACAAATTCCAGCGCCTTGCCCGTACCGAGCGCCACGCAGGACAACGGGTCGTCCGCCAGCATCGTGGAAATTCCCGTCTGATAGCGAATCCGCGAATCCAGTCCGTACAGCATCGATCCGCCGCCCGTCAGGACGATGCCGAGATCCATGATATCCGCCGCCAGCTCCGGCGGCGTCTCCTCCAGAACCTTCTTCACGCAGACCACGATTTCCGCAACCGGGCTTTCCAACGCCTCCGCAATCTGCGCCGTCGATACCGTGACGCTTTTCGGCAATCCTGTATAAAGATCGCGCCCCTTGACCTCCATGCGAGCGTCCCGCGCTTCCGGATAAGCCGCCCCCACGCTGATTTTGACTTCTTCGGCCGTGCGCTCGCCGATCAGCAGATTAAACGACCGGCGGATATAAGCGATAATCGCCTCGTCAAACTTGTCCCCCGCCACACGCAGGCTTTCCGAGAGCACGATGCCTCCAAGGCTGAACACAGCTACGTCCGTCGTGCCGCCGCCGATATCGACGACCATCGATCCGGTCGCCTCGTCCACCGGCAGCCCCGCTCCCAAAGCCGCCGCCATCGGTTCCTCAATCAGCTGTGTGCGTCGCGCACCCGCCTGCTCCGCCGCTTCCTGCACTGCGCGTTTCTCCACCGTCGTGACGCCCGACGGCACGCAAATCATGATGCGCGGCCGAAACACGAAGCTGTGCCCGATTACCTTCTCGATAAAATAGCGAAGCATCGTTTCCGTGACGTTATAATCGGCAATCACGCCGTCCCGAAGCGGCCGAATGGCCGCGATATTTCCCGGCGTCCTCCCAATCATCTGCTTCGCTTCCTCGCCCACCGCGAGGACCTCGCCCGTATCGCGATTCACCGCGACAACGGAAGGCTCGCGAAGCACGATGCCTTTTTTCTTCTCATATACAAGCACGTTGGCCGTCCCAAGGTCAACGCCGATATCAATGCCAAACATCAAAAAGTCCTTTCCGCGTAATACACCCGATTTTAGTTTATTACCTTATAATATTAAAACGGACGCGGGAGTTTGTCAATTATCGAAACTCCCTTATCGGATAAAAAAGCTTGTAATTTTGCCGCAAAATCACCCCCATCCATGAACGGCAAAAGCAGGAAGGTTGAAATCCTTTGCAGGACGAGGGGCCGATGAAAATAATATGAAATGCAATATATAGATTGCACTTTTATGTTAAAAAATGTAATCTATATATTGCATTTTGGCTTTACAAGTGCGAAAATCCATGATATTCTTGGGGCAAGGAGGATTATGCTATGTCAATTATCAATACGGACAATATTATGAAGGTGTTATCTTCTTTTAATCCATGGTGGAAATCCGGCGTTTTCCCTTCAGCAATGACAAAACCGTACCGTCGGCTCGCTTTTTTTGAAACGATGAAGCTGTTGGGGAAGACAGACCTGCGCCGCACTATTGTCCTGACCGGGGTTCGACGCGTAGGCAAGACGACCATCCAACAGCAAATCATCGAATCATTGCTCAAGGAAGGAACAAAGGCAGAGCAAATCCTTTACGTGTCCCTCGATCATCCAATGCTGAAGCTCGGCGGCATCGAATACATCCTTTCGTGCTACCATGAAAACATCCATACCGGGCAAGACGCCTATTATTTTTTCGACGAAGTGCAGTATGCGCCGGATTGGGATCAGTGGCTGAAAACCATTTATGACACGCAGCCGGAAACGAAAGTTGTGGCAACCGGTTCAGCAAGTCCCGTCCTCATGCACGGTAATCGGGAAAGCGGCGTCGGGCGTTGGTCCGTGCTCCCGGTTCCCACGCTGTCCTTTTACGAATACTGCGCGTTGGTCGGAACGCCTCGTCCTAATCTCGCGCCAAACGTCAAGGCGTCGACTCTTCCCGAGATGACGGCAAAGGAACGCACGAAAATCATGTTGCAGCTCTCCGCAGTGCAAAATCATTTTATGCGCTACCTGCGGATTGGAGGCTTCCCCGAGCTGGCATTGGCAAACGACGATATGACAGCGCAGCGTCTGATGCGCGAGGATGTAGTGGACAAGGTGCTGAAGCGCGATTTGCCGTCGCTGTACAACATCCGGAACGCGACGGAGCTGGAGCGCATTTTCCTTTATCTCTGCACTGTGTCTTCCGATATCGTCTCCATTGACGCCATTGCGAAAGAACTGAACGGTGTATCGCGTCAGACCGTGGAAAATTATATCCAATATATGGAAAGCGCGAACCTGATCTACCGGAGCTGGCCGGTACAGCTCGCGGGCAAACGCATTCTGAAGGCGCGCGCCAAGGTGTATATCGCCGACGCCGCGATACGGAACGCAGTGTTGATGGACGAGTCTTTGATGAGCAATCCGGCAGAACTGGGAAAAATCGTGGAAACCTCCGTCTACAAGCATGTCGCTGCCTTCTATTACCGCGAGGCTGCGTCCATCGGATATTTCCGAGACGGCGGCAAAGGCCATGAAATCGATATTGTCGTGGAGTATCCGCGCATCCGCCCCTTATTGATTGAAGTGAAATACCGGGAACAGGCGGCAGTATCGGATCGGGATGCAATCAGCAAGCTCGCGGACTCGGCAGCCGCCTCTTTTATCATTACGAGACGCGCAGAGGATTTCGGCGTCCAAAAAGCGCCGTCCGGCGCCCCCCTGCTCCGAATCCCCGCCTTCGCATTCCTGTACCTTTTAGGACACGCGGAGCAGACAGCCTTTCAAGAAAGCTCATGATGACCGCAAAAATGGCTCCGATCGGGATTTCCCAACCGGAGCCATTTTTATTTGGTTTCGATTTTACACGTTGTCGTCCACCATTGCTTTCTGCTTCTTGTTCAGCGCATCCGAAATCTTTTCGACGATGATGTAATAAACAGGAATCAGGAAGATACCGATGGCCGTCGCGCAAAGGCTGCCGCCGACGACGGCGATGCCCATGCCGTTTCTGGAGCCCGCGCCCGCGCCCGTGGCTACTGCCAGCGGCAAGCAGCCGAGGATGAACGCGAAGCTCGTCATCAGGATCGGACGGAGACGCATGCCCGCCGCCTTGACCGCGGCCTCCACGATATCCATGCCGTTGTCCTTGTCCGCCTTCGCGAACTCCACGATCAGGATCGCGTTCTTCGCCGCAAGGCCGATGATCATGATCAGACCGATCTGCATATAGACACTGTTCGCCTGATTAAAGGCAAACTCGGCGAGATACGCACCGAAAACGCCCGTGGGCACCGTCATCAGCACCGAGAACGGAACGCTCCAGCTCTCATAGAGCGCGGCAAGGCACAGGAACACGAAGAGCAGGGACATCATGAGCACCTGGCTCATCTTGCTGCCGGCCTTCTTCTCCTGTCGGCTCTGCCCCGACCAGTCGATATTGAAGCCCGAGGGCGCGTTCTCGCGCACGACCTCCTCGATGGCGTTCAGCGCCTGACCGGAGCTGTAGCCGGGCGCCGAATTGCCCTGGAACGTGATGCAGCGGGATGCGTTGAAGCGCGAGATAATCGACGCGCCCGTATTGACGCGCGGATTGATCAGCGCGTCCAGCGGGATCATCGTGCCGATATTATTCCGCACGTAAACGAATTTCGCGGCTTCGACCTCGTTGCGGTAGGTCGTGTCCGACTGGAGCATGACCTTGTAGGTCCGGCCGAAACGGTTGAAATCGTTGACCGACGTGCCGCCGAAATTCACCTGCAGCGCCGTAAAGACGTCGGAAAGGTTGACGCCCAGCGTCTTTACCTTCTCACGGTCGATGTCGAAGTTATAGCGCGGGGAATTGATATTGAAGGTGGTATAGACGCCCTGCAGCTCCGGACGCTGGTTCGCCGCCATGGCGATCTTCTGGCCGAGCGCATTCAGCTCTTCGTCCGTATGGCCGGACATATCCTGAAGCTGAAGCGAGAAGCCGCCGACGTTGCCGAGACCCGGAAGGGACGGCGGGTTGAATGCGATGACCGACGCCTCGGGGTAGTTCACCGCACCCAGTCGGAAAATCTTGCCGATGAGGGCATTGACGCTCAGTTCCTTGGACTCTCGCTTCTCCCAGTCCGTAAGGCCGACAAAAATCGTGCCCGCACTGGACTTCGTCGCCGACGTGGTGATGTCATAACCGCAAACGGTCATGACACTTTCCACGCCCGTCAGTTTCTTTATTTCCTCCCCCAGACGGTTCACCGTTTCCTCGGTACGGTTCAGCGAGGTGCCTTCCGGCATGGCCACATAGGTAACGAAATACCCCTGGTCCTCATCCGGCACGAAAGTGGTCGGAACCAGGTTGTTCATTACATAAAAACCGCCCAGGAACACAGCGAGGATAACGGCGGCCAGCTTCTCGTGCGCGATGAACCAGGAGACCTTGTCCGTGTAGATATTCTTCACGCGCTCGAACCAATCGTTGAACGTGCCGAAGAATTTGTCCAGGACGCCGTTCTTTTTCGCATTCGGTTCATGACGTCTCAGCAATGTCGCACAAAGCGCCGGCGTCAGCGTCAGCGCCGTCAAAGTCGAGAAACAGACGGAAACCGCCATGGTCAGCGCGAACTGCTTATAGAGCACGCCCGTCATGCCGCCGAGGAACGCCACGGGCACGAACACCGCTACCAGCACGAAGGTCGTGCCGAGGACCGCGCCCTGCACCTCGTCCATGGCGACCTGCGTCGCCTCCTTCGGACCGAGGTTGTCCTTCTCCATGTGCTCTTCGACGTTCTCGACGACGACGATGGCGTCGTCGACGACGAGGCCGATGGCGAGCACCATCGCGAAAAGCGTCAGCGTATTGATGGTAAAACCAAAAGGAACGAAGGAAATGAAGGTCGCGACCATCGACACGGGCACGGCCAGCATCGGAATCAGCGTCGCGCGCCAGTTCTGCAGGAAGACGAACACGACGACAAGCACGATCAAAAGCGCCTCGACAAAGGTCTCTACGACCTCCGCCAGCGATGCGGTGATGAACTTCGTGTTGTCGACGATCTCGGTATAGGCCATGTCCGGCGGGAAGTCTTTCTTCGCCGACTCGATAACCTTCTTGACCTCCCTGACGGTCTCCAGCGCGTTGGCGTCGTCGGTCAGCATGACCGCAAAACCGACGGAAGCCTCACCGTTCGTCGAGGTCTCGGTGGCAATCTGCAGCTGACCGGGCGCGATGCGGGCAATGTCGCCGAGACGCACGAAGGAACCGCTCTCCCCGGCCTTGACGATGACGCGCTGGAAATCCTCCGGCGTCTCGAGGCGGCCCTGCACGATGCCCGTGTACTGACGTTCCTGCGTATCCGGGGCGGGCATCATGCCCACCGTGCCGCCGGGAGCCTGCACGTTCTGGTCCCTGATGGCGTTCACCACGTCGGAAATCGTGATTCCCAGCTCGGCAATCTTGTCCGGGTTCAGCCAGACGCGCATCGTGTAATTGGTGGCGAAGACGTTGACGTCGCCGACGCCGTGTACGCGCTTGATCTGGTCGATCAGGTAAATGTCGAGGTAGTTTTTGATGAAATTCCGGTCGTAGCTTCCGTTCGGCGAAGAAACCGCGCCGACCAGCGTCATGTCCTGGGACGATTTTTTCGTCGTGACGCCGTAGGCAGTGACTTCGGAAGGCAGGCTGGACGTTGCGATGGAAACGTTGTTCTGCACCAGCACCGAGTCCATGTCGCCGTTCGTCCCGAGCTCGAAATAGACGTTCAGCGTATAAGCGCCGCTGTCGTCCGAGGTGGAGGACATATAGTCCATGCCCTGGGTGCCGTTGACCTGCTGCTCGATGACCTGGGCAACCGTGTCGTTGACGACCTTGCCGCTGGCACCCGTGTAGGTCGTCTGGACGCTGACCGTCGGCGGGGAGATCTGCGGATACTGCGCGATTGGCAGGCTAAAGCCCGCAATGGCGCCGATAATGACCAGCAAGAGTGCGACGACGATGGCGAAAATCGGACGATCTATGAAGAATCTTGACATTGTCTATTCTCCTTATCCCTTACTTCCTGTCCGAAACGGAAGGCGAGGCCACCAGCGTGAATCCCATCTGATCCGGCGTCACCGCCGTGACCTGCAGATCCATGCCGTCCTGCAATTTGGTCAGGCCTTCGACAATCACGTTGTCGCTCTCCGTGATGCCCCTCGTGATAATATAGTAGCTGCCGACCTTCGGCCCCAGCTCGACGCTGCGTGCCTGGGACTTGCCGTCGTCGCCGACCACCAGCACGAAGGTCTTGTCCAACACCTGCTGGACCGCGCGCTGCGGCACAAGGAGCGCCCCCGGCACCGTCTCGCCGCTCAGGCGCACCCGGGCGAACATACCCGGAAGCAGGATGCCGCTGGGATTCGGAAACAGCGCCTTCATGGTCAACGTGCCCGTGTTCTCGGAAAGGGCGCGGTCGGCCTGCACGATCCGCCCCTTCTGCGGATACATATTGCCGTCCGTCAGCGTAATGCTGACAATAACATCCTCTACCGAACCCGTGGACTGCGCCGGGATGTTCATAACTTTCAGGTATTCCGTCTCGGAAATGCTGAACTGCACGTAGACCGGATCCACGGTGCCGATGGTGACCAGCGCAGTCTGGCCGCTGGTCGCGTAAGTACCGACCGCCACGTCGTTGACGTCGAGGCGCCCAGACATCGGCGCGTAAACCACGGTGTCGTCAAGGTTGTCCTGCGCCCTTTGCAGCAGCGCAGCGTTTGCCTCCACCACGGCCCCGTATTCGTTAACCCGCGCCCTTTGGGTCGTCACAGTCTGCTCGGAAATCGCCGCAGAAGCGAGAAGCTCCTCGTCGCGCTGCAAATCGATGATGGCGTTGTCCAGCGTCGCCTGGGACTGGGCGAGCGTGGCCTGCGCGGAAAGCACCGCAGCCTCATACTGGCGCGGATCGATGCGGTAAAGCGGCTGCCCCTCATTGACGAACTGACCGCCATGCACATATTTCTCCACGATCGCGCCGGAAACCCGCGGCAGGATCTTGACCTCTTCCTTGCCGCGCACCTGCCCCGCGAACTCCGAAGTCAGCGGCGTATCCTGCTTCAGGACCTTCATTGCCTTGACCGGCGTCCCCTGCGGCGCCTGCTGCGCCTGCTGGCCTCCGCAGCCTGCGAAGATTCCCGCCGCCAGCATCGCCGACAGCGCCGCGCCCAAAAGCTTTTTCTTTCCGTTCGTCATAAGATTCGTTGCCTCCTATTGTCATTCCACGCATCAGCATGAAAAAATCTGCTTCATAATGTATAATAATAATATAACAATGATAATATATCAAGTTAAATAAACAAAACGCACATTTTTTCCTTTTTCCGGCGCAGCGGACACGGGAAACACCGACGCGATGGCGCTGCCCACCATCGAACAGGCGCGGAGTGAAACGCGGAACCGGGAGAACGACGTGGAGGCCCTTCGCCAGCAGAAAAAAGCGCTGGAAGTCCAGCTGAAGGAACTGGAAGTTTCCAAGGAGCGGTTGACGCTCCGGGCGCCGGAGGACGGGCGTATCCTGAAGATCATCGCGAAGCAGGGCGAGATGATTGCGCCGAACGTGCCGGTAATCCTGCTGGAAAGCACCCGCTATTATTACGATATCTATCTGAGCGAAAAACAGATCGTAAACCTGCGCGAAGGCGACACTTTGACGGGCAAGACTGTGGCAGGAGACAGGAAAGTGGACGGCACGATCCGGCTGATCGCCCAGGCGCCGGGCTTCGCCGACCTGAAGATGTCGCGCGAGAAAGGACAGGCGGACCTCACCGCATTCCAGGTCCGCGTCTACACCGAGCCGGCAGATGGTGTACTGCCGGGCATGACGATAGGAGTGGACGCCAATGGATTCCGTTAAGGACGAAATCGAGTTCCTGTTGTCGGGAAAAGGAATGCCCTATCAAAAGGTTTCTTTGGTCGTCGCCATAGTCGTCGCGGTGTTCTTCACGCTGGCGCTTTACAACAACAGCATCCGCGACGCCCGCGTGGCCATCATCGACCTCGACAACTCGAAATACAGCCATGAGCTGGCGCAAAAAATCGACGCGTCGCCCTTCATGCACGTCACAGCGATCCTCAACACTCCCGCCGATCCGAAAGCCCTCTGTTATCAGGATCAGGCCATTGCAGTGATCTGCCTGCCGAAGGGCCTCGAAAAAGCGCGCTACACCGACGGCGCGTCGGGCAGCATCGGCGTCTATTACGACTACACGAACACGGCGCAGCACGCCGACATTATGGAGGCGCTGCCGGAAATCGTCGCCACGGAAAACGCAATGGCCTCCGGCGGCGCGGAAGGCGGCATCCAGCTTTACAGCCGCCGCCTGTTCAATCCCGCCGCCTCCACGGCCAACGGCGAGACGCAGGGCTTCCTGTTCTTTTTCTCGTCCATGTTCTTCGTATTCGCCACCATCGGCATGGTGCCGCGACTCAGGCTCGAGCACAAATGGGAACCGCTGCTGAAAAACGGCTCGCCCTTCGACCTGATGCTCCGGCTTGTTCCCTACGGCATCTGCCTGCTGGTCGCTTTCTTCGTCGGCATGGCAATCCTCCGCGTCTGGGGCGACATGGTCATCGGCGGACGCATGATCTGGTTCTTCCTGTCCCAGTTCTTCTACATCTGGGTGCTGGGCATGATGTCGCTGCTCTTCGGCTGGTACGCGCTGAATCCCGGCGTCGCCGCCAGCGGAATGATCCTGTTCCTGCCGGGGGGCTTCATCCTTGGCGGAGCCACGGGTCCGGTGCCTATCCTGTCGAAATGGGTGCTGGTGCTGTCCCACTTCTTCCCGCTGACATGGGAATTCCATCTCGTGCGCGACTTCGTGACAAGGGGCGCGGGCTTCTGGGACTGCGCGCGGCTTTTCGGGCTGTTCCTCGTCTATATCGCCGTCGTCGCCCTGTTCTTCTGCCATCGATTCTACACCGACAGGAAGAAGCTGACGGAAAATGAAAATCACGCCTCCCTTGCGGAAGCGTGACGAAAGAAGGAGAAATCTATGGAATACAAAAAAATCCTCGTGCCGGTGGACGGCTCGGCGGAGGGCGGCCGCGCGCTGGACCACGCCGTCTACCTCGCGAAGCTCAGCGGCGCTTCACTGTGCCTGCTGCACGTCGCGGATCTGAACCGGAAAATGTCCCTGTTGGAGCGGGCATGGACAGGAGGCGGCGTGCCGCCGGAAATGAAAGAAAAGGGCTATGCCATCCTCGCGGAACACGCCCGCCGCGTGCCGCCGGAAATCCAAATGTCCAGCGTCGTCGAAGTCGGCGCTCCGCCGGATACGATCCTCGAAGTGGCAAAGCACGAAGACGCCGACGTCATCGTTATGGGCAGCCGAGGACTCAGCCCCATGGAAACGGTCGTCCTCGGCGGCGTCAGCCACTATGTACTGCATTACGCCGCCATTCCCGTACTGATCGTGCGATAAAAAATGTGCGTCTGCCATTGCTTGAAGCAGACGCACATTTTCCGTTTATAACGAAATCAAAGATTTCAAACCGTAATTTTGTTCCCTCTTACAGTTTTGCCTGGTATTCGTCAAGAATCATTTTCTTCAGCCGGAGCAGTTCCTCGGTCATGTCCTCTTCCTCCTCCATTCCCAGCGGATAAATCAGGCCCTCGGCGTATTTCCCGGCAACGGAAAGCATGATGTAAAGGGACGACAGGAAAAATTTCCTCTCCGGCATATCGACCTTCAGCGTGCCGTCCGTCTGCGCCTTTTCATAAACCACGTGGAATTTTTTCGCAAAGACCTCCACGGCCTCGTTGTAAGAGCGCATTTCTTCCTCGGTAGGTCCCGCATGGCGGATATACGTGTCGAAATTTCGGTTGAAGCGAAGGACGTCCCTATGGTTTCTGTAAAGATCGATGAAACAATCGAGGAAGAATTCCAGTTCCCTGGCGGCGGTCATCTTGCTGCCGCCGTGCTTTTTGTACATTTTCTCTACCTTGACATAATAGTCCTCCCATTTCTTTGTCGCAATGGCGATGGCGAAGACCAGTTTCGTGTGGAAATAGCGGTAAACCGTCGCGATGCCCAACCTGCACTCCTTCGCTACTTCCTGCATAGCGACAGGTTCAATCTGCTTTTCGGAAAACAGGCGGAAGCCCACCTTCAGCATTTTCTCCCGGCGCTTGGCCATCTCAACGGCGTCTTTTTCCAAATTTCGCATACTATCGTCTCCTTAGCATTTCTCTTGTACTTATCATAATATTAATACTATTATAATACAATGACCAGGTTTTGCAATAGCAGCGACGTCCGTGCTCTGAATAAAGCGAAAAAATAGCGCCCCGCACAAGGCAAAGGCGCAAAATCAATTTCTTTCGTATCGTTATTGTCGATGAATATATTGTAAGCTCGGCGCTTCAATTCAAAAAACACGATGTCCAAAAAAGACGAGCGGGAAAACGCAGTCGCGTCTTCCCGCTCTCCCCTCCTCTGCCGATTCAGCTGCCGACCACGATCTCTTCCTCGTAGTAGAAAAGCTCGTCAGTCGCTGTGGCAGATGCGCTCTCAGCGCTGCTTACGGCTTGAGGCTCGTAATGCTGCTCATATTCCGGTTCATATTCCGCCTCATCTCCCGGCTCGTACTCCGATTCGTCCGTTTCAGACGCAGGAGGATGGGCGGTAACGTCCTTGTAGCCGAACCAATTATTCTCGGCGTCCCAAAACAACTTGTACTCCGTCGGAATCCCGTGCCCGTCCCCGATAAAGGACAACACCAAATCCTTGTCCTTATCCACCAAGATTCGCGGATTTCCTCGCCTGCTTCGATAGTCCCTGCTGTCCACATACTTTTCCAGCCGATTAGCAACTGGATCATAGCCCATTAACACAATGCGGTCACGCGTCTCCAGCGCGACGAAAATGCGGCTGGTCTGCTGATCCTGGAAAATCTTGAAGCTGTAACCGGTGTTGTTAGTCGGACAATAACCGTCGGCAATGCGTTTGCCGTCCCACTCGATAAACAGATGGTATTTCTTCTTGTCGGAGCTGTTCCACATCTTGCGGAAACTGATCTTGAATTTCCCGATGTCCGTCTTATATTCCTGCTTCCACGCCTGGTTGTTGGAAAGCTGCAATGTTCCCGTGGACGCCAACATGGAAAACGAACCGGCGAAAGCCGTGGAAACGCAGAAAGTCAACAGACAAACAAGAGTCAGCAACAGTAATCGCGTTTTCTTCATACAGCATCCTCCCTTATGAACGAGCCTTCATCCGGCTCCAACGGATTTTATGCACATGATCCTCAAAATCGTTGAAATCCCCTTCCGGCGCTTTCCCCTGCAACCGGAGCTGCACAGCGCCCGTCGCTTGCTGCGGTGCAAGCTGCAGCCCTGTCAGGTTCAAGGCGCAAGGCTCGTTCGTCAGGCTTTGTACCTCCGCGTCCCACAGGGAAAGCTTCACATCCACTTCCATATCGATAACGCCGGTCACGAGATCGGGCGTCCCATTGTAAAAGCGCCCCTCTAAAACGAGCTCGGTTCCGTTTTTATAAGCGTTATCCGCAAGGAATACGACTTCGGGTTTCTTTTTCAGCTCTTCCTGCGCGGCCTGCCGTTCCTTCCGGCGTTCGTTATATTTGTCCTGCGCATATTTTGCGTCAAATGCCTGCTTATTCCTGCGGAACGCCTGCAAATCCTTTTTGATGTCCGCATAGGGAACCAAATCCGTAAGCGGCCGGTTCTTGACCGTCGTTTCCGAAGCCGCCGCGTTCGCCTCGTCCCATTTGACCATGCACTCGTCGCCAAGCGCGTTGAAACGCTTGATGCTCGCCGGATTAAACGCGCGTTCCTGCGACTGCACCATAGCTGCCGCCTTGGAAAGCATCTCCGCGTTCTTTCCGATGGCGTTCCAAACTTTTTCTTGATGCGGTTTTCTGGGCAGTTTGCTCATAATGCCGCTTTTGATGGATTCGAGCTTTTCCGCGTTTTTTGCGAGTCCATCCGCGATTTTTTTCACATCGTCCGACGCGGCATCTGCGGGCGTCTCGGCAAGATTGTCCAACAGCGTCTTGCTCTCCGTCAAAACGGCGGCGCATTCCTCCGCTTTCGACGCATAATAAGAATCTGCCAGCTTCCCGCTGCCGAAAAAGGCCGCTACTGCCACCACAACGAGGATCGCGAGAAGGATCGGCAATTTTTTATTGCTCAGTTTTGGCGATTGCTCGGGGGACAGTGGCAGGACGTCGTTTTGTACGTTCGGCGTCGGTGCAGCCTCTATACTTTTCGTTGGCGAAGGAGGAGCAACCAATCTTTCCGGCGGTGAACCGGAAGGCGTCGGCACAGCGTCGCTTTCCTTAGACGGTGTGGGCGCGTCTTCAATCGCAGGAGATTCCGCCGGAGCAGTCGGAGCTTCCTCCGGCTTTCCCCCGCCGCATTTGGCGCAGAATTTCCCCTTCGCGTTCTCATGCCCACAGGCGGGGCAAATCCAAGTGTTCGGTGAACCACTCGGTTGAGCAATTACAGCTTTACGTTCGTCCGTTTGCGGCGTGGGCTCTTCCACTGACGCAGCCGGAGCTTCCTCCGGCTTTCCGCCGCCACACTTGGCACAGAATTTCCCCTTCGCGTTCTCATGCCCGCAGGCAGGGCAAATCCAAGCGCTCGGCGAGGCACCGACTGCGTCCCCCGTCGGCGTGCCGCACTTCGCGCAGAACTTCTTTCCTTCTTTCAATTCGCTGCCACAATGCTTGCAAAACTTCGCCATTGGATCACGCTCCTGTTATGATTTAAGGACTCACTAAAAACATTAATTCAAAATGCCATTCTGCTACGGATAGTGGAGCAACGATTAAGCGACATTTTTTAATGCACTTGAATCATAATGATAATCCCCTGTTCATTGGTTTCTATAAATATTCCATTTCCTCCGCTTCTGTATTTATCTCCATAAATATAACGCGTTCCTCCATCTTTCGTTTCTCTTTCGCTTCGTGGAGAACCGTACATATCCATCATATCGTCTGCGGTCATGCCGACAGACAGACCAGACGGTGTAGAAAAACCGTTATTGGCGGTGGTTTCTATGAAAAACACATTTTTTCTTCCGAATGTATGCACCTTAATTTTGACTGTGTTCCCATAGCTGTATTCTGCCGAAGAATCATTCTTTGATATAAGTTGTGGTTCGCCATAAATACTTCGGACGTAGTCGATTGTTACATTATCTTTTACTGAAATGCCGCCAAGGGCAAATTCAGAATCGGGTAAATAATCCGCGAAGCAAACTGTCGACAACACAAAAAGGATTCCTAGCGTAAGCATTATAGTTCTTTTCATCATTTTCATTCACCTTTCTTGCAAAATATAAATGTATTGCAATGCTTTCAAAACTTTGCCATTTTTGAAGTTCCTTTTCTGTTTGTTCATCGCTTAGATTCCTTGGAAGGATGGGGAAATAACACCAATGGACGAAATTAGTCCAGTTTGCGAATCAACGAAAAACGACATATTTCTTTTCTGCCCTTTGTATAAATGCATTTCATGTTTCATTGTACGATGCACTTTTGAACTTTCCCCAAACAATGCAACAACTTCTGCATACGGCATTCCTGTCGTTATGCCGCTTGGGGTTGTCCATTGATTATCGTGAATAGATATGTTCCAAATAATTAAATCATCTTCTTCAACCTTTTTCTCCCATTCCATCTCACCACGAACCAAAAGTTTTTCATGCGAATACAGATATTCTACATCTCGCTTTTCAGTATATTTTTGTCGTATTATCTGTTCTGGAGCGCCCATAATCAATTTTGCATATCCAAGTGTATCTCCTACAGTGATTCCGCCTATATACATTTCCTCATCCGGCATCTCATGTGCAAAAGCTACGGTTTGACAAAACAACAGTACAGCGCAACAAAGCATCAAAATCCGTTTCATTTTCAATGCCTCCAGTTTGCAAGGAATCTTTGTTAATGTTGGCTATATACATTAATTTCCGTTATTGTTTCCGCATCATTAACATAAAAACTTATTATTCTATTACCGCCTCTATCTGGCGAATAACTATAAAATGATACATCTTTATATGTTGTTTTATGTCTTTCTCCAAACATTTCAACCACCGCCGAATATGGCATCCCGACAGTGAATCCGCTTGGAGTTGCTAAAGAATTATCTTTAATAAGGATGCTGACAATTCGTGCACCATCCTCTCCTTGCGATTCTCGTTCACTTAGCTTTCCTGTAACAAAAAACGCATCCGAATACTTATAGGTTATATAGTAAATAATCCCAACTTTTGTACCAGCTTTTCCTCTTTCTTCCCTAATTACTTCCTTGGGTTCCCCATATATTTCTTTTACATATCCCAGTGTACAATCAAGATTAATACCGCCGATACATAATTCTTCTTTTGGGATAAAATCGGCTGCAAACACCGTCGCTTGGCAAAGAACCAAAACCGCAAAGCAAATCATCAAAATCTTTTTCATATCCAACCCCTCCCGACAATCTTATTACCGCGTTTCCCGCTTATAATATTGCTCCTCTTCTTTTAGCTTTTCATCCAAAATGCGCTTTGTAGCATTTTTATAATCTTCAAATGGAGGCAACCCGCCTTTTAATTTGCCTTTTTCCTGTTTCTTCAGATCATCAATCAATGCGTCATACGCCATTTTTAACGCTTCATCCCCTTCGTGCATTGGCAGATATTGCTCGTCCGTATTGTCCAACAACGCATTATGCTCAGTGTCAAAATAATATTTTTCCCATGAATCAGGATTACGCCCAAGTTTTTTATTGACTATCGTATTCTTTTTTTCATTTGCGTACTCAAAGATATGGTGCTCCTTAATCGTAAGTCCAGAGAATATCCCGCCGTACTCACCCGTTGTAAAATAATAGCCACCATTGTCTTTATGATAGGCAATGAATAAGGCACAATCCGCAAAAGCGTATTTTCCATCATCCACTTTTTTAATTTTGATAAAGCGCGGCGTCTCGCCTGTCTTGATGTGATACCAGCTTCCTTCAAACTTATCTAATCCAATCACATCGCCGACGCTGCCAATCATCGGCATGCAAATCATCAAGACCGCGAGCACCACAACGCCAAAGATACCTTGCAATTTCAGCGTGTGAATTTGCACCGGCTGAACCATGATTTGTTTCCACTTTTCACCTAAAAGATGCGAATCAAAAGTTTTCCCATCACGCTGGAGGGCTGCCATCAGTCCGACGACAATCAAGCCGATAATGACGGGGATCAGGAGAAAACCGCCCCATTTCATTGCGCTTTGGTATTTGAATACGCCGCACACATAAACAATGAACAGGCTATGCCCCGCAATAACGGGAATTTCATATTTTCCACGCAGGGACGCGAAAGCGCTCCCTGCGGCAATGAGCAGGACCGCGACGGAAAGGAGGACGCTAATGTCCATCAGCTTCAGGCTTCCCGAACCGTCGCCTTTCGCAAACGGCATGAAAACAGAGCCTGCTAAGATTACGGAAACGACCAGCAGGATATGACCTAGACCGCCATTGTTGATCCAAGATTTCAAGGCCGCTGTGTCGATATTCATGCTGTTTGGCAATGGCGCTTGCCCCATTTGCGTCGCAGCGAATTGCGGCTGTGATTTCGTCGACTGGGGCTGCTGAATTTGTTGTTGCGCTCCCTGCGGAGCGCCGCATTTATTGCAAAACACAGCTTCCATTGCAATCGACGCGCCACAACGGAAACAAAATTTTCTCTCTGGCTTCGCCGCAGGGATGGGAGCAGCGGGAACGTCCGGCTGTCCCGAGCCAGCCGTTTTTTCTTCGTTCATGGTCGGCGACGCGCTTTCCACAGTGGCCTCTGTCGCTTGTGAAGGTTCTTCCTGCGCGGCGTTCTCCTCTTTCGGCGCTTCCCCCACGGGTATATTCTCATTCGGAATCTCCGTCGGCGCTTCTTCCTTCGGAGATTCCGCGCTCGGCAGTTCTTCTTTTTGATGCTCCGCAGGCGGTTCTTCGATGGGCGGCTCCGCCTTCGGAGGTTCCGCTTGCGACTGTTCCTCTTTCTTCGTCAACGAAGCGCCGCATTCAGTACAAAAGAGCGCGTCTTCTTCCAGTTCCTCCCCGCATTGAGGGCAGACCCTTTTCTCGTTGGTTTCCATGCGACTACTCCTTTCGCAATTCCGGGATCATAATCTTTGCGCCGGCGATTGCCCGTTCATCAATCGTTCGTTGTATTTTTCGGTCGCCATATATGCCCATAATACACAAGTGGGAGAAATGATAAAGAATGGCAAAAAGAAGCCAAACCCCAATGTAAAGATCGTGATAATAACGAAGAGAACAATAAAAACGCACAACATAATCAATCCGCCGGGGATTGTCGCATAGAACAACCCCAACGGGCCGAAGAGCGCCGCGAGCAGCAACGCCAGTATCATATTTTTCGGAGCTTGCGCGACAATCATTTGGGGCTGCGGTTGCGCTTGCGTTTGCGGTTGCGGGGGAATATGCGGTTGCTGCGGCGCGGACTGTTGCTGTTGCGAAGGCGCTTCCTGCGGTTGCTGCACACTTGCTACTGCCATAGGGGCGACAGCGGGTACATTCGCAACGTCTTCGCCCTCTTTCGGTGGTTCCTGTTTCGCGCCGCAGACTGAGCAAAACAGCGATTCCGCCTCCAATTCCGCACCGCACTTGATACAAACATTGTTTTTTGTTTCATTAGGGTCCATGATATTTTCCGCCTCCTGATGTTTCTATGAATCTCAAAAATCCTGTGGTGGTATCTGTCCGCTCAGTAGCGCCCGATTGTATTTTTCCACATCCATATAAGCCCATACCATCGAGCCAATCCAAACAAAAATCAATCCAAAGCCCAAAGTCAGAAATGCGACCGCGATGGAAATACAGATCAAAATCAATCCATCGCGAACGCTTGCGTATAAAAGCCCCAAGGGCCCGAAAAAGAACGTGAGAATGAGCGCCAGCGGCATACTTTTTGGTGTTTGTGCAATGATCATTTGCGGTTGCTGTGGATAGCCTTGTTGCATCGGCTGTTGCGGATAACCTTGCCTCGGATACCCTGGTTGGAACGGTTGTTGCGGATAGCCCTGCGGCTGTGGCGGAATTTGCTGTTGCGGTTGCTGGTGCATTTGCAGAGCCATAGCGTGAGGCGGAGTAACGACTTGGGGTTGCGCCGCGCTGTCCTGCTTTGTGCCGCACGATAAGCAGAAGAGCGCATCCGGCGGAAGTGTCGCGCCGCAGTGGAGACAAAATTTATGCGCAGGTTGTGATGAAACCGCAGGCGCAGGCGGTGCTGTTTGCGACGGTTCGTTTTGCGCTTCTTCGTCTGGCGATTTTTCGTTTTTTGACGGTTCCGCGATAGAAGCCTCTTCCTTTTGAGATTCCGCTGTTATCGGGTTTTCCGCAGGTGGCTCAACGTTTGTCATTTCTTCATTTTGCAGTTCCACTGCCGGTAATTCATCGGCAGGTGTGTTTTCTTTTGATTTATCCGTTTCAGAAGCAAGCATTTCCGGTTTAGATGCTTCTGTCAGTAATTCGTCCTGTGGGGCTTCGATTATCACGGCTTCTTCTTTCGAGGCTTCAGGTTGCGATACATCTGCAATTCCTTCTTGGGGAACTCCGTCCTGTGACCCGTTCTCATTATTTATCCGTGGCGCGCCGCATTCCGAGCAAAACATTGCGTCCGATTCCAACTCTGCGCCGCATTTTGCGCAAATCAGTTTATTATTCTCGTTTTCCATGATGGTTTACCGCCTTTCTTGGTTATATTTTGTAATCCATCTTTCGTTACTGCCGAAGCAATGGTATTGCAATAAATCAGCGTTGCGGCGACGCGTCGGAAGGACGATACTTGGATGGCTTTTGCCCTTGGTTCATGACTTCCTGCACGTCTTTGTATAGCTGGAGATCTTTATTGTCAATAGCGATTTGGAGACCATCCCGGCCTTTTTTGTCCTTTGCACTCAAGTCGGCGCCGGCAGCGGCAAAGATACGCATCATCGTACTGCTATATTGGTTGATTGCTCTAAGGAACGGTGTAAAGCCTTCTTCATCTTTGTTTTCAAGATACGCCCCTTGTTCTATCAGAAGCTGTGCAACGGCAGCATGACGCTCCGACGACTTGCTGGTACAGTTGTCAATTGCCATGGTTTTTACTCCATCATTCCTGCTTGTATAGCCATTGACGTCCGCCCCATTGTTCAGCAAGAATTTGACAATCTCAATATCCTTTTCGGAATTTGTTGCGCGTTCCAAATAGCAATAACGATAATTGTTGTAATCATAGTATCCATTGACGTCCGCCCCGTTTTTCAACAGGAATTGCATCATATCTAAATTTTTCCCGCGCAATGCGACGGAAAAGGCAGTTGCACTGGTTGAATACGAGTTAGCGTCGGGCCACACCCCGTTAACGTCTACACCGGCCTTCAGCATCTGCTCTGCTGTGCCTATATCGTTGCTTTTTACAGCCAATAGAAACAATTTCTCGTTTGCGTTCGGATTTTTGTGTGCGTGGCTTTGATTCGAAAGCATGTCTTTGGGATCACTTTGCGTATTGCCGCTTTTTTCCTCGTTTGTCTCTTTTTTTGCTTCGGGCGAAGGGGCCGGCATCCCACTGGTCGATTCCGTATTTGCCGCTTCGTTTTTGCTTCCGCCCATTACGCCATTCAGTATATTGCCAATACTCGTATTTTGAACGCCGGGAATCACGAAAGGCAAGGCCGCAGCTACAACCGCCACAAGAACCACCGCAACAAGAAACCTTTTTTTCATTGGCGAGTCCTCCCTGCAAATTATCAATCAATACAAATTACTTTTTCGCAGCGTTTCCTCCCTGCGCTTGTTCGCTATTCGCAGCCCTTTGCGCAGCTTTCTCCTGACCGTCCGTGTTCTTTTCCGTCTGCCCCTGAACAGCGGATTGCAGACTGTTTTTCGCGCTCTGCGCGGCGTCCATCGTCATGCTTGCGCCCTTATGCAAAAGCTCTTTCAGCGCAGTGCCGTCATCCGTCGTAAAGGTTTGCAATTCCGCTTCCTGTTCCGGATTGTAATACGGAGCCTCGTTGAAGTTGAGCGATTTAGCGTAAAGAACCTCTGGGATGGTCGAAATCAGCCCATTGTAAACGGAAACCGCTTCATTGTAAGTAAAACGGCACTGCTGTAGTTGGGTTTGGATATTCGAGACCTCCCACATCAACGATTGATAATTCTGATTCGCCTGCAAGGCCGGATAACTTTGCGCCAATGCCTGGATATTGATCATCGCATTGTTTGTGGACTTGACCATTTCCGTGAGGTTGCTGGAAATGGTCAAATGAACCAATTTTTCATGCGCGGCATAATTGGCCACGATTTCCTGCAATTTGTTGATGCAATCCGCATACTTTTGAAGCAGCGCCAGAATATTCGATTGCCATTTCTTGACATTCTGCGCACTTTTCTGTAGGCGGTTGTAAGAAAAGACAAAAACGCCTACCAAAATTAGCAAAATGAAAATCAGATTTCCAAGCGTCTCCATGATTATGTCACCTTTCTATGGCTGGAATTTGTTATCGGGGTAATTTGTCTACACGTCCCGAAATATCAATTACGCTTTGTCGCAAGGTTTGTGTTTCTTCTATTAGGACTTTTGCTTTCTGTTGCTCTTCTGGAGTTAATTCGCGATTCAATGCAAGGAGACTATACAAAGTAATTAGTTTATCGTATCGAGTGTTCATGACTTGCAATAAGTCGCTGCAAAGTTCTTTCTCGTCGAAAGAAAGATGGTTCAAATTGCCGAGAAGTGTCTGTGGTTCTAAAGAATCTTTGATTTTTTTCGCGGCGTCGACATATTCCTTTGCGAACGTGGAACGTTCGGCGATGGATATTGTACCGGAATGGTCTTTCATATGCTGGTCAAGAGTTTCGTCTGCTTTCCGTTCTGCCCTCATCGCTTTGATGACGACGTCATTAAAATTGTTAAGCTCCTGAATCCGCGTGTTCTGATTCGATTTGTTCTCGAAGGTTACAAGCTCGTCGTCTCCGGAAACGTTGCCGCCGTTTTCGGAAGTGCGATGTTGAGTTTGCGGCTTGGATGGCTGATATTGGGACGGCTGCTGACCGCGATTCATGATGTCCTGTACCTCTTTATAGAGTTGCAGGTCATTCATATCAAGCGCAATTTGCAGGGCGTTTTGACCACGATTATCTTTGGCGTTGATATCGGCTCCACCATCCGCCAAAACATTCATCAGTTTTATCTTGCGACCGCCAACAACTCTGAGGAATGGAGTACGACCATCAGAATCTTTATTTTCAGTATAGGCACCATGGTCTATTAGAAATTGAGTGATAACACTGTCTTCATTATCCCATGCGTGACGTTCAGTGCTGTTATCAATCGGGTATCGCTTTCTGCCATCTTTACGATCTGAGGCACAATTAACATCCGCACCCCAATTTATAAAGAATTGTAGTAACTCTATTTCTCCGTGTGCATCTGTAATACGTTCCATATATGAGATGAAGTGATTTTTATACGAATAGTAACCGTTTACATTGGCTCCGTTTTCTAATAAGAATTGCATCATATCATAATTGCGATTTCTTATAGCGAGAATCAGAGCGGTTTGTCCAGTATATCCATCAGGATATACGCCATTTATATCAACACCTGCATTTAGCATGTCACTAGCTGTGCCAATGTCGTTCTTTTCCACTGCCAACATAAACAGTTTTTCGTTGTCGTTCGGATGCGGATGTGCGTGCTGTTGATTCGACAATCCGCCCATCGCTCCACCGCCGTTTCCGCCGTCGCTACTCCCGCCGCTACCGCCTCCGTTCAGTATGCCGCCAATTACGCCGCCGATAATACTTCCCCACCCTGCGTGGGCGACCGGCGTCGCGATAGGCGACGCTGAAAAAAGAACAGCAGCAACCGTCGTTGCTGCACAAAACCTACGATGATTGTTTTTCATTGACAAAGAGCCTCCTTTATGGTTTGTGACATGCAAGAAGCACTGTTACCTATTTAGTAAATAATAGACGGTATGTCTAAATCTTCTTAATAAAACTGAATCAAATGAACTACGATATTTATTACACTCTATTAAAATAGTATATTAGACGTATCGTCTAAAGTCAATTTCTATTTGCCATTCCGTCCAAAATTAGTTGTCGCCATTATCGGTATTTATGTATCTCGAGAAAGGGGGAACCGTTTTTGGACTTTGGGGCAAGGATTCGTTCTGCCCGTGAACGAATCGGATTGACAAGAGACAACTTGGCAAAACGAACCAACATTCAATATCACGCTCTCGCAAAATACGAATCGAGTATCCGCGAGCCGGACTTTGAAACACTTGTTGTACTTGCGAGCGCGCTTCGCGTATCTACGGACTATATTCTCGGCTGCACAGAGGATCACGCGCGCTTGAAGCAAAAAGGACTCAACGCCGACGCCGAAAGCTTAATGTTGAAATACCAGACGCTTTCCGAGGACGCCAAAGAGCGAATCCAAAACCAAATTTCCTTTGAGTATGCCCAGCAACGCGCACGGGAACGGAAGCAAAAAACGAGTACAACAAAAAACGTCTACACACGATGATATTTGACAGATTCTTTTTTGAAGTATATACTTTAAGTATATACCGAGGGTGAGGCGATCAAAATGTTGAAGGCAAAAGTTTTTCAGAGCGGAAACAGCCAAGCGATACGCATACCTAAAGAGATGCAGACAGATCAAACCGAGTTCATTATCAAAAAATACGGAAACTGCTATTATCTGATTCCGGTAGACGATCCGCAAGCCTTGTTAAAACAGAGCCTTGGACAAATGGATAAAGACACGCCATTCGAGAGAGAACAGCCGATGCTGACCGATCTGCCTGAAAGAGAGGCCATGGGATGTTTTTGATAGATACAAATATTTGCATCTACGCAATGAAAGGGACATTCCCTTCATTAGGTCAAAGACTTCTCGAAGAACAGAAATCGATTTTTGTTTCTTCCGTTACTGTGGGCGAACTGGAATATGGCGCGGCCAAGAGTCGCTGGGGAGAGCGTACAAGACAAATTTTTCAAGCTTTTCTTGCGAATTACGAGATTATTCCGTTTGACGAAATGGACGCTATTTATTTTGGTAAGCTGCGGGCAGAGCTTGCATCCCGCGGTACTCCGATTGGGGTCTATGACGCGATGATAGGCGCACAAGGCGTCGCCAGGAATCTAGTTGTCGTAACGCATAATACGAAAGAATTTTGCCGTATTCCCGGCTTGCGCGTGGAAGATTGGGCTGAAGAAAACGTGCGCTGACAGTATTTTTACGTCAAGCGCACGTTTTTTGTTTCTTTTTCTATATACAGGTTGATAAGGTCAATCCGCTTTTCGCGCCAGAATCAGTTCCGGCGCGAGCAGCGCCCAGCTCGGTGAACCGTCCGACGGAGGGTCAATACGTAAAGTAAATGAAAGCGTTTGATTGATTTTGCTTTGCATTCATGGTATGATAACGATGGAAGAAGGTGATAGACATGGCACAAGCAATGGTAAATTTCCGAATGGACGCAGCCTTGAAAAGCAATATGGAAAAGACCTGCAAAAAAATGGGGCTCACGATGACCTCCGCATTTACAATGTTCGCGGCAAAAGTGACGCAAGAGCAAAAAATCCCTTTCGAGATCGTAGCCGATCCGTTTTTCAGCGAAGCCAATATGGCTCGATTGAAAAAGGCAATCGCAGACGTCGAAGCAGGACGAAGCGTCCTGAAAGAGCATGAACTGATCGAGGCCGACGAATGAAAAAGGTATGGCAGGACAAGGCATGGGAAGATTATTTGCATTTCATCTTATTTTCATGTTATGTTCGTTTGTTTCACGTGAAACATTTTTTCGTTTTTCTTTGTAATACGAAATCCATAAAGAAAACGTGCGCCTGACGGCTTTTTGACGTCAAGCGCACGTTTTTGTTCCTTTTTCTCAGGCTGTTAATGTTATTCCACTTTTTGCGCTGCGATAAGCCCCGGCGCGAGCAGCACGGCGCTGACCGCGAGGCCGATGAACAGCGGGTTGACGGGGGGCGTCAGCACCGTCGAGAAAAGCACCGCGACGGCGGTGGAAACTATCATCGACAGCAGCGCCCAGCGCGGGGCGACGCATTTCGGGCGAAACACCGCCAGCGTCAGCGGCAGGAAAATGCCGCCGCCACGCAGCGCCATGGAAAGGTAAGTCAAAATCAGTACCTGCATCCCCATGTTCGCGATGGCCGTCGCGCAGGCGCACACCACCACCACCAGAACCACGATGCGCAGCAGCAGCAGTTTTTTGCCTTCGTCCTCCACGGAAAACGCCCGGGCCAGGATATCTTTCGCAATCATCGTGCCGACGCCGAGAGCCAGCCCGCCGAGGGAGCCGACGATGGAGAGCATGACGCCGCCCAGCGCGACGCCGCCCAGCCACGGGGGCAAATGCTCGGCGAGATAAATCGGCAGCACGAGCAGGGGCGAGACGTCCGGCTCAAAGGCGCGCATATACAGACCGACGGCGACGCAGGGAAGCCCGACGGGAATCACGATCAGCGCCGCCAGGAACGCGCCCAACGCCGCTGTTCTCGGATTCGATGCGGAGAAAATCGCCTGCACATACGTCTGGGTACAGAGGATACCGACGAGCATGGACGCCAGATGCGCAAGACCGTTGCCGACGCCGTTCCCGAACAGGCTCAGCCAGCCGCCCCCGGGAAACGCCGCCGAAAAATCCGCGCCCGACGGCAGCGCGCCGCAAGCGACGATTCCCGCCGCCGCGAGGCTCGCCCAAAGCACGGCCATTTTCAATATGCCGCCCACCCCCGCGCTTTTCATGCCGCCGAAAAAGACGTAAAGCACGACCAGCGCAAGCAGCACGCCCGCCGCCGCGTACGGCGAAATTCCCAGCACCGCCGACAGGATGCCGACGCCGGGAAGCGTGGTGGATACCGCGCTGCAAAAAATGCCCATCGAAGCGACGACGCTGGTGACGACGCCCGCCTTCGCGCCGTAGTTTTTCACCAAAAGCTCGGGAATCGTCGTAAGCCCCGACGCACGAAGCCGCTTCGCGTAAAACAGCCCCATGACGATGAACGCGATGCCGGACCCCAGCGTGAACCACCAGGCCGACAGCCCGACGGAAAAAGCCATTTGCGCCGTCCCCACCGTCGCGCTGCCGCCGATGACCGTGCCGGCAATCGTGCCCGCCACCATCGGCGCGCCCGCCGCGCGCCCGCCGAGGCTGTACCCCTCCGCCGATTTCACGGAGCGCGCCGCGTAAATGCCGCCGCCCAGGACCAGCGCCACCGTCGCCAGCATAAATCCGATATGCGCCGCAGACAATTCCAAACCGTTTCACCTCTTTTGCCACAGAAATCCCTCATATTATAATGCTTTTCGCCGCAAGAAACAAACCGCAAAACATTTCACAAGCCCGGCAAATATTTTCATTTTATTTTCATGTTACGTTCGTTTGTTTCACGTGAAACATTCTTTCGCAAAAAACTTCCGCTGAACCGCCACAAAAGTGCTAAAATGAAAAGACACATCGAAGGGAGGGAAGCGTCGTGAATTGGAAAGTTGTGCTCGCCGTTTTGACAGGCAACGTCATTTTCATGGCGTCAAGCTATACGATGCTGATTCCCTTTTTACCGATGTATCTGACCCATGAGCTGGGCGTGCCGATGGAGGATGTCAATCTCTGGTCGGGCGCCGTGTTCTCGGCCAGCTTCGTGGTCAGCGCGATCATGGGGCCGATCTGGGGACGTATGGCGGACACCCACGGCAAGCGGATGATGGCAATCCGCGCGAGCCTTTTGCTGTCCGTCAGCTATTTCCTCGGCGGCGTCGTCTCGTCGCCGCTGGAGCTTGTCGGAATGCGCATCTTCCAGGGCTTCGCTGCGGGGCTTTGGCCGATGGATCTCGCGATCATGACGATGTACGCGCCGCCGGACAAGCTGGGCGTCTGCCTCGGCGTCATGCAAAGTGCGATGACCGCCGGCGGCGTCATCGGTCCGCTTTTGGGCGGCGTGCTGGCCGAGGCTTTCGGAATGCGCGCCTCATTTTTCGTGGCTTCCGCCGCGCTGATGCTGAACTGCATCATTTTCATTTTCGTCATCAAGGAACCGCCGGCCCCGTCCCGGAAAAAGAACGCAGAGAAAGCGCCCGCGCCCAGCCCTCTGGCGCTGCTGAAGATTCCCGTGCTGCGGACATTGCTCTGCGCCTCGGCAGTCATGCAGATGGTCATCCTGATCCTTCAGCCGATCATGACCACTTATATCACGTCCCTCGCCGGCGAGCTGCCGAACATCATTTTCGTCTCCGGCATGATCTTTTCCCTCGGCGGCTTCGCGGGCGTCATCGCCGCCCCGGCCTGGGGCTGGTTCGGCCAGCACAAGGGGTATTTGCGCGCCGCTCTGACCGCGATCCCGCTGGCGGGCGTCGGTCTCTTCATCCAGGGCTCGGTGACAAACCTCCATATCTATGCCGCCATGCAGTTCGTCTGCGGCGTCTTCTTCTGCGCCGTCCATCCCTCCATCAACGCGCTGCTGGCGAAAAACACCTCCCCCGACGTCAAGGGCAGCATCTTCGGCATGATGTTCGCCGTCCAGCAGATCGGCTCGATCCTCGGCCCAGTCCTCGGCGGCGTGGTGGCAACGGTGTTCGGCATGAAATACGTTTTCTATGTGGCAGGATGCGTGCTTTTTTCCCTCGCCCTGTTCCTGCGATCCCGGAAGAAACTGATTGAAGGGACATAAGAATACAAAAAAGCCGCGACCCCATGGCGCAGGGTCGCGGCATATTTTTACGGAAAAACTGTTTGAAACGGCGAATCAGGCGCCGCCCATCTCCGCCGTCTTCTTGTCGAAGCGGCTCATGATCTCGGCATAGGTATCGTGGGTAATCTGCGGCATATCGTCCTTGCCGGTGATGTCCTTGAAGACCATACCCGCCTGACGGAAACCTTCCTCCACCGCAGCGCGCATCTCGGACAGTTTGCCCGCGTCGCCGCCCGCGAGAGCCTCTGCCAATCCGAAGATACGGTCGGAGACAGCCTCGACGGAGTACGCGCCTCCCTCGGAGATTGCGGCCTGCGCTTCTTCCGGCGTCGTGCCTACCGGCGGGAGCATGAAGTTCTCGATGCCGATCTGCGTACCGCCGAAGTTCAGCGAATAGATGCCCTCGTTGAACAGGTTCTGCACCTTCATGTTCTGCTCGGTCATGGCCTGGATCATCATCGTGTAGCTCTGGTCGGTCATGTCCTGAAGCTGGCGAACCTGATCCGCGGTCAAGCCTTTCGCTTTCTCGGCGCCCGCGCCTTCAACCCTGGCATTTTTCGCCGCGTCCTTCGCCGCAGCCGAGATGTTGACGGAGTAAGCGTCGCCCATCGTCTTTTCGGGCTTCTCGGCAACCTTCTCGTCCTTCTTCTGCGCCTGCGTCGTCTTCAGCGACGCCGATACGGACGCATACGCCATTTGCGCGTTGGTGGTTACATTGTTGACAGCCATTTTGCATTCCTCCTTGACAAATACAAACTTAAAAACTCCTTTTCCACCACCGCCATCATACCACAAATCAACGTCGAAAACAAGACGAAAAAGAAAAAATCCTCTTTCCACGGAAAGAGGACTCCCATATTCAACTCGGTTCATACAATGAAAATAACGTATGTGGTCACCGCGATCGCCGTTATCATCAAGGCCGCCGCCTGATACCCTTCCTTCGTCTTCGGCCAGCCGAAGCGCAGGCTCTCGCCCAGGATGCCCCGTCGGTTGAAAAACCAAAAGCCCTTGCTCATATCACGGAGCCGGAACCACTGCGCTTTCTTTTGCGGGCCGATCCAAATCGACGCCATGAAAACGATGCAAAAGGCGCTTATCAGGGAAAAGAACATGCGCCGTACAATCTCCGCATCCCCCACGCCGAATCCACCTCCATCTGTCATAATATGCTATTATATAGAGTCTCTTGGAAAAACACAAGCAATTTTCAACGCGAAAAGAAAATCACCAGCCCGCCGATCAGCGGCGTCGCCGTGACCACCGCCTGCAATACAGGGCGCGGCGCAAGGCTCGTGAATTTCGCGCCGATAAAGGAGCCGATCACGAGACCGAGAAAGGTCTGTATAAAAATCCCTATATCCAGGTGACCGTTCAAAATATATCCGGCACTGCCCGCAATCGAAATCGGCAAAATCACCAGCATGCAGGTCCCGACAGTTTTCAAAAGCGAAACGCCGAAAAAGATCATCAGCGCAAGCTGGATAAACGCCGTCGCGCCGATACCGAAGGCGCCGGAAAGGAAGCCTGTCACGACGCCCGTCACCGAGCCAAGCACAAGAAGCTCCCGCCCCTTGGGCTGCGTCGTGCGGATATGGATACGGCGGTCAAGCCACGCCTTGTGATACAGGCGGATATACATGATGACTGCCGACAGGAACATCATCATGGCGGTAAAGAAGCTGAGCTCATTCGTCGGAAGGCTGTGCGCGACATGCGCGCCGACAAACGCGCCGACCATGCCCGCGCCGCCGATGACAAGCCCCATCTTCACCTCGACCTCCCCCTCGCGGAGGTGGCTGACAGTGCCGGAAATCATCGTGAAAATCATCGCCGTGATGGCCACAGCCAAGGCCTTATGCATCGGCACGCCGTAGCCCGCCACCAAGAGCGCGATCGTCATGCCGGAACCGCCCGCGCCGCAAAAGCCGAGCAAAAACCCCATAGCAAGCATTCCAGCGAAAATCATTCCGAACAAACCTTTCTTTTTAAAAACAACTATGATATAATAGCCAACGAGAGACAGTAGATGTACGTCGGTTTGCTCCCGTAAGGGAGGTGATGCCCATGACGGTTTTTGAGGCGTTGTCTTTGATGATTGCCTTCGGACTTCTCATCGTGGCTATCCTTTCATACCGGAGATAGTTTCAGCGATGAAATGAAAAAACCGCGTATGTTGCGCGGTTTTTTCTAAAGCCAATAACTTTGGGAGAGCCGACGCGGACAACATCGGCTGTCTCTTTCTATGTCTATTATAGCATGATTTCATAAATCGTCAAGAAAAAAGCACCCGCAATACCATAAGGTCTCCCTGTATCACAGCAGCCAATGGAACAGTCCCATCCATGCGAGGAACGAAAGGAAAACGACGCCGCAGGCGGAAACCGCAAAGAGGCGCACAAACAGACGATGCTGCTCGGGGACGGAGGCTTTCGCCGCCGAGGAATACGCCGCAAGCGCAAGGCCGCCGCCCGTAGAAAGCGGGCTGATGCCGGCACAATGGGAAATCATCGAAAGGGAAGTCGCCATCTCGATGGGATCGAAACCGCCGCCGAGATCTTCGAAAAGATCGGGAATCGCCGGAATCAGCGTCGGCATCACAACGCCGGAGGTAGAACTGCACCAAGACATGCATCCTGCGGTAATGCCCGTGATTGCCGTTGCCGTCGAGGGCGTCATGACCGACGCCAGCGTGTCGGACAGAAGCTCGATGCCGCCGAGCTTGATGATCAGGTTCATCAGCACGCTGACGCCGCCAATCAGGATCAGCGTCCCCCACGGGACGTTTTTCAGCGCCTCTCCTTCGTCCGCGACTTTGAGAAGCGAAAGTACGGCGGCGACCGCGAAACTCGTCAAGCCCACGTTGAAATGAAAGAACATCACAAGCACAACCATGACCGCGATGCCCGCCAGCGTCATTTTTTGCTTCGCGGAAAACGCGGGAAGCTCAAACAGATGAATGACATGGTCGGAATGGAGCCGCCAGCCGCCAAACGCGATATAGACCACCGCCGCATAAATAGTCATGGACAGCACACCGTTCATCAAGAACGGCATTTCGACGCCGGAAAGTCCAATCTGCCCGCAAAGGTTTTTGGCAATGATGCCCGTCGCAGCCAAAGGCGACACGCCGCCCCCCGACGCCCCCAGCACCACGAGAGCCGCGAGCATGACCGGCGGGATTTTCATCTCGGCGGCCAGCGTCATCGAGAACACCATCATAATGGCGATTGTCGGCACGGTGCCTGGTCCGAGTGCCGAAAGCACCGTGGAGAAAACGTAAATGACGATGGGTACGAAGGCCGTATGCTCCCCCGTCAAAGCGACAACTTTTTCCGCCAACAGCTCCAACGAACCGTTCAGCTGCGCGATGCTGAATAAATACGTGACGCCCAGCAGAATCAAAAACAGCGAATAATTGAACCCCGCAATCACGGCCTTGTCCGGAATCCCGGCCACACGAGCCAGCACCAGCGCAAATGCGATAGACAAAAGCCCCGTATTCATATGCCGCAAGAATCCAAGAATGATAGCGAGAAACAGCAGTGCAAGCGAGAGGATTTCCATGGATGATGACGCTTCCTTCCTGAGGGTTTGTAAAGCCTGGATATTTCCCAAAAAGCAAGGAGAGCCGAGTCTTTGAACCGTGGCTCTCCTGTTTGTTCATTATACTACAATTCATAATATCGTCAAGCAAAAAGGCCCCGCATTGCGGGGCCTTTTAGATGGCTAACCTTTTGCCCGATCACGGGAAGAACGGCCAAACGATAGGAATAACAATCAAGGAAACGATGAAGGAAACAACAACCAGCGGAACACCGGCCTTGACATAGTCAAAGAACTTGTATCCGCCAGGACCAAGCACCAGCGTGTTCGGCGGCGTGCCGACCGGCGTAGCGAACGCGCAGGACGCGGCGACGGCGATAGCCATCAAAACAGCGTGCGGATCGGCGCCGATGTTCTGCGCGATGGAGATGCCGATCGGGCAGAGCAGAGCCGCGGAAGCGGTGTTGGACATGAACTGCGTCAGGCCGCAGGACAGGATGAACAGGATGGCCGTAACGACCAACGGGCTCGGATTGCCGCCCATCAGACCGACAGCAGCGTCAGCGATCAGTTTGCCGGCGCCGGTCTTGTCCATAGCCGTCGAGACAGGCATCATGCCTGCGAACAGGAAGATCGTGACCCAGTCGATACCGGCATAAGCCTGCTTCTCAGTGAGGCACTTG
>CACYXR010000010.1 GCA_902778455.1 uncultured Selenomonadaceae bacterium | reverse complement strand
CCTGAGCCAGGATCAAACTCTCCATGAAATCTATGACTTCATAGAACCTTGATTGGCTCCGAAATCGTCTTTGTAAAAGAATTGTTAGGTTCATGTGTTCTTACACAAACCGCACATCTGGCTTGAATCTAGATGATTCATTTCTGCATTGTTCAGTTTTCAGGGTGCGCCCCCGACCGACGTCCCCGCCAGTCAGCTTGTTTATATTACCTCATCAATTTCCCCTTGTCAACTCTTTTTTTCACTTTTTTACAAAAGCCTCACAATCCCTGCGAAATCAAGCCTTTTCCGAGATGTGAAGTGCTGTTGATAAGTTCCACCGTCACATATCCGTCGTCCAGCCGCAGGATATTGACCGCAGTGTTGTCCTGCCGGAGCGACCACAGATAATGCAGCGGAATGTGCATCAGTCCCGCCAAGATTGTCTTGTTGATTGCACCATGCGCGAAAATGCCAATGGTTTGATTCACATGCTCTTTATATAGTTCATTGATTTTTGCCAATGCACGCTTTTGCAAGCCCTGAAAGTTCTCCCCATGCGGAATTTGCAATTCGTCCGGCGCCGTAAACAATTTATTCGCTTCATTAGGCCACCGCAATGATATTTCCTGATAGGTCAGTCCTTCCCAATCGCCGAAGGACAACTCCCGAAAGGATTTTTCCGGGCGAACAGAAACGCCCAGCTTTTCGCCGACACATTCCGCCGTTTCCTTTGCCCGATCCAAATCGCTGGCGTAAATCGCATCCAACTTCGCCGGAAAATTTTCCGCCAAGCATTTTGCCTGTTGTCTTCCCATATCTGACAGTGCGACATTCGACTGTCCCTGATACCGCCCGACAGCGTTCCATTCCGTCTGCCCGTGACGCACGAGAACTAATCGCATCATTTCCGCTCACCGCCTACCCGTCGGAAAACTTTCAGCAATCTTTCGTTGTCCTCTCGCTTTCTGACCGCCACACGCACAAAAGTATCATCCAATCCCGGATAATTCGAACAATCGCGGAGCAGAACTCCTTCATCGCGCATACGCGCACAAAACGCGGACGCGTCCCCCCATGAAGGCATTAATCGCAGCAGGATAAAATTTACTGTCGGCGGATACAGTTTCAATCCGTCAAACTGCTTCAATGAGCTAAACAAAAATTCCCGCTCGCCTTCCAGCCACGACAGCGTTCGTTCCTGATACTCGCCATCGAAAAGTGCCGCAACCCCCGCCGCTTGCGCCAAAAGGTTCGTATTCCACGGATCTTTTCCCGCATCCATTCGCTTCGCCAGCGTTTTGGGCGCGACCGCGAAACCGAGACGCAAGCCTGGAATTGCAAAAAACTTTGTCAAAGACTGCACCACAACCAAGTCCTCATAATCGGATGCCAAATATCGAGCCGTATAGTCAGAGGCGTCGGCGCAAAAATCCATAAATGATTCATCGATAATCGTCAAAACATTTTTTTTACGCGCTTTCTCAAAAACAGCTTCCAACGCTTTTCGTTCCACGCGCTGTCCCGTCGGGTTGTTCGGACTTCCCAAAATCAGACAGTCGCCAGTCTCCATTGAAGCGCAAACCGCCTTTTCGTCCAACCGAAAACCTTCCTCCTCGCGCAGCGGAATGTACACAATTTCCGAGCCTGCCGAGATCGCAGCGCGCTCGTATTCGCTGAATGACGGAACAGGCAGCAGCAAGCGCCTTGGTCTGACCGTATGAAACAACACATAAAAAAGCTCCGCCCCGCCGTTGCCCAAGACGATATTATCCTGCGGGACACCATAATGTTCCGCAATCGCCTGTTTCAACGCACGCGCGGAAGGATCGGGGTAATGGACGAGGCGCGGGATTCCATCCTCAATCGCCTGCCGCACCGCCGCAGATAGTCCCAGCGGATTGATATTCGCGCTGAAATCCAGCCACTCCCCGCCGTTGGGAGCGGCGTCATAAATATTCCCCCCGTGTGCAAAACGTCGATTCATACCTTCACTCATTTCATTATTATAATATCAAAGCACCCGCTAAAAACGCCAGCAGCACCAATCCCTCGTTCAGCGTCGTGATTGCGCCGTACACGTCTCCGGTAAGCCCGCCGAGCCGCTTCTGCACATAATTCGCGAAAAACATCGTAAATACCGTGGAAACCACAAGACTGATCCACGCCAGCTGCCCCAACGGAACAACCAACACCAGCGTGCAGACCGCTGCGAACGTCAATGCGCCGCGCCCAGCGTATTGGGCAAAGGCCTTACCGAGGCCATCGGGGCGCGCATAGGGAAAAAGCGTGATGCCCGCTACCATCATCATACGCGCAATCACTGGCATACCGAAAAGCGCCGAAACTGCGACGTCTTTCGGCATATCGAGCAAAATCGCAAACTCCAGAAACATCAGCACGACGAAGCAAAACACCGCGTTCGAGCCGGCGCAGCTGTCCTTCATGATTTCCAGCATCCGTTCGCGGGAGCGCCCCGAAAAAACGCCGTCCATCGTGTCCATGAAGCCGTCGCAGTGAAGACCGCCCGTCATCAGCGGCGGCAAAATCAGCAGGATCGCCGCCGTCAAATGAATCGGCAATACAATTCCCCGCGTCGGAAGAAATGTATAAAAGGCGTAAGCGAAGGCAGCATAAATTGCCCCAAGCACCGCCCCGATCAGCGGAAAGAATTTCACGCTGCGCCCGAAATCCTCTGCCGTCCAGTTATCCTGCCGAATAATCGAAATCCGCGTCAGGAACTGCAAGCCGATAAAAAAAGCCCTCATAACACAAGTCCTCCCGGCAAATATCCGCCGAGCAGCCACGCCGTCGCCGACGCCAATACCAGAAACATCACCGTCACCGTATACATCATACGAATCGCCAGCGAAATATGCTTCGCTTCCAATTCATGCAACGGTTCTCCCATATAAGTTCGGAAGGACGGTTTTCCGAAATAATAATTGAGCCCGCCGAGGCGAATGCCAAGCGCGCCCGCCACCGTCGATTCCGTCCAGCCGCCGTTGGGGCTCGGATGTTTTGCGGCGTCGCGCCGGAGGATGCGCCACGCGCCGCGCCAATCCAATCCCAGCAAAAAAGCCGCCGCCACAAACATAAATCCCGTCAACCGAGCGGGAATAAAATTCCAAACGTCGTCGGCCCGCGCCGCCGCCCGACCGAAAAACAGATACTTATCATTTTTGTAGCCGACCATCGAATCCATCGTATTCGCTGCTCGATAGGCCACCGCCAGCGGCAACCCGCCGATGAAAAAATAAAACAGCGGCGAAATGACGCCGTCAACGGTATTTTCCGAAATCGTTTCCACCGTCGCCCGCGTCGCCTCGCCCTCCGTCAGCTTGTCCGTATCGCGTCCAACGATCCAACCTACCTTGAAGCGCGCCATTTCAAGATTTCCGTCCAGCAAATAATCGCGAATTTCCCGGCCCGCTTCCGCGAGATTCCGAGGCGAAATCATGAAGCTCAAAAAAACCGCCTGAACCGCTATGGAAACGTATACGTTTCCCGAGAGCGCCGCAAGCCGTACTATACCTTCCGCAACGCCGTACGAGACCGAAAGAACGCATACCATCAATACAAAGCCGTTAAAAAGCTTTTTTCTGTCGGAGTCCTGCTCATGATACAGCAATCCCTCAAAAAAGGAAATAAGTTTCCCTATTAAAACTACAGGATGCAAAGAAGAACGCGGATCGCCAATCAGGCAGTCGACGAGAAACGCAAAGATTGCCGTTATCATTTCGATTCCATGCCCATAATCGCGCGCACTTTGTCCATATCTAGATGCGCCCGTACTACGTCAGCCAACGCGTCATAGCTCTTTTCCTTTTCGGCGCGGACATTCCGCGTATTCTTGCGGGGCGGCAGCCCTTTATTAACGCGGATTGCATTCAGCACAGCGCGGCGAAACTCGTCGTGATCGAAAATCCCGTGGATGTATGTACCGAAAACGAGCCCGTCGCTCCGGCAAGTTCCCTCGACAACATCAACGGAAGTATCGGCACGCTTCGTGATTTTCAGCGGATGCGCGTCCTTCTCACCGAGAAACTCCGTCTCGCCCATGTGAATCTCATAGCCGCGGAGTCCCGTCGCAGAAATCTCCTCGCCCAGGAATCGCCAGCCGAGGCAGTCCGCCTCCACCTGCGAGGTCAGCTTTTCCTCGCTGAAGGTCGTCGTCATGCCGAGAAGACCGAGACCTTCCGTGCCGTCGTTTTCCGACTCCGTATGGTGCGGATCGCGGATTTCCTTTCCGAGCATCTGGTAGCCGCCGCAAATGCCGATCAGCGGCGTTCCGTCCGCCACCCTATCCTTCACCGCCGCCGCAATCCCCGACGAACGAAGGTATATCATGTCCTCTGTCGTGTTCTTGCTCCCAGGCAGCATGATGAGGTCGGGATTGCCGAGGGCTGCAGCATCTTGCACGTAATAAAGCGAAACGTCCTCTTCTCCAGCGAGGCAGTCAAAATCTGTGAAATTGGAAATCTTCGGCGTACGGATCACCGCAATCTTGACGTCGCCCGCCTTCGGCTTTTCCTGCTTTTCTTCCAAGGAAACGGAATCCTCGTCATCGATTCCCATGTGGTCAATATGAGGAATAATGCCCAATACAGGTTTCCCCGTCTTTTGCTCCAAAAAGTCGACGGCGGGCTGCAGCAACGAAACGTCGCCGCGAAACTTGTTGATGATCAAACCTTTGACGAGACCGCGTTCCTCCTCCGTCAAAAGCTCCAATGTTCCAACGAGAGACGCCAAAGCGCCGCCCCGGTCGATATCGGCAATCAAAAGCACCGGCGCCTGCAAATGACGCGCGACGCGCATATTCACGATATCGTTGTCATGCAGATTGACCTCGGCGGGACTGCCTGCGCCCTCGATCACGATGACTTCATATTCCTTGTCGAGCCGCGCCAAAGCCTCCTTCACCGTGTCGAAAAGTTTGACCGAATACCCTTTATGATACTCCTTCGCCGACATATTGCCAATAGGCTTCCCCATTAGCACCACCTGCGACGAGGCGTGCCCCGTCGGCTTCAAAAGCACGGGGTTCATATCGACCTCCGGCGCGAGTCCCGCGGCCTCCGCCTGCGCTACCTGCGCACGTCCCATTTCCTTCCCGTCCCGCGTGACGTAAGAATTCAACGCCATATTCTGCGCCTTGAACGGAACGACATGCAAGCCGTCCTGATAAAAAATACGACAAAGAGCCGTAACGAGAATGCTTTTCCCCACATGAGAACTGGTTCCCTGCATCATGATCGTTTTAGCCACGCGGTAAATCCTCCTTATAAAAAACGCATATTTTGCGCCTACAAATTCATTTTGTACGGCTTTTCCATTATACCATGATTTATGCAATCGGCAACTATCTCTCCAACATCCATTGCACATGGCAAATTTTATCATTTTTATTTCGATTCATCAATAAACGAGCAATGTCTTTCATATATTTTTCAGTTTATGTTCTATTGTTTCACACTAAACATTTTTTCGAAAATCATTTTTTCCTTACCACGTAAAAATTTCATAACAAAACCGCGAAATCCCTTTGTGTTTCGCGGTTCAAGTGAATTGTGCAAAAATTTTCATGTTATGTTCGATTGTTTCACGTGAAACAATCAGCACTTTCAAAAATATGATTTCATATCTTCGCGCCGTGAGCACGCTTCCACTCCTTTATCTCCTCGAGCCGCGCTTTGAAACGTCCTTCGACTCCCTGTTCCGTCGGACGGTAATATTCCCTGCCAAGCAATGAATCCGGCAGGCATTGCATGCTCGTGATTTTTTCCTGCGTGTCATGCGCGTATTGGTAGCCCTTACCGTAGCCCAGGTTCTTCATCAGCTTCGTCGGCGCGTTTCTTATTACCAACGGAACCGGCTCGTCGATCTCCTTGAGCGCGTCTTCCTTCGCCGTTAAATACGCGACCTCCATCGCGTTGGATTTCGGCGCCATGGATAGATAGACCACCGCTTCGGTCAGATGTACCGAGCATTCAGGCATTCCGATGAAATGACATGCCTGATACGCCGCCACCGCAATCTCCAACGCCCGGGGATCCGCAAGGCCAACGTCTTCGCTGGCGAAACGTGTCACGCGCCGCGCCACATAAAGCGGGTCCTCTCCCGCCTCCAGCATCCGCGCCAGCCAATAGACCGCCGCGTCGGGATCGGAATTCCGCATGGACTTGTGCAGCGCGGAAATCAGATTGTAATGCTCCTCGCCTTTCTTGTCGTAAAGTAAGGATTTCCGCGAAATACACTGTTCAAGTATTTCTTTCGTGACCGTGATCGTCCCGTTTTTCTCCTCGCCGTTCAGCACGACCATTTCCAGCGTTGAAAGGGCGGAACGCGCGTCGCCGTTGGAAAAGCCCGCAATCACTTCCAAATGTTCCGGCACAATTTTTATTTTCTGTCCGCCGAATCCCCGCTCGTCTGTAATCGCCCTGGAAAGAAGCGACACGATATCCTCCGAAGAAAGCGGCTGCAACACAAAGACCTTGCAGCGGGACAAAAGAGCGCCGTTTACCTCAAAGGACGGATTCTCCGTCGTTGCACCGATCAAAATGATACTGCCCTTCTCGACGAACGGCAAAAACGCGTCCTGCTGCGCCTTGTTGAAACGATGAATCTCATCGACGAACACGATGGTCCTGTCGCCGTAACGGCGGTTTTCCTCCGCCTGCTGCATGACGCTGCGAATTTCCTTGATACCGCTGGTCACGGCGGAAAAGTCGATGAACGACGATTTCGTGTGAACGGCAATAATCCTTGCCAGCGTCGTCTTTCCGACACCCGGCGGCCCCCAGAAAATCATTGAGGCGATTCGGTCGCTCTCGATCAGACGGCGAAGCACCTTGCCATCACCAATCAAATGGCGCTGGCCGACGAATTCCGCGAGTGTCTGCGGGCGAAGCCGCGAGGCCAACGGCTGCGTCTCCTGGTCCGACGCCTCGAAAAGCGAAGCCTGTTCCACGCGGCTCCCCTCCTTTCCGCCAATATTTCATACGAACAACTGATTTAATTCTTTAATCAGTTGGCGCGTGCTGCGCACGCTACATTTGCATCTTTGGTGCAAATGCCGTCTCACAAATCACTGTAAGAAAAACTGAAGTATTTCAACAGTGATTAGAATCAAATCACCACTGTAAATACGGGTTGCATTTCCGTTCCCATCCAATCTCGGAGGACGGGCCGTGTCCGGAATAGACCTTCGTCTCGTCGGGCAACGCCAAAAGCTTTTTCTTGATATTCCCTATCAGGTCTCGCTCTGAACCGCCGGGAAAATCGCTGCGCCCGATAGAACCGGCGAAAAGCGTGTCGCCGGTAAACGCGACACCCTCGCCGACGAAGCAGACGCCTCCCTTCGTATGGCCGGGAGTGTGAAGCACCTCCAGTTCGGACTGTCCGAAAGTGATTTTATCTCCCTCGGAAAGCAATTGCTCCGCCGGACGGGACATCACCCGAAAGCCCATGAAGGCAGAAAGATTCAGTTTCATATCAGAAATCATCGCCGCATCTTCCCTGTGGATATACAGCGGCGCACCCGTCTCGTCTCGGATTTCGTCGTTGGCGCCGATATGGTCGCAATGCCCATGGGTATTCAGCACCGCCACAATGGAAAGCTTCGCCTCGCGAATATACGCGAGAATCTGCTTCGCCATTCCGCCCGGATCAATGACGACACCTTCGCCCGTTTCATCCGAAACGACATAGCAATTCTCGTCGAACGGCATGACCGCAAACGACTGAATGGTAAGCTTTCCCATTATTCCACTCCTTCCTTTTCCCCTGCCTCGTGAGTTTCTTTTGTCGCCGTCGGCATCGAACGGCTGACACTGTATACGTCCTTTACCCGACGGAATTTCGTCATAATCTGCGCGACCTGCTGGGCGTTCTTGACATCCAGCCCCATGAGCACCGTCGACGTCTTGTTGTTCCGGTTCGGCTTAGCGTTAATGGAACTGATATTGACCTTCATCTCCGACGTGACCGCCAAAAGCTCTGTCAGCATACCGCTTCGGTCGTTGCAGGTAATGACGATCTGCACTGTATATTCCTTGTCAAGCCCGATATCCCAATCCACCTCCAACGCGCGTGAATAATCGCCCGCATCGTGAAAAATGTTCGGGCAATCCTCCCGATGCACGGAAACGCCGCGTCCTCGTGTCACAAACCCCACAATCGGGTCGCCCGGAATCGGGTTGCAGCAACGCGCAAGATGAACGAGAATCCCCGCCTCGCCCTCGACAAGCACGCCGTGGCTGGATTTCTTGACCGTCCCCTGCTGCGGCTTCAGTTCGGAAAGAAGCTTGGAAACATCGGGCGCTGTATGCTCCTTCAATTCCTGCTTATGCAGATCGATCAGCTTCGTCAGGATTCCGTTGACCGTAACGCCGCCGAAGCCCAATGACGCCAGTAAATCGTCCTCCGAATGGATATTGAACTTTTTCGCTACTTGCGTAAGGCGGTCATTTTTCAAAAGCTCCTTCGGCTCATAGCCCAGCCGCTTCGCTTCCTTCTCGATCAGCTCATGGCCGCGCTCGATATTCTCCTCCCTCGTCGCTTTCTTGAACCAGGATCGTATCTTGTTGCGTGTTTCCGACGAGGAAACGATATTGAGCCAGTCACGGGATGGTCCGTTGTTCGCCTTGTTCGTGATAATCGAGACGATATCACCATTTTTCAGCTTGTATTCCAGCGGCACCAGTTTGCCGTTGACCTTCGCGCCGACGCAGTGATGGCCGACCTCAGTGTGAATACGATAAGCAAAATCAAGCGGAATCGAACCTTTCGGCAGACCGATGACATCCCCGCGCGGCGTGAAGACGAAAACCTCGTCGGAGAACACGTCTACCTTCAGCGCCTCAACATATTCGCGGGGATCGCTGAGTTCCTGCTGAAGATTGACCATCTGCCGCAGCCACGACATCTTTTGGTCGTAAGCGTTGCCGGCATTGGCGCTTTTCCCTGTCTCTTTGTATTTCCAGTGAGCGGCGAAACCGTACTCCGAAACCTGATGCATCGCATAAGTGCGGATTTGGATTTCCAGAGGATAGCCGCGCGTCATCACTGTCGTATGGAGAGATTGGTAGCCGTTGGACTTCGGCATCGCAATATAATCTTTGAAGCGCCCCGGTATCGGCTTCCACATAGCGTGAATCAAACCGAGTACGCCGTAGCACTCGGACTCGGTTTCGACCAGCACGCGCACGGCGGAAAGGTCGTAAATCTCACTTATATCCTTGTTGTCGCGGCGCATTTTCTTGTAGATACTGTAAAAATGCTTGGCGCGTCCGCGAATCTCCGCCTTCATTCCCGCAGAATTAAGTTTCTCCCGAAGCTGCGCCATTGCATCGTCGATGAACGCCTGACGTTCCTGCCGCTTCTGCTTGACATTCTCAACTAGATCGTAATAGATTTCCGGTTCCAGATATCGGAGGCACAAATCCTCCAATTCGCATTTGATATTAGAGATACCGAGACGGTTCGCGAGCGGCGCGTAAATCTCGATGGTCTCCCTCGCAATCCGCTTCTGCTTGTCAGCTCGCATATATTTCAGCGTCCGCATATTGTGCAGGCGATCCGCCAGCTTGATCAGAATGACGCGCAAATCCTTCGCCATCGCGAGAAACAGCTTGCGGTAGTTTTCAAGCTGCTGTTCCTCTTTCGACTTGTATTCGATTTTGCCGAGCTTCGTCACGCCGTCAATCAAAAGCGCGACTTCGTCGCCGAACTTCTCCTGCATTTCCTCGATTGTGAACGTCGTATCCTCAACGACGTCATGCAAAAGCGCCGCTGAGATTGCCGCCTCATCGAGGTGCATATCCGAAAGGATATAGGCAACATTCAGCGGATGAATGATATATTCCTCCCCCGAAGCGCGCTTTTGCCCTTCGTGCGCTTCCCGCGCCAGCTCATACGCACGGGTAATCAAATCCACATTCGCACCGGGCTGCGTATGCTTCACTTCGGAAATAATATCGTCAATCGCAATCGGTTTTGGCTTGGTCATAGGATCCACCCCACCGTATATTATCTGTATTTCTATTTATTATAGCACAAGGCAAAGAAAAAACGTACTCGATGCAAAAGACCTTCGCAACGGGTACGCTTTTCATTCATGCTGACATGTCTACTGCCATGCCTTGCAGACGTTTACCCACGCAACGGACGACGAATACTTTTCCAGTTCCGCCATCGTCAGCTCAATGGCGCTGTTGGCGCTGCCGCAGGCCGGAAATACCGTCTCGAACCGCTTCAGAGACTCGTCCAAATAAATCTTCACGCCGTCGTTGACAGCGAACGGGCAAACGCCGCCGATTGCGTGGCCGATCAGTTCGACGTTTTCCTCCGGCTTCAGCATTTTCGGCTTCGTACCGAATTGCGCCTTGAATTTCGGATTGTCGATTTTCGCGTCGCCGGCGGCGACGACCAGCAGCGGACCTTCTTTCCCCATGAACGAAAGCGTCTTCGCGATTCGGCACGGCTCGCAGTGAAGCGCCTGCGCCGCCAGTTCTACGGTCGCGCTGGACGTCTCGAATTCCAGCACTTTTTCTTTCATACCGTGCTGCCGGAAAAATTCCTTTACCTTTTCAATTGCCATTATATCCTCCAGCCATTACAGGAAAACGTACTTCAAAACAAACAGCACCGTCAGCACATACATCAGCGGCGTGATTTTGCTTGTCTTTCCCGTCAGGAGATGGAGCAACGTGTAAAAAATGACGCCGAAGGCGATGCCCTCGGAAATCGAGTAGGTGAACGCCATCGAAGCGATCGCGATAAACGCCGGAACCGCTTCCGCGTAATCGGTGAACCAGTCGATATCCTTGACCTGCTGCATCATCAGGAAGCCGACCATGATCAGCGCCGGCGCGGTGGCAAACGCCGGAATCGCGAGGAACAACGGCGAGAAAAACAACGCCAGCAAAAACAGCCCCGCCGTCACGACGGAAGAAAGGCCAGTACGCCCACCCTCGGCGATACCTGCCGAAGACTCGACAAAAGACGAAATCGTCGACGTCCCCAGAAGTGCGCCCACCGTCGTACCGATGGCGTCAGCCAGCAATATATTCCGTATGCCTGGCAACTTTCCTTCATCATCGAGAAGATTTGCCTTTGACGCGCAGCCAATCACCGTGCCCAGTGTGTCGAACATATCGACAAACAGGAACGCCATCAGGATCGTCAGGAAATTGACGTTCAGGATCGAGCCGAAATCAAGCTGCATGAACGTCGGTGCCATGGACGCGGGCATCGCGACGATAGCCGACGGGAACAGACTGAAAAAACCTTTCGACGGATCGGGCACATAAAAACCCGCAAGCTGGCAGACCATGCCCAATACCCATGTGGAAATGATGCCCCAAAGGACGCTGCCCTTGACGTTTTTCGCCATCAGCACCGCCGTCAAAAGAAGGCCGACCAGCGCCAAAAGCACCGTGATGCCTTCCGTGCGGAACGTCCCATCCGCCAGCGCCTTACTGAACGGATAAAGCTTCACCAGCGTCGGTCCGTCCACGACGATATGGGCATTCTGGAAACCGATGAAACAGATGAAAAGACCGATACCGACGGAAACTGCAGTCTTGAGCTGACGCGGTATCGCGTCGAAAATCGCCTCACGGACATTTGTCAGTGAAAGCACGATAAAAATAATACCTTCGACAAAGACCGCCGCCAGGCCCTGCTGCCATGTATAGCCCATGCCGATGACGACCGTGAACGCGAAATACGCGTTGAGTCCCATGGCCGCCGAAAGCGCCAGCGGCATATTCGCGAAAATCGCCATGCAGAGCGTACCGAGCGCCGACGCCAGCGCCGTCGCCGTAAAGACCGCGCCCGCATCCATGCCTGCCGCACTCAGGATTCCCGGATTGACCGCGAGGATGTACGCCATCGTCATGAACGTGGTCAACCCCGCCATTGCCTCGGTACGGACATCAGTCCCGCGCTCTTTCAGCTTGAAAAACTCTTCCATAATGTTATCCCTCCATAGTTTTATATTATAACGCTTTTGTTCCAATTTTGTCGACAGACAAAATATTCCTTAACAGCGTTTCATCGAAGCAACGCTTCGATATACTCTTACGTGGCTTTTTCGTCTATCCGCAGAATGAATTGAACGGAAAGGCCCAGTTCTTCAAATAAGCTTGTAAAAGCGCATAACGTTTAGTATAATTTATAAAATGGCAGTATTATATAATTTTGTAAGAAGCGAGTTGATTCTCATGCGAAAACCCGCGATCTTTATAGCGATTCTATTTGTGCTGGGACTTCTGTTCCCCTGCGCTTCCGCCGCCGACCGCGACCTTCCTTTGCTGCGCGTCGGCTATACTGACGTGCCCGGATATATTTCCAAGGGCGAGGACGGTTATTTTCGCGGCTTTCTTTACGATTACCTGGAAGCCATCGCCATTTATGGCGGGTATCGCTTTGAGTATATAGAAGCGCAGCCGACGCAGTGCGTGGAAAAATTGCGGCGCGGCGAGCTCGACCTGATTGCCGCGCTGCCGGACGAAGAAAACACCTTTCCCGACCTTGCCACCATGCAGCATGCAATCACTTATTCCCCCATCGGAGTCACCAGTCGCCCGGAAAAAACTTTGGCGCCCGGTCAGGGACTCCGGATTGGATACACGTCGTTCATCTGCTCGGAGCAGGATATCCTCTCCTCACTTCATTCGTACGGGATGCAAGAAGGCAACGACTTCGTGCTGGTTCCTGCCGAAAGATTCTTCAATATTATCTCCATGTTCAAGAACCGCGAAATCGACGCCTTCGTAGACGCCGCCGTCTATCACGGCACGGAAGCCCCGATGGACGCCTATCTGTTCACAAAGCGCTTTTCCATCGCCACACGGGCGGATCATACCGATATCCGTGAAAGGATTGACCGCGCCATCGAGAAACTGATGTTGCTCAATCCCCATATCCGGGGCCTGCTTTACGCAAAGCATGCCGGACAACACGGCTCCCCGCTGCTCCTGACGCGCGAGGAAAAAGAATATCTGGCGGCGCATCCTGTCATCTCCGCCGCCGCGTCGCCGGGGCAAAAGCCGTACACCTATTTTGAGAATGGCGAAGCCAAGGGTGTCATCGCCGAGATCATGCATCTCATGGAGACGGATCTCGGCATTCGCTTCGATGTCCGCGAAACAAAAACCAACGGCGAGCTGATGCAGCTTCTGACCGGAGGCAAGATCGAGACCGTCGCCGACTATTACGCCGATCACAACTGGGGACACATGCACAACGCGATCTTGACATTCCCGTATCTCAATATCAATTATGTCCCAGTCATGCGCCGCGACCGCAACATGCCGCAGAAGCCTCTCGTAGCCTGCGTCAAAAGCCATTTCTACACCCATGAGTATGTCGAAAAGAAATTTCCCGTCGAGCAGCTTGTATATTTCGACACCATCGACGAATGCATGGACGCGGTCAACCGCGGAGCCGCGGATGTGACCTTCCTGAAAGCGATCACCGTGGAACATGATATCGAGCAAGGCAACTATCTGAACCTGTACACCAACGGCAGTGTCGTTTTTTCCCATCAAGTCTCCCTCGCGGTCAGCAAAAATGCCGACCCTCGCCTCGTCCAGATCCTGAACAAGGAAATCAACCATCTCGGACAGGAGCCCATCGAGGAAATCATGACGCGCAACATGTTCGACGTGGAACAGAACCGAAGCCTAAAAGCGTACATCGCAAAAAATCCGTTGCAATCCCTTACTATCCTTACGGCATTGCTGCTTTCCGTCATCGGTGTCCTGACGTATATGATGTATATACGCCAGCGCGCGGCGAAGGAAGCATATACCATTGCCCACCACAATCTGCAAACCGGTCTGCCAAACGTCCGCTGGTTTGAGGAAAAAGCGCCGCGCCTGCTGAAAAAATACGTGGATGACCTCAATGCGGGCAGGCTTTTCATCATGGTACTCAGTACCCAGAGAATCGATCTCCTGAAAGCGTCCCTGAACCCGAAAGCGGTGGCGGACGGTATTCGCGAACTCGTCGAACGAGTCCGCGAGAAGAACCCATGGCTTCTCCTCGACGGCCTTTCCTCGGAGCTGACACACCTTTACGTCCTCGGCCGCCTCGAAGACGGCATGACGCTTCGCGGTGCGGCGGAAAAATTCGCCGCCGACACAGCTCTCCTTTCGCGCCCCGGATACGACATTCATATGCAATATTATTTCGGCCTTTGCTCCGTGCCAGCCGAGAACACCCCTTCCATCGCGACGCTGATGGCGAACGCGGACACCGCTCAAACGGAAGCAATTGAAATGGGCGACAATATCGGCGTTTACGACGAAAAGCTCCAACAAAAGCGGCTAAAGCAGAAAACAGTCTCTCAGCTGAAACGAAAGGCTCTGGCAAATGGCGAATTCCAGATCTGGCTCCAGCCGAAATACGATATCCGCACGCACAGGATTATCGGCGCAGAAGCCCTGACCCGCTGGCAAAGCCCGGAACTTGGCTTCGTAATGCCGGGACTGTTCATTGACGTATTCGAGAAAACCGGCTTCATCATCGAATTCGATTACCATATTCTTGAAACTGTCTGCAAATTGCAGCGAAAGCGTATCGACGAAGGAAAGCCCGTCATTCCGTTCTCTGTCAACCAGTCTGGCTTGCACATCCGTGAGCCGGGCTACCTTGACCGCCTGCGCGAAATATTTGAACGTTACAATCTTCCGCACGGCGCCATCGACCTCGAGATTACGGAAACGGCCTTCGTTGATTTCGACACGCAGGATGGAAAGGAAAATTCCGCGGCCATTATCGCAGCCATAAAAGAAATGGGCTGCACCGTCTCCATGGACGATTTCTGCACCGGCTACTCGTCCATCGCGATGCTCCAGCACCTCGACATGGACATCATGAAGATCGACCGAGCCATGCTGCTGGCCTCCGAGTCTTCCGTTCGCGGCCAGAAAATCATGCGCCGCGTCGTAGCTTTGGGCCATGACCTCGATATGCTCGTGCTCTGTGAGGGCGTCGAGACAAAAGAACAGGAACAGTTCCTGCTCGAAAACGGTTGCCACTACGCCCAAGGCTTCCTGTTCGGGAGGCCGATGCCCGCCGAGGATTTCTTCGCATTTGCCGACAAGCTGGAAGCGGAAAGCGCGTAAAAATCCCATACAGACAAAACGACGCCCCGAAAGCAAAAAATGCTTTCGGGGCATTTTTCTATTTGAAATTATGCATGCACAAACGTTTTATTATCATAACCTGATCCATCGCTTAAGCGGTCCTACTATCCAAAGCATGTCCTATCTTTCCGCCACGCGTCGACAAGTGCCTTCGCCGCTTTTTCCGGATCCGGCGCACCCGCCACCGCGCTGACGACGAAGAAACCGTCCACGCCCGTTTTCGCCAGCGCGGGAATATCCGCCAGCTTCACGCCGCCGCCGACGACGACGGGAATCTTGCTTGCACGGGTAAGTTCCGCGATTTCCCCGAAGCTCCGTGTAATGATATTTCCCTTCGAGTCGCGCCCGCAGTCGGGCTTAGTCGCCGTCTCGTGCAGCGGCCCCGCGCCGAAATAATCGATCATGCTGACGTCAGCTTCGCACACATACTCAAGAAGTTCGTCCGTCCGTGCGGAAAGTCCGACCACCGCGTCCTCCCCGAGATAAGCGCGGCAGATTTCCGGCGGGATGTCCGATTGGCCGACATGGACGCCGTCCGCCTTGATTCCCATCTTCCGCGCCGCCAGCACTACATCGAGCCTGTCGTCCGCCAAAAGCACGACGCGCTCCGACGCGCCAGCCGCAGCGATTTCTTCCGCCGCCTCACCGAGCAGCGCAATCATTTCCCGTGCGCTCGCCTCCTTCGAGCGAATCTGTACGCAGGTAAATCCCGCCTTCAAAGCCGCGCGGACAATTTCCCGCACGGGACGTCCTTCGGTGTTTTCCGGCCCGACGACAAGATACGCCGAAATGTCTAAAGCCTCGCGCATGGTCTTGCCCATCACTTGCCGCCCTCCAGGATTTTCTCGACGACTTCGGTCTTTTTGTGCATCATGTCGGTATGACCGGGGCGCACGTCCGCCTTCAGCACGACTTCCGTGCGGATTCCCTTTTCCGCCAGCACGAAGGTCGCGTCCTTGACCACGCGCATCACCTCGTCCCATTCGCCCTCGATCTCGGTGAACATCGAATTTGTCCGATTCGGCAGCCCCGACGCGCGGATCACGCGAATGACCTCCGCCACCTCCGCCGAAAGCTCCTCGCCCGTTCCACAGGGCGCCACCGCCAAAGCGACCAATACATTCATTTCTTTCTCTCCTTACTTTCCGACTGTTTCCAACAAAAACGGCTGCGCTCCCACGTCCTCAGGCGTCGCCTGATACAGCGCGTCAAGGAACGCGACCTGGAAGCTCGCAGGACCATTCGCGTCCTTTTCCGCTTTCGCTCCGGCAAAATCATAAATTGCCGTCGCAGTCAGCGCAGCCACGAAAGGCGACGTCACGCAGGCGTAAACCGCCGCGACGCCGCCGAGAGAGCAGCCCGCGCCGGTAATCATCGGCAAGAATTTCGAGCCGCCCTCGACAAGCGCAACACTTTTGCCGTCCGTCACAAGATCAGTCGGTCCCGATACGGCTACAGCGCCGCCCGTATGACGCGCAAGGGAGATTGCCGCCGTCCGCGCCGACTCCACCGAGTCCGTCGAATCGACGCCGCGGACGCCGCCGGACTTTTTCCCGGTGTCCAATTCCCAAAGCTCCGCCAGGGCGATAATTTCCGACGCGTTACCCCGAATGATGGTCGGCTTATCCGCGCGGAATCCGAGTAAAAGGCTCGCCCGAAGTCCCCCGACACCGATACCCACCGGATCGACAATCCATGGTTTTCCTTGTTCCGCCAACACCTTCACTGTGCGGGGCAAAGTCTCCGCATAAACAGGGAGCATCGTTCCCATGTTGATATACATAGCGCCGCCCAAAGCAGCCATCGCCTCGCCTTCGTCCGCGAGGTAGACCATCGCCGCCGAGCCTCCCACCGCAAGCTGCGCGTTTGCCACAAGATTGATCGTCACCGTGTTCGTGATGGACGGCGCCATCGGATTTTCCTTCCGGACACGGCGCACCGCCTCCCGGATTTCGCGCCGCAAACTTTCTTTCGTCGTCTTCGTCGTCTTTTTCATATTCCGTCTTCCGCCGCCTCCGCAGTTTCCTTTCCTTCGCCGAACAACGCCTTCGCGAAATCCTCGGCGACAAACGGGCGCAAATCGGCGATGCCCTCGCCTACGCCAATCCATTTGATCGGCATATTGAGTTCATCCTTGATCCCGATGACGACGCCGCCCTTCGCCGTGCCGTCCAGCTTCGTCAGCACGACGCCGGTGATTGGCGCGGCCTGCGTGAACAGCTTAGCCTGGCTGACGGCGTTCTGCCCGGTCGTCGCATCCAGCACCAAAAGCGTCTCATGGGGCGCGCCGGGAATCTCCCGCTGAATTACGCGATTTATCTTTTCCAGTTCAGCCATCAGATTTGATTTCGTTTGCAGCCGTCCCGCCGTGTCCACAAGCAGGATGTCGATGTTCCGAGCCTTGGCTGCCTTGACTGCATCGTATACGACGGCTGCGGGATCTGAGCCTTCCTCGTGACGGATGAACTCCGCCTCGCTGCGCTGCGCCCAGACCTCCAGCTGCTCAATGGCTGCAGCGCGGAAGGTATCGGCAGCAGCCACCATGACCGACTTACCATAATAATGATAAAACGCGCTGAGCTTGCCGATAGTCGTCGTCTTGCCCGCACCGTTGACGCCGATGACGAGTATGACCGTCGACCCGTTGGCCGCCATGCGCACCCCAGCGCCGCCGGCCTTCAATATCTCGGTGATGCGCGCCTCCAGGAACGGCTTCAAGTCCTCCGGTTTATTGATTGCCTTTTTCTTGATGCCCTGCCGCACGTCCGTCATCAGCTTGTCCGTCGTCGTAACGCCCACGTCGGCCATGATCATGATTTCCTCCAACTCGTCGAGGAGATCGTCGTCGATATCGGCATAACCGATAATCGCCTTTTCGATTTTCGCGGTCAGGCTTTCGCGGGTTCGCGCCAGGCCTTTTTTCAGTCGATCAAAAAATCCCATATTGGTTCTCTCCTTACTTTCATGCCGGAATATCCTCCAGCTTCACGGATATGATCTTCGACACGCCGGCGTCTTCCAGCGTGACGCCGTACATGGTGTCCGCGGATTCCATCGTCCCCTTGCGGTGCGTGACGACAACGAACTGCGTCTTTTCCGAGAATCGTTTGAGGAAACGCCCGAAATTCGCGATATTTGTCTCATCCAAAGGCGCATCGATCTCGTCCAATACCGAGAACGGCGCAGGGCGAACCCGTAGGAACGCGAACAGCAGCGCGATGACCGTCAATGCGCGCTCGCCGCCGGAAAGCACCGAAAGGCTCTGCTGCTTCTTGCCGGGAATTTGCACGATGATCTCAACGCCGGATTCGAGGACATTTTGCTCATCCGTCAGAACGAGCTTCGCGTCACCGTCCCCATGCCCGCCGAAAAGCTCGATGAAAATGTCATGGAACGCTGTTTGGATTTCCGCGAACGCCGCCTTGAACGTCTTCGTCATATCCGCGTCCAGAGCCTGAATCAGTTGCTGAAAATTCTTTTTCGCATCCTCGACATCCTTGATCTGCTTTTGGTACGTCTCGTACTGCTCCGAAACTTTTTGGTACTCTTCCACCGCGTTCGGGTTCACGGGACCAAGCGCCGCGATGTCGCGATCCAGTTCGCGAATCCTTGAACGAAGCGTACTCGGGGCCATATCCACAGTCTGCTCCGCTGCTTCCTCCAAAGTCAGCGAAAAATCCTCTTCCAGTTTTTGCAGGCTTTGCTCGAGTTGGAGCCTGATTTTTTCCGTCTCCTTGTCAATCTCGTGCAGCTTTTCGCTGAGCTCGCTCTGCCTGCGGCGAGCCTCGCGGATCTTTTCCTCCGTCTCCCGTCCTTTTTCCGCGCAGTCAACGCGCTGCCGCTCCAAAGCCTTGAACGCTTCGTCTATGATCGCATACGCCGCAAACAACACCTCTTTTTCCTGCTTCAATAATCGAATCTGGTCTGCGCCTTCCGTCAATCCAGCCAGCAGATGCTCCGCCTCTTCCTTGTTTGCTTCCAGCTCTTCGTTGAGTTTTCCGATTTCCTTTTCCTTGACGAGAACCGACGTTCGGCACCGGAACGCTTTGTCTTTTAACTCGTTCAGAGCCTTCATCAGCCGATCCCGCGTCTGGATATAATCGTCGGAATCCTGCTGCAAATCGTTGACTGTGGCCTTTGCGTCGTCAAATTGCCGTTGGAGCGTATCCACTTCGCCCGCCAATGACCGCACCGCTTGCACCATTTTGACGCGGTTCGCCTGCGCCTCCGCGAAAGTCGCCGCCGCGTGCTTGACGATTTCCTTCAATTCCTTGAGATGACTGTCCGTGGATTCCATCTGCTTCAGCAGCGCGTCCCGTTCTGCGCGTGTGCCGCTGGTTTCAACGCGGACATTTTCCAATCGCTGCTTCTTCTGCTCCGAAACCTCCGCCATCGTCCGGAGTTCCTCAGCGGCCGCCGCAAACTCGCGTTTCGACGTCTCGATTTTTTCCTTTTTCTCCGCCAAATCGTGTCCTAATGACTCCAGTTCTCCCCGGCGGTTCAGATAGCCCGTATCGCTGCCCCGCAGGCTGCCGCCGGAAATCGAACCGCCCGGATACAGGAGCTCGCCCGTCAATGTCACTATCCGAAGTCGATAACCCTGCTTTTTCGCCACGGAAAGCGCGTGATCCATCGTGTCCACCAAAAGCGTCCGAGAAAGCAGGAAATCGACGACCTTTCGGTATTCCTCCGCCGCGCCGACCACTTCGTTCATATAGCCGACCACGCCCGGCCACCGATGTGCCTCTTCCTCCCTCTCGCCGCGAACCGTCAGCGTAGACAACGGCAAGAATGTCGCGCGCCCCGCTTTTCTTCGTTTCAGATATTCAATGGCGTCCTTCGCCGTATCGGTATCGCGCGTTACGATATTCTGCTGGGCGCCGCCCAACGCCGCCTCCGCCGCCGTAAGGTACTGCTTCGGCACCTCAATCAGTTCCGCGACGGCGCCGCAAACTCCCTGGCGCCATCCTTCCCTTGCCATCAGCACCGCTTTCGGTGCGCTGCCGAATCCCTCATAGGAATCCAGCGCCTGCTGCAGCATTTCCCGCTTGCCTTCGGTCTGGTCGATATAAGTCTGCGCCATGCGGATTGTCTCTTGGCGTTCCTTCTGTCGTTTCTCAATTTCACGCCGCTTCGCTTCTGATGTTTTTTGCGCCGCGAGTAGCGTACGTTCCTCCTCTGCCAGCGTTTCCAGTTTCCCTTCCAACGCCGAAAGCTGCTCCCGATCAGCCGCCAGATGTTTCTCTACTGCGGCAATCTCCTGTTCCTGCCTTGCCTTGCTTTCCTGCGTGCTCGTCAGGTTGTTTTCCAAAACGCTCAATTCCGCGCGTCGGCTCGCAAGCTCGCCCTGCTTTTCCGAAAACTGGGAAGAAAAATTTTCAGCCGCCTGTCTGCGTTTTTTCAGTTCCTCGGAAATCCGGTTCACGTTTTCCTGCGCCTCGGCAGATTTTTTCTCAGATTCCTCTTGCTCGGCGAGCACTACTTTTTCCGCTTCGCGAAGATCCGTCAAACGCCCTTCCGCATCCTCGATTTTTTTTGCCAGATCTTCCCGCTTTTCCTTTAAGCGCCGTTGGGTCTCGTCGCTGTTCTGGCGGCGTTCCTCCAACACCTTGATTTCCGTATCCTTTTGATTAATGATCTCCTGTTGGGCGCTGCGTTCTTCCGATTTCTCCCGTCCCGCCTGCTCCAGCTCGACAGCCCTTGCCGCCAGCATTTCCTTTTGTGCTTCCAAGGTGACGATTTCCGCCCCTGCCGCCGTTTCTTCTTGACGGCACGCCTCGAAGCGCTGGGAAATATCCTTTTCCTTCTTCTCCAGTTCGTCCTGTGCGCGGTAAAGCTCCGTAATCTTGCAACGCCGGAACTCGCTGTTCCATTGATTGAACTGCTTCGTTTTCTCCGCCGCCTCCGCCAACGGCCCCAGCTGCTCAAAAAGCCCCTGCTGGATATCCCCCAGCCGGACGAGATTCCTTTCCGTCTCTTCCAACTTTTTCACCGCCGAAACCTTGCGGTCACGGAATTTCGTGATACCCGCCGTCTCCTCGAAAAAAAGGCGGCGTTCCTCCGGGCGACTGTTCAGCACAGCGTCCATCTTGTTCTGGCTGATGACGCTGAGCCCGTCGCGCCCAAGCCCCGTATCCGCCAGCGTCTCGTAAATATCCTTCAAATGGCATTTCGTGTTATTCAGCAAAAATTCGCTGTCGCCGGAACGGAGAATCCTCCGAGTGATCACGATCTCGTCAAAATTTCCGGGCAAATCCCCTTGATTCAAAAGCGTCAGCGAAACCTCGGCGGAGCCCAAGGCGCGGCGCTCCGAACTGCCCGCAAAAATGATGTCCTCGGTCTTCGTCCCGCGAAGGTTACGCACATTCCGCTCGCCCAGTACCCATCGGATCGCGTCGGTGATATTGCTCTTGCCGCTTCCGTTTGGCCCGACGACAGCCGTCACGCCGTGATCGAATTCTATTTCTATCTTATCCGCAAAGGATTTGAAGCCATGCGCTTCCAATCGCTTCAACTGCAATCTTTCCACCAACCTGTACATATTATCCGTAATATTTTACACTAAATCAGGACGCAATTCCACAAAAAAAACCTCCCTTTGCAGGAGGTTTTGATAAGTCATATAGCCACCTATTACAAAAGCCCGTGCAGTTTTCCAATCTCTGCAATCTTCTCCGATGAGAATTTAGTCATTTCGGAAATAAACTCCAATGGTTGATGGGCACGCAACATTTCGCGCACAATTTCAATCTTGCCTTTCTCTATGCCTTTCTCTTCGGCAAGCTCGCGTTCTTCTTCGAGTTTCATTTCATAAGTCATATAGCCCACCCTCTCCTCTTCAATCGCTTTTACACGCACAATCTCATCGTCAATCTCGCGGACAAAGGCGTCGTCGCTGATTACGCCGTTGACGTAATCCAAGAACGCTTTCACATCCGGCGCGACGTCGTCTGCCGTCCCTATCGAATTGACAAAGACCTTCGTGGTCTTGTCGTCAAGTTCCAAGTTCGTATCCTCAACGCAAAGGTTTCGGAACGTATAGATGTGCCGCGACAGGCCGAAGGGATCGAAGGGACAAATGAAGATGATGTATGTCGTCGGGAGTGCTTTGTATTTCTGTCCTGCCGTCAAGCGCTCCGAATCAATCATCGCCTGATAGTAGCGCACTCTTTTCGCCAATTCTCCGCTATCCGGCTGGCGTACCTGCATCTCAATCTCGAAAATCTCTCCGCTGCCCTCGACGTAAACGTCAAGACGGACGCCCTTGCTCTCGTACTTTGGCTTCACGGTCTTCTCCTCGTCGATGTAACGGATATCCGTCAGCTTGATATTCAGGATTTTCTCAATCATCGTCTTGCAGATATGCTTTCGCCGCATGACGAGCTTGAACATATAATCGTCCTGAATCGTCAAATCTTCCCACGGCTTGATATTACCCATTCAGCCACCTCACGCTTTCGATTTCTCGGCTATAATTATATCACACTTCTTATTATCTAGCACTAGAGGAGAACGTAAATAAAAAGCCGCCACAAGGACGACTTTTTACGATCATCAAAATTTCGGACGAAATATGTAATTGTCTCCCTCGAAACTCTCAATCCGCTCATAGCCATATTCATACAGAAGACTTGAAACCGCCTCATAATGCTCGCCGAAAATCTCCACCCACAAAATCGGCTTATCTCGGCGGAGGGTTTCTCCCATCCCTTTCAGCACATGATACTCGAAGCCTTCCACGTCCATCTTGACGAAATCGATTTTTTCCCCGAAATCGAAACTGTCAATCGCCTTCATCTCGATTCCATCGTCTGCCTCATGAAAAGCTGTCCCTCCCATGTTGAAAGGATTATAAAAGCTCGTTTTTGCCGTCCCGTTTTTCTCACCCAGCACACAGTTATAGCTTTGAACCGTTCCCTGTAGCTGATTCATCTCGACATTTTTCACCAGTACCTCATAGGTCGCAGGATTCCCCTCGAAAGCATAAACTTTCTTGGCGTCGGCAACGCAAGCAAAAAACACCGTATGATTTCCGATATTTGCGCCGCAGTCCAAATAGACCATACCAGATTTCAGATATTTCCCCTTCACAGAACGCAACGATTGTTCCTCATAGAAATTCTTTTTCCGCATAATGCGCGATTGCAAAGAATCATATCGTGCATACGGCAAATAGAGATGAATCTCTCTTCCTTCATATTGGAAATCCAGCACTGTATCTCCCTTTTTATACTCCAAATAAAGAAAATTGGACGCAGTCGGGCTTTTGTCGGGAGAAAGGCTTTGATAAAACGCTTCCATTTCCTCCAATTCTTTGTGGACAGGATACAACGCAGCGCACAGCAATCTCCGGAAACAGCTGATGAGAAACTTGCCCCCGTAAGTATCGGAACCGAATTTTGTATGCGCACAACTCATTATTTCTTGCACAAATCGATTGTCAAGTATCTCCTGCTTTGCCTTTTTGTCCATAATTCCCTCCACGCTGAGTCGTTCCAAGAAAATAATTTTGTCTATTTTAAAACAAAATGTTATAAAAATCAATATAACGAATTGTTTTAGATATACTTCCATTAGATTCTAAGATGGAAGGATCGCTGGAACAATGACGTTTCCCCGAATCCGCGCTTTGCGCGAAGACAAAGACTTGCGGCAAAAAGATTTAGCTGCCTATCTCTCCTGCTCGCAAGTGGCATACTCCTATTACGAGCTAGGCTCGCGTGATATGCCCACCGAAATCTTGATTAAGCTTGCACAATTTCACCATACAAGCACCGATTACTTATTGGGTCTCACCGACACCCCCACCCCCTACCCCCCTCCGGAAAACAAAAAGCGACTGCCGCACAAAAACTGATGTGCAGCAGTCATTTTATTTCCTGCATACGATATGCCTACATTATCAATTCATTTCATCAAAATAAAAATTCGGCCGCAAAATCAGCTGCAAATTTTAGCAACCGATTTTGCGGCCTTTTGCAAACGCAATTTAATCAGTCTAGTCTTTCACCTTTATCCAATCTTTTCAAGAAAATTCTTCAGCATCGTCCTTCCTTCCGGCGTCAATATCGACTCCGGATGGAACTGGACGCCCTCGACGTCGTATTCCACATGGCGGACGCCCATGATAATGCCGTCCTCGGTCTCGGCGGTCACAGTCAAACAGTCCGGCAGCGTCCCTCGCTCCAGGATCAGCGAATGGTAACGAGCCGCCTCCATGGGCTGGGGCAATCCTTTATAGATGCCCTCGCCGCTGTGTTTAACGCGGGAGGATTTTCCGTGGACGATTTTCGGTGCGCGCACGACCTTCGCGCCAAAGACTTCGCCGATGGCCTGATGGCCGAGACATACGCCGAGAATCGGCACGACGCCTTTCATCGTTTGAATCAGTTCCTCGGTGACGCCAGCGTCCTTCGGTTCGCCGGGACCCGGGGAAATCACGACGCCACTGTAATTCCGCGACGCAAGTTCCCCGACCGTCGACACGTCGTTCCGCACGACCTCGACCTCCGCGCCCAGCTCCGAGAGCAGCTGGTACACATTATAAGTGAAGGAATCGTAATTATCCAAGAGGAGCAGCATCGTTTTCCACCTCCTCGACCACTTTGAAAAGCGCTTTCGCCTTCTGCAGGAATTCGTTGTACTCGTTTTCCGGCACGGAATCCGCGACGATTCCCGCGCCCGCCTGGATATAAGCCGTATCGTCGTTCTCGATCCGCATGGTGCGGAGCGTGATGCAGACGTCCATGTTCCCGGCGAAATCCATATAACCGACGGCTCCCGCGTAGCTCTTGCGCGGCGTCGGCTCCAGCGAGCGCACGATTTCCATCGCGCGGAGCTTCGGCGCGCCGCTGACCGTTCCCGCGGGGAACGACGCCCTGAGCACGTCCATCGGCGTAAGGTTTTTCCTCAGCTTCCCGATAACCTCGGAGACCATGTGCATGACATGGCTGAAATGCTCCACCGCCATCAGCTTCGTCACTTTGACGCTGCCCGGCTCGGAAATGCGCCCGAGATCGTTCCTCGCGAGATCGACGAGCATCGCATGCTCGGCCCGTTCCTTCTCGTCGGCCATCAGTTCCCCGGCCAACGCCGCGTCCTCCGCGTCGTTCCTGCCGCGACGCCGCGTACCGGCAATCGGATACGTGTAAACGACGCCGTCCACGATCTTCACCAGCCGCTCCGGCGACGCGCCCACCAGCTTCGTCGTGCCGAAGTTCATATAGAACATATAGGGCGAAGGGTTGACCTGCCGCAGCCGCCGATAGAACAGGAACGGCGGGCGCGTGATTTTTTCCTCGAAACGGAAGGACGGCACCGCCTGAAAAATATCCCCGGCGAAAATATGCTCCTTGATGGTCCGTATCATATCGAGGACGCGGGCAGGCGGCTCCGCGTATTTTTTCAGGAAATCTACTTTTTCTTCCCGTGGCGGGAACGAGGTCGGCGTCGCGGGAATCGCACCGCGCATTTTCGTGAGCAGCGCTTCCATCTTGCGCTTCGCCTCCGCGTAGGCCTCCGCCGCGCCCGCCGAGGCGTCTGTCAGGCAGACGAGCCGCGCGGTATTTTTCAGCGCGTCAAAAACCACCAGCACGCGGCAGACCATGAACTCGCCGAGAAGCTCTTCCTCGCCGACTTCCATGCCCCGCACACGGTCGAAGGTGGAAACGATCTCATAATTGAAATATCCTACAAGACCGCCGTTCGCCAACGGGATATTCTCGCCGAATGCGGCGGGGCGGCGCGCCGCCATATATTGCTTCAGCGCGTGAACCGGATCGCCGTCGATGCACTTCATCAGATCCCTGTCTTTAATCATCAGTCGATTCTTGAAAACCTGCAAGCGGATGAAGGGCTCCGCACCGATGAACGAATACCGCGCCAGCGTATGGCTGCTGGTGTCCACCGATTCCAGCAGGAATCCTTTCGCGTCCCCGACCAGCTTGTAATAGATCGAGACCGGCGTGTCGAGGTCGATGGAGATTTCCGTACTGACGGCAATCAGAGGCGTTTCCTTCGCGCATTTCTCGTATTCTTCCAACGAGGGACGCAGCCTCAATTTTGTTTCCGGCATGACTTTCTCCTCCTAATTAATAAGCCGCGTCGAGAGCTTTACGCAAAGAAGCGATAAAGTCCTCCGCTTCCTTCATCTTGCCGTCCATCAAACGGCGCACGACGGCGCTGCCCACAATCACGGCGTCGGCGTCCTTTGCCGCGTCCACGGCTGCCTCCGCCGAGCCGATGCCGAAGCCCACGGCAATCGGCACGTCTGTCTGCTCGCGAACCTTGCGGGCAACCTTGCCGATGATCGAGTAATCGATTTTCTTCTCGCCGGTGACGCCGTTGACCGAGACCGCGTAAATGAATCCGTTGGCGCTCTCGCAGGTCTGGGCTAGACGATCCGGCGTCGTACCCGGCGTCACGAACTCGATCAGCCGGAAATCGTGCTTCGCGCAGATCTCCCGAAGCTCGGCGCTTTCCTCGTGGGGCACGTCCGGCAGGATCGCGCCGTCGAGTCCCGCCGCTTTGGCGTCGGCGACAAATTTTTCGGCGCCGTAATGCAGCACGTTGTTGATATAGCCCATGCCGATCAACGGAATCTCGGTGAACTTGCGGATTTCCTTCACAAGCTCCAGGACGCCCGCCAGCGTCATTCCGCCTTTCAGTGCGCGGATGCCCGCCGCCTGTATCACCGGGCCGTCGGCCAGCGGATCGGAGAACGGAAGCCCGATCTCGATGAAGTCGGCTCCGGCGTGCTCCGCCATCTTGACAGCTTCAATAGTCCCCTTCGCATCGGGAACGCCCGCCATCAGGTAAATGACAAGTCCTTTTTTCTTCGCGTCCTTCAACGCGGCAAATTTCTTTTCTATACGCGTCATGATTTACAGCTCCTCTCCCAGCGCTTTCGCGACCATCTGCACGTCCTTGTCGCCTCGCCCCGACAGGCAAAGCACGACAACCTCGTCTTTTTTCGTCTTCGGCATCAGCTTTTCGAGATACGCAAGGGCGTGGGCGCTCTCCAACGCGGGAATGATGCCCTCGATCTCGGACAGGCGGCGGAACGCGTCCAACGCCTCCGTATCGGTAACGGAAACGTACTCGACAATGCCAGCGTCCTTGAAATAGGAATGCTCTGGGCCGACGCCCGGATAGTCGAGCCCCGCCGAAAGGGAATAAGCTTCGACGATTTGCCCGTCGCCGTCCTGCAATACATAGCTGTACGCGCCGTGCAGCACGCCTGGTTTTCCCGTACCGGAAAGCGTCTTCGCGTTGTCGCCCTCGGCCTCGCCCCGTCCTCCGGCCTCAATGCCGATCTTTTTCACCGCTTTGTCGTCGCGGAACTCGTAAAACGTGCCGATGGAATTGCTGCCGCCGCCGACGCAGGCCAGCAGGTAATCAATGCGCCCGCCCGTTTCCTTTTTCGCCTGCGCGCGAATCTCATTGCCGATGCAGGACTGGAAGTCACGCACGATGGTCGGGTACGGATGCGGCCCCACCGCCGAACCGATGATGTAATGGGTGTCCTCGATGTGCGCGGCCCAGTAGCGGATTGCCTCGCTGGTGGCGTCCTTCAGCGTACCGGTGCCGCTGGACACGGGAATGACCTGCGCGCCGAGAAGCTTCATACGGAACACGTTCAGCTTCTGCCGCTCGATATCCGTCGTGCCCATGAACACATGGCACTCCATGCCGAAAAGCGCCGCCGCCGTCGCTGTCGCCACGCCGTGCTGCCCCGCGCCGGTCTCGGCAATCACGCGTTTCTTGCCCATGCGCTTCGCGAGCACCGCCTGCCCAAGCGCGTTGGTAATCTTATGCGCTCCGGTGTGCAGCAAATCTTCGCGCTTCAGATAAATTTTCGCCTTTCCGTAATGCTCGGTCAGCCGCTTCGCGTAGTAGAGCATCGTCGGACGACCCGCGTACCTTTCCAGATAACCGCGCACCTCCGCCTTGAAGTCCTCGTCATCCTTGTACTTCTCATAGGCCGCCTGCAGCTCCGTCAGCACCGGCATTACAATCTCCGGCACGAACTGCCCGCCGTAGTTTCCGAATCGCCCTGTTGTCATGAATAAAACCTCCCGTAATATAATTAACTTCTTGAATACATGCCTCTCCTTGAGGGGAGAAACATGACAGTGGCATGTTTCTTGTCAGCCGAAGGCTGACGGATGAGGTGTTGAAGTGTAACGACTGATACTATCATAACTTCATAAGACCTCACCCACCGCCTACGGCGGTCCCCCCTCCCCAAAGGGGAGGGCTTATTATGCTTTTCACGCGCTTTTTGTAGCCGCTCCGGCGACGAAAGAGAGCCGCTGCGTCATCTGCGCCACGCTGGGCGCCGTGACCAGTCCCTCTCCCACGAGGATTCCGTCGCAGCCCGCCTCGCGCAGACGCTCCGCGTCCTCCGCGCTTTGCACGCCGCTCTCGCTGATGATCGTTCGGCCCTCGCCGATCTTCGGCAGCAGCGCCATCGTGTTCTCGATCGAGGTCGTGAACGTCGTCAGGTTACGGTTGTTGACGCCGATGAACTCCGCCGGAGTGTCCAACGCCATTTTCAAATCGGCCTCGTCGTGAACCTCAACAAGCGCGTCCATGCCGAGCCCCCACGTCAGATAGAGGAACTCCATCAACTGCCTCGGCGAAAGAATCCGAGCGATCAGGAGCACCGCGTCCGCGCCGAGCATTCGCGCCTCGTAAATCTGGTACTCGTCGATGATGAAATCCTTCCGCAAAAGCGGCATTTTCGTCATTTTCCGCACGGCGGCAAAATCCTCATTGCAGCCGAGGAAATGCGGATCGGTATGCACCGAAAGGGCGCTGGCGCCGTTTTCCTCGTAAATCTTCGCGAGCTCCGTCACCGAATAGGTGCGGCAGAGACGCCCCTTCGCCGGGGACTGGAGCTTGCACTCGGCAATCAGGCTCCACGCTTCTCCGCGAACGCGATGCGAAAGGCCAAACCTGCCGGGACGCGCTGCCCGTTTTACCTCGTCAAAGGGCACAGCCTTTTTCGCCGCCGCCACAATATCCTTTTTCTTTTCGACGATTTCCGCAAGTATATTTTTCATTGTACTGCCTCATTTCTTATCTCGTCTATCGTCCGCATGAAGGCCCGAATCTTCTTCGGCGACTTCTCGCCGTTTTCCTCCAGGCTGCCGGACACATCCAATGCGAATGGGGAGAGCGTCCGCGCCGCCTCCTCCGCGTTCTCCGTTGAAATGCCGCCTGCCAACAGCATCGGTTTATTCAGTCTTCGTATATCCTCCGCCGCCTCGCGCCATCGGAACGCCTCGCCTGTACCGCCTGCCATACCTTTCTTGAAGGTATCCAGCAGGATATAATCGGCCGGGTATTCGTTCGCCGTCTCAACGGAAAAATCGTCGCGCCATCGGAACGCCTTGATGATTCGCACATCCGCCGAAGCGCGAAGCTGCTCCGCGTATTCCGGCGGCTCGTGTCCGTGCAGCTGAATCGCGTCGAATCCGCATCTTCGCGCCAGCGCCGCAACCGTCCCCACAGGCTGGTCGACAACCACGCCGACGGAAAGCGCGCCGCCCGAAAGCGACCTCACGATATTCGCCGCCTGATTCGCCGGAACGAAACGACGGCTTTCCGGCCACATGATAAAGCCGAGGAAATCCGCGCCCGCACGTTCAGCCGTCTGTGCCGCCTCCAAAGTCCGAAGCCCGCAAATCTTGACTTTCATAACACCTTTCCTTTCCTAAGGAAACGCTGAACAAGTCTCGCCGCGCCCCTGACGGGTCTTTTCCCGTCAGACGGTGTCAGATGTCACTCGACGTAGCTCTGCTACGCCTTCGCGGCATCTTCCTTGTCTGACGAAAAAATCCCTCGACAGGGTCACGACTTGACTCATTCATCGTTTCCCGAAACTGAAAACGCCCCGACGGAAGTTTTCCCTCCGTCGGGGCGAAAAATACTTTTCGCGGTGCCACCCTGATTCAAGCCCGCAAGGCGTTTCAAAAATAAAAAACCCATTTCATCCACCGGGACGAAACGGATTCGCTGTGCCACCCTGCTTAGGCTTCTCTATCGGATACAAAAGTAATATATCCTAGCCCTGTAACGGGGGCAACCGTTCCCATCTACTCGCATAACGCTTTCAAAGGACGCTCACAGAACCATTCGCCTCGCGTCTCCGGCTGGCCGTCCCACCTCCAGTTTCCCGGTCGCCAACTCGCTGTACGAAGAACAACCCAAGGTTACTTTTTCTGCTCAACGCTTTATCTTATGATGGGCATATCATAGACGAAAATTCATATGTTGTCAATCTGTTTTTTATGAATTTCATTGCAATTTACAAAAAAACTTCATCTTTGAGGAAATTTTATCGTTTAGCCGCCTTGATCTTGCTTTCGGTACCCGCCAGCAGCCTTTGGATATTTTCCTTGTGCCGATAAATAACGAAGAACGCAGCGAGGCAACCGAAACCAATCGTCTCGCACGGTTCGCCGAAGAGCCACGCAAAAACCGGGACGAGCGCCGCGCCGACAATCGAGCCGAGAGATACATAGCCCGTAAACTTAACGATGATGAACCAAATCGCAAAAATCAGCAGCGCAGGTTTCATCATCAGCGACAGGATGACGCCAAGTCCCGTGGCCACGCCCTTCCCTCCTTTGAACTGCAGAAAGAACGACCAGGAATGACCGACAATCGCGAATACGCCGCCGAGCACCAGCGCAAGCGGCGTACCGGAAAGCGCACCGCCGACCCAAACGCCGAAAACGCCCTTCAACAAATCGCAAAGGAAGATCATTATTCCCGCCTGTTTCCCAATCGTACGCCAGGCGTTCGTTGCGCCGATATTATGGCTGCCATGCTCACGCAGGTCAATGTTCCAGATGCCTTTTCCAAGGATAAGCCCGCTTGGAATCGAACCAACGAGATAACTCGCGACACAAGCGAAGAAAATCTCCATCATCTCAATCGTCCTCCTTCTCGTTGCGCCCGCGTACAATCAAACGGAGCGGAGCCCCCTCGAAGCCGAAGGTCTCGCGCAGCTTGTTTTCCAGGAAACGCAAATACGAAAAATGCATCAGTTCAGGATCGTTGACGAACACGACGAATTTCGGCGGTTCGATGGCCGCCTGCGTGATAAAGAAGATCTTCAGCGGCCTGCCCTTGTGCGCGGGCGGCGGGTTCACCGAAAGCGCATCGCGCAAAAGCTCGTTCAGCACGCTGGTCTGCACGCGCATCGATTGTTGGTCGGCGACGTATTTGACAAGCTCCGTCACACGATTCACACGCTGGCCTGTCAACGCGGAAATATACATCACAGGCGCGTACTGGACGAAAGGCAGTTTTTCCCGAACATCCTCCGTAAAGCGAAGCGTAGATTTCTCGTCTTTCCCCTCGTAGATATCCCATTTGTTGACGACAAGGATCAGGCCCTTGCCCGCCTCATGGGCATAACCGACGATCCGCGCGTCCTGATCGGTGATTCCCTCCGGCGCAGAAATCACAGCCAATACCACATTCGCCCTATCGATAGCGCGCAGCGAGCGCAAGACGCTGTAATGCTCGATGGCCTCGTCAATACGTGCCTTGCGCCGCATACCCGCAGTGTCGATCAAGGTATATTTCGTCCCGTCCTTCGTGAAATGCGTATCGATGGCGTCCCTCGTCGTGCCGGGAACATCGCTGACAATGACGCGCTCCTCGCCGAGGATCTTGTTGACCAGCGAGGATTTTCCGACATTCGGCCTGCCGATGACGGCAATCCTTATTTCGTCCGTATCGGCGTCCTCGCCCGCATCGTCGGGAAAATTTGCCGTCACCGCGTCAAGAAGGTCGCCGAGATTCAGCGAATTCGACGCGGCAATGGGAATCGGATCGCCGAGCCCCAGATTGTAAAATTCATAGACGTCAGCTTCCTGCTTCGGGCTGTCGATTTTGTTGACCGCCAGCACCACGGGCTTTTTCGCCGTGCGGAGCATCCGCGCAACTTCCTCGTCCGTCGAGGTCACCCCAGCGCGCCCGTCCGTGACGAACACGATCACGTCGGCCTCGTCGACGGCTATTCGCGCCTGCTCCCGGATCGGCGTCAGAAACGTCTCATCCTCGAACTCGATGCCGCCCGTATCGACCATCGTAAACGCGCGTCCCAGCCACTCCGCGTCCGCGTAGATACGATCCCGGGTCACTCCCGGCATATCGTCCACGATGGAAATACGCCGCTTCCCGATCTGGTTGAACAGCGTCGATTTCCCGACATTCGGTCGTCCCACGATAGCCACAATCGGCTTGCTCATCTTCAGTTTCCTCCCAATTTCGTATACGCTGCGTTGGACTGCCACATATAGGCGCGTTCGCCCGCTTTGTCCCGCGGTGCGTCATGCCAATGCACGAGCAGGCGGTACAGCTCGCCTCCTGTCAGCGCCGCCCGCACCTCGCAATCGCAAAATTTGGACAGCGCGGCCAGCGCCATATCGTCAAGAAAGACGTCCTCGCCTGCCCGGAATGCGCATTTCGGCACAATGACCGCGTCGAAAGACGTTTCCCCGGACAATGCCGCCACGATATCCGCGCCCGTCAAAAGCCCCGACACCGTCACGGACGATCCGAACCAAAAATTTTCCACCGGACGAAGGCGCACAGTGAGATTCCTGACAGAAAGCGTGTCCAAAAGTTCTTGAAAAATCGGCGCGATGGATATGCCGCAAACGACCTCGACGGAAAACGGCTCGTCATACCCCGCCGCTTCGTCTTCGGCCTCAGCCTCCCGCCATTCCGATATGAAACTCCGCGCCAATCCGATGCCGTTGTCAAGCTGAGGAAAGCCGTCGTATTCCTCCTCTTCCGGAAGCGGCAATCCCGCCATCAAATAAAACTCGTCGGCAAGATAAACGAAACTTTCTCCGCTCTCGGCACGGGACTTTTTTTGCCATTCTCCGACCTGCTCGATTACTCGCGCCGCGCCTTCCTTATCGAAAGGCTTCAGCGGATAGCAGCCCTCACGGAACCGCGTCAGCCCCACGGGCACGATTGCCAAAGAAAGCGCGTGTGGGCGGCGTGCCATCATATCCTTGATGGTCCTGTCCAAAATGTCGCCGTCGTTCAAGCCCGGACACAGCACAATCTGCGCGTGATACTCCGTTCCCGCTTCGTCCAGCTTGTCGAGCTGCCCCATAAGCTCCGCCGCCCGCGGCGTACCGAGCATTTTCGCGCGAAGCTCCATATCCGTCGTATGCACCGACACGAAAAGCGGCGACAGATGATAAGCGGCGATACGCTGAAAATCGCGCTCGCCCATATTCGTCATGGTGATGAAATTCCCGTACAAAAACGACAGGCGGTAATCGTCATCCTTCACATAGAGACTTTCCCGCATATCGGGTGCGACCTGATCGACAAAGCAGAACAGGCAGTGATTCGCGCAGCTCCGTATGCCGTCGAACACCGCCGATGTAAACTCCGCACCCAGCTCTTCGTCAACGTCTTTTTCAAAGGAAAGTATTTCCCGCTCCCCGTCCGCGTGCTCGACGAGCATATCGATATCCTCTTCCGCCATCGCGAAGGAAAGGTCGATAATGTCCCGAAGCGGCTGGTCGTTCACGGAAACAATCTTATCCCCCGGCAGCAGGCCAAGCTCCTCGGCCAGACTGCCTCTCGATACGCGGAGCACCGTTCCATATCCCATATCGTTATCCTTCCGCCCGCTCGCGCTCGCCTTTCAGCACCCACGTCTGCGGCTGCGTGATTCTTATTTGCGCGAGTTCTCCAACGCCTTCTCCCTTTTGATGCGGCCAAAGCACAATCTTTCCCGTCCGCGTACGCCCTGTCCAGATAATCTCGTCCGTCCGGCTCGGCCCCTCGATCAGGACCTCCTGTACCGTGCCGTCCAGCTTTTGATTTTGTTCGAGACTGATTTGGTTTTGCAGCGCCATCAGCCGCTCCAGCCGCTCGTGCTTGACCTCGTCCGGCACCTGCCCGTCCAGCTTCGCCGCCGGCGTTCCCGACCTCGGCGAATAAAGGAACGTATAAGCCGCGTCGTATCGGATTTCCCGCAGGAAATCGAGAAGCGAATCAAAATCCTCGTTGGTCTCGCCTGGGAAACCGACGATCAGGTCGGTGGTCAGGCTCGCCCCCGGCACATTCTCACGAATGGCACGGACAAGTTCCTTGTATCTTTCCGTCGTATAGTTGCGGTTCATCGCCTTCAATATCGAATCGCTGCCATGCTGCACCGGCAAATGAAAATGCTCGCAGATATGCTGCCCATCCCGCACCGCCGCAATCAACCGCGGGGACAAATCCTTCGGGTGCGAGGTCATGAAGCGTACCCGCTCGATTCCCTCGACCTTGTCCGCCATCTGCAAAAGCTCGGCAAAATCCGCCAGCTTGTGATCTTTTCCGTAAGAATTGACGTTCTGCCCAAGCAATGTGATTTCTTTGAACCCCTTCGCCGTCGCATCCTCAATCTCACGCAGGATATCCTCCGGCAAGCGGCTGCGTTCTCGCCCCCGCACATAGGGAACGATGCAGTAAGTGCAGAAATTGTCGCAGCCGTACATGATCGGCACCCAGGCCGAGACGGTTCCCTGCCTCGCGGGCGTCCCATCCTCCGGCAACGACCCGTTCTCCGCCACATCGACAACATGTCTCGCGGTGTTTCCCTCACGCTCCGCAAAAAGCTCCTCGACAACGCGGGAAAGCTCGCCGATTCGTCCGGTTCCAAGCACGAAATCAATATGCGGCGCACGGCGGATCAGCGCTTCGCTTTCCTTCTGCGCCATACAGCCCGTCACGCCGAAGAGAAGCGACGGCTTTTCACGCTTCAGCCGCTTGATCTCGCCGATTTTCCCGTAGGCTTTGTCCTCCGCCGTCTCCCGCACGCAGCAGGTGTGCATCAGGATCAAGTCGGCACGCTCCGCGTCCTCGGTACTTTCAAACCCTATTTCCCGAAGCTGCCCCTCCATGCGTTCCGCCTCGGCAAAATTCATCTGGCAGCCGTAAACAATCATTTTGACCAGCCGCGTCTTTTGCGCCATCTGTTTCAACATCCTATCTTCCCGTTTTATTTCAATGTTTTTTCCCCAGCACGGCTTCCCTGCTCTCCCGCCCCGCGACCTCATTGTAAAGCGCGGCGAGGATCGGCGTCATAGTGTCTGTGTTCGTTGTGAAGCCTTGCATCACGAGGGGATTTCCCTTCGTGTCGTAAAGCGCTTCCTCCAGCGAGATCTTGTACCCGACGCGCTTGTTTTTCAGACGCTCGCTGGCGTATTTCTGGATCAGCACATAGCGGCAGCCCATGTCCTTCGCCTGGCGGATTGCTTCCGCCACCTTGTTTTCGCCGGGGAGCGCGGAAAAAGAAGTTCGAGCCGCCGTCAGGCTGTCCGTTTCCCTGCGCAGGATATCGAAGACCGCCAACCGCATATAGGGCAGATCGTCAATGATGGCGTCGTCCAATGTATAATCCGCGAAAAGAAGAACGCGCGCCGCCCCGCTATCCTCGTCAAGAGACGCACGGGAACGCACCGCATCGCCCTCGTAAGGCACACCGTCCTCCTGAAACCGCTCCACTTCGCGCCGTTTCTCCGTTACAAAGTCAAAATATCGACGAAGCGCCACGTCCACATAGCCCGTCATATCGTGCTGGAATCGCTCGGACCCGCGCGGCCTGTGCCAACGCTGCAAGCTGCCGAACTGCGCATAGCTGGTATCAACGGATTGAAGGACGGCATGAATCGGGTCGCCCGTCATCGCGATGCGCATAAGCGGCATATCGCTGTACGCGTCCGCGAAAGCACGGTTCCCGACGGCGGGCGCGCCAAAGGTCACAACGTCGAGCTGCTCTGTCGGGACGCCCATATCCATCAACCGCGCCGCAAAAAGCACCGCCACCGCGCCGCCCAGACTGTGTCCGGTAATACAAAGCTTCGCGTCCGGTTCGTTTGCCAAAAGCTCCACGATTTCCTCGCCGAAGGTCTTCCCGTCTTCATGGGGCGAAAAAAACGCCGTCTGCGTATAGTTCGCGAATCCGCCATGTACCAATGGCTCCGTATGGTTCATCGTCGAACGTTTCATTTCCGTCTGAAATTCGTCGGGCGTATGCCCAGCGAAGGGCACCTTGTGCATCGAGAGGTCGGCCTTCACATCCTTCAGGTCGCTCGTTCCCGTCACCGAGATCAGATAACGCGCGCCACGCCCGAACAGCATCTGGTCGTTTTTCATGAAATAATATTTTGCCGCAATCTTTTCCGTATCCTCGCGGTACGGCTGAAGCACCCAACCGTTGTCCGCCAGCGAAGCCCGCGCGACGAGCCCGATGCGGTCGCTGTAGCTTGCCAAAGAAATCAGCGAACAAAGATATTCCAGCGGCGGATGGGAAACCGCAGTCTCCTCAAAGGTCGCCGACTCGCCCCCCGCATATCCCCCCATATCCGCCGCCTGCGCCCCGACAGGCGCAAGGAACAGGGCAATCGCCAGGAACGCGCCAAACGTGAACCGACATAAAACAGAATAATAATTATGAGCCATGCTGCCCAACCTTTCGCAATCCTTTCTTTTTGCACATTCTCACATATTCAGTATCTATATATTGTATCACACTTCATCATATCATAAAACACTCGCAGGGAAAATCATTGTGACCACCAGTTTTTCATCAACATTGTTATAATATACTTGAAATCGGGGCAGCCCGGTTGCCGAAAACTCATTTTCATTGCGGAAAGGAAGGTTGATATCATGTTTCGTTATCTACTGACCATACTGTTCATGCTGCTGGCAATCAGCGGGCCGTGTCCGGTCTCCTCGGCTGCCGCGCCGGAGGAAAACGTGCCGGAAAAAACCGTGAAGCAAGTCCTGCTCCCCCATGCGCATAAAGAGAGCTGCGAACTTACCGCCGCAGAGCCGGTCCAGATCATCTGCATCCTCGACCGGTCAGGCTCCATGCAAAAGCTCACCGGCGACGTCATCGGCGGGTATAATTCCTTCCTGGCACAACAGCGGCAGGAACCCGGCACGGCGGAGGTGACGACGATACTGTTCGACGACAAGTATGAGACAATCGCAGCGGGCGTCGATCTGCAGGAAGCGCCGGAGCTGACCTCGTCCACCTACTACGCCCGCGGCACAACCGCGCTGCTGGACGCCATCGGACGAACGATCATGGAAACGGCAGGCCGGATGGAAAAGGAAAATATTTGCCCTATGAAACGGCGCGTCCTGTTCATGATCATGACCGACGGACTGGAAAACGCCAGCCGCGAGTACGACAAGGCAACGGTAAAAGCGTTGATCGAATCGACCACGAACGACTATCACTGGAATTACATTTTCATGGGCGCTAATATCGACTCCGTCGCCGAGGCGGCCGCCATCGGAATCCGTGCCGACCACGCGATGAACTACGCCCATGACAGCGAAGGCGTGCAGGAATCATTCTCCCGCATGAGCGAAGCCGCGAAAGAAGCACGCGAAAGCGGCAGCGTAGGCGAGAATTGGAAGAACGGGCAGTAAGATTACACTTGTTTTAACAATCGGGAATAACAGAAAAACGGCCATGCCGCCGCGTACATTCCGTACACGCCGCATGGCCGTTTTGTTTTTCCGCCTTTAGCCCTGTTGTCTTTCTTTCAGCGCCCTCTCCACGTCGCGCTTCATCGCCTTGTCCGCCAGCGTGCGCCTTTTGTCGAAGGTGTGCTTGCCGCTGGCCAGCGCGATTTCCATTTTCGCTCGGCCGCGCTTGAAATAGACGCGGAGCGGAACGAGCGTGAAGCCCTTTTCCCGCGTCTTGCCGAACAGCTTCATGATCTCCGACTTGTGCATCAGCAGCTTTTTCGGGCGCAGCGGGTCACGGTTGAAGATATTTCCCTGCTCATAGGGACTGATATGCATACCCTCTATGAACAGTTCTCCTTTTTTGACGGCGCCATACGCGTCCTTGAGGTTTGCGCGGCCCGCGCGGAGAGACTTGACCTCCGTGCCGAAAAGCTCGATGCCCGCTTCGTATGTTTCATGGATGAAATAATCGTGCCGCGCCTTGCGGTTCTCGCAGACGGTCTTTTCCGCCGCGTTCTTCTGCCCCATCGGCTTGCACCTCCCTTGCTTCTTGCTTTACTTCTTACGCTTAGACTTCGGATCGGGCCAGACGGCGCTGTTGGGCAGGTCGTCCTTCTTGGCCGCTCTTGCGGCGCGACGACGCGCTTTTGCCGGTTTTTCCGTTTTTTTCGCGGGCTTCGCCAATTTTGTCGGCTTCGCCTTTTTCGCGTCCGCTTTCTCTTTTATGCCCTTTTTAGCCTTCGATTTCGCACTGCCCTGCGCCTTTTCGACGCTCTTTTTCTTTGCGGCGTCTTTTGATGCGCCCTTGCGTTTCGCCGCGGGCTTCTCTTTCTTCTTCTCCGACGCTTGTTGCGCCGCCTTCGCACCTCGGACGGCGCCTTTCTTTTTCGGCGCGGCTTTGCCCTTCTTCTCGTCCGCCGCAACATAGACGCCGTTGTCCTTCAGGATGAAGTCGATATTGCGCTCCTCGACGCTGGCGCGCACCAGCACGACTTCCACCTCGTCGCCGAGGCGGTAGGCTTTTTTCGTGCGCTCGCCGATCAGCGCATACTGCTCCTCGACGTATTCGTAATAATCGTTGACCATACGCGACACATGGACGAGCCCCTCGACGCCGTTCTCCAGCTCGACGAAAATACCGAAAGCCGTAACGCCGCTGATAACGCCGGGGAACGTCTCGCCGACAAACTGCGTCATGTACTCGATTTCCTTCATCTCCGTCGTCTCGCGCTCGGCGTCCACCGCCACGCGCTCGCGCACCGACGAATGCTGCGCGATATCGGGCAAAACGCCCCTCAGCTTGTCTTGTTTCGCTATCGGAATCGTCCCCGTCGCGAAGGTTTCGCGAAGCAACCGGTGAACGATCAAATCGGGATACCGGCGGATCGGTGAAGTGAAATGCGTATAGTAGTGCGCCGCAAGGCCGAAATGACCGAGGCACTTGTCCGCGTAACGAGCCTGCTGCATCGAGCGCAACGCAACCGTGCTGACAATGCGTTCCTCGGGGCGTCCCTCGACCTTTGCCAAGACCTTCTGCACGTCCATCGGCTGAATCTCGCCCTTGTCGTTCGGGCGGATATGCTGGCCGAACGCGGCAAGGAGCTGGTTCAGCCGTTCGATTTTTTCCTCGTTCGGCTGCTCATGCACGCGGTAGACAAAAGGAAGCTCCTTCTTCTCCATGTGCTCGGCCACCGTCTCGTTGGCCAGCAGCATGCACTCCTCGATAATTGACTCCGCGACCGAGCCGGTACGCTTGATCAGCTCAATCGGATGCCCTTCGTCGTCAAGCTTCACCTTGACCTCGGGGATATTGAAATCAATCGAGCCGCGCTTTTTTCGGAATGCCTTGCGCGCGTCGCGAAGATCCTTCAGCACCGAGATCATCGGCAGGATCTCATCCTTGTCCTTCGCCTTCCCTTCCAGCAAAGCGTTGACGCCGTTGTAGGTCAGGCGCCGATAAACACGGATAACCGCCGGGACAATCTCGTATTTAGTAACCTCGCCCTTCGCGTCCAGCTCCATCTCGCAGGCCATCGCGAGACGGTCCTCCCCCTGGTTCAGGCTGCAAATACCGTTGGACAGCGCAAAAGGCAGCATAGGGATCACACGGTCCACGAGATAAACGCTGGTCCCGCGCTCATACGCCTCGCGATCCAGCGGACGCCCCTCACGCACATACCAGCTGACGTCGGCGATATAGACGCCGAGGAACCAGCCGCCGTCGGCGCGCCGCTCCGCGTATACCGCGTCGTCGAAATCCTTCGAGTCGTCGCCGTCTACCGTCACCACCGAAAGCTCACGCCGGTCGCGGCGTCCCCGGTATTCGTCCGGCTTCACCTTCTGCGGCACACGGTCCGCCTCGGCCTGCACATCGTGCGGGAACTCCTGCACAAGATCATACTGACGCATCACGGACAACACATCGACGCCCGGATCGCCCGCACGTCCCAAAAGCTCGATTACAGCGCCCTCGGCGCTGTGCCGCCCCTCGGGCCACTTCGTAATCTCGGCGACAACCTTCATGCCCGTTTTCGCGCCGCCGAAGGATTTCTTCGGGATAAAAATGTCCTGCCCGATTTTTTGATCGTCCGGCGTCACAAAGCCGAAAGATTTGGATGAGGCAAAGGTGCCGACGATTTTCGTATTCGCCCGCTCCACGATGCGGATAATCTCTCCCTCTCGGGAGCGCCCCGGAATCTCCGACGGCGTAACGCGCGCCACCACGCGGTCGCCGTTCATCGCCGACGCCAGCATCGCCCCCGGTACGAAAACATCCGTATCCGTCTCCTTCACTCGAAGATCGGGAATGATAAAGCCGTAGCCCTTGCCCGACATGCTGAGCTTCCCGACCACGAGGTTCATGCGCTCCGGCAGGCCGTAAAGCCCGCTGCGGTTACGAATGACCGCCGCCGTCTGCTCCAGTTCCGAAAGCGCCTCAAAAAACGGCTCCAGGGCCGCGCCCTTGACGCCCAATTCCTCTGCCAACGCTTCCGCCGTAATCGGACGGCGAACCGTATCGCGCATATAACTTAATATTGTATCTTTCATTTCCGTTTCCATATTCTCACTCCACCACGGCCATTTCCGCCGTTCCTTCCGCCGTAACCGTCCCGTCTTCCAAAGCGACGATTGCCTTCATCTTCACAAAATGAGTGCGCCGTGACTCAATTTTTCCTTCAATCCTTATCCTTTCACCAATAGGCGTCGGATGCCGGTAGCGAACCGAAAGCCGCCCGGTCACCGCCTTTTCCCCCAACGCAACAAGATAACCGCCCATCGCCTCGTCCAGGAGCGTCGAAACGATGCCGCCATGCGCCACGCCCGTATAGCTCTGGTACTCGCGGGCAAGCGTCGTCTCTGTCACGAAGCAATCTCCCTCGATCCGAAAATCCAACTTCAATCCATACGGATTGTCAAGGCCGCAGGCAAAACAGTAATTTTCACCCAGTTCCCGACCGTTTTTCATCGCTTTATCTTCCAATGTTTTCCTCCGAATGTAAGAAACCAATAATTTCCCGAAATGCTCTTTCACGCTCCAACCCGAGCAGAACGCGGTGCCCGGTACGCGGCAAACGGACAAGATATTTTTCCTTCGACGCCGTATGCTCGATGATGTATTCCGCGCTCTCCGGCGCCACCGTATGGTCTCGATCTCCTTGTATTGCAAGCAGCGGCGCTGCTACTTTGGGAAGCGCCTCCTTCGCCGATTGAATCACCGACAGCAGCTCATGCACCGAAAGGAGTGGCATAACCGCATATCCGACAAGACATCGTGCCGGAATCCCGGGCAATCTTGGCTGCCTCTTCGGCAAGAACATTCCTTTCGATTTTTCACGGGACGGCAACAGCTTAACTCCCCGCTCCTCCCGAATAAAAAACGGAGCCGCCACCGAAACCACATGCGACATCCGCCGTATCGCCGCCAGCCGCAAAGCCAAAAGCGCTCCCATCGAATGACCGATGACAGCGATTTTTTCAATCCTATTATCCGAAGCGAGAATCGCGTAGCCGTCCATTGCCGCGGCAAGCCAATCTCCCGCCGTCGCCCTCTCCAAATCCTCGGGAATCGTCCCATGCCCCGGCAACCGTACCGCCAACACAGTAAAACCTTCTTTTGAAAGAGCCTCGCCCAAAAGGCGCATCTCTGCCGGCGATCCGGTCAATCCATGCAGAAGCAGGACGCCCGTCGAGCCACCCGCAAAATAAAACGGCTCCGCACCGTCGAGCACCATGCCTCTACACTCCCTCCGTATTTTTCACGCAACATGACGAAAGCGTCCCCAAGCCGGAGCCGGGAACGCTTTTGAAACATTGTCACATCGTCATTTTCGCAATCGCCAGCGTGATGACCGCAAACAAGGCGGCAAATACCATCGTCACGCGCGCCAAAAGCGCGTCCATGCCGCGTACCTGCCCGCTGAAAACGGTATTCCCGCCGCCGTCCATGCCCCCCATTCCGGCCGACTTCGGCTCCTGTCCAAGCACCGCGGCAATCAAAACAATCGCAACCAATGCGTCAAGCACCATCAAAGCAGTAAGCACCAATCTATCCTCCCGTAGAAACCGTTACGAAATAACTTTGCACAGTTCCTTATGAAACTTGCCCTTTATCTTACCACAGCGTTTGACGAAAATCAATCATTTCCCTTCGACGAAGAAGAATAGACCTTTCGACGCGAGAATGGTATAATTTATTTATATTTTATTTCTACCGTTTTCAACCGTTAAGGAGGTAATCATCAAAATGAGTTGGCATATTGGCGTCATCACTCCGGGCGAAATCTCCGAACGCGTCCTGATGCCGGGCGATCCGCTCCGCGCAAAGCATATCGCGGAAACCTTTCTCGAAAACCCGAAAGAATACTCCCATGTCCGAAACATGCTCGGATTCACCGGCACCTACAAAGGCTGCCGCGTTTCCGTGCAGGGCTCCGGTATGGGCATGCCGTCCATGTCCATCTACGCGACCGAGCTTATCAGGGACTACGGCGTGAAAAAGATTATCCGCACTGGTACCTGCGGCGCGCTCCAGACGACCATCCATGTCCGCGACGTCGTCATCGCACAGGCCACGACCACCGATTCCAGCATGGTGCGAAACATCTTCACCCACGGCGTGACTTTCGCGCCGACGGGTACTTATACCCTGCTGGAAAAAGCCGTCGCCAACGCCCGTTCTCTGAAGGTTCCCTTCCACGTCGGCAACGTGCTTTCTCAGGATCGCCTGTACGATGACGAAATCGACCTCAATAAGCTCTCCGCCTACGGCGTGCTTGCCGCCGAAATGGAAACGGCGGCGCTTTATCTCGTCGCCGCGAAATACCGCATCGAAGCGCTCGGCATTTTCACGGTCAGTAACCATATCCTGACCGGCGTGGAAACCTCCGCAAAGGAGCGCGAAACCTCCTTCAACGACATGGCACACATTGCACTGGAAACGATCATCGCCGACGACTGAAACTGTCACACAAAAAATTTTGAAGTAAGAAGAAGTAGGAAAAAGAAAACTCGCGGAGCAGACTCCCTGCCGCCGCGAGTTTTCTTTTTCCTGACCTTTATGATTTATCTTTATTGTCCTCTTTGATCTTTCCCTTCTCCGAAAGCCCCGGCGCCGCGAAACCGTAATCGAATTTCGTTATCGAGTCCGCCTTCACGTCTGTCGTCACCTTTTAATATCCCAAAAGAGACACCGGGAAAACAAATGCGTTATCATTCAAGACCCGGATCTTGTCAGCATTATCGATTACCATCCCCTGCTTGATCGGCATATTATACTTTGCGAGAACATTGAAGTTTTTTGTGGGTTTACTCGGTGCGATTCCCTTCTTGATCTCCACGGGATACAATGCTCCATCCTTAACTAAAAGGATGTCAACTTCTTTTTTGTCAATGTCTCTGTAGTAATATAGATATTGATTCGGTTCTATCCCATGATTGTAAAAGCTCTTTATTATTTCGCTGACCACATATGTTTCAAAGAAAGCACCGTTCATTGCACAGCTCATCAACATTTCAGCATTCGGCCATTTGCATAGATATGCGCAAAGTCCTGTATCCATAAAATACAACTTAGGCGCCTTAATAATACGTTTAGATGCATATGCCATATACGGTTCAAGAAGATAAATTATCCCAGAAGTCTGCAATATCGAGATCCATCGTTTGCATGTTTCAACATTTATGCCTATGGCATTGGATATTTCGTTATATACAACCTCCTGCGCTGTTCTGAGTGCTAAAATGGAGATAAACTTACGAAACTGCATTTCACTGGATGCGCTGATAAGCTTTCTCACATCTTTTTCGATATAAGTATCTATGTATGCCTTATAATAAATGTCACGCTTGGATTCTCCCGTGCATATATCCGGCATACCGCCTTGAAAAATATCTTCAAATATCGATTGGCTGCTTCTGTAAAAATCTTTATGATTACGTTGCTTTTTCAGCATTTCCTGCAAATCAATATCAAATAACGATCCGCTGATACCGCATTTTTCCGTCTGAGTAAAACCTGACATGTTGATAACAGCCGTCCTTCCGGCAAGAGACTCCGATATTCCCTCCTGAAGTTCAAACTGGTTCGATCCGGTCAGCACAAACATCAGCCTTCTCGGTTCATTATTCTTCATCCAGATACGTCTCTGTTCGTCGACGATTTTTTTGATCTCACTCAGCAGCCCGACTGCTTTTTGTACCTCATCAATGATCAGAGGCCATGAATGAGATTCAAAAAATGCTTTGGGATTTGACAATGCCATATCCAATTCTTCTGTATCATCAAGTGTCACAGTTTCAAAGGTGTCTCCAAATAATTGATCCACAGTAGTTGACTTGCCTACCTGACGACTCCCATATATAGTTATTACTTGAAAAGACTCCGCAGCATCAAGTAATATTCTTTCTATATCTCTATTGATATACATATCGTATTGTCCCCTTTCGGGATAATAACAGCATTGTTCTTCGATCAAATCAATACTCAGCTATGATTTTAATCGATACATTGTCTTCTCGTTATTACTCGCGATTTACCTTGTTACTTCGATATCATAGTTTTTTCGATTGCCCATATCTGCATTTCAATAGTCCGACGCCATATTGTTTTGGCACGTAAAAAACTCGCGGAGCGGGTCACTTCCCTGCCGCCGCGAGTTTTCTTTTTTCTATCCTTTATGATTTATCTTTATTGTCCTCTTTTATCTTCCCCTTCTCCGAAAGCCCCGGCGCCGCGAAACCATAATCGAACTGGGTAATCTTGTCCGCCTGCACTTCGACGTTCTGCACCGTGTACAGCTTCATGCCGATCGTGAAGAGCTGATACATATCCCATCCCCGGAGGAATTTCTGGAGCTCCTGCCCCGCTTCTGTCCTGTCCGACTCTCCGCTTAGATTGCCGCCGCCCGGCATCAGGATCACAAGAAAGTATTTGCCTTCCGGAACACCTGTGAACGAATACGTCCCATCCTCGGCGCTTCGGGTAATGAACACATCCGCGTTCGTCGGCGCGATACCGTCCTTATACCAAGCGGTCAGTTCCTCCTGCGACAACGCGTTCATGTCTGCCGTACGGGAAATCAATTGCAGCTCGATTGTTTTGTCCACTTTGTTTCTTTCTCCGCCGATAGACACGCCGACGCCGGACCGTCCCCGATCCCAGTTGCCGGTGCCGCTGTCCCTCACAACGACATCCAGCCCGAGGTCCATCGGCCCCCTGATTTTACCCTCGACGCTACCGTCCGCCGCGCTCGCCGTACCTGTCATAAGCAAAAATGCCGCCGAAAGAGCCGCCAATTGTTTTTTCATGAAAAAACCTCCCCATACTCATCTACGGAGAGGTTTCGACAAAAAATCCTTATTTCCTCTTTTCTTTTGAAAAGAAATTTAGCAACAGACTTCAACAGAAATGATGATCGACGTGCAAAATCGCGCGGTCGCGCGGGCTTTTCGCTAAAAACCGGCGCAAGAACGCGCGGCGAAGCTCTCGGTCGCTCATCTCGAAATCCTCGGGACAGGAAACCTCGAAACGGATTTTCCGTCCGTCCCGGTAAGGAGCGACATGAAAATCGTGCATAGAAAGCCGGGAATCAATGGACGTGAGCAACCGTGATGCCAGGACAAACAAACGATCCGCCTCCGGATCGTCCGTCGCCACCGGATCGATATGCACAGTCACAGAAATAGAGAGCGTGCCCTGGATGCGCCGTTCAACGCGATCCGCGATATTGTGTGCCTCTATGAGCGGCATTTCCGCCGGCAGCTCGATATCCAGCGTCGCAAATGTGCGTCCCGCTCCGTAACCATGCAGAACGAGATCATGTACGCCGAGTACGCCTTTCTCTTCCATGACAATACGTCGGACGTCCGCCGCCAGCGCCGGATCGTTCGCCGTGCCCATCAAAGGCTCGGCCGCGTCCCGGAGGGCGCCCCATCCGCTGTATAGGATGAAGCAGGAAACGAAAATACCAGCCGCGCCGTCAATATTGATTCCGAACTGCGAATAAACGAACAACGAAATCAGCACCGCGGACGTAGCAAGACAGTCCGTCAGACTGTCCACTGACGCCGCCTTCAGCGCGGGGGAATTGATGCGCACGCCGACTTTGTTATACAGCCAAGCCAGTCCCACTTTGATGAAAAGCGACAGGCCCAGAAAAACGGCGCCCATCGTATTCATTTTCAGTTCCTCCGGCATGAGTATCTTATCGACGGAGGTACGCATCAGCTCAAAGCCGACCAGCAAAATGACCGCCGCGATAAAAAGCCCAGCCAGGTATTCTGCGCGCCCGTGCCCGAAGGGATGCTCCGCATCGGCAGGACGCCCCGCGATGCGGAAGCCGAAAATCATCGCCAGCGAGGTCCCCGCGTCGGACAAGTTGTTTAACGCGTCGGCAACCACGGACACAGACGCAATAATGATACCGACAGTCAGCTTGACCGCGAAAAGCAAAAGATTCGCGCCGATACCGACATAGCCCGTGCGCTCGCCGCACTTCTGCCGAGCCGCATAACCCGCGCCCTCGTCCGGCAACATCAGCACGCGTTCCAAGATCATTTGGGTTCACTCCCTGCTCTTTGATAACGAAAATGAGAGCGTTTAACACTCTCCAAAATAACGCAGAACTGCCTTCCCGAATATACGGGAAGGCAGCTTCATTTTTTACCATTATATGCGCACAAAAGCGGATTGTCAATTGTTTTACGCTAATATTTTCATCGTCGGGAACAACAGCACGTCGCGAATCGACGGGCTGTCCGTCAGCAGCATCACGAGACGATCGACGCCGATTCCGAGACCGCCTGTCGGGGGCAGGCCGTATTCCAGCGCCGTGACGAAATCCTCGTCCATCATGTGTGCCTCATCGTCGCCCGCTTCCCTTTGCTTCATCTGCTCCACGAAGCGCTCACGCTGATCGATCGGGTCGTTGAGCTCGGTAAAGCCGTTGGCCAGTTCCCTGCCGTAAATGAAGAACTCAAACCGGTCGGTAATCATCGGATTTTCGGGATTGCGTTTCGCCAACGGCGAAATTTCCGTCGGGTGACCGGTAATGAAAGTCGGCTGCATCAGCGACGCCTCGACCTTTTCCTCAAAAGCCGCGTTCAGGATGCCGCCGATGCCGTGACGTTCCTCATAAGGAACGCCGATCTCATCGGCCATCGCCCGCGCCTCGGCGACATCCTTCGCCGCGAGGAAGTCTTTGCCCGTTGCTTCCTTTACCGCGTCGTTCATGCTGACGCGGCGCACGTTCGCGAGATCGATTTCCACGCCCTGATAGGTGAATTTTTCCGTGCCGAGCACCGCTTTCGCCGATTCGCGGACAATTCCCTCAGTGATGTCCATCAAATCGCGGTAATCGGCATAGGCCTGATAAATCTCAATCGAAGTGAATTCCGGATTGTGCCGGACGTCGATGCCCTCGTTGCGGAACACGCGGCCCAATTCATAGACGCGTTCCATGCCGCCGACCACGAGACGCTTCAGCGAAAGCTCCGTGGCGATGCGAAGGTACATATCCATATCGAGTGCGTTGTGATGCGTGATAAACGGACGCGCCGCCGCGCCGCCCGCAATCGTCGAAAGCACCGGCGTCTCGACCTCGAGGAAATCCCGCTCGTCAAGGTAGCGACGAATCGCCCGGATGATGTTCGTGCGCTTTACGAAGGTGTCGAGTACCTCGGGGTTCACAATCAAATCGAGATACCGCTGACGATAGCGAAGCTCCACATCCTTCAGCCCGTGGAATTTTTCCGGCAGCGGACGCAGGGACTTCGACAGCAGCTCAAAATCGAGCACGATGACCGTAATCTCGCCGCGCTGAGTCTTGAATACTCGGCCTTCGATACCGATGATATCGCCGATGTCCAACAGACGGAACTGCGAATATTTTTCCTCGCCGAGCACGTCGTACTTGAAATAAATCTGCATACGGCCCGACATATCCATCAGCTCGGCGAAGCTCGCCTTGCCGTGACCACGCTTTGCCATCAGGCGCCCCGCGAGGCGTACCTTCGGGCCGTCCTCCTCGCCCTCCAGTTCGTCAAATTTATCGCGGATGTCCTGCGCGTGATAAGTGACCTCAAAGCGATGTCCGAAAGGCGCGACGCCCATATCCTCAAAAGTTTTCAGCTTGTCGCGCCGGATCTGCATCATCTCGTTGATATCCTCGACGCGCGGCGCGGTCTGCCCGCCTTTCTTCTGCTGCTCGTTTCCCACTTGATTTTCTCCTTTATGCCTTGATCTTCATAATCTTGTACTTGATCGTGCCCACCGGAGCCTGCACTTCGACAGTGGTACCAACCTTCTGCCCGAGAATCGCCGCTCCCACCGGAGACTCGTTGGAGATACGCATAGCTTCCGGGTCTGCCTCCGCCGTGCCGACGAGCGTATACTCCATATCTTCGTTGAATTCCATATCGCGGACGATAACCGTGCAGCCCATCGTCACTATGCTTTTCGACTTCTTCTGCTCGGAAATGACCTCGACATTGCGAAGCTTCTGCTCCAGCTCCTGGATACGCCCCTCGATGAAGGCCTGCTCGTTCTTTGCGTCGTCATACTCCGAGTTCTCGCTGATATCACCGAAGGCAATCGCCTGCTTGATGCGCTCCGCCACCTCGATGCGGCGCACGCTTTTCAAGTTTTCCAGCTCATCCTGCAGTTTTTTCAGGCCGTCCTTCGTCAAAATCATTTTTTGGTCCGCCATCGGTCACTACTCCCTTGCATTTCAACATTGAAAGTGCCAAGGACGCGCCTTGGCACAAACTTTTCATTCATTATAGTTATTTTGCTTTCTGTTGTCAACGCACGAAAAAAACACAAATACCGCTACGCTGTTATGCGGAAATCGGGTCGATATCAATCCATACATCCTGTCGAAGATGCAAACCGTCCTGCCGAAGGAATTCTTGAACTTTAGGCAGAACAGCAGTTTTAATCAAAACATCAAAGCGATAGACGCCGCGGAATTTTTCGACCACGGCAGGCGCCGGCCCGATCAGCTGATGACGTTCATCCCCAGCGAAAGCCGCAGCGAAACGGCAACGGAACGCTTCCGCATCCCCCCTCGCTTTCTCCCCGTTCTCGTCGTGAAACGTCAACTTGATTAAACGGCAGAACGGCGGAAAAAACAAAGGCCGACGCATTTCCAATTCCTTTTCGTAAAAGCTTCGATAATCCTGCGCAATCGCGAAATGTACCGCATAATGCTCGGGCGTATAGCACTGCACCAGTACCTGTCCCGGCACGTCACCGCGCCCCGCGCGCCCCGAAGCCTGCGTGATAAGCATAAAACATTGCTCCGCCGCGCGGAAATCCGGCATATTTAGAGAGGCGTCGGCACTGATGACGCCCACCGTCGTCACATTGGGAATATCGTGACCTTTCGCAACCATTTGCGTCCCCAGCAGGATATCGAACTCACCCGCGCGAAACGCCTGAAGGATTTCCGCATGCGCGAATTTCCTCTGCGTCGTATCGCGATCCATCCGCACAACGCGCGCGTCCGGCAAAAGTGCCTTCAGTTCCGTTTCCAGTTTTTCTGTTCCCGTACCGAAATACCGGATATAGCTGCTGCCGCATTTCGGGCATTCATCCGGAGCCGCGGCATGAATATCGCAATGGTGGCAAAGCATGCGCCCATCTTTATGGTATGTCATCGAAAGCCCGCATTCCGGGCATACGACCACATAGCCGCAGGAACGGCATTTGACGAACGTTGAATACCCGCGGCGATTGAGAAGAAGGATTGCCTGCTCTCCCCGTTCTTTCGTTTTCCGAAGCATCTTCTGCAGCGCACGCGACAGCACTTTCCGGTTCCCCGATTTAAGTTCTGTCCGCATATCAATCGCTTCGGCAGCCGGAAGCGGGCGCCCACCGATTCGTTCAGGCATTGAAAGATAAACGAATTCCCCTGACTGCGAACGAAAGAAAGTTTCCATGGACGGCGTCGCACTGCCAAGAATCAGCACAGCGCCATGCAGCCGCGCAATTTCCTCGGCGACAACCCGCGCATGATAACGTGGCGCGTCATCCTGCTTATAGGACATATCCTGTTCCTCATCCATGACGACAACGCCCAAATTTGCCGTCGGCGTGAAAAGCGCCGACCGGGCACCCACGATGATGCCTGCGTCTCCGCGGCGAATGCGGAAAAACGCGTCGTTACGCTCTGCCACGCTGAGACGGCTGTGGATTACGATAACGTCATCCGCGAACATTGCGCGAAATGTCTGCACTAACTGGCCTGTCAACGCAATTTCCGGCACCAGCACGATAGCCTGCTTCCCCATTTTCCGCACGCATGCCACCGTCTCCAGATACACGCGCGTCTTTCCGCTGCCCGTCACGCCATGCAGCAAAAATCCCTGCGCCTTTCCCGCCTCTACCGACGGAAGGATTGCCGAAAGCGCCGCTTCCTGCGCCGAGGAAAGCGGCGGCAGGGCCCCTGTCGCCGCCTCCAGTTTCCGATAGCTGTCGCGAAGTTCGCGAACCTGCGAAAGTTTCACAATATCCGTTTGTGCCAATGCACGAATCACAGACCGGGAAAAGCCTTGTTTCAAAAGCGCATGAACGTAAGCTTCCCCTCCGGCCTCCGCCAATACGTCCAAAAGCCGGAGCTGCGCAGGAGTCCGCCGAAACATTTTGCGCCGTTCATCGGTCAATGCTTCCGTCAAACGGAGGCGTTCAATATAACGCGCTTTCGCGCGTTTTTGTGTCTCGTAAGTTTTCCTCAGCCAGCGACGGCGCAGCATCATATCGAGAATCTCGCGACACGATGCCGAAAGCTCCGGCAGCTTTTCCCGGATTTCCTGAATGCTCAACGCCCCCGCGCCGTATACGGCCTCATATACTTTTCGATACGCGTCGACTTGCCAAAGCGGTGAATCATCCGCCACATCTTCCGGCTCATAGCGCACCTTGATCTTGACGCCGCTTTTCCCCGGCATGAAAAGCCTCATGATTTCAGCCGTCGGACAAAGATAAAAATCAGAAAGCCGCTGTGCCGCCTCGATCATCTGCGGCGTGAACCACGCTTCGTCATCCACCGCTGAAATAATGTCCCTGAGGCGCTCATCCTCGTCCCCGACCGACACCTGGACCACAAATCCCTCCACACGGCGCCCGCCGAAAGGGATGACGACGCGCCATCCCGCGCCGATGCACGAAAGATGTTCGGGAATGCGGTAGGAATAAGCCTGAGCGACGCGCTTCACCGGGATATTTACAAAAACTTCCGCTCTCAACATCTTCAACACTGCTTTTCCGCCAGGAGCTTCAAAATCGCCTCATAATCAAATCGCGACGAAGCAGCTCGCAGTTCTTCGTAAAGCGCCGTCTCGGAGTCCGGGACTCTGTACTCCTCCATATCGGCGAAAATCCTGTCCAATTGGTCGCAGTCCATGTCGTCCGCTGCCATCCTGATTTTCTCATAGACGTCTGCCATCAGCTCCATGCCTGCCACTGGCTTCCCCTCCGTTTTCTCTTCCGCAAATACAGCCGACAGCGGCGTTTTGAAACTCCGGTACTTCGCCATGAAAGCCTCCTGATGAGCGCGGATATATTCCCAGTCTCCATTTTTTCCGGCGCTCTCCAGCTTTTGCGCTTCTTCCCCAAAATCCGCCGCTCCGATAAGCCGCGCCGAGCTTTTCAAGGCATGTACCTTGACCGTATAGTCCTTGATATTTTCCTCCGCGCAAAAGCACGCGAGCTCATCGGCTGTCTCGTCCAGCGACTCGTAAAACAGCTTGAGAAGAGACATATACGCCTTGACGGAGCAGCTATTCCGAACCCCCGCGTCAAGATCGATCCAGTCCTGCCCTTTCAGAGGCGCCAAAGCTTCGGGAAGTTCTCCCCCGTTGCACTCCAAATCGTCCTCCTCTGCTCCTTCACTGGTCTCCGCTTCCTTGATTTTTTCCTTCGGCAAATATGCGAGCAACATATCTTCGAGCTTACCGGAATTAATAGGCTTTGCCAGGTAATCATCGAATCCCGCCGCGATATACTCTTCCCTCGCACCGGAAATAGCGTTGGCCGTCAGGCAGATCGTCGGCGTAGCCTGATTGGGATTGTTCTTCTGCGCCCGCAGCTCGTACAGCGTCTCAATGCCGTCCTTCCTCGGCATCATATGGTCTAGAAAGATAACGTCGTATTTCTTGACCTGCATCAGCACAAGTCCATCGTCCCCGTCTCTTGCCGTATCAATCTCGACCCTCGTCTGCTTCAGGATGCTCTTGAATACCATCAAGTTCATCGGATTGTCGTCAACCACCAGGATTCGCGCATCCGGAGCCGTAAATTTTTCCCGGTATTTTTTGACCTGCTTCAAGGCGGACAAATGAGACGCCTCATAATCTCCCAACGGTTCCCATTTGACGACCTTCTGCTTCAGCGCGAAAGAAAAAGTTGAGCCGATGCCGTAGACACTTTCCACCTGCAGCGAGGAGCCCATCCTGTCCAGCAGCTTCTTGGTGATGGTCATCCCCAGCCCGGTTCCTTCCACGTTGCGGTTGCGCTTTGTCTCAAGGCGCTCGAACTTGGAAAACAGCTTGCCCATGTCTTCGGGCTTGATGCCGATACCGGTGTCCTTGACCGCGACGCGAAGCAATACGCTGTCCGGCTCGCCCTCGATGTGCTCGAATCCCACGGAAAACGTCACATTCCCTTTTTCCGTGTATTTCACCGCGTTGGTCAAGATATTGATGATGACCTGCTTGATACGGAGATCGTCGCCATAAAGCCGCTTTGGCGTATCTCTGTCGAAATCCAGCAAAAGGATGAGCCCTTTGTCCTCTGCCCGAATTCGGACAATATTTACCAAATCATTGAGAACGGATGAGAGATCGTATTCAACAGGCAAAATCTCGATTTTCCCTGCCTCAATCTTGGAAAAGTCCAAAATGTTATTGACCAGCCCCAGCAGCGTGTTTCCCGCGACCTTCACATTCTCTGAATACGCGAGGATATTCTCATCCTCGCATTCCCGCAGGATGACCTCGTTCATGCCAAGAATCGCGTTGATCGGCGTGCGGATTTCATGGGAAATGTTGGAAAGGAACTCGCTCTTGGCGCGGGATGCGTCCTCCGCAACCTCCTTCGCTCTGCGCAGCTTCTCGCTGCCTTCGATTTTTTTCTTGGCACGAAACAGATATATGGCGCTGATGGCCAAAAGAAGCAACAGAAGGCCAAAAATCCATATCACCAAAAGCGTGATATTCTTTATTCCTTCGGAAGCTTTTTCCTCCGGCACGAATCCGGCCACCAAATAATTCGTTCCCGGGATTTCCGCCTCAAACAGGATCAGCTTCCCTCGCGTCGTTTGAAAACTGCGGGCAGCAGCCACCGAGACCTCCATCTCCCGACGCATGGATCGATAATACCCCTTGACGTCTCCGCTCTGCATAAAGTCAATATCCTCAGGGGTTCCCTCCGAAAACGGAACAATCACATCCCCTTCCCGGGCGGCGATCAGCACCTTGCCTACGTCGTCATAACAGCGGATAGCGAACCGTTCCTCAACAGCCCTCACCGGATAGAGCCGGTAGAGAACATACTTGATGTTTTGGCCGTGAAATATCGGATAAGTAAAAAGAATCCCCTGCCCTCGGACAAAGGTAACGGCGCTTTTGCCACGGAACGAAGTCTGAATGCCGTTAAATATGTAAACAGGCAGAGCGTCCCCAAAAAGCGCATTCCCCTCGATATTCAAAAGTCCCTGCTTGATGCCACGCTCATTGAACAGCATCGGCATCAGTCGATCAATCTCGTTTGGATTGGATTCAATCTTTGAGGCAATATAAGCGAGATTATCCAGCTCCGCCCTGAATTTTTCCGCAGCCTGGCTCGCCAGCGTTTCCGCCTGCCTTCTCGTCTGGTTCTCCGTATACGCAACCAAAAGCTCGCCCAGTCTGCTTCGGAACATCACGCCCGCCAACAAGAGAGCCAAACCAAAAATAAGCATGACGAGAAGGGTACCCTTTTTCGCCAGGAATGAATGCTTATTCATAGATTTCTACCCCTTCGACGAACCAATCCATGCCGGTAAAAAGCTCATAATCGCCAATCCTCTCGCCATCCCTGCAGCGCAGCATTCCCTGATTGTCATAGATGGCGCCGGAAAAAACCCCTCGTTTTGCAACGCGCTGCTTCGCTGACGCTGCCAGATAGTTCGCTTTTTCCGATACGAGAGGGGACATCTTGTACATCTTTACGGCGTGCTCTTCCATTCCGAGCCAATAACCGTCGGATAACAGCAGCCTGCCGCTCAGATAATCCCCAAGCACTTTTTCATAAATCAGGTCCCAGTCGTACATCGTCGCCGTCAGGAAACGGTCGGAATATTGCTCGTAAACATTGTCAAAGCCGATGCTGAAAAGTCCGCGCTGCTCTGCCTCCCGCACCGCATAGGGCTTGTCTTCCTGATAGGCAATCACATCCGCCCCCGCCTCCTGCAGCCGGGCGACGCCTTCTCGCTCAGCGCGCTCGTTGTCCCACCCTCCGGTATAATAAACGAGCAGCTTTGCCTCCGGATTGGAAACGCGCATTCCCATCGCGTAAGCATTGATATTGCGGTTAATCTCAGAATTCGGCATAGGCGCTATATAGCCGAGCACCCCCGTCCGGCTTTCGGTTCCCGCAATGATGCCCGCCAAATACCGCATCTGGTACATGCGGGCAAAATATGTGGTGCAGTTTTTTTCCGTACCCTTGCCGGAAATGGAAAAAAACACAACATCGGGATATTGTTGAGCAATATTGTTCACATGTTCCCCATATCCATAACTGGTCAGAAAGACGACATTCGCGCCCTGGCTCACCAGCTCCTTTACGGCGGCAAACAGATCCACGGCGTCCTCTTTGACGTTTTCCTTCACTTTGAGAATACCGGAATGCAGCTGGCAGGCATGCAAAAGCCCGTTGTAATGACTCCCGTTCCAGCCCATATCTGCTTTGGAGCCGACGAGTACGCAGCCAATGGTGATCTGCCGTTCCGTCTCAGGAAGCCGAAAACTTCGAATCACAGCAACCAACGCAATGATGATGAACCCTACCAAGACAAACGGCAGGTTACGCTCCACCCACTCCTTGCCCTTCAATCTTTACGCCCTCCACATACCAGTTAAAATTATTCAGCATCTCGTAATCCGACATGGATTCCCCCGCCTCAATGTGGATACGCCCCGCATTATCCTTTATCGGACCGTAAAACACATCAAACGCCCTGCTTCGGAGCCTTTGATTTGCCGCCTGCACTCTCGCCAGTACCTCTAAAGAGACATGCTCAGTAGGCGTTGAAAGGGAAACGACGCCGTCTTCCATATTCACCCACTCATTGCTTCCGTGAAACTTTCCCTGCAAGCATCTAAGAATTTCCCTTCGGTAATAAACGTCCCACTTCCAAACGCAAGCTGCCAAATAAGTATCGGGAAACGCATCAACGTTATCATAGTTGTAGCCGATGGACCATATCCCCCGCGCATCTGCTTCCCGATGGGGCTGGAGAGAATTTGTATGCAGAGTCATGACGTCAATCCGATGCCGCTCAAAAAGCTCCCGGGACGCTTCCCCTGCCGGCGTATCCTCCGTCCAGGAGTTGCAGTAACGGACATACACAGTCGCGTCCGGACGGACGCTCCGAACCCCCAATGTGAACGCGTTGATTCCCCTGATGACCTCCGGAATCGGAAAAGCCGCCACATAACCGATTTCCCCCGTCTGTGTCTGCATCCCCGCGATAATGCCGGACAGATAACGCACCTGATACATCCGGCCGAAAAACGAAGACATATTTTTCCGATGCACAGTCCCTCCCACAAGGAAAAAATAGATTTCAGGATATGCCTCGGCAGCTAATTCCATATCCGAATCGTAATCAGCGGCTCCGCCTATAATGATTCGACAGTTTTCGTCCTGGATAAGGTCGACAATTTCCTTATAGCAATCGGCAGGAACTCTCTCCCGATAGACAATATCTAAATTGAGCGGATTCCGCAGGAATTCCAGCGCATCGTAATGCGCCTGTCCATAACTGCGGTCCGTACGTGTCCCGCGCAGGAGTACGCCGATTTTTGTGGTTTTTGCGGTCACATTCGTATCCAACTGGCTGTTGTTGATATGAAGAATTCCCGCGATTGCAGCGGCGATAATCAGGAACGCGAAGAAGATGACCTTTCGCACAGACGTCATCCCTCCCGGTATTTATTGGTTCATAGATTACAGACTTCCGAAGAACGAAGCGATTCATCGAAGACAACAGGTTCCATGATATACTCGATTTTTACGCCGTCATGTTTGCGCTGCCCCCATGCGTCCATAATCCGTTCAATGACCTTGTCCATATCCTGCTCCGACAGCTCCGGCAGGAACAGGAAAAATTGAGTCGGCTTGTTTTGCATAATGATATCGCTTTTGCGGAGCTTTTTTTGCAGAAGCCAGCAAAAACGTTCCGCTTCCTCATGGAGATATTTCTCGTCGCCCGACAGGGCAAACAACATCTTGACGGCTTTTCCGCCGTGCCGCGTATAAAATCGTTTGACAAAGCGATATATGAAGGAAAAAGGTTCCGGTCCAAGTACGAAGGGAACATTTCCCTCATTTCTCTCTTCAATGATTTGCGAGATACGGATAAACTCCCGTCTGAGGTTTTCTTTGCCGGCTCCCGGTTCCACCTCCTTGCGATGGATTGCATAACCGTGCTTCCCATTTTGCTTTGCCGTGTAAAGCGCGCCGTCTGCCAACGGGAAAAGCGTCCCGTAATCCTGACCGTGCTCCGGCGCCATCGCTACGCCCACCGATATCCCCAAAGGGATATCCAAGGCCTTGCCCAACAAAGTTTTCGCTTCCCCGACAAACTGATCATTCAATCTCTGCGTCAGAACCGCTACGGCCTCCTCCTTCTGCATATCGCAGAAAAAAGCCAGGAACTCGTCGCCGCCGACCCTGGCGACCACATCCTCTTCCCGTACATTATGCCTGACGACATCCGCAAACGCCGCCAGCACGCGGTCACCCATGTCATGCCCATACAGATCGTTGACAAGCTTAAAATTGTCAAGATCCAAAAACATCAGCGCTCCTGTTCGGCTTTCGCATAGCTTCGCTACCCGCGCAGTTCCGCTCGCTTTGTTCAGAAGACCTGTCAACCTGTCAATGGCGGCCTCTTCCGTCAAGCTTTCAATTGTCTTTGTGTTTGTAACGGTATTCTGGATACGCCGAATAAGGACCTCTTTATTGAACGGCTTTCGGATAAAATCGGAAGCCCCCACCTTCAGGCTGCGGCGTTCCGTCTCGCTGTCCTCCACCCCGGTCAGGAAAATAACAGGCGTCCGGCTTCGCCCGGTCCGCTCTTCCATCTGTCTCAGCGCACGGAAAGTCTCAAATCCATCCATCTCAGGCATCATGATGTCCAGCAGGATCAGATCCGGCGTATGCGTTTCCATGAATTTCAGCAGATCCCGACCGGAACGCAGGCAGCTTACACGCATGTTCTGATCGTTCAATATATTTTTTGCGTTCGTCAGGCTCAGAACCTCATCGTCGACTACGACGATCCAGTAATTCATAAACTCCCTGTTCTCCTTTACTCATATTGCTGAAGTTGAGTTGGCCTTATTCATTCTTCTGGAGATATTTCGAAGGATCGAGTCGCAAATTGTGGGTAAATGCCATAAGGTCGTTTCCTGAAATCTCTTTTTCGATTGTCTTAGGAGAATCGTCTTTCAAATCAATCGTAATGGGTGTTTCCAAAAGCTTTCTCTTCTTATCCGCAAAAATGCATACTGTCGGCGTTCTCGTATGCCCAAACTCACATTTCGTCACAATGCCGTACCCGTAAAAGGTTTTCAGTATCGTGCCCACCGGATAAATAGCCACATTGTCGAAGAAATCCTCTATGAGCTCCTCATCGAAATGACCTTCGCTCATCTTCATGATCCCGTACGCGACGGACGGCGTGTAAGCCTTCTTGTAGGGCCGCTCGCTGGTCAATGCGTCGTAAACGTCCGCGATGGCAACCATCTTCGCAAACCGATGCATCCGATCGCCCTCGATACCGCGCGGATAGCCCGAGCCGTCGATACGCTCGTGATGCTGTGCCGCTACCGCAGCAAGAATGCTCGATCTCGGAAGCACCCATTCAAACTCATGAATTCTGCGGGCGCCTTCCATCGGATGTTTCATGATTTCCTCAAATTCCTTGGCCGTAAGCCGTCCCTGCTTGTGCAAAATCTTGGCCGGCACATCGATTTTCCCCAGATCGTGCAGGAGCCCTCCAAGCACGAGACTTTGCATATCCTTATCGGAAAGCCCGGAATATTTACCGATCATGGCGGAAAGCACCGCGACATTGACACTGTGCGCAAAAGTATAAGTATCATGCAGCCGGATGTCCGTAAGCTGAACAAGGTGTTCATGGCGCGTGAGAACATCCTTGACAATCCTGTCCGTAATCGTCGTCAACCGCCCCGTATCAAGCTCTTTCTTTCTCTTGAATTCCTTGAATGCATCGTGCAAAATCTGGATTGCTTCGATACGGGTTTTTTCCTGCACCACATCCTCCGGCGGCTCCACGTCCAGATTCGGGTCCGCCGTCGTCACAGAGATGGACGGAATACCGATTCTCTTCAACCGATTTATGTATTGGGTTGTAATTTGTTTCCCTTTTACAAGAAAAGCGGCTCCTGCTTTGGAATAAATACTCTGCGCAATTACCATGCCTTCCCGAAGGTACTTGACCGGAATCGAAAGCAAAGAAACCCCCTCCGTTGTATCGCGATTGACGTCCTTTCCCTCTGCTCATACGTCTTCTATTTTATTATACCTTATGAGAGTAAGAAAAAAAACAGAAAAAGGTCTCTATTAGCCTTTTATTCTGCAAAAACCGCAAAAAAGACTTCCGCACGTTTGGCACTGTGCGGAAGCCTCATCCGAAGACATGTGCCTATCACGGCAAAAGGTTTTTGTCCGTGTAGTCCACGAATTGTGTGTACACCATGTGATATTCATCCGTGATATAGGATTTTACATAGTCAAAATAATCGTGCTTTGTGGTGCTGGCCGGTCTGAAAGCGGCCAACGAAGGCAACGAAATCTGCTGGGCTTTCTCGAACTTATGAGGACCAGAATATTGGCTGTCGTCGATTCTTCGGGCAGCGATGAACCCGATAATCTTCCCTCCGCCTATGATCGTCACCTTGCTCCTCGGCGCCCAAATGACGCCCTTGAACACACGCCCATGCGGAATATAAACAGTAATCGGACCCGGCGTGCTGGTTGACGACTGGACGAGCGACGAAGGAATAGCGCTGCGGTCGCCGCCTACGATTTTAAGCAGAGGTTCCTTGTCTTCAGCAATTTGTCCCGCTCTGTAATCCCGGCCAATTTTTGGAATTTCTGCCGATTTTATCGCCCTCGTTGCAACCCATGGCCCGTCATAGTCTCCCCGATTCGGATCCGGCCCGTCATAGGCAAATACAAACGGCTTGACCTCCCTCAGCTCCTCGATGAACCTCTTGTCGTCGTCATAGTAGTCCGGTTTCCATTCTATGTAAAAATTAACGCCGCATACCGAGGTAAGACCGCCTGTTTTTATTTTTTCACCGTTAATTGTCACCGTACGGTTGGATATCTGGACAGGTTCGCTTTCCAGCCGGGCGTAAATCGGAACTTTAGGATTGATCTTGACGGCGTCATCACTTGCAAGTTTCCCTATGTGTATATCGACAAAACGATCTTTTGCCCCAAAATATGTCCCCCGAACTTGTTTTGTGATATTATCCCGATCGAGAAAAAGACCAATAATATCCTGCCCGTTATAACGCACTTTGCTTGGCGTATCAAAATAAAAAACCTGTGTCAGAACGTCCCCTTTACAATCGTCGCCCGCTGTGGCGTAAATCGGCTCGGCACAAATGCCGTCCGTAACAGCATTACCGTTCTCGTCCTTATCCTTAAAGCCAATAACGCCGTCACGCGCTCCCCATTCGATGTCCCAATAATCAAATGGTGTATCAGACACCAGGTAATAGATATTTGTCTTTCCATATTTTTCATTGGAATAATCGTCATGATTTTTCGGATTCGACGCTCCGGTCGTTCCTATTAAATTCCCGTTCGTATCGTAAATATTGCTGACATAATTGGCAATCGATTCCCAATAATAATTGGGGATAATGTCATTGATATGTCCACTGACCATTGGCAACAGTTCCTCTACCGTAGAGTTCGTCGCACCGTCCAGCATCGCCATGGCCGACACGCTCACCGTCAATTCGTTCACTCCGAAAATGCGGGCGAAAAAAGGGGCAATTTTGTCCTCAAGATCCACCCGGTAGCAGAACTGCCTTGACGACGATGTCGTCGTCGAGATTTGCGTGGTTCCGCCCGCCGCCTGCGTCGTCGTTGAAGACGTGGATTCCTGGGCTGCGCTCCACATGCTGTCATCCTTGATGTCCAAATCGCTGCGGTAGTTCTTTTGCACGTAGTTTAGGCCCTGCGTATGTACTTCAGGTGGAACCTTGTCAAGCTTCGTGAACGTATAATCGTCGGCGGAGAACGTCGCCGATTTCCCGGCTTCTCCCCCCGTGATACTCGTGGGAATTGCGACAAGACGTCCCTTTCCCTTCTCCGACATGGTATATCCGATAAGCTCACTGTCCGCATACTGCGCGATGCCGGCCAGCGCAGCGGCGTCGGCGGCGTTCTGCAAACGTGTCCGGTGCTGATAGTAGTTTCCAAAATCCACGGCGAAAGCGACGAACATCAGCAAAAACCAAGTCGCCAGCGCCGTAAAAACGATAAATGCGCCACGCTGCTCACCCGTGATTCTCTTTTTCACAAGCTCCTTCATCCAGTCCGCCTCCCAATGTCCTTATTGCGCCAAAAATCCCCCCTCCCCTCTTGGGAAGGGGAGCCGCCCCAGGCGGTAGGTGAGGTTTTCAGTAACAGAAGCAAAACCTCATCCGTCGCGCTTCACACGCCGCCTTCCCCAAAGGGGAAGGTTAATCTAGCAATTTTCCGGCTCTTATTTACTGTGCTGCATTTCTTCCCAAATCATTCCTGCTTCCATTCCCAATCGTTTCGCTTCGCCCCAACTCATTTCCAACACCGCATCTGCATCCATGCAAATGCTGATGCCAAACCACGGCTGAAGCTTATGTGCAACCTTGATCACCTGCCAGCTTTCGCCCCCCTCACGCCGCTTCAAAAAAACCACGTCAATGGCAAACCGCATAAAACACATCTGAACGCCGGAGCACGGAACGATAAGTAGCGCATGGGACGGCGCTATGGCTTTTCGTCCAATCAGACCGAGAAACCGCCGCAAAAAAGTATCTGCGACCTCCACATGCAAAAGGGGAGCGCCTTCCGACGCCCCCCTCGACCTCCATTTCGCAGTCCGTCCCACCATAAGGAACGCCCCTTTCCGCCAATATGCCAGTCTGTCACATATTCTTCAACAGGAACAGCAGCGACGGCAACAGCACGACAACAAACAGCGCGGGGAAAATGAACAGCACCAGCGGAAAAACAATCTTAACCGGGGCGCGAAGAGCTTCCGCCTTTGCCGCCTGGCGGCGGCGCTCACGCATATTGTCCGCCTGGTTCACCAGCGTATTGGCAATACTGGTGCCAAGCCGCTCCGCTTGGATGATGGACGTCGTAAACAGATAAACCTCCTGCACGTCGCATCGACGCGCCATTTGCTGCAACGAGTGCTTCCGCATCATCCCCATACGGACATCACGCTGCATACGCTCGCATTCTTCAATGAACGGTCCTTTCATGCGAGCCACGATCTTTGCAATCCCGCTGTCGAAAGATAATCCAGCTTGCACGCTGACGCATAAGAGATCAAGGAACTCCGGAAGCTGACGCAAAATCTGCTTCTGCCGCTCACGGATAATCGAATTCAAAACAGCGAAAGGCAGCAGCGCTCCCATGACACCACCAAAAACGAACAAAGCTGCCCGCTGGATGAATGGCAGATCAGAACCCGACAATAAATACAAAGCCAACAAAAGAAACGCGCCCACAGAAAGCACCCAACCGCAGACAAAAGCGGTAACGCTCCAAACCCCCTGCTTTCCCGCCAGCATAATGCGATGCTCCAGTCGGTCATGGACGCCCTGCGGAGCGAAAAGCAGCAAAAACTCTGTAATCGATCGGAAAAACGGCGCAATCGTGCGTTCTAGAAATGGAATATCCGACAGAGTCGTCGCCGTCGCACGCTCCGTTTGAACCTGCGCCCCGTACTTGAGCTTCCGCAAACGCTGGTGCATCTGTGTTTCCGGCACCAGCCGTGTCTTCACGATATACCGGAGCAGCAGAAAGACGCCAAACGCGCCCACCGCGGATATCAGCAGTACCAACATACGCTATCTGCTCCCTTACATGTAATCCTTCTGCGGCGATTCCGCGAATAGGCTGGTCGGAACCTCAACTCCGTGGAGCCGAAATTTATCCATGAAGCCAGGCTGCAATCCCGTGGATACGAAATTCCCCACCGTTTTCCCGTTTTCGTCGATATGAGACTGCACAAAACGGAAAAGATCTTGCAGTACGATGGTGTCGCCCTCCATCTTTTGCACCTCTGTAATATACGTCACCTTGCGGCTGCCGTCCTGGATACGGGATTGCTGCAAGATCAAGTCGATTGCCGAGGACACCTGTTCGCGGATTGCCCGTACCGGAAAATCCATACCAGCCATCAGCACCATCGTCTCAAGACGCGACAGCGCGTCCCTTGGGCTGTTGGCATGAGCCGTGGTAAGCGATCCGTCATGGCCGGTATTCATGGCCTGCAGCATATCGAGGGCTTCGCCGGAACGAACCTCGCCGACGATAATGCGATCCGGCCGCATACGCAGCGCGTTCCGTACAAGGTCACGAATAGTGATCTCGCCCTTGCCTTCGATATTCGCCGGACGCGCTTCCAATGTTACCACATGTGGCTGCTGGAGCCTGAGCTCCGCCGCGTCCTCGATAGTTACGATGCGCTCGTCCCCGGGAATGAACGACGAAAGCACGTTCAGCGTTGTCGTCTTACCGGAGCCGGTGCCGCCGGAAACGAGGATATTGAGCCGTGCCTTGACGCAGGCTCTGAGAAACTCCGCCATTTCCTCGCTCATGGTCCCGAAGCTGATCAGGTTTTCCACCGACAGCGCCGATTTGGAAAACTTTCGTATCGTCACGCAAGGCCCCACCAACGAAAGCGGCTGGATTATGATATTAACGCGAGATCCGTCTGCAAGACGCGCATCCACCAACGGCGAGGACTCATCCACGCGACGCCCCAACGGACTCAGGATACGCTCGATGATATTCATCAAATGGGACTCGTCATGGAACTGCACCTTCGTCAAGGACAGCTTTCCTTCTCGCTCCACGAATATCTGCTTTGGCCCGTTGACCATGACCTCGGTAATCGTATCGTCCTTCAGTAGCGGCTCCAAGGGGCCCAATCCCAGCATCTCGTCACAGATATCAGCCACGATGCGCGCCCGATCGCCTCTCGGCACGGCAAAGGGATTGTCGTCCAATACCCGATTGCAGTAAGAGGTAATCAACGCCTCCACCTGTTCGCGGGAATTATCTCGCCCCGTAAGCATCTGTCGTTCCTCAGCGCTCATCTCATCCACGATGCGCCGATGGATATCCAGCTTTATCTCCTGGTAGGCGTCTTCCGTCGCTTTCGAACGCCGTCCGGCGAAAATCGGTCTCTGACGAAGCACTTCGCCCGCAGGCCGTCCTAGACGATCTAACAATGCTGACATATCTATGTCCCACTCCATTTCCGCCGCACGGCGACTATCCTCATAGCTGTGAGGATGGTGCTTGGTACTCTTTGTACATGGAATAAACGATTTTATAGTTTCCCGGCAGCATATAACCGACAAAGCCCGCCCCCGGAAAATTGTTCCGGCTTACATCCAATGTAACCGTCACCGAAGAATTATCTCCGTCCTCAATTGTGATGCTGTTCAAAGAATAAAGACGCGTCAAAAGCTTTTGACTCTTCCCGGCATCTTGGATTGCCTGATAATAATCATTGCCTTGAATAGATGCGGCTCGCGCGCTTTCGCGAGCTAAATTAGACAACGTCAAGTAATCGGAAAACAGGAGTCCGGCAAAAAGAATGCCAAAACACAGCATCAAAAAGAAAGGCAGCACCAAGGCGAATTCCAGTATGGCTTGTCCCTTCTGTTTTTTCATGGCGCCCCTCCTTGAATGGAAGGATTGCCTCCCGAAACCGAGAGGCTTTCCATGCTGACCGAAAAAACAATAACCATTATGGATTTGTAGGAGAATTGCTGGTATTGCTGCCAGCCTTATCAACTTCATTTCCTACACTTGTAAAAACAGCCTTTATCTTGTCCTGCAACCCTCCGGCGTTCGTAAGCGCCATCGCAATGACCACAACAAAAGCCAAAATCAATGCATATTCCACGATGCCCTGCCCCTTTTCACCCAGGCTGCGCATCAAACATCTCTCCTTGATACAATTCTGGATTTTTTGCAACATCATGACCATCTCCCTTAAAAATATAAAATCTAACTTCGAATATATTCAAGCCCTAAGGCCCAAATATCAAAACAAGCACACCTTCCGAGACACATTTGCCGTATACTCATCAAACTTCAATATCAACGATACGCTTGATAACGATGAATCCTATCAACTCCAACACCAGCGCCGCTCCGATGGCTAAACGCCCGATTTGATCCTCCCACAACGGCGCAAGGTACGACGGATTCATAACACTGAGTATCGCCGCCAAAGCAATCGGCAAAAGCGCCAGCACCCAACCCGAAGCTCGGCCCTGCGCCGTCAATGCCATCACTTCCCGCCGCATACGGATGCGCTCATTGATAGTGTTGCTAATCGTGTCTAGAATCTGTGCCAGATTTCCACCCACTTGGTGCTGAATTAGAACGGCGGCAATCACAAGGGAAAAATCCGGACATCCCACCCGCACGTCCATAGTCTCCAAAGCGTCTTCCATACGGGTTCCCAACTTCATTTCCCGTATCGTCTGGGCAAACTCCTCACTGATGGGCGGCTCCATTTCCTTGGAAATCAACTCCATCGCCTGCAAAAAGCTGAAGCCTGCCCGCAGAGCATTGGCCACGGTCGTGAGACAGTCGCTGAGTTGATTGACAAAATCCTTGCGACGTTTGTCGATACGGTAGAGAACATAGAACCATTCGCCGACAAGAGCCGCAAACACCACAATCAACGCAGAAGACAGCTTCATGGTCAAAAGAAAAACAGCGAAACCGGCCAACACACCGCCTATTGCCGCCATGACGAGAAATTCAGAACCAAGGATTGGCAGCCCCGCCTGCTGCATTTTCAGGTCGAGGGTTTCCGCTTGCTTTATTTTGACCAAATACTTTGCCATACGTTTGACAAAGTCCATGATCTTCTCGCCAGTCTGCTGCTTCTGTTTTTTTGCCTCCGACTTCGAATCCTTGGCATATGACCCGTCGGCGTAATATCTCATACGCTGCCGCAGGGCATTCCGGCTCCGACGCGTGTACTCGATAAAGAACACGAACATCAGGAATACAAGGATACCGCACGCAACGGCAATCAAAATGGTCATTGCTCACCCCACTGAATCCGATGCCCCATGATGTCCTTCGACAAACGACTAATCTGCTTGGAAAGCGGCGTATCCGGCTGGATATCCACCGCCATGCGCCCACTGTTTGCCGCAGCTGAGACGAGAAGATACTCGTTTGGCAAAATGGCGCTGATTGGATATTCCAACTCTTTTTCCAAGATTTTCCGTTCCTCGTCCGTACATGGCGAAACACGAGTAAAAATGGTCTTTACGCGCGATTCGTAATCCGGCCACGCCTTGAAAATCTCCAAGGCCCGTTTCATGTGCAAAACCTCGTAGCCGCCGCCTACCATGGCCACCATATAAGTGGTATTAGCCAATTCCGATGCAGCCACGGAGATAGGATTGAATCCCGGCGGCAAATCAATCAGCACATACCGAAACAGGCTTTGCGCCATGCGCACCATATCCTCGAAAGGGGCAATCTCAACCATCTCAGCTAATTCCGGCATCTTGGTCCCGCAAAGCACTCGGATATTTTCCGCTTCCGGCACCGGTACAAAATAAGAATTCAAGGTAACCGGCGAAAGGAATTTGACGTCTCGGGTCGCTTCCACGATAGTGCTTTTAGGCTCCAGATTGAAAAAGACAGCCATATCCCCAAACTGCAAATCCGCGTCTATTATCCCTACCGGTTCGCCGATTTTGGCTGCAAGACTCATGGCCAAATTCGCAATCAGTGTTGTCTTACCACTCTTGCCTTTCGGACTGAAAAAGGCCATCACCTCCGACCCTCTGGCCATGCCGTTCTTACCAAAGATTTGGACAGCCTGTGTCAATTCCTCGCCGGAGAAAGGTTTCACAAGGAATCCTTTGGCGCCCGCCTGAACCATCTGTTCTGCGTCTGCAGCATCCCAGTGACTGCTGGCACAAATCAACACCGCACTCGGAAAAGAGGCAATAAATTCCGGAATCAGTGCAAGATTGCCCTTCACATCGATATCCAGAAGAACGATGTTAGGCTTGAACATCGCCGACTGCCCCAAAGCATCCCCGGCATGCTGATATCGAGCCGCCAGCGTAAATCCAGGCGTACTGCTGATCACACCGGACAAGCGCTCCAAAGTCAGCCGATCGTTTTCAATCAAAATTACTTGATAATCCACTTGCCAGCACCTACCCTAATTAGTTGAAGATGCGTTTGAACCACGAGGACACGCCGGTATCCGAATCGGCCTGATTCTCCACCTCAAGATTTGTGAGACGCGCTACCAACGCCCGCAAATCCCGCGCCAACGCCGTATTCGCGGAACGCACCAAAGGAACGCCCGCCATCGTGGCGTCCCATGCGGCGCCAAAATCATTGGAAAGAATATGGTAAAACGGCTCCCCGAGAATATGCTCCACATCCTCAAGGTCAATCTTGGTCTTGGAATTGCTGCGGTTCAACACGAGCCGGATTTTGCTGGACTCATAGCCGAGACTGCGAATCGTATCGGAACCGATTTTCATGTTCTTAATGGTCGGAATGAAATCTACAATGCCCAAGAATGTGATAATGGTGCTCATATCCATGATCATCAGGTTCGTCTCGCTAAAAGCCGACGTGGTGTCCACTACTACAAAATCGAAATGGAACTGAAGTTGCTGCAAGATATGCTGCACGGACATCCCCGACATATTGTACGCCTCATCGAGACGAAGCGGTGCCGCCATCACCGAAAACGAAATGGCGTCGCACGTATAAATGTCAAGGAACTGCATTACATCGAAATAATCCGCATTCGTTTCCGCAGCTCTCTGCGCATCCGCGATCGTACGCTCCGGCACGAGATGAAGGTAATTGCAAACGTCGCCGAACTGTAGATCGACGTCTACAAGGCAGACACGAAATCCTAACCGCGCCAATTCTGCGGCCATATTGATGGCAACCAGCGTCTTGCCCACAGCCGAGGCCGTGCTGAAAACCGTAATGACGCTGCCACGACGCACTTGTTCCTCCAAGCGTTCCTCCATGCGCGCGGCCTCCTTTCCAGACGATTCTTTCACAATGTAATATTCTTATGAAGACGCCGTCTCTCCTTGTTGCGCCGCCGAAATATCATGCCCTGCCTCAGCCGACACTGTGTCATCCGGCGGGTACTCCACCCGAGCCCAGGCATTTCCAGGCCGCACACGGGACGAAGAATCCCTACCGGAACGCCATTCGTCTACGGCAACCTCCCGCGCTTTTCTTGCACGTTCCTCCTCCTCGAGCTGCGCCGGAGTTTTTTCCTGCGCCCTTGCAGTCTCGATTTTGCGTTTCGCGTCCGGATCCGCGCTTTGCGGCGTATCCGGATTATCCTGTCCCGCTCCGGGAGCAGCCGCATTGGCCGCCTCGACAGCTGCCACATCTCCCTCAGAAGCATACGGCCGTGCCCAAGCATTCCCCGGACGCACGCGAGGTACGTTATTCTCGCGGGCGCGCCACTCGGCCTCGATCTCCTCCTGCTCTTTACGCGCTTTTTCCTCTTCCGCTTTCGCTTCCGCGGCCTTACGATCCTCGTTGAGGTCGACATCCTTCCGCGCCTTTTCTTCTTCGCGTCCCTTGTTGTAATAATCCTGCATCTTTTCCGACATGCGTGCCGGCGTATCCTGATCTACGATAACCGGCGTAATCAGAATAATCAGCTCACGCCGCTCCGTGGAACTCTCCGTATGCTTGAAGAACTCTCCGATAATCGGGATGTCACCCAGCAACGGCACCTTGGAAACTGTCTTGACGTCCTCCGAATTCAAGAGGCCGCCCACAACCATGGTGGAACCATTGTCCAGATTTACAATGGAATGAGCTTCCCGAGCCGTAATAGCAGGCACAGTGGTGGAGCTAGTTACCACAGAATTTGACGGATCGAGACGGCTGACCCCCGCATGGACTTCAGCCGTAATCATACCATTTTCTCCGACCGTGGGCCGGATATGGAGCCGGATGCCGTAATCCTTCCACTCGATGGTCTGACCACCGTCGCGATGATCAACCGGCACCGGGAGCTGGCCGCCGATGAAGATTTTCGCCTTTGCTCCACTCATAGTGGATACGCTCGGGCGAGAAAGCACTTTGGCCTTTCCCTGCTGAATCAAAAGATTCAGCGAAGCGTTAATCTTTGAAAAATGATTCCACGGCCAGAATCTGCTGTCATGAGAATCCACGAAAGACTCTCCGCCATAGAACCGGCCTATGGTCGAAAACTGTATTTCACCTTCAGTATCTGTACCGGTATATTTGAGACCAATATCCTTCGCGTCACTACTAGAAATTTCTATCAACTGCGCTTCTAATCGTATTTGAGCGGGATTTTCAATAGTCAATAAATCAATGACATTCGGATAAATCCTACTGGAACGATAATCAAAATCGTACTCGAAATCGCTGCCGCTTGATATACCACTAGTCGCCGACGCGGAACCCGAATCCGTACTGTCTTTCTCTTTCGTGTCCCCCGTATAAAGGCTCGCCACCTGTAACGCCATATCATGCTCAGACTGATTCCTTACCGAGCCGCGCAGAAGCACACGACGCGAGGATCCGTCCCCAATAGACACCACTTGCACTCTAACCTTCGGCAAGCCAATCACTTGCTGGATGGCTCGGGCCTGTCCCATATCGTCAATGCCCACGGTAATGGTATAATCCTCCACCACACCGTTTTCGTACCAAACATAGAGCGTAGTGGAACCGGATCCGACGCCTACAATCAGTACCTGTGAATCAAATCCCGAAGGCCGTACAATATCCGCCACCGCAGGATTCGCAATGGCAATATTGGTAATCGGCATCGATCCCTCGAAGAGAAAGCTGCCATTCAAATCAATATCGATGAATTCCGCCGCCTGCGCTGCAGGAGTAAAAAAAACCGTCCCCATAAAACCAAGCGCCGCAACGCTATATTTCATACGATTCATGCCTTATTTCCCCCTGCTCGCTTTTGTCCCGCGAATAATCTCCATCTGGCTCCCCGGATCCGACGAACTAATCGGCGGGGCGGGATTCGAAGCCTGCGGCGTTGACGGTGCGGGAGGCGAGGACGGTGCCGACGTCGCCCGGCCCTTGAAGAAGCTGTATTCCGTATCCAACATAAACTTATTGGTTGGTTTATAAGGCCGAAGCGCGAGATAAAGCTGCCCCGCCTGTGCCGCTACAGCAAGCCGGAGTTCTTCTTCGGGACGCACAGCCAACGTAGCCGTCATCGGTTTCCCGCCAAACGCAGCATCCGTTTTGCCCTGCAATTCGTTACTCTTTGTATCCTGATTTCCTTCCGTTCGTTCTGCTGTGCTGTTGACCCCCAAAAGCAACACGTTCTGTAATATAACTTCACCCGATATCTTGGTACTGTCCATCTTTTCAGTGATGAACATCACATCCACATAATCACCCGGCTTCATGAAACCGGAAACGCCCGTTACATCAGAAACGGCGATTGACATAGCCCGACGATCCGCCGGAATGATTCCAGTGAAACCGGAGTCCTTGATGTCCCGATAAAGCTTCCTCTCCGTGAGGATATCACCCGCCATAATAGCGACGCGTGTAGGCCGTCCCGCAAGTCCCTGGATTTCCGTCAATGCGCCTGCAGGAAGCATGGACTCCGGCACTTCCACGACTTGCAGCATACTGTCCTTGAGCTGTTCTCGTGCCTTGATATCAGTCTTTGCCTGGACGACTTTGACCATCTGCACAACCGGCTGCTGTGGCTGTTCTTGCTTCTCGCCGCTCCCAATCAAATGCGACAAGCCCCAATACAACAGCACAAACGTCAAGATTCCAGCCACGCCGGCCATCATCAAAAGCTGTTTGGGCGTAAAGCCCTCCATCAGAGAAGATATCTTCTCGTCAAATTTCACTGCGATTCCCCCCAGGACTGCCATAACCCCACTGTGCAGCCACATTATAAGATTCCCTTCACTTTTTCACTGAAAGCAAAGAAACTCAGCGCCAAAAGGCTCCAACATTTTCCTATAAATGTCGGAGTAACGCCTATATGACAAAAGCACCAAACCAGTTCCTTCATTCCCTATTCGAGGTTAACGTCTGCTGTGTCAACAATACACGACATAGCATTACTATGCCTTGCCCGACACCCCCCGGCAAGGTCCTGAATTGACTTGCTCAGTGCTTCTATAGATATTGGGGTAATTATAACACAAAACCTTTGCGTTTTCCATACTGATAGCTTTATTTTTTCCTCAAATCATTGATTCTATTGGAAAATCAGATATTCTGTGTTATGCAAACAGCAAAAACGCTATATTTTGTATCTATATTTTATCATATGATAAATAATAATCTTTTTATCCTATTTTTGTATTTTGTAAAACATAAATAAAAAACCGCGCTATTATCCCAAAAGCGCGGTTTAAAATTTCGTGGCAGGGGCAGTAGGACTTGAACCCACAACCAATGGTTTTGGAGACCACTACTCTACCAATTGAGCTATACCCCTGCGTATGGGGCGAGCGATGGGGATCGAACCCATGCGTGCTGGAGCCACAATCCAGTGTGTTAACCACTTCACCACGCCCGCCATAAACGGAACGTCCGCAAAATGCGGACGTCCTTTCAAACCGGCAGCTCCCTAACCTCCCGGGCCGTCTCCAGCCAAGTACTTTCGGCGTATGGGTGCTTAACTTCTGTGTTCGGGATGGGAACAGGTGGG